>NZ_JBFUBX010000004.1:0-446878 GCF_056405535.1 Cellulomonas sp. P1_G12_2 | reverse complement strand
GGCCAGGCCCAGGCCGGGGTCGGTGCCCCGGAACCACTCGGCGCGGCTCAGGGCAGAGGTGTCGGTGGCGGTCCCGGTCAGGGTGATCGTGGTCGCGCCCAGGGTCGGGTTGGGTGTGGCGGTCAGGGCCGAGATCACCGGTCGGACCTTGTCGACCACCAGGGTCCCGGTCGCGACCGGCCCCCAGTTGCCCGCCGCATCCCGACCCCGCACCGACACCACGTGCGACCCGTTGCTCAGCGCGGCGACGGTCGCCAGGGGGATGTCGGCGTAGACGCCTTCGGTCGGGTCGGAGAACGCGCCGTCGGCGGCGGCCACGACGAAGCCCGAGCCGGCCGCACCGACGGAGTCGATGAAGCCCTCGGCCCGCGCGATCCTCGTGTTGACCCCGCCGGACGACGGGTCGGTCACCGTCGTCGCGATGCGCACGGCCGCCGTGCTCGGGTTGTACGGGAGCGTGCCGTTGTTGGGCGTGACGGCGACGGACACAGGTGCGGTCGTCGTCGGTCCGGTCTTGTCGACGACGAGGCTCGCCGTGGCGTGCTCGCCCCAGTTGCCGGACGAGTCCTGCGCGTGGATCGAGATGACGTGCTCGCCCTCGGTCAGGGCGTTGACGGTCCCCGCGGCGAGCGTCGCGTCGATGCTGGAGACGGTCGCCGCCGTGCCGACCACCAGGGGAGTCCCGGTGCCGTCCGCGCCGACGGTGTCGAGGAAGAGCTCCGCGGCGGCGATGTCGCTGCCGCCGCTCGCTGTGTCGTCCGCGGTCGCGGAGACGGTCACCGCAGCCGTGCCGTTCGTGGCGTCCGGGGCCACGGTCACGGCCGTCGTCACCGGCCCGACGGCGTCGCCGCCGCTGACCAGCACGGAGCTGAACGGTCCCCACTGACCGAGGGAGTCCCGGCCGCGCACGTAGATGATGTGCTGGCCCGCGAGCGCGGGGGCTCCGACTCCGACCACGTCCTCGGTGGCGGCGTCGAACGTCCCGTCGACCGCCTCCATCGCGGTCCCGGTGCCGGTCACGGAGTCGACGTGGTACTCCGCTGCGGTGACGACGGACCCGCCCGTGGCGGCGTCGCTGACGGTCGCCGTGACGTCGGCGGCGCTGCGCGCCTCCGTCGTCGCCGGACCGGAGTCGTCGACCGCACCCGTGCCGGTGACGTCGAGGAGGGTGAGCATCCCGCCGATCCCCGCGGTGTTGCTGTTGTGCAGCAGCAGGTTGCCGTCGTGGACCGCCAGGGCGCGGTCGATCCCCGAAGCCGAGGGCGTCACCAGGGCGTCCGCGGTCTGGCCGGGGCCGAACGTCTCGGCGACGTACTGCCGCGCGAGGTTGAGTGGGCTGCCGCCCAGCGCGACGACCGTCTGGTGCGCGCCGAGCACGGACATCGAGTGGTACTGGCTGCCGGCGTTGACGTAGCGCAGCAGGGTCGTGCGACCGACCGCCGTGGTGACGGCGTCGGTGTCGGGATAGGCCTTCCCGTTGACGAGGAAGTAACGGGGTGCGTACTTGCGCATGTCGAAGCTCGCCGGGGAGGCGGCGTTGTTCAGCGCGGGGTCGATCTCGCTGAGCACCAGCACGGCCTCGTCGTCGTACGCCGTGGCCGCGGTGCCGTAGGCCTGGCCCGGGGTGCCGGACCGCACGACGAGAGCTCCGTAGAGGCCCATGGCGACCTGGTGCTGGGCGTTCGGGAGCAGGCCCGCCTCGTAGAGGTAGGTGCCCGGCCGGCTCGCGGTGAAGGAGTACAGCGCCGTGCCGCCCGGAGCCACACCGGTGCGGTCCGGGACCATGCCCTGCCCCTGCACGAGCAGGGCAGAGGTCTCCCCGAGCATGTTGTGCAGCGTGATGTCCACGGTGTCGCCGACGTCGACGACGAGGGTCGGTCCGCCTGGGCGGGTGGCCGCAGTGTTCGTGAGGCTGTAGCCCCAGACGGTGACGGACTGGCCGCCCGCGGGCAGGGTCGTCGTCCCGGTCGTCGCCCACAGGTCGATCGGCACGGTCGCCGCGGCGGCAGGCCCCGCGGGCGAGACGAGGGCCAGCACGAGGGCCAGCGCTCCGCCGGCAGCGACGACGGAGACGGTCCTCCGCAGGCTCGTTGCGCGCATCATCGTTCTCCCCACCTCTCCGCTCATCCGCAGTCGTTGGGCGGAGGCGGGTTGATCCGCATGTAGGTGATGGGACCGGTCATGATCGCGCCCCACGAGGTGATCTGGAACAGGGCGTGGTTGTGGCTGATGATGTAGAACTCGCCGCACTGGTTCAGGGTCGGGGTGCCCGGAGGGAGCGTCTGCGAGCTCCCGAGGTACGGGCTGCCGCTGTAGAAGACGCCGATCACCTGGTTGGCAAGGCTCGGCACCGTCACCGGCACGGGATTGGTGACGGGGTCGTAGCCCTCGGCGTCGTACCAGCGGAACAGCACGTCCCAGGTCTGCTCGGGTCCGATGTTGATGGCGAACTTCTCGAACGAGAGGTCCTGGCCGGTCGGTCCCTCGAGCGGTCGGCCATCGCGGCCGATCACGAGCCCGTTGTTGCCGTGCGGGTGGAACGGGAAGTCCTCCGTGCCGACGTTGAGGTAGCGGGCGAGGCCCGGCTGGGGGTGCGTCGAGGCGTCGTAGGGGTTCACGGACGCCAGCGCTCCGTACGGCTGCGTGGGCAGCCAGGACGCACCGTTGTCAGCGATGCTGTCGGGGAAGCCGCGTCCGTTGATCAGCCAGTACCGCGGGTGGTAGCTGTTCATGTTGAAGGGCGTCCCCGCCTCGACCGCCGCGTGCTGGTACGGGTCGATCTCCGAGAGGAGCACCATGAACTCCTCGGACGGCGTGAACTGGCTGTCCGCACGGTCGTAGGCGAATGCGGGTCCCATCTCGGGCCGTACGATCAGCGCCCCGAACAGCCCCATCCGCACCTGCTTCTCGGGGTTGGTGCCGGACTCGTAGAGGTACGTGCCGGGGTGGCCGGCCGTGAACGTGTAGCTGACCGTGCCGTCGACTGCCGCGGCCGTGGGCGCCAACGAGGTCACCCGCCCGGCGCTGAGCACGGGGCTCACAGGGGCCCCGTCAGCGCGCACGTCCTCCTGGCCGGGGAACACGATCGACGCCGCCTCCGGGAGCGTGTTGTGCAGGATCACGGTCACCTCGTCGCCCTCGTTCACGCACAGCACCGGGCCGGGGTGCTGGAAGGCGTCGAACCCGCTGGAGTACCCCCACATGAACGCGGTGTTGCCGTCGGGCAGGCTGATGTACCCGGTCCGCGTGGTGAGGTCGAAGATCGGGCTCCCCGCCGCGCCGCCCGCGCCGGTGGTGCAGACGATGCCGACCCGGGGCGGTGTCTCGGCGACGGCGGGTGCGGCGCCGGTGAGCGCGGAGGTCGTGGCCCACGCCAGCGCCAGCAGGGCGGCCAGCGCAGGTCCGCGCAGGGCCCGACGGGGTCGGTTGGTGGTCACGGCGCTCAGACTCCCCAGTCGTTCGGATAGGCCTGCGGGGCGACGCCGCCGGCGTACACCCGGACCTCGGTGGCCTGACCCCCGAACCCGCCCGGTGCACGGTTTCCGGAGCGGGCGTACGCGCGGTTGTAGAGCATGTAGGTGTCGTACGCGCCGGCACCCTGCTTGGCAGGTGCCGTGAACACCACGTCGTAGCTCTCGCCCGGTCCGATGTTGAGCGTGTCGGTCTCGTAGGACGTGTCGGTGCCGTCGCGCCCGCGCATCGGGGTGGCGTCCCGGCCGACCACCCGCATGCGCAGACCGGAGAGCGTCATCGCCTGCTCGCGGAACCCGAGGTTCGCGAAGCGCAGCGCCACGCGTTCGCCGGTGTTGCAGGTCACCAGGGACGAGTGCGGCTGGTACTTCAAGTTCGGGAACCCGGCCGGCGCGATCAGGTCCCCGGTGGCGTCGCTCACGGGGTGGAACGGGTCGATCGAGCCGTTCGGCGCGACGGTGTCGGGGTACACGCGCCCGTTCAGCAGGGCGAAGTCGGCGCGGTAGTCGCTCCACTCCGGCAGCTGGATGTGGGCGTCCGCCCAGTGCGACTCCGCCCAGACCTCGGACAGGAACATCGCGAACTCACGGTCGAAGCCCGTCGAGCCGTCGCCGTCGTTGTACATGTACTTGCCGCTCGGGAACAGGGACGTGTTCCCGTCCTGCAGCGGGCGGACGAAGACGAGGCCGGTCATGCCCATGTGCACGTGCTCCACGTCCTCGACGTGGCAGTGGTACATGTACGTGCCCGGGTGGCGCGGACGGTAGGCATACGTGAACTCGCGCCCCATGGGCACGGACACCGATCCGGTCGGCTCACCGTCGAAGAACGGGATCACGTTGCGGAACCCGTGCCAGTGCAGCGTGTGCGCGTCGAACAGGTCGGGCCGCTGCGCCAGGCCGAGGTTGACCAGCTGCACGAGGAAGTCGACCGGGTGGGCCGGGTCGTACTGGCTGACCCAGAACAGGGGCGCGGAGTGCTGCGCCTTGTTCTTCTGGTTCGCCCTCTGGGTGGGGGTGAGCCCCGTGACGTTCCGGAAGCCGAACGCGTACGTGGTGAAGGGAGCCGGGGCGTAGCTGTCGGGGTGGAACGGCGGGATCGCCGGGGTGGGCGGCAGGTAGATCCACCCGTCGGTCCCGCCCAGGGCCAGGTCGGCAGCGCCACCCGCGGCCATGGCGGGCTCGGGCATGAGCACCCTGCCCGTCCACGCCACGCCGGCCACGGCTGCCATCCCGCCGGCGACCTGGAGGAACTGGCGTCGGCTGAGGCCTTCACTGGCAGTCATCCCGCTGTCTCCCCTCGGGTGGCGGAACAGGTCAGGGGACATCGAAGGCGTCCAGGTCCTGGGCGTCCGCGGTGAGCCGCAGGACGGTGCCGTCGAAGTAGGTGGACCACGTGCCACCGTCGTTGCGGACGACGTCCTCGTCCTGGGCCGCCAGGGCGCCGGGCGCCGTGGTGTCGGTGCTGTAGGACAGGAAGACGTGCGTGGGGTCGACCCAGACGAGCCCGTCGACGTTGGCCGTCGACCAGCCGACGGCCGAGGCGTCGAGCATCCGGGTGTACGAGCTGCCGCCGTTCCACCGGTAGATGTCGGCGTCGTCGCCCGTGCCACCGGCGCCCGGTGGGACTGTCGTGCTGTCGGTCGAGAAGTACAGCGTGCCGCCGACGACGCTGATCGCGTCGAGATCGGTGGCGGCCAGCCCGTTCGCGCTGCCGTCGTAGAACATCGACCAGGTACCCGCGTCGTAGAGCACGACGTCCTCGTCCTGCACGGCCAGGTCAGGTCCGGGGAGCGCGATCGTGACCGCGTCGTTGAAGGACAGGTAGAAGTGCGAGTCGTCGATCCGGTCGAGGCCGTCGACGTTCGCGCTCGTGGGCAGCGGGTTCGTGATCGCCGAGACGTCGACCGACCGGGTGAACTCGGTGCCGGTCCAGCGGTAGACGTCGGCGTCGTCGGCCGTTTCCGTCAGCTCGGTCGGGTTCGTGGTGCCGAGCGTCGAGAAGGTGAGTGGAGCCGGCGCCTGACCGCCGCCGACCTCGTCGGCGCCGCTGTCGAAGCCGCCCAGTGCCGGGCGTGTCTGACCGTCGATGTCGAGGAGCGGCGCGCCGAGCGCGGCGGGCGGCTGCTGGTACGACGGCACGGCCGTGGCTGCAGCTCCCAAGTTGCACGCGGGAGAGCCCGGGCAGGCGGACAGGTGGTAGTTGCCCAGCAGGTTCGGCGGGGCTTCGAGCGTCACCAGGGTGGCATCCACGAATGCCGGGTTCTGGCGCCACGTCGCGAACGCGACGGAGACGTCGTACTCCTGGACGACGGCGGGGGACACGCCGACCCAGTTGGTCGCGCTCGTCGTGTACGGGTGCGGGCTCGCCGGCTGCTGCAGCAGTGAGGTGGTCGGGGCCAGGAGACCGCTGCCGTCGCCGGTGCCGAGGTCCCAGTGGTCGATCGGCGTCGCGTCCCCCTCGAGGCCGATGCCGGCCACGGTGGTCCCGGCGCGGGTGCCGGCCCGGTTGTCCCAGAAGATGTTGTTGAACAGCAGGGGGTTGCTGAACAGTGGTGAGCCGGCGGGCAGGGTCGCCTGCAGCTCGTCGCTGTTGCCCGTGCTGGACAGACCTGCGGGCATCGGCTGACCGTCGGACGTCACGGCCGTGGCCGTCGTCAGGTTCTTCATGATCGTGTTGTGGTAGACCCGCACGTTCGGGGCGTCGTCGATGGCGATGCCGCCGCCCTCGTGAGTGGACACGTTGTTGACGATCATGTTGTCGACCACGTGCATCGGGTAGTTGCCCGCCATCAGGAAGCGCACGCCGCCGCCGTCGTCGTTGGCCAGGTTGGCCTGGATCTGGTTGGCGTAGATGTCGACCGGGCCGGAGCCGGGTGAGAGCGTCCCGGGCGTCGCCGGCAGCTCGCCGGCGATCATGATGGCGCCGCCCTCGTCGTTCGAGTTGTTGAAGTAGATGCGGTTGTGGTGGATCTTCCCGTTCGGGCTCAGGCCGTAGGCGCTCACGCCGCCGCCGTACTCGAGCGAGAAGTTGCCGCAGATGTCGTTGCGCGCCACCTCGTACCGGTCCGCCCCGGCGAAGATGCCGATGCCACCCGCCAGGTTGGTGCCGGCGTTCGAGATGATCCGGTTGTTGGCGATCCGGACGTCCTCGTTGTGCTGGCTCGTGTCGGGCACCGGCAGGTCGGGCGTGCCGAGACGGATGGTCCCGTATCCGCCGCCGTTGTTCTGCACCACGTTGTTGGTGATCTGCAGGTGCCGCGCGTACGCGTTGGCCATGATCGCGCCGCCCTGCGTGACGATGTTCGGGGGAAGCCCGGTGGGTCCACCGGTGAGGTCGTTGATGTTCCCCGGGAAGCCCGTCTGGTCGCCGCCACGGATGTCGAAGCCGTCGATGGCGGCCTTGAAGGCGGCCGTGAACTGACGCGCCTGCCCCGCGGCGGTGGTGGCGTTCTGCGAGGCCAGCACATAGATCGCCTCGCCGTCGTTCACGTCCTGGTTTCCGTCCCACGTGAGCGTGCCGAGCTTGGTGTACCAGTCGGTGGCCAGGACGCTGTCGCCGCCGAACGCGCTCGCGTCGATGATCGAGCCGGGGACGAACGTGCTGCCCTGGAACCCGCCGGGCCCGACGCCTTGCAGCTTGACCGGGGAGGCGACGATGAGGTTCTCGTAGTACGCGCCGCGGGGGTTGTTCCGCGGGTCGGTCAGGTCGGGCAGACCGGGGTAGACGACCACCAGGTCGTCGCCCGCGCTGGAGAACGCGGCGTCGAGCGCAGGCTGGATCTTTGAGTACGCCTTGCCCGGGCCGACCTCGTACACGTTCGGCAGGTAGCCACCGGGCTGGACGACGACGGTGCCACCGCCGAAGTTGTCGAGGCGGACGTCGTTGGGGGCGTTCAGGCTGGCGGCGAGGCTGCCCACCGACCTGATCCCGATCCGGCCGCCGCCCGAGGCGAGCGCCGCCGGCCACGGGCTGACACCGCTGGTGACGTTGGTGGTGCCCACGAGTGCGCCGTTCTTGTACACGGCGACGGTGCCGTCCGCGAGTGCGCGGGCGCCCAGCTGGTCGCCGTTCGCGAACGTGATGCCGGGCAGTGTCGCCTGGACCACCGGGTTCACGCTCTGCGTCGGCGTGGCTGCAGTCGAGACGATCACCGCGCCCACGGTGGCGTTGTACGTCACGGAGATGAAGCTGTTGAGGGTGCCGAGCACGCTCGTGCCGACCTTGAGCAGGACGCCCGCCTGGCGGTTTCCGCTCCCGACGACGGTCTTGGTGAAGGTGACGTACGCGTCCTGGTTCGCACCGAACGCGCTGCCCGCGCTGCGGTAGACACTCCCGCCGATGCCGCGGACCTGCGCCTGGTTGGCGTCGCCGGCCGGCGTGGTCGGTGTGATCCGGTACAGGGCCGCGAGGAGGCTCGCCAGGCCGCCCCAGCTGCCCCCGAGCGTCTGGGTGGTGCTCGCGGTGCTGCGGTTGAAGTCGTCGAGCACGCCGCCCGCGGGGAAGGCGCCAAAGCCGCTGCGCAGCACGTGGAAGGTCAGGCCGTTGACGGTGCTCTGGCCGTTGCCTGCTGTCACTGCCAGCTGGTGCGGTCCGGGTGCGGTCGAGGCGGGGACCGTCACGGCGATCTGCTGGTCGGTCCAGGACGTCGTGGGCAGAACCGTCGTGCCGTCGAGGGTGACCCGGCCCGTGCCCTGGGCGGCGCCGAACCCGGTTCCCGTGATGGTGAACGCACCCGTGTCACGGACGTACGGCTGCGACACCGCGAGCAGCTGCGGGGTGGCCGCGTCCAGACTGCACGTCACCACCTGGGGGAGCCCGGTCCCAGGGGACTCGATGGTCATGCCCACCTGGGTGGGTGCGAGGTCGGTGGGGATGATCAGCCCGGGGAACGCCTCGAACTCCGTGGCGATCGTGCGGTAGCGCGGGTTGTAGTTCGGGTTCAGGTGCCCCGGGACGCCCGGGTCGTTGGCCACGAACCGGTACATGTTCGCGCACACCCCGGACGGCGTGGGGCAGCTGATGTGGTTGGTCGAGGGCAGCAGGACGTCGTAGATGCCGTTGAAGTCGGACTCGGCGGTGTAGACGAGCCGGTCGCTGAAGTCGTAGATCCCGACGGGGGCGAACGGGACACCGGCCTTCTCGCCGTACATCGTCGAGCGCTTGTCGGTCGAGAAGTTGATGTCGTCGACCACGAGCCCTCGCAGGCGCGCGGGGATCGGGACGTCGGTGAAGACGTTGAACATGGGCACGATCGACTTGCCGTTGTTGACGCGCACCAGCTTGGTGTCGCACCGCGGGCGGGGGGTGCCCTCGTACGGCGACCCTCCGATGTCCACGAACGTGGTGTTGTGCGTGGCGGTCGAGGCGGGCACGGTCACGCCCACGGGGACGTCGTTGGTGACGCCGCCGTCGCCCACGACCTGGCCGTACCCGTCCGTCCCGTCGCCCTCGACGTCCACGGTGTGCAGGGCGCCGGCGCACGCCGGTGGCGGGACCTGCGGGACGATCTGGTCGCCGTTGCCGATGTTGATGTCCTCCTCGCCGGTGACCTTGTACGTCGGCTCGCCGGTGGCGTCGTCGGGGACGTCGAGCCGCACCAGGTAGTCGCCGGCGCCCAGCGGGGTGAACCCGCCGGGGCACGTCGGCTCGAACGGTTCGACCGCGGGGTCGGGCACGACGAGAGACCCGTCGAGGCAGCCGTCGCCGAAGCCGTAGTTGCCGTCGACGGAGGCGCCGAAGTTGGCGTCAGGCGTCCCCTGGTCGGTCGGGTAGGGACCGAACTGGATCTCCTGCATGAAGCTCGACAGGCACTCGCCGTCCGTCTCCTGGTTCGGTGCCAGCACGTTCTCGTCCGTGCCGTGGACCAGGGGGTTGCCGTCGACGTCCCGCGCGGTGCAGCCCGTGGGTCGGCTCCAGTGCTCGGTCACGAACTCGTTGATCAGCGTGCCGGTGGCGTACGAGCCGTCCGCGGCGAGCTCGTACTGCTCGTTCGCGTCGCAGGGCGCACTCGTCGTGCCGCAGGGCACGGGCGTCCAGAGCTCGACCGGGATGCCGGACACGCCTGGCTGCCAGTCCTCGGACACGGCGTACTGCGGGTCGAGCTCGTTGCGCGTGGTGTCGTAGCTGACCGTGCCGACGATGCCGCCGTTGCGTGGGTCGACGTGGTTGGCACCGGTCGGGTCGTACGCGTGCACGCCCCAGTCCATCCGGCCGCCGAGGCCGATGATGTTGAGCACGCCGACGTCGACGCCGGCGCCCTTGACCGTGGTCGGGGTCGGCTGGTTGTCGGCTTGGTACGTCACGCCGGTCGTGTAGAACGAGTCGCTGTACGCCTCCATGACCAGCCACTCGCCGAGCGGGTAGGCGGACTCGAAGTAGTAGTGCCCGGTGGCGTCGGTGGTCGCGGAGGTCTGGCCGCGGTCCATGAGCGAGTTCTCCTGGCGCCGCAGGGTGAGCGTGAAGTTCGAGACCCCGGACTCGCCCGCCTCCTTCTTCCCGTTGCGGTTGGTGTCGTTGAAGACGTACCCGTCGTAGGTGGTCCACCAGCCGTTGAGGCCGACCGTGCCCAGGTCCTCGGTCCCGCCGTTGCTGACCGTCACGTTCAGCATGTTGAGGTTGTAGTCCTGCGGCTCGTCCCACCAGCTGAGCATGTAGTTGCCGTCGGGCACGCCGGAGATGTCGAAGTGCCCGTTCGCGTCGCCGCGTCCCACCCAGACGGCCTGGTCGCCGTTCTGCAGGTCAGCCAGCGAGAGCCACGGGCGCACGATGGGCTTGTCCACCTTGGTCCCGGTGTTGCCGCCCCAGAAGTCGAAGGCTCCGCCCTTCGGGGGGGTGTAGGTCTTGATCCCGACGACGGTGCCGGTGACGTGCCCGGCGGCCGTCGGCGACAGCGGCTGCCCGTCGTGGGTCGGCGGGGCGAACCCGAACAGGGGCTGCGGCACCTGCTCGCCACCATGGACGAACTCGGTGTCGTACCCCGTCATGCCCTCCATCACCCAGGCGTCCCAGTCGTGGTTGCCCTCGAGGGTGGTGGTCTGGATCCAGGACTGCCCGTCGGGCGGGATGGCCGAGAACGCGTACCGGTTGGTGCCCAGGTGGGGGATGGTCAGCATGCCGTCGGCGTCGCTCACGCACTGGCCGCCCACGGTGGCGACGACGGGTGCCATGTCGGCGTCCAGGTCCGCCAGGGGGATCTGGTGCGTGACCGGGTCCTCGCCCACGTAGGTGGTGCACAGGGGGTTGCCGTAGACGTCGGTGCTGATCTCGCCGAGGTAGTCGGTGATCTGGCCGACGAAGCCGGCCAGGCCGACGTCGCCGGGGTCGAGGGTGCCGTTGGTCGGGGCGGTGTCCGCGAACACCTGGCCGCGCAGGGTCGAGTCCGGCAGGGGGTTGGGCTGCAGCTCGACCACGATCTCGGTCGGGTCGGTCAACGGCATCGTCACGTGGGCGCCGTCGATCTTGTAGCCGTCCGCCAGCACGGAGACGAGGTAGCGCCCGTCGGGCAGGCTCACCGAGCTCGCCCCGGTGACGTCGCCCTGGTCCCCGTGCGTGTAGATGGTGCTCGAGCGGGGGACGTCGCGGATCGACGGCCACGAGCAGGACTGCGGGTAGCCGGCGTCGCTCGGCGCGCACCCGGTGCCCGGGTCGGGGGAGCGATGCTCGGTGGTCCCCGTGTTGTCGACGCTGACCAGGAACTGGAAGTCGGTCACGACGGCGCCCTTGTCGACACCGGCACCGCCGAACGCACGGGGTTCGGTACGTGCGCTGATCACCCGCAGGTGCAGCTCGTTCGATGCCGCGTGGGCCGCGACGGCCGGCAGCGCGACGAGCATCGCCACCGACAGCGCGAGCGCGGCGACGCCCGAGCAGGCCTTCCGCCACGCAGGGATCCTTGCCGTCACTGCCGCCTGTCCATGCATGCGCTGCACCTTCCCGGACGCCCTGCCCCCCAAGGTCGTCCGTCGACCCGCCCCGGTTCGTGTTCATGGCGAAGCCGTCATGAGTCCGTCATCTGGACGTCATGTGACTCGGACGGATCTCGGACGGGGTGAAGTTCACCCGTTTTGCGTGCATTCGGCGCCGGTCCGCAGGATGCTGCCAAGGGATCACGCGGCAAGGCCGTAGTTCCGCTGCAACGACGCGGCGGCTGATCGATGTCTGCGGGGGCGGCTCGATGAGCACGGTGATGGTGGTCGACGACGAGGAGCGCATCCGCGCGCTCGTGGGACGGTCGCTGTCCGCCGAGGGGCACCAGGTGGTGACTGTCGCCGACGGTCAGAGCGCCTTGGACCGTCTCGCATCGGGAGGCATCGACCTCGTCCTCCTCGACCTGCTCATGCCGCACGGCAACGGTCTGTCGGTGCTCTCGTCTCTCGGGCAGCGCCAGGACGCGACGCCGGTGATCGTGCTCTCCGCGGTCACCGACGTCGCCGCGCGCGTGCAGGCCCTCGAGCGCGGGGCCGTGGACGTCGTCGCCAAGCCGTTCTCCTTGGTCGAGCTCCTCGCCCGGACCCGCCGCCACCTGGGCACCCAGCGGACGCCGCCCGCCGAGTCGCGGTACCTGAGCGCGGGGCGGATCCGTCTCGACCTCGACCGCCGACGCGTGCACCTGCCCGACGGCGAGGTCTCCCTGACGGAGCGGGAGTTCTCCCTCCTCGCCCATCTCATGCGCAGGCGAGGTGAGGTCTGCCGACGCGACGAGCTGTTGCAGGCCGTGTGGGGTCTCGACTTCGATCCCGGCAGCAACGTGGTCGAGGTGTGCGTACGAAGGCTGCGCGGCAAGCTCGGGACCCACGCCACGATCGAGACGGTGCGCCGTGTCGGATACTGCTTCGACGGCGACTGAGCCCCCACCGGCCCCCGGGGACGGGCACGCACGGGCGGGCCTCTACCTCGCGTGGCTCGTCTTCGCGGGCCTGTGCACGGCGTTGATGTGGGTCTGGCCCGGCAACGAGACGATCCCGTACCACCTCGCGTGGGCGGCCTTCGCGCTGCTGTACGCCCTCGGCAACTGGCCGCTGCGGTGGGCCGTGGTCGGGCTCTCCCTGTGCGCTGCGGCCACGGGTGCTGTGCTGCTGCTCAGGGCGGCGACCGGCTACATCCCGTGGCAGGAGACGACCGAGATCCCGCTGATGACCTTGCTCGTGGTGCTCGGGGTGTGGCACGTGCGGCGGCGCCAGCTTGCCCTGCGCACAGTCACCGCCATGGCGCAGCGGGAGCACCGGGAGGCGGCCGACCGAGAGCGGCTCACGCGCCTGACATCGCACGAGATGCGCACACCGTTGACCATCGCGCGCGGGTACGTCGAGCTGCTCCTGGCCCGGGTGGTCGACGCGGGTGAGCGGCACGACCTGTCGGTCATCGACGACGAGCTCAGCCGGCTCACTCGCGCGACCGAGCGACTGGTGCGGGCGATCCGCTTCCAGGGCGGTGCGGACCTCGGGCGCGTGGACGTCGACGAGCTGCTGCGGGAGACGGTCGACAGGTGGGGGCAGGTGGCTGACCGGGTCTGGGTGGTGGATACCCGCGCGGGCGCCATCCTCGGGTCCGGCGAGCGGCTCCGCGCCTGCTTGGACACGCTGATCGAGAACGCACTGCGCTATACGAAGGACGGGGACACGGTCCGGCTGAGCGGGTCGCGCGGCGCGCGATGGGTCGAGATCGTCGTAGCCGACTCGGGACCGGGGCTGAGCGCCGACCTGCGGGCGGCGATCAACGGTCAGGATGAGGCGCGGGCTCCGCGCGACGAGCTCTCGCAGACCGGCCTCGGGCTCGGGTTGGTGCGCGACATGGTCGCCGCCCGAGGCGGGCGGGTCCGCGCCGGCGTCGCACCTGAGCGCGGCGCCCTCGTCGTGATGCAGCTCCCGGCCCACCCGGGACGGCCGTCCGTCCCATGGCCCGACGAGCCGACGGTGCGCCGGGCGGCTCTCGAGGGGTTGTCGCCCGACGTCACGGTGTGACGGTGACGGAGTCGAGCCCAGGGACGACCGGCGTCCCGTACGCCCAGGCAGTCCCAGCCTCGAGAGAGTCCGTGCCGAGGTGCGACCGTCGAGCTATCGTGGGCGAGGGACCCCGCCGGTGACGAACGCCTCGCGCGGTCGCTGCACGCTCGCCAGCGAGACGATGTCGCGCCCGAAGACGAGCGACGCCACCCAGACCGCCAGCACCCGGACCTTGCGTTCCCACGTCGGGACGGCGAGCACGTGATAGCCCCGGTGCAGGAGCCAGGCGGGGAAGCCCGTGATCACGATCCGGCGGTACTGGAACACCCCGCGACCGAGACCGAGCGTCGCGACCACCCCGAGGCTCTGGTGCACGTAGTCCTTCGGTGGCCTCCCGCGCAGGACCGCCGTGATGTTGGCGGCGAGGTGCTTGCCCTGGCGCACGGCGTGCTGCGCGTTCGGGACGGTGCGCGCGCCGGGTGTCCCCGCGGCGACGTCCGGCACGGCGGCGTCGTCCCCGGCCGCCCACGCGTCCGGGACGGCTGTGGCCTCGGTGCCGATCCGGAGGTCCGCCCGGACCCGCAGGAAGCCGCGCTCGTCGACGGGAAGGTCGGTGTGCTGGGCGACCACGGGGTTGGCGGCGTTGCCCGCGCTCCAGACGATGAGCTCGGAGTCGAACTCCTGGCCGGTGGAGAGCACCACGTGCCCGTCGACGGCCGAGACGAGCTGCGTGTTCAGGTGCACGTGGGCGCCGCGCTCCTCGAGCGACCGCACCACCCAGCGTCCGGGACCGTCGGTGACCTCGGGCAGGATCCGGCCCGCGGCCTCGACCAGGTGGAAGCTCAGGTCGGCGAGCGTGAGCTCCGGGTAGGAGTCGAGCAGTGCGGTGGCCAGCGACAACAGCTCGCCGAACCCCTCCACGCCCGAGAAGCCGCCGCCGACGAACGTCACGGTCAGCAGTCGCTGCCGCTCCGGTCCGGGCGGCAGGACGGAGGCGCGGTCGAAGGCGGTGAGCAGCTTGTCGCGGATGGCGACGGCCTCCTCGACGTGCTTCATGCCGATGGCCTGCTCGGCGATCCCCGGCACGGGGAACTTCCGCGTGACCGCGCCGGCGGTGATCACGATGACGTCGTAGCCCAGCTCGACGTCGTCCCCGTCGGCGGGGCGGAACCGCAGCGTGCGCCGCGCGTGCTCCACCCGGGTCACCTGGCCGGCGATCACCTTCGAGCGGCGCAGGTGCCTGCGCAGCGAGACGGCGGCGTGCCGCGCCTCGACCGACCCCGCCATCACCTCGGGGAGGAACGGCTGGTACGTCATGTACGGGCGCGGGTCGATGACGGTGATCTCCGCCTCGTCCGGGCGCAGCTTCTTCTCCAGGTTCCAGGCGGCGTAGAAGCCCGCATAGCCACCGCCTACGATCACGATCCTCTGCATGTGTGTCACACCTTCTCGACCACGCAGCGCGCCGGAACGTGACAGACGTCAGGCGCCCGGCGCGAACCGACGCATCTTGCTCGGGCTGACCTGGATGAACACCCGCTCGATCCCGCGCGCGGAGGCGTCGAGCGTGACGATCGCCTGCGGACGGCCGTCTGCCTCCGTCACCAGCAGCGCGGTGCCGCCGTTGGCCTCGACGATCCGCAGGGTGGAGTCCTGCCAGTACTTGCGCAGGATGTTGTCGAGGAACGTCACCGTGCGTGCGGCACCGACCAGCTCGACGCGCGAGGCGTGCACCTCCCCACCCCCGTCGGGACGGACCACGACGTCGTCGACCAGCAGGCGCTCCAGCCCGTCGAGATCCCCGACCCGCGCGGCCGCCACGAACGACTCGAGGAGCCTGCGCTGCTGAGCCGGTGACGCCGGCGCAGACCGCTCGGACTCCAGGTGCTCGCGCGCCCGCCGGGCGATCTGCCGCGCGTTCGCCTCCGAGACGTCCAGCACGTCGGCGATCTCCCGGTAGGAGTACCCGAACGCCTCGCGCAGCACGTACGCCGCGCGCTCGGTGGGGCCGAGCTTCTCGAGGAGCAGCAGGACGGCCGTCTCGAGCGCCTCGGCCCGCTCGGCCCCCAGGGCGGGGTCCGCGCTGGTGTCCACCGGCTCGGGCAGCCACGGGCCGATGTACGTCTCGCGGCGGGCGTGCGCCGAGGTCGTCGCGTTGATGGCGAGACGCGTGGTCGTGGTGGTGAGGAAGGCCGCAGGGTTGCGCACCTCGCGGCGGTCCGTGCCCTGCCAGCGCAGCCAGGCGTCCTGCACCACGTCCTCGGCCTCCACGACGCTGCCCAGCATCCGGTAGGCGATGCCGAACAGTCGCGGGCGCACGTCCTCGAAGGCGCTCACGTCCGTGTCGGGGACGTTCGCGTTCCACCGCGCTGTGGGTGCGGCAGTGTTGTCGGCGGTGTCGCTGGCCACCGTCACAGGCTAGGGGTCACCGAGCCATCCAGTCCTCGAGCCGCGTGGCACCGAGGCCGGCATCGCCCAGCGGGACCAGCGTGTCCTCCTGCAGGACCGCGCCGAAGTACGTCGCCGCGGGGTCGGTGACCACGGCGCGCGGGTCGCTGCGCGCTGCGAGGACGCGACGACCGAGCTCGTCGAGCCGGAACCGCTCCGGTCCGGCGATCTCGACCCGCCCGTTCCTCGGCGCACCCAGCGTGACGTCGAGCAGCCCGGCGGCGACGTCGTCGGCGGCCATCGGCTGGATGAGCACGTGCGCCAGCCGCACGATCGAGCTGTCGGTCGCGGAGTCCAGGATCCCGGTGAGGAACTCGAAGAACTGGGTGGCGTGCACCAGCGAGTAGGGCACCGGGGAGCTCTCGATGAGCTTCTCCTGCGCGATCTTGGCGCGGAAGTACCCGCTGTCGGGCAGCCGCTCGGTGCCCACCACCGACAGTGCGACGTGGTGCCGCACGCCGGCGACGGCCTCGGCCGCGAGCAGGTTCCGCGTGGACGTCTCGAAGAACTCCAGGACGGCCGCCGCCTCGAACGACGGCGAGTTCGACACGTCGACCACGACCTCGGCGCCGACCAGCACCGCGGACAGGCCCTCGCCGGTGAGCGTGTTCACGCCCGTCCCGGGCGACGCTGCCACGGCCTCGTGGCCCTGGGCGGAGAGCAGTGCGACGAGCTTCGAGCCGATGAGCCCGGTCCCTCCGATGACGACGACCTTCATGACGTGACCTCCCGGTTCCGATGACCGGCGACGCGCCGGCCACACGTTCGACCGGACAGCCCGCCGAGACGTGACACGCCCGCCCGCTAGTGCGCGTGGCTGTGCTCGGGCGAGGAGCGCAAGGTGTCGGCGGGCTGCCCGAGCGCGACGCGCGCGGCGATGGCCGTGGTGAACGGGATGGCGAGGATGAGCCCCATCGCGCCGGCCAGGGTCCGTACGATCTCCTGCGCGAACTCCCCGCCGGTGAGCGTCTGGGCCAGCGGCAGGCCGTAGATCTGGAGCAGGAGCAGCACGGGCAGCGACGCACCCGCGTAGGCGAACGCGATGGTGTAGATCGTCGAGGCGATGTGGTCCCGGCCGATCCGCATCCCCCCGGTGAACAGCCCGCGCCAGCTGGCACCGGGGTCGGCCGCGCGCAGCTCCCAGACCGCCGACGCCTGGGTGATCGTGACGTCGTTGAGCACGCCCAGGCCCGCCAGGACGACCCCGCAGAGGAACACCCCGCGCAGGCCGGCGGCGCCGTTGTCGCCGAGCAGGGCGGCCAGTCGGAAGTCCTCCTCGGAGGTGGCTCCCGACAGGTGGGCCGCGTGCGCGCCGAGCGCGCCGAGGGCGCCGACGAGGACCAGCCCGGTGAGGGTGCCCAGGAGCGCGGTGCTCGTGCGCAGCGAGAACCCGTGCGCGAGGTAGAGCACGATCGCCATGATCACGGCAGAGGCGCTCAGGGCCAGGACGACGGCGTCCTCGCCGGCAATCAGCCCGGGCAGCACGTACTGCCAGATCACCACGAAGGCGATGACCAGGCCCGCGATGGCGCGCAGCCCGCGCCACCCCGCGACCAGCGCCGTCACGAGCACGAACGCGAGCGCGAGGGTGGCCAGGGGCACGCCGCGCGCGAAGTCCGACCACGCCCACGCCTCCGGGGCGCCGTCGGCCGCGGGGTAGTGCTGGACGACGATCCGCGTCCCGTCCGGCACGTCGCCCGCGGTCACGGTGGAGGTCGCCCACACCTCGATGTCCGTCCCCGCCTGCGCGCCGGACGTGACCGTGGCGAGCACCCGGAGGCACTGCACACGGTCCGGCTGTGTGCCGTCGGGCAGGCGGTCCTCGATGGTGGACTCGCACTGCTCGGTCCGCGTGCCGGTGACCGTGGCGGTCACGTGCTCCACGGCCACGTCGACCAGCCCGGCGCGCTGACCCGTGGGTTCGGTGTCGTGAGGCCACGTGAGCGCCATGGCGACGACCGCGGCCAGGAGCAGCGGTCCCAGGACCAGGGCGAGAGCGCGGGTCGCGCGGGGTCGGTCACGGGGACGCCGGTGCTCGGGTGCGCTCACGCGACGATTGTGCGGTACCGGACGACTCCGTCAGGGCAGCGCGAGCTCCCGTGGGAAGACCAGCACGTCGACCAGCGCGCCGTTGCGCCAGACCGTGACCTCGATGCGCCGGTCGATCGCGTGCTCGACCATGAGCTTCTGCACGGCCGTCGCCGTCACCACCCGGCTGCCGTCGAGCTCGACCACGATGTCCCCGCGGTGCAGGTCGGCCTGCGATGCGGGGCTGCCGGGGGAGACTCCGGAGATCTGCAACCCGGTGGGCGAGCCGAGGCGCTCGGCGAGGTGCGGCGGCAGGGGCACCTGCGTGCCGGCGATGCCCAGCCACGCGCGACGGACGCGGCCGTGCGTCATCAGGGTCGTGATGATCTCCCGCGTCGTGGCGTTGATCGGCACCGCGAGGCCGACCCCGATGCCGGCCAGCGCCGTGTTGACCCCCACCATGCGCCCCGCACTGTCGGCGAGGACGCCGCCGCTGTTGCCGGGGTTGAGCGCGGCGTCGGTCTGCACGACCTCGTCGACCACCCGGCCGGCCGCCGTCGGCAGCGACCGGCCCAGCGCGGACACGATGCCGGCCGTGACGCTCCCGGCCAGTCCGAGCGGGTTGCCGAGCGCGATCACCAGCTGCCCGACCCGCAGCGTGGCCGCGTCGCCCAGCACCACCGGCGCCGGGACGTCTCCGCGGGTCAGGAGCACCGCGAGGTCCGACAGGGGGTCGCGCCCGACGACGTCGGCACGCACCGTGGTCCCGTCGGTGAACGCCGCCTCGGCACCCGTCGCGCCCGCGACGACGTGGGCGCTCGTGAGCAGGTAGCCGTCGGTGGTGATGACGCTGGCGCTGCCCGCGCCGGTGCCGCGCGGTGTTCGCACACTCAGGCTGGCGACGCTCGGCAGCACCGACTCCGCCACGGCGACGACCGTGCGGGAGTACGCGTCCAGGGGCTCCTCGTCCATCTCCTGCACAGCGACCGGGACGGCCGCGATAGTCCCGCGGTTCACTGCGGGCGTACGCGTCACGGCCGCACGCCGAGCGTGTGCCGCACCTCCTGCACGAACGTCACCGTGCCCGTCGCGTCACGCTGCCGGTCGATCTCGGCGAGCACCTCCTCGCGCAGCCGGGCGTGCACGTCCTGCGGCACGGCCTCCCACATCGACCGCTGGCCGTGCGACCACGAGAACGCCAGGAACTGCTCGGGGTCGTGGAAGACCGCGCTGACCTGGTCCGGGACCGTCCTGATCTGTGCCATGCCCGCCTCGGAGAACAGCCGCTCCATACCGGCGTCCGAGGAGTACGGGCCGTGGAGCCCGCGGGCGCGCGCCGCCACCAGCTCGGCCGGGAGGTGCGGCTCGAAGAGCCGGTCGACGACGGTCCACCCGGGGTCCTTCTCGCCGAGCGTCGTCACGCCCAGCCGTCCGCCGCTGACCAGGAGCTCGGTCCACGACCGGAGCGCGGCGGCCGGGTCGGGCAGGAAGAAGATGACCAGGCTCGCCGCGACGACGTCCAACGAGGACAGGGGTAGGCCCGGCGCACCGGCGTCCCCGATCCGCACCTCGGCCTGGGGAAGGCCGGCCAGGTCGCGCGCAGCGAGCTCGACCATGCGCGGGGCCAGGTCGATGCCCAGCGCGTACCCGCCTGCTCCGACCGCCTCGGCCAGAGGACCGAGGGCTGCCCCGCGTCCGCAGCCGACGTCGAGCACCCGCTCGCCGGGACGGACGTCGAGCTCGGCGACGAGCCGTGCCGCGATCGGCCCGGCCCAGGGGACACCGACGGCCTCGTAGGTGTCCGCAGCGCGGTCGAAGACGCCGACGATGCCGTCCGGTGAGCCCATGGAGCCAGCGTGCCAGCGGCGGGGGCGCGGCCACCACCGGGCACAGAACGAGGCGCCGAGCCCACGTGGGCGCGGCGCCTCGCTCGTGAAGGCCTAGCGGCGCTCGACGTTCTCCTCGTCGATGCCGTCGGCCTTGATCTTCTCGGCGTCGGTCTCCTCGACCTCGACCTCCACCTCGTGGATCACCGGGCGGTCGTCACCGGTGTCGTGGACGATCCTGTCGTCGCTGTGCATATCGACCTCCTCGTCGCGGCTTCTGCGAGAGGCGAGCGTAGGACGGGTGCGGCGTCGGCGCGCGTCGGCGGGCGGAGTGCCAGGTCAGGCGCCGAGGGTCCAGCACGGGGTCGGGGCGTCGTACGACCGGCCGGAGGTGCCGACCCGGAAGCTCTCGCAGCGGGTGCCTTTCGTTTCAACGCGCGAACCGGTGGAAATGCCCCTAGATTCACTCGGCGCCGGATCCGACGCCTTTTACACACCGAGGAGATCACCCCATGACCCCCGCAGGAATCATCTCCGCCATCATCATCGGCGCCATCATCGGCGTCCTCGGCCGACTGCTGGTGCGAGGCAAGCAGAACATCTCGATCCTCGTCACCATCATCGTCGGCATCGTCGCGGCCCTCCTGGGCACCTGGCTCGCCGGCCTGGTCGGCGTGCAGACCACCGACGGCATCGACTGGATCGAGCTGCTCTTCCAGGTCGTCCTCGCCGCGATCGGCGTGGCGATCGTCGCCGGTTCCGGCCGGCGTCGCTGACGCAGCGGCAGCAGAGCGGCCCGCCGTCCGGCGGGCCGCTCTCGCGTTCCCGGGGTGCGCGCTCTCGGGCCCTGGATGACGATGGACTGCGCCGAAGCAGCCGGCGCACGGGCGACCGACACGCAGGAGCAGACGTGACGGAGCACGACCAGCAGTTCCCGGCCCAGCAGCAGGAGCCTCCCGGCCTCACCGAACCGATGAACCCCACCCCGGACCACGGGGAGTCGAGCTACGAAGGGCACGGCCTGCTCACGGGTCGCCGCGCGCTCATCACCGGTGGTGACTCGGGCATCGGCCGTGCGGTCGCTCTCGCCTTCGCCCGCGAAGGGGCCGACGTCGCCGTGGTCTACCTCCCGGAGGAGCAGGCGGACGCCGACGAGACCCGGAGATGGGTGGAGCAGGCCGGGCGGACGTGCGTGCTCGTCCCGACCGACCTGACCGACGAGTCGTCCGCGCGCGGAGCCGTGACCACGGCGGTCACCGAGCTCGGGGGCCTCGACATCCTGGTGAACAACGCCGGTTTCCAGATGGCGCGCCGCGAGTCGATCGCGGACATCACGTCGGACGATCTCGACCGGACGTTCAAGACGAACCTCTACGCATTGTTCTGGGTCACGCAG
Organism: Cellulomonas sp. P1_G12_2; assembly: GCF_056405535.1. NCBI lineage: Bacteria > Bacillati > Actinomycetota > Actinomycetes > Micrococcales > Cellulomonadaceae > Cellulomonas > Cellulomonas sp. P1_G12_2. The sequence continues at coordinate 425,765 of NZ_JBFUBX010000004.1, read as the reverse complement.
ACCGCGCTGGAGCACCTGGGGGAGGGCGCGGTGATCCTCAACAACTCGTCCATCCAGGCGTACCAGCCGTCGGAGACGCTGCTGGACTACGCGTCGACCAAGGCCGCGATCAACAACTTCACGGTCAACCTGGCCGCCGAGGTGGGCGCGCGCGGGATCCGGGTGAACGCGGTGGCGCCGGGCCCGATCTGGACGCCGCTGCAGCCCGCCACGCAGTTCCCGGAGAAGGTCGAGAAGTTCGGCGCGGACACCCCGCTCGGGCGTGCCGGCCAACCGGCCGAGGTGGCCCCTGCGTTCGTGTTCCTCGCAGCCGACTCGACCGCCTCGTACGTGTCCGGGACCGTGCTCGGTGTCACCGGTGGCAAGCCCGTCTTCTGAGTACACGATCCGCACTCCACCCCGATGACCGGAGGTCACCATGTGGGCATTCCTGTTCCGGCGCGTCCGCCTGTTCGTCGTCGCCGCGATCCTGCTTCCGGTGGTCGCGTCGCTCGCCCGCCGGCTGGCGGAGCGGCTCGAGAAGGACGGGCCGACCATGGGCTCTCGCGGCCTGCACGCGATCGAGGGGACGGCCCGGAGGGCCCGGTCGATCCTGTCCTGACACGAGCTGGAGGTGTGCGCCCCCGGCGACCTCGGTTCGATCGAGCCGCCCGACTGACGTCGGCGCGGCGCGGCCCGCGCCCTTCCCCCCGGCTCCGCCGTGGCACGACACTGGGCGGGTGGTCGACAGTCCYGTGCCACCGCCGGCCAGCTGCCCGATCGGGTGGCAGCCCCAGGCGCTCGCGCCTGTGTTCTGGGGCGTGCGCTCGCTCGGGCCGGCCGACGGCGCGCCGGTGGACCTGCGGATCTTCTTCCCGAGCCTCGACGGTGCCGTGGAGTCGGCGCCGCTGCTCGAGGGGTGCGGCCGGTACCCGCTGATCCTGTTCGCTCACGGGCACTGCCAGCAGGACGCCGACCACTTCCTGCGCTGGTTCCTGATCCCGGCGTTCCTGGCGCGCAGCGGCTACGTGGTCGTGGTGCCGCGGCTGGCCGGGAACGAGGGCGGCAACAACCCGTCCGTGCCGGGGCACCCGGACGAGGCGACGCTCGACGCCGTGCTCGCGTGGGCGCGTTCCGGGTGGGAGCACGCCGACGTCCTCCTGCCGCCGCCCGCCACCGGCGTCATCGGGCACAGCTTCGGCGCGATGCTGGGTGCCCGCTTCGCCGTCGGCCGTCCGGTCAGTGCCTACGCCGGGCTGAGCGGCGGGTGGCAGGACTGGTTCGGGGCTGAGCCGTTCCCTCTGCCGTTGCTCGACATGCCGACGCTGCTGATGTGGGGCCTCGGCTTCGACCTGTTCAGCCAGCTCACCGAGGCGCAGTGGCAGGCGATGCACCGGCCGCGGCACCGGGTCGTGTTCGACGAGGGTGAGCACTGGGACTACCTGAGCAGACAGATCGACATCCCGTGCCGTCCGGGGAGCGGCTCGTGCTCGGAGATCGCCGCGGCGACCGCGGACCTGCTGACCATGTTCTTCGCCCGGTACCTGCCGCCGGAGCTCGCGACGAACCTCGCCGTCGACGTGCCGTCGTCCCTGGTGCCCCCCGACCTGGACCTCACGCCGGAGCAGGAGTTCTTCGCGGGAGGTTTCCTCGGCGGCTTCCACCGGCTCGGCAACCACCCGGAGTGCGGGGTGACGGTCTCGTCGGACAGCGAGCGGCTGCTCGCCAACCGGCGCACCCGCGAGACACACTCGCTGGACCACCCGTGCGCGTGGGTGTCGAAGATCGCGGCGCGCAACCGGTGGCCGGTGGGCGCCCGACCTGCCGGCTACCACTGGTGCGACATGTGCTTCCCGAGCCGCGCCGACGGCTAGCTAGCGCGACGACGCCTGGCCCGTGAGACCGCGGGAGTGCAGCACGTGCCGCTCGAGGGGAGCGAAGACCACGAGCTCGATGACGATGCCCACCAGGAAGATGAGCCCGATCGACGCGATGACCAGGGACATGTCGCTGGTCACCCGGCCGAGGTCGAGGATCTGACCGAGTCCGGTGCCGAGGCCGGTCTGCACGATGAGCTCGGCGGCCATGAGCGAGCGCCACGCGAAGGCCCAGCCCTGCTTCAGCCCGCCGAGGAACCCGGGCAGCGCGGCCGGCAGGAGCACGAAGCGGATCCGCGTCCAGCCGGTGGCGCCGAGCACCTGCCCGACGCGCAGGTACAGCGGCGGCACCTGGTCGGTGCCGGCGAGCAGCCCGTTGACGATGGACGGCACGGCGCCGAGCAGGATGACCGCGTACATGGTCGCGTCGGTGAGCTGGAACCAGATGATCGCCGCCGGCACCCAGGCCACCGACGGCAGCGACTGCAGGCCGGTGATGATCGGGCCGAACGCGCGCCGCAGCAGCGGGGAGGCGGCCAGCGACACCCCGATCGCCACGCCGACGACGACCGACATCGCGAAGCCGACCGCGGCGCGCTGGACGCTCAGGCTGACCGCACGCCACGCGGAGCCGTCCTGGATCGTGCCGAGGAGCGTCTGCCAGGTGTCCGCGGGGCTGGGCAGCGCGTACGGGGGCTTGAGCTCTAGCTGGTAGGCCACCTGCCACACGACGAGGATCGCGCCGAGCGCGGCCAGCACCGGCCAGACGGCCCGCCACGCGGCAGCCCACGCAGAGTCGTGGGCCGTCTCGATCGGGGTCTCGAGGGCGTCGAGCCCCGCGGCGAGGTCGTCGTCCGTGGTCCTGCGGGTCGGGGGTGCCGTCGTCTCAGTGGCCATGGCGGGCGATCTCCTGTCGCAGGTCCTCGGTGATCTCGGCGCTGAGCCGGGACACGTCGGGGTCTTCGATGCGGCGCGGCTGGGGGATGTCCACCGACCACTCGCGGGCGACGCGTCCGGGCCGCGACGAGAGCAGGACGACCCGCTGCCCGAGCCGGACCGCCTCCCGGACGTTGTGCGTGACGAAGATGACCGCACGCCCAGTCTCTCTCCAGATGCGCGTGAGCTCCTCGTGCAGCACGTCGCGCGTGATGGCGTCGAGCGCGGCGAACGGCTCGTCCATGAGCAGCAGGTCGCCCTCCTGGGCGAGCGCACGGGCCAGGGCGACGCGCTGCCGCATGCCGCCGGACAGCTCGTGCACCCGCTTGGGGCCGGCGCCGTCGAGCCGGACGAGAGAGAGGAGCCGCTGGGCCTCCATGCGGCGCTCCGCACGGGGGATGCCGCGCAGGCGCAGGGCCAGCTCGACGTTCCCGGCGGCGGTCAGCCACGGGTAGAGGGCCGGCTCCTGGAACATCAGCGCCGGTCGGCCGCCAGGCACCTCGACGGTGCCGGAGACGGGCTTGTCCAGACCTGCCACCAACGAGAGCAGGGTCGACTTGCCGCAGCCGGACGCGCCGAGCAGGCAGACGAACTCGCCGGGCGCGACGGTGAGGTCGATGCGGTCGAGCACCGGCGGCCGCGACGCCTCGCCGAAGTGCTGCGTGACCCCCGTCAGGCGCGCCGCGACGGCGGCCGGGGCAGTGGTGCCCTGGCCGCCGACCGCCGTCACGGTGGCCGTCACTTGCCCGACGCCCCGAGGCCGCCGTCGGAGACCGGCTCCTGGTCGTTCTCGGCGAGCACCTCGTTGAGCAGGGTCAGGTCGTAGATCCCGGTCAGGTCCGTCTCGTCGGACGTCCCTGCGGCCACCGCGTGGTCGGCGGAGGTCTGCAGGCTCGAGGCGATCGGGTCGAGCGTGATCCGCAGGTTCGCCCAGGCTCGGTCCAGCACGTCGGCGGACAACGGCTTTCCGCTCAGCTTCTCGATCACCGTGTTCGACAGGGTCTTGGCCTCGTCGGGGTTGGCGGCGATCCACTCGGACGTCGCGTACTCGGCCTCGATGAGCTTCTTCACGGTGCCGGGGTACTTCGAGAGGTACTCGGTGGCGACGATCAGGTGCGTGGTGACGAAGTCGCCGTCGGGCCACAGGTCCTTCTCGTCCAGCAGGACGTGCGCGCCGGCGTCGACGACCAGCCGGGACGCCCACGGCTCGGGCAGCCACGCGCCGTCGAGCTGTCCGGCCTTGAACAGGTCGAGCGTCTGCGAGTTCTCCTGCGGCGCGATCGTCACGTCGCTCGCACCGCCGGTCAGCGAGGTCTCGAGACCCTCCTCGGCGAGCCAGGCGCGCAGCGCGACGTCCTGGGTGTTGCCCAGCTGCGGCGTGGCGAGCGTGGTGCCGACGAGGTCGTCGGGGGAGTCGATGCCGTCGCGGACGACCAGCTGCGCACCGCCCGACGTCGCGCCCGAGACGATCCGGATCGCCTCGCCGTTCGACTTCGCGAACGCGTTGATCGCGGGGTTCGGGCCGATGAACGTGGCGTCGATGGCCCCTCCGAAGAGTGCCTCGACGGCGGCCGGGCCGGCGTTGAAGATCGAGGTGGTGAGCTTCGTGTCGCCGAGCGCCCCCTGGTAGGTGCCGTCGTCGACCCCCACGAGGGCAACCGCGTGAGTGAGGTTGGCGAAGTAGCCGAGGCGCAGCTCCGGTGCCTCGGCGGTCGAGGTGGACGGGTCCGTGCCGGTGTCGGCGCTCGCGTCCTGCGCAGCGGAGGAGGAGCAGGCCGCGAGCGTGGCGACGAGGCCGGCGGCGAGCAGGACACGGAGGGCGGAGGCGGTGCGGCGTGCGGGACGGGCGGTCATGTCAGGTCCTTGGGGGTCGCGAAGGGCGGGCGGGCGGTCGTCATCGACGACATCGCTGCGCGGGCTCGGTGCGCGAGGACCGGGCGACGGAGAGCTGGGTGGACGCCATGAGGGCGTTTCCTCCGCGGGGGACGGGAGTGGTGGCACGCGCGTCACGCCGTGGGCCGTCGCAGATCGACGGGGGCCGGGCGTCGAACGCTCGGCCGAGGACGGGGGCCGCGTTCAGACGTTCCGCGGACAGCAGGGGCGCGCGGAAGCCATGACGACGACGTGACAGCACGTCGAGGCGGCGCGGCGGGTCTGCATGGGACGAGGATGACCGCCTTGCCGCTCGGGCAACAGGACCGTCTCTTATTGTGGACACGGCAGGTCGGAATACGAGATGTTTCAGCGGCGCCCGTCGAGCGCGAGCCGGTAGAAGGCACTGTGCGGGTCGGGCAGGTAGTCCGCGAACGGCGGGCACTCGACGAACCCGGCGCGTTCGTAGAGCCGGCGTGCGGGTGCGAAGTAGTCCTGCGTCCCGGTCTCCAGGTGCACGGTCCGGATGCCGCGCGCCGCCGCCGCGCCCAGGACGTGCGCGAGCACGGTCGCCCCGACCCCTCGGCCGCGTGCTGCGGCGGTGGTCCGCATGGACTTGAGCTCGGCGTCCGTCGGGCCGAGCTGCTTGAGCGCGGCGCAGCCGAGCAGGGCGCCGTCGGCGGCGCGGGCGGTCCAGAACGTCATGCCGGGGGCGGCGAGCGCCAACGGGTCGAGCGCGTGCACCGACTCGGCCGGCGAGGTCGCGTACATGTCCGCGAGGTGCTCCCCGAGCAGCTCGAGGACGTCGGGGCGGGTCGGGTCGTCGGCGGCGACGGTCACGCCGGTGGTCGTCGGGCCCATGCGCGAGCGTGCTCCCTTGCTGGGTGGTCGGGACGCCATCGTCGCACCGGACGGATCCGTCCCACCATCTGGACTTTCGGCGCGGACCATTGACACGTCCGGAACCTATGCCTACTTTTCCGACCTGTTAGGTCATGAATTCCAGCGACAAGCCCCGGCTTGCTGGGTGGCAACCCTCCTGCGTGTGGGGTGCCCCGGGTGACGACCTGGTCCTGCGCGAGCGTCCTGCTCGTGCCCGACAACGACGCAGCGCCCGCCAGGCGGGCACGAAGGGACGCACGATGAGCTCGGACGGACGGCCGACGACGGCTCTCTGGATCCTGCGCCCGTGCTGTCCCGGCGCCTGTTGTCGCTGACGACACCCCCCGACCGACCGGCTCCGACCGGCACCTGAGCGCCTGGCCCACGGCTGAGCCGTGGTGTCCGCGCTCGCCCTCCACGTACGCCCGCACCCCTGCGCCGCACACGGCTGCGCCGGGCGCGCCCTGACGCCTCAGAACGGAACCCTCGCCATGGCCTTCCCGACCACTCCCCGACAGCTGCACCTCGGCGTCGACCTCAGCGACGCCGGCGCGCACCCCGCCGCCTGGCGGACGCACGGCTCGCAGGCGCAGCGGCTGTTCGACGCCGAGCGGCTCCAGCACCTCGTCGAGGTCGCCCAGCGCGGCACCCTCGACCTGGTCGTGCTCGACGACTCGTTCTCGCTGCAGCCGTCGCGCTCCACCACGCTGCGCGGTCGGCTCGACGCGGCGCTGGTCGCCGCCCGGCTCGCCCCGCGGTCGCGGGGGATCGGACTGGTCCCGACCGTCGCGACGACGCACACCGAGCCGTTCCACGTGTCCAAGGCGATCGCGACGATCGACCACGTCAGCGGCGGCCGGGCGGCGTGGCAGGTCAGCTGGACCGACGACGAGCAGGATGCGGCGCACGTGGGCCGAGGCCCGGCGCTCACCGAGGCGGGGGCCGTCGCGGAGGCCGAGGAGGCCGTCGAGGTGGTCACCGCGCTCTGGGACAGCTGGGAGGACGACGCGGAGATCCGCGACCAGGGCACGCACCGGTTCGTCGACCGCGCCAAGCTGCACTACGTCGAGCACGACGGCGTGCACTTCGCCGTCAAGGGGCCGTCGATCACGCCGCGTCCGCCACAGGGGCAGCCGCCGATCGTGGTGCGCGTCGGCTCGGACGCCTCGTTCGGCCTGGCCGCGCGGCACGCCGACGTGGTCCGGGTCAGCGCGACGGACCGCGACCAGGCCCTCGACCTGCGGCTCCGGCTGCGGGCCGCGGCGGCGGCGGCGGGCCGCGAGCCGGGCGACCTGCGCGTGCTCGTCGACGCCTTCGTGGTCCTCGGCCCGGACCGCGCGAGCGCTCGCGCCCGGCTCGACCTGCTCACCGAGCTCGAAGGAGTCGAGTGGGACACCGACTCCCTCACGCACGTCGGGACGGCCCGGGACCTCGCCGACACGTTCCTCGACTGGTCCGCCGTCGGTGCCGCCGACGGGTTCGTCGTCCGGCCGGCCTCGCTGCACACCGACCTCGACGTCCTCGTCGACGGCGTCGTGCCGCTCCTGCGCGAGGCCCGCGCGTTCCGCGACAGCTACGCGGGTCCGACGCTGCGTGACCAGCTGGGCCTTGCCCGCCCGGTCAACCGCTACGCGGCGATCGCCTGATGGGCGCCCGCAAGCAGGTCCACCTCGGCGTCCACTTCCCCGGGGTCAACAACACCACCGTGTGGAGCGACCCACGGTCCGGCAGCCAGATCGACTTCGCGTCGTTCGAGCACCTGGCCCGGCGCGCCGAGGAGGCGAAGCTCGACTTCTTCTTCCTCGCCGAGGGACTGCGGCTGCGCGAGCACAAGGGCCAGATCCACGACCTGGACGTGGTGGGTCGGCCCGACACCCTGCCCGTGCTGGCGGCGCTCGCCGCGGTCACCGACCGCATCGGGCTCGCCGGGACGATCAACACGACCTTCAACGAGCCGTGGGAGCTGGCCCGCCAGTTCGCGACCCTGGACATCCTCAGCGGCGGGCGTGCCGCGTGGAACCTCGTGACCAGCAGCGACGCCTTCACCGGCGAGAACTTCCGGCGCGGCGGGTTTCTCCCGTACGACGAGCGGTACGAGCGTGCGGCCGAGCTGGTCGCGGTCGCACGGGCGCTGTGGGACTCGTGGGACGACGACGCGGTGATCGCCCACGCCGGCTCCGGGCAGTTCGTCCGGCCCGGCTCGGTCCACGAGGTGCGCCACGAGGGCCGGCACTTCCAGGTGCGCGGCGAGTTCACCACCCCGCGCGGCACGCAGGGGCACCCCGTGCTGTTCCAGGCCGGCGACTCCTCGGACGGCCGTGACTTCGCGGCGGCCACCGCGGACGTCGTGTTCTCCGCGCACTCCACGTTCGAGTCCGGTCAGGCGTTCTTCACCGACGTCAAGGGTCGCCTCGCTGCGCACGGTCGGCGGCCGGTGGAGCTGCTGATCCTGCCGGCGACGACCGTCGTGCTCGGCGACAGCGCGCAGGACGCCGCCGAGCGGTCCCACGAGATCCGGCTGCAGCAGGTGCCGGGGCCGACGGCCATCGCGTTCCTCGAGCAGGTGTGGGGACGCGACCTCACCGACCACGACCCCGAGGGGCCTCTGCCGCGGATCGAGCCGGACATCGAGAACCTCGACATCACCCGCGGTCGCGTCCGGCACGTCAAGGACCCGCGGAGCATCGCGGCCGCGTGGCGGGAGCTGGCCGACGCGAACGGCTGGTCGATCCGGCAGCTCGTCATCGAGGTGACGTCGCGCGGCGGGTTCGTCGGCACGGCCACCGAGGTCGCGGACGCGATCGACCGGTACGTGCAGGAGGACGCGTCGGACGGCTTCATCCTCGTGCCGCACCTGACCCCCGGCGGCCTGGACGACGTGCTCGACCAGGTGGTGCCGCTGCTCCAGGAGCGCGGCTCGTTCCGCACCGACTACGCGGGCACCACCCTGCGCGACCACCTCGGCCTCTCCCGCCCGGCGCCCCGCGCCACCCGCTCCACCGCCGACCGCGCCCTCGTCGGCTGACCCCACCTCTCCACCCCGAACGAAGGACCCCGCCATGCTCCGCTCGACCCGTGCCCGTTCGGCCGCCCTGGCCACCCTCGTCGTCCCCGCGCTGTTCCTGACCGCCTGCGGCTCGGGCACGCCCGCGGCGTCGGACCCGTCCACCTCTGCCAGCACCGAGGCCGCGACCCCGGGCGGCACCCTGCGGTTCGCCCTCGGCGCCTCACCGAGCGGCGTCGACCCGCAGCAGGTCGGCTCGAACGTGAGCATCTACATCGCCCGTCAGCTGGCCGACTCGCTGACCGACCAGGACCCGCAGACCGGCGAGATCGTGCCGTGGCTGGCGGAGAGCTGGGACGTCAGCGACGACCTCACCCACGTCACGTTCCACCTGCGCGACGACGTCACGTTCTCGGACGGGACGCCCCTGACCGCGACCACCGTGAAGGCCAACTTCGACGCCCTCGTCGGCCCCCTCGCGGCGTCCGCGCCGCTCGCCGGCTCCTACCTCGCGGGCTACCAGGAGACCACCGTCGACGACGAGCACACGGTCACCGTGGTGTTCTCCGGGCCCAACGCCCAGTTCCTGCAGGCCACGTCCACGGTGTCGCTGGCGATCCTGTCCGACGCCACGGCGGCAGCCGACCCGGCAGCGCGGCTCCAGGGCGCGGTGGTGGGCTCCGGCCCGTTCACGCTGGAGGAGTACACCCAGGACCAGGGCGCGACGATCGTCCGGCGGGACGGGTACGCGTGGCCGTCCGAGGTCTCCGAGAACCCCGGCGAGGCGTACCTCGACCAGATCGACTTCACGATCGTCCCCGAGTCGGGCGTCCGGTCCGGCGGGCTGGCCTCCGACCAGTTCGACGCCGTCGGCGACGTGCTGCCGCAGGACGTGCCGCAGGTCGAGGGCTCCGGTGGCTCGGTGCTGACGCGCACCAACCCCGGGGTGGCGTTCGTGCTCCAGCCGAACGTGAGCGCCGGCCCGCTCGCCGACCCCGCCGTGCGCGCCGCCGTCCAGGTGGCGATCAACCGCCAGGAGCTCGTGGACACGGTGCTGAGCGACGCGTTCAAGCCCGCGACCAGCGTGCTGGCCAGCACGACACCCGGATACGTGGACCTGTCCGACGAGCTGGCGTTCGACCAGGACGGCGCGGCCGACGCGCTCGAGGACGCCGGGTGGAGGCTCGGTGCGGACGGCATCCGCGAGAAGGGCGGCGAGAAGCTCTCGTTCGACGTGGTGTTCGCGCCGCTGTTCACGGGCAGCCAGGCCGTGCTCGAGCTCACGCAGCAGCAGCTCAAGGCGGTGGGCGTCGACCTCCAGGTGCGGCAGCAGACCCCGGCGGAGCAGCAGGCGGCGCTGACCGCCGGTGACTACGACACGTACTACTACAACGTCACGCGCGCCGACGGCGACATCCTGCGCACCCAGTTCTCCTCGAAGTTCCGCAACATCAACAAGCGGCCCGCGGACACGGTGCTCGACCCCCTGCTCGATGCGCAGCTGGCCCAGGCCGACCCCGCCACGCGCGCCGCCGACCTCGGCACCGCGCAGGAGACGATCCTCGACGAGGGCCTCGCGATCCCGCTGTTCGAGCTCGCGCAGTCCATCGGTGTCGCGTCCGACGTGCACGACCTCACGTTCGACGCCTCGTCCCGACTGCTCTTCCACGACACCTGGATCGGCGCCGACCAGTGACGGCCTACGTCCTGCGGCGGCTCGGTGCGGCGGTGCTCGTGCTCTGGGCGGCGTTCACGGTCTCGTTCGCGGTGCTCTACCTGCTGCCGAGCGACCCGGTGAGCATCATGCTCGACGCGGCCAACCCCGGCGGCACCGTGGACCCGGCGCAGGTGGCCGAGCTGAGCGCCCGCTACGGGTTCGACCGGCCGCCGCTCGAGCAGTACGTCGTGCTGCTCGGGCGGGCCGTGACGGGCGACCTGGGGGTCTCGGTGACCTCGGGCGCTCCGGTCTCGCAGCTGCTCGCGGACGCGTTCCCGCAGACGCTCGCGCTCACCAGCGTGGCCCTGGGGATCGCCCTGCTTCTCGGCGGAACGATCGCGGCGACGTCGTCGTGGACCCGGTCGACCCGGCTGCGGGGCGCGCTGCTGGCGCTGCCGCCGCTGGGGGTGTCCATGCCGACGTTCTGGATCGGGCTGCTGCTGCTCCAGCTGTTCTCGTTCCGGCTGCCGGTGTTCCCGGCGGTCGGCAACCAGGGGATCGCGAGCATCGTCCTGCCGGCGGTCACCCTCGCCATCCCGCTCTCCGCGGTGGTCGCCCAGGTGCTCGCCCGCTCGATGCGGACCGCGTGGGACGCGCCCTACGTCGAGACGGCGCTGGCCAAGGGTGCGTCCCGGGGCCGGGTGCAGTGGCGGCACGTCACGCGCAACGCCGCACTGCCCGCGCTGACCCTGCTCGGGATCGCGGTCGGCAACCTGCTGGCCGGTGCCGTGGTGGTGGAGACGGTGTTCTCCCGCGCGGGGTTCGGCGGACTCGTCGAGAAGGCCGTCCGCGCCCAGGACATCCCCGTGGTGCAGGGGGTCGTCGTGGTCGGCGCGCTCGTGTTCGTGGTCGTCAACCTCGTGGTCGACCTCGCCTATCCCGCACTCGACCCGCGGATCTCCCGCACCCCCTCCACGGCCTGACGCACGGAAGGACACGTCATGACCCTCGTCTCGCACGCACCGGCCGTCGCGGCGCCGACCCTCGTCCCCGCGCCCGCGGTCCCGGTCCGGCGCGCTCGCCCGGTCCGGCACCCGCTCGCCCGTCCCGGCGTGCTCGCCTCGCTCGCGGTCGTCCTCGTGGTGCTGGGCTGGGCGCTCGTGCCCGGACTCTTCACGGCCGCGGACCCGCTGGTCGGTGTGCCGGCCGAGAAGCTCAGCCCGCCGAGCGCGGCGCACTGGTTCGGCACCGACAACCTGGGCCGCGACCTGTACGCCCGCACCGTGCACGGCACCGGCCTCTCGCTGCAGGCGGCGCTGCTCGCCCTCGGTCTCGGGCTCGTCGTGGGCGCGTTCGTGGGGCTGGTCGCCGGCTACCTCGGCGGGGTCGTCGACGCGGTGCTCATGCGGACGACGGACGTGCTGCTGGCCATCCCCGGCCTGTTGCTCTCGCTCGCGGTGGTGACCGCGCTCGGGTTCGGCACGCTCAAGGTCGCGATCGCCGTCGGCGTCGCCGAGGTGGCCACGTTCGCCCGGGTCATGCGGGCCGAGGTCCTCCGCGTGCGGACCACCACCTACGTCGAGGCGGCCGTGCTGGCCGGGGCGCGCCGCCCGGCCGTACTCCTGCGGCACGTGCTGCCCAACGCCGCCGGCCCGATCCTCGTGCTGGCCACCGTGCAGCTGGGCGTCATCGTGCTGGCGGTCTCCTCGCTGAGCTTCCTCGGGTTCGGGGCCGTGCCGCCGACCCCGGAGTGGGGCTCGCTCGTGGCGGAGGGCCGCAACTACCTCGCGGTCGCGTGGTGGTTCACCACGCTTCCCGGGCTGGTGATCGCGGCGCTCGTCCTGGCCGCCAACCGCCTGGGACGCGTGCTCGAGGGAAGGACGCACCGATGAACGCGACCCCCGTCCTGCGTGTGCGCGACCTGGTGGTCGAGTACGAGGTCCATCGCAGAACCAGCGTGCGCGTTCCTGCTGTCCGCGGCGTGAGCTTCGACGTCCACGCGGGCGAGGTCGTGGCGCTGGTGGGCGAGTCGGGCTCGGGCAAGTCCACGACCGCGCACGCCGTGGTCGGGCTGCTGCCGACCGGAGGTCGCGTGGTCGGGGGGAGCGTCCGGCTGCACGAGGGCGAGCTCGTCGGACTGCCCTCGAAGGCGTGGCGGCAGGTCCGTGGCGCGCGCATCGGGCTGGTGCCGCAGGACCCGGGCATCGCGCTCAACCCGGTGACCCGCGTGGGCGACCAGGTGGCCGAGGTGCTCCGGATCCATGGGCGGCTCCGCCGTGCCGCGGCGGCTCAGCAGGCGGTGGAGATCCTCCGGTCGGTCGGGTTGAGCGACCCCGAGGCCCGCGCCCGGCAGTACCCGCACGAGCTGTCCGGGGGCATGCGCCAGCGCGTGCTCATCGGCATCGCGCTCGCGCTCGAGCCGGCCCTGGTCATCGCCGACGAGCCGACGAGCGCCCTCGACGTCACGGTCCAGCGCCGCGTGCTCGACCTGCTCGACGACGTCACCACGCGCGCCGGCTCCGCTGTCCTGTTCATCACCCACGACCTGGCGGTGGCGGCCGACCGCGCCGACCGGGTGGTGGTGATGAAGGACGGCGAGATCGTGGAGCAGGGACGGACCGCGCAGGTGCTCGGTTCTCCCGCGCACGCGTACACGCGGTCGCTGCTGGCGGCGGCGCCGCAGCTGACGGTGACGACCCCGCGAGCGCCCGTGCCCGACGTCGGCCCGGCCCCGCTCCTCGAGGTGCTCTCGGTGAGCAAGACGTTCCGGCTTCCCGGGCACGCGGGCCGCACGGTGCAGGCGGTCGACGACGTGAGCCTGTCCATCCCGCGCGGGGGAGCGTTCGGCCTGGTGGGGGAGTCGGGGTCGGGAAAGTCGACGGTCGCGCGGCTGGTCCTGCAGCTGACGGCGCCGGACTCGGGGACCGTGCTGCTCGATGGTGCGCGGGTGTCCGACGCCGCAGGCCGGGCGGTCCTGCGACGCAGGTCGCAGCTGGTGCACCAGAACCCGTTCGCCTCGCTCGACCCGCGGTTCACGGTGGCCAAGATCGTGGACGAACCCCTGCGGTCGCACCGCGTGGGCACTCGCGCACAGCGGCGGGACCGCGTCGTCGAGCTCCTCGACCAGGTCGCCCTGGGCGCCGCGTACGCCGACCGGCGCCCGGGCGAGCTGTCCGGCGGGCAGCGGCAGCGCGTCGCGATCGCCAGGGCCCTCGCGCTCGAGCCGGACCTCCTCGTGCTCGACGAGCCGACCAGTGCCCTCGACGTCTCGGTGCAGGCGCAGATCCTGGCGCTCCTGGACCGGCTCCGCCGCGAGCGTGGCCTGACCTACCTGTTCATCTCGCACGACCTGGCCGTCGTGCGTCAGGTGGTGGACCGGGTCGGCGTGCTGCACGACGGCCGCCTGGTCGAGGTGGGTCCCACCGCCGACGTGTTCGACCACCCGCAGGACCCGTACACCGCCGAGCTGGTCGGGGCGATCCCCGGCGGCCGCGCCGAGAGGAGCACCCGATGACTGCCCTGACCACGGACCCGACCACCGATCTCCAGCGGTGGCGCACCGCACGCGAGACGGCGCTGCGGCAGCCCCACGGCTGGCTCAGCCTCGTCGGCCTGCACGCGCTGACCGCGGCGCCCCGGAGCGTCCCGGGACTGCCCGGCGAGTGGTGGACCGACGGCGACGACGCGTTCGTCCGGTCGGGCGCCGGCCTGCAGGACCCGGAGACGCGAGCTCCCCTCGACGGCAGCTGGCGGCGCACGGTCGGTGAGGGCCTGTCGACCCTGGTGGCGACCTTCGTGCCCGCGGGCCGGTCGGACGAGGACCGTGTGGTGGTCGAGCTCGTCCGCCGCACCGGCCGTCTCCACCTGCGGGTCCGGGATCCGTTGGCCACCGCCCGGCAGGAGTTCGTCGGTGTGCCCGCGTTCTCGTACGACCCCGCATGGGTGCTCGACGTCCCCGTCCGCTGGTACGACGAGCCGGTTGCGGCCACGGTCGGCGCGGCGCAGCACGGGCTCGTGCACCACGTGCGGCTGGTGGGGGAGATCGACCTCGAGCGCGACGGCGTCCTGCACACCCTGCGACTCACCGCCGGTCACGAGCCCGGCTCGGCCGGTGTGCTGTTCAGCGACGAGGCCGACGACCTGGCGCCGTGGCGCGTGCTCAGCGTGGACGCGGACCCGGAGGCGCACACCCTGCGGATCGACCTCAACCGCACGATCAACCTCCCGTACGCGTTCAGCGACCACGGCACGTGCCCCGCTCCCGTGCAGGGCAACCACCTGCCGTTCGCGGTGCGGGCCGGCGAGCGCGACCCCCGAGGAGGCGTCTCGTGACCGCGCCGAGCCCCACGCTGACGGTGCGGTGGACGGCCCTGTCCGATCCGCTGGTGCGCCCCCTGCTGGACGAGCTGGCGTACGAGTACGCCAGGCGTTACCAGGGCATCCTGGCCGTCGACGACATCCGCGCCGAGCTGGAGCACTACCCGGCGCACGAGTTCGCCTCGCCCGACGGCGGGCTGGTCCTGCTGCTCGAGGACGGCGTCCCGGTGGCGGGTGGGGCGTTCCGGCGCCGCGTCGAGCCGGAGCTCGGTGACGTCGACCGTCGACCGCGCTCCGAGGGGCGCGACGAGGCCGGGGTGCCGACGGTGCCCACCGCCGAGCTCAAGCGCATCTGGACGCATCACGCGCACCGCCGCCGCGGCCTCGCCACACGCGTCGTCGTCGAGCTGGAGCAGCGCGCCGCCGCCCTCGGCTACCCGCGGCTCTACCTGACGACGGGACCGCGCCAGCCGGAGGCCGTGGGCCTCTACCTGCGCGCCGGCTACACGCCCCTGTTCGACCCGGACGCCGAGGCGACCGGACCGCTCCCGTTCGAGAAGTGGCTGGAGGTGACCCCGTGAGCGTGTTCCAGGACGAGTCCCGGCTGCTCGCGCCCCCGCCGGTGCTGCCCGCACGGGAGGCCTCGGCGCTCGCCGGGCTGCGCGTGGTGCCCGCCCGCCACCCGGGCCGCTGGGTCGCCACGGCTGCCGTCGCGGTGCTGCTGGCCATGGTGGTCAGCTCGCTGGTCACCAACGACCGGTGGCAGTGGTCGGTGGTCGCGCAGTACCTGACGTGGCCATCCGTGCTCTCCGGCCTCTGGGGGACCCTGCGGCTGACGTTCGTCGCGGCGGTCATCGGCTTCGGGCTGGGCACCGTGCTCGCGCTCATGCGCCTGTCGCGGTCGCCCCTCCTGCGCTCCGTGGCCTGGGGCTACACGTGGGTGTTCCGGTCGGTGCCGCTGATCCTGCAGCTGCTGCTCTGGTACAACCTCGCGTACTTGTACCCGGTGCTCTCGTTCGGGATCCCGTTCGGACCCGCCTTCACCGAGGTGGACACCCTGTCGATCGTCGGCAAGTTCGGTGCCGCGGTGCTCGGGCTCGGGCTCTCGCAGGCGGCGTACTCGGCCGAGATCGTCCGCGCCGGCATCCTCGGCGTGGACCAGGGCCAGCACGAGGCGGCTGCCGCGCTCGGCATCCCGCGGGCCCGCCAGCAGCTGCGGATCGTGCTCCCGCAGGCCATGCGGACCATCGTGCCGACGTCGATCAATGAGATCATCGGCCTGGTCAAGGGCACGTCGGTGGTCTACGTGCTGGCCTACGGCGAGCTGTTCTACACGGTCGGTGTCATCTACGGCCGCAACCTCAAGGTCGTCCCGCTGCTCCTGGTCGCGGCGATCTGGTACCTCGTCGTGACCACGGTGCTCACGTTGGCGCAGTACTACCTGGAGCGGAACTACGCGAAGGGCGCCCTGCGCACGCTGCCCCCGACGCCGTTGCAGCGGCTGCGGTGGTCGGTCCTGGGCACGACGAGCCGGCTGACCGGGCGCCGGCTGCCCGCGAGCGTCCCGCCCGCCTACGCCCCGCGCGCCGGCCACCTGTTCCGGACGGGGGACGACCGATGACCGCCGGACTCGTCGAGGTGCACGGCGTGCACAAGAGCTACGGCACGCTCGAGGTGCTCGCGGGCATCGACCTCGTCGTGCAGCCGGGCGAGGTCACCGTCGTCATCGGCCCCTCCGGGTCGGGCAAGTCGACCCTGCTGCGCGTCATCAACCACCTCGAGCGCGTGGACAGCGGCTTCGTCGCCGTCGGGGGAGAGGTCGTCGGCTACGAGCGGCGCGGCGACACCCTGCGCGAGCTGTGGGAGAGGGACGTCCTGCGCCAGCGCACCCGGATCGGCTTCGTGTTCCAGAGCTTCAACCTGTTCCCGCACCTCACCGTGCTGGAGAACCTGGTCGAGGCACCCGTGCACGCCCAGGGCCGACCGCGCCGGGAGGTCGAGGCCGAGGCGCGCGTGCTCCTGGAGCGCGTGGGTCTGTCCGACAAGGCCGACGCGCGTCCTCGGCAGCTGTCCGGCGGTCAGCAGCAGCGCGTCGCGATCGCCCGGGCGCTGGCCACCAAGCCCGAGGTCCTCCTGTTCGACGAGCCGACGTCCGCGCTCGATCCGGAGCTGGTCGGCGAGGTCCTCGACGTCATCAAGACCCTCGCGCACAGCGGCACGACGCTCGTCGTCGTCACGCACGAGATCGGGTTCGCCCGTGAGCTCGCCGACACCGTCGTGTTCATGGACGCGGGCCGGATCGTCGAGCAGGGCCCTCCCGCGCAGGTGCTCGACCACCCCCAGCACGCCCGGACCCGGGCGTTCCTCGACAAGGTCCTCTGACCATCCCACCCCGAAGAGAGAAGATGATGTCCACCACGTCTGCCCGCCCGTCCCGCACCCGGCTGCTCGCCGCGCTCGTCCTGACCCCCCTGATCGCGGGGCTCGCGGCCTGCTCCTCGAGCGCCGCGGAGGAGCCCGGTGACGGTGACCTGCAGGAGGCCGCCCAGGCCGCGGGTCTGACCGTCAACACCACCGCGGACCAGGACCGCATCCACACCACCGAGTCGGCCGAGGCGATCGCGCTGCTGCCGGAGTCGATCAAGGACAAGGGCACGCTGACGGTCGCCGTGAGCGCGTACGTCGCCCCGCTGGCGTTCCTGGCCGACGACGAGAAGACCCCGATCGGCAACGAGACCGACATCGCGCAGCTGGTCGCCGACGCGCTCGGGCTGGAGCTCGAGCACGAGGTCAAGGCGTGGGCCGACTGGCCGCTCGCCGTGCAGTCCGGGGCCGTCGACGCGGTGATCTCCAACGTCACGGTCACCGAGGAGCGCAAGGAGCTCTACGACTTCTCGTCGTACCGCAACGACCAGCTGGGCTGGCTGGTGCGCGCCGACAACGAGGACGTCACCGAGATCACCGAGCCGAAGGACATCGCAGGCCTCACCGTCGCCGTCGGCTCGGGCACCAACCAGGAGAAGATCCTGCTCGCGTGGGACGGGGAGAACCAGGCTGCGGGGCTCGAGCCCGCCACGGTCGAGTACTTCGAGAACGACGGCGACACGATCCTCGCGCTGCAGTCGGGCCGGATCGACACCGCGTTCGGCCCCAACGCCACCGCTGCCTACAAGGCCGCCGTCTCGCCGGAGGACTTCAAGGTCGTCGGCACGCTCAACGGCGGCTGGCCCGCGACCGCGCAGATCGCGGTCGGAACCCTCAAGGGCAACGGGCTGGCCCCCGCCGTGACCGCGGCGCTCAACCACGCGTTCGAGGACGGCTCCTACGCCGAGGTGCTCGAGCGGTGGGGCCTTCAGGACGAGGCCATCGAGCAGTCCGAGACGAACCCGCCCGGTCTGCCGAAGACAGACTGAGCGCACAGACGAGGTGGCTGGGGGAGTCGCCTCACACGGCCGGCTGGGTGGACGGGGGTCGCCCAGCCGGCCGACCCACACGAACGGGAGAGCACATGAGTGAGCACGTGGACCACGTCGTCGTCGGTGGCGGCGTCATGGGCGCGGCGACCGCGTGGCAGCTGGCCAGGCGCGGCGCGCAGGTCGTCCTGCTCGAGCGGTTCGGCCGAGGACACACGCAGGGTGCCTCGCACGGAGCGTCCCGGATCTACCGGAACACCTACGCCCGGTCGGAGTACCTGGACCTGGCGCAGGAGGCGTTCGGGCTGTGGCGCACGCTCGAGGACGAGGCACCCGCGGTCGGAGAGCTGCTGCAGCTCACGGGCGGCGTGAGCCAGGGGTCGCTCGCGTCGCGGGAGATCGCGCAGGCGTTCACGGCGCGCGGGATCCCGCACGAGTGGCTCACCGCCGACGAGGCGCACGAGCGCTGGCCCGGGCTGGCGTTCGAGGGCGACGTGCTGCACGAGACGAGCACGGCCGGCCGGCTGCACGCGGATCGCGCGGTCGAGGCGTTCCTGCAGGCCGCGACCGCGGCCGGCGCGCGGGTGCTGCACGAGACCCCGGTCCGGGCGATCGAGCAGCGCGGTGACGGGGTGCGCGTGGTCACGGACACCGGCACCTGGCACGCCGAGGACGTCGTGGTGGCCGTCGGCGCGTGGACGTCCGGGCTGCTCGGGCGCGAGCTCGACCTGGCCGAGAAGCTCGTCGTCACGCAGGAGCAGCCGGCGCACTTCGCCCTGCGGCCCGACGCCCCCGACGCGCACCTGTGGCCGTCGTTCACGCACGACCCGGTCGCCCCGCACCCCTGGCCCAGCGGGGTCTACGGCCTGGCCACCCCGGGCGAGGGGATCAAGGTCGGCTTCCACGGGGTCGGCCCGCGCACGGATCCCGACCACCGGACCTTCACCCCGGAACCGGAGCAGCTGAGCCTCCTGCGCGAGTACGTGGCCCGGTGGGTGCCCGGCGCCGACCCCGACCACCTGGTCCCCATCTCCTGCACGTACACCACCACCCCCGACCACGACTTCGTGCTCGACCGGCGCGGACGGGTGGTGGTCGCCGCCGGGTTCTCCGGCCACGGCTTCAAGTTCGCCCCGGCGCTCGGACGTGTGCTCGCCGACCTGGCGCTGGAGCCTCCGGACGCCCCCGTCCGCGCGGCGCACCCCGCATTCGCGGCCGCCCGGCTCGCCCCCTGACCCCCCACGGAGGACCTCACATGACCACGAACGTGCCGCTGTCCATCCTCGAGCTCGCCACCGTCGGCGTCGGCCAGACCGGTGCGGACGCCCTGCGCGCGACGCTCGACCTCGCCGTCGCCGCCGACGCCCTGGGCTACCGCCGCCTCTGGTTCGCCGAGCACCACCTCGCACCGGGCGTCGCCTCGGCCGCCCCGGCGGTGCTCGCCGCGCTCGCCGCGGAGCGCACCCGCCGCCTGCGCGTGGGCTCCGGAGCGGTCCTGCTGGGCACCACCAGCCCGCTGGTCGCCGCCGAGCAGTTCGGCACCATCGCGGCGCTGCACCCTGGGCGTGTCGACCTGGGACTCGGCCGCGCGTTCTCGCCGCCGCCCGAGGGCTTCGTCGCCCCGCCGCGCACCGGGGCCCGCGACGTGGACGGGCTGCACGTGCCCGGCACCCCGCCGATCGACTTCACCGACTCCGACCTGCGCGCGCGCCTGCTGGCGCAGAAGGAGGTGATCGGCGCCAGCCGCTCCGGGCAGGACTTCCGCGCCGAGCTCGAGCTGGTGCTCGGACTGCTCGCGGACTCCTACGTCGACAGCGCCGGGCACGCGTACGTGAGCCCACCGGTGGCCGGGGCGGCGTTCGACCTGTGGGTGCTGGCGTCCAGCGGCGGCGAGAGCGCCCGCGTGGCCGGCGCCCTCGGCCTCCCGCTCGCCGCGAACTACCACGTCAGCCCGTCGACCGTCCTCGGCACGGTCGAGGCGTACCGCGCGGCGTTCAGGCCTGGGTTGTTGGCGGACCCCTACGTGGTGGTGTCCGCCGACGTGCTCGCGGCCGAGACAGCCGAGCGCGCGCAGCACCTGGCCGACCCGTTCGCGGAGTGGGTGCTCTCGATCCGCCGGGGAGCGCAGGGCGCGATCGCCTACCCCGAGCCGGGCACGACGACGCCGTGGGACCAGCGCAGCGCGGAGGAGCAGGACGTGCTGCGCGACCGGATCGACACCCGGATCGTCGGCACGCCCGACGAGGTCGCCGCCGCACTCTCCACGCTGCAGCGCGTGACCGGAGCCGACGAGCTGCTGGTCACCACCGAGACCCACGACCCGCGCGACCGCGTGCGCTCCTTCGAGCTGCTCGCCGACGCGTGGGGACTGACCGCGGACGTGTCGCGCGACGCGTCCGTCCTGGTGCCCGCGGGCGCCTGACACCCCACGAGAAGGAGCCCACCGTGCCCGTCGACTTCCTCGGCATCGCCGCCACCAGCAACGCCTCCGAGACGCAGGCCCCGACCACCGCGCCGTTCGACCTGCGCTACCTCGAGCGGATCGTCCGCGCCCACGAGGACAACGGCTGGACCCGCGTGCTGTTCGCGTACGGCTCGAGCGGTCCGGAGCCGTCGGTGCTCGCCGCCCACGCCGCCGCGCGCCTGGACTCGATCGAGCTGCTCCTGGCGCACCGGCCGAACGTCTCGTACCCGACGTTCGCGGCGAAGTCGTTCGCGACCCTCGACCAGCTCTCCGGCGGCCGCCTCTCGGTGCACTTCATCACCGGTGGGAACGACCACGAGCAGCAGCGCGAGGGCGACACCCTCACCAAGGACCAGCGGTACGCGCGCACGCAGGAGTACATCCAGATCGTCAAGCGGGCGTGGACCAGCGCCGAGCCGTTCGACCACGACGGCGAGTTCTACCAGTTCCGCGACTTCGTCCTGGACGCCAAGGCGTTCGAGGGCCGCTCGCCGACGATCTCGTTCGGCGGGTCGTCCGACGCCGCGTACCGGGTGGGTGCTGCCGAGGCGGACATCTACGCCGTGTGGGGTGAGCCGCTGGACCGCACCGCCGAGCAGATCGCCCGGATCCGCCGGGAGGCCGCGGCCGCAGGACGGACGACCCCGCCGCGTATCCACGCCGCGTTCCGGCCGATCATCGCGCCCACCGAGGACCTGGCCTGGGAGAGGGCCCACCGGATCCTCGGGGCCATCGAGGCTCGCAAGGCCGCCGGTGGTGGTCTGCTGAGCCGGTACTCGACCGGCAAGCCGGAGAACGCCGGGTCGCAGCGCCTGCTCGAGATCGCCGCGGAGGGAGACCGGTTCGACTCCGTGCTCTGGACGGCCACCGCGAAGGCGACCGGTGGCGCCGGCAACTCGAACGCCCTGGTCGGCACGCCCGAGCAGGTGGCCGAGGCGCTGCTCGCGTACTACGACCTGGGCGTGAGCGTGATCTCCGCCCGGGGGTACGACCTGCTGGACGACGCGGTCGACTTCGGCCGGTACGTGATCCCGCTGGTCCGCGCGGAGGTCGCGGCCCGGGACGCCGAGCGCGCCGCCGCCTGAGCACACGGAAGCCCCCGCCGGTCACCGGCGGGGGCTTCTGCGTGCCGTCAGATCGTCGTGTGCGGGCCGATCCGGTGGTAGCTGCGGTCGTGGTAGACCAGCGGCGTCGTGTCGTCGGACGTGCCGTGCTCGAGCGCCCGCAGAGAGATCAGGTAGCTGTCGCCCACCGGGGTGCGCTGGAGCACGCGCCCGCGGACCCAGGACACGGCGCCCTCGATCACGGGCTCACCGCTGCCCAGGTCGTACCAGCCGCCGGCGGCGAACCGGTCGATGCCGCTGGTCGCGAAGCGCGCGGACACGTCGTCCTGGTCCGCGGACAGGAAGCTCACCGTGAGCGTGCGTGCGCGGGACAGGGCCTCCCACGACGACGACGTCGACGCGAGCGAGAACGCCAGCAGCGGGGGAGCGGCCGACACCGAGATCACCGAGGTCGCGGTGAAGCCCACGCGCCGGTCACCGTCGCGGAGCGCCACCACGGCGACGCCCGCGGGGTGCTGCCGGAACACCTCCTTGTACTGCTGCGGGGAGAGCTGGGGCTCGTCCTGGTCGCGCAGCAGGCGGTCCAGCGCGTGCAGCGTCTCGGCGGTCATGCGCGGGCCGCCTCGAGCGTCACCGGGGCGCCGGCGACGAGCGACCGCACCGCGGCACCGCCGTCCGACCACCACCGGTCGACGACGGGCTGCSGGTCGGCCAGCTGGTGCTCCACCAGGGTGAGCGCCCGGGTGGGCACCACGGCGCCGAGCTCGACGAGCAGCGGTCGCAGGTGCACCTCGCCGACGAGCGCGTGCGCGGGGTTCCCCGAGACGACCACCGGCACGGCGATCACGCCGCTGAGCGCGCCGGGGCCGTAGAGGTCGAGGAAGGCCTTGAGCAGGCCCGTGTAGGACGCCTTGTACACGGGCGTCGCGACGACGAGGACCGTGCCGTCCGCGACCGTGCGCAGGGCCGCGTCCGCGGTCGGATGGGAGTCGGCCAGGATCTCCGCGGCGAACGTGGCGAGCTCGACGGTCCGGACCGCCTCGGCCGAACCGAGCAGGCGTGCGACCTCCTCGCCGACGTTGACGGCTGCCGCGGTGGTGCGCGACCCGCTCCGGGGGTTGCCGGACAGCACCACCACACGCGCTCCGGTGTGCTGCGACGACGTCAGACGGGTCATGGCTGGTCCCTCGATCTCGGCTCCGGTGAACCCGCCGCACGGTCCGTGCGGGTTCGCTGGACCGGGTATAGCAACAATCCCGACTTGACCAGAGGGTTTGGTCGACTTTCTTGCATGGCGGACCTGGTTCGGCCCGCGAACGGCCGGACGGCCCCGACGCGAGGCGTCGGGGCCGTCCGTTCGTGCAGGTGGGACAGGGATCAGGCGGCGGCGCGGCCGAGCCCCCGGAACGTCCACCCGGCCTCGCGCCAGCGGGCGGCGTCGAGCTTCCCGCGAGCGTCGATCACGGCCGGCTGGTGCGTGAGCGCGGCCAACCGGGCCGGCTCCGCGTCGGTGAACTCGTCCCACTCGGTCAGGACGAGCACCACGTCGCTGCCCTCGACGGCCTCGTCCACGCCGGTGGCGTAGCCGAGGGTCGGGAAGCTCGACCGCGCGGTGTCGCCGGCCTGGGGGTCGTACACGGTGACCTGTGCGCCGCGCAGGTGCAGGGCCGCCGCGACGTTGAGCGCCGGGGAGTCCCGGACGTCGTCGGTGTGCGGCTTGAACGCCGCCCCGAGCACCCCGATCCGCCGGTTGAGCACGGACCCGCCGCAGGCCTCGATCGCGAGGTCGATCACGCGCGACCGCTGGCCCATGTTGATCTCGTCGACCTGCTGGAGCAGGGCCGACGCCGGGTACGCGCCGAGCTCGTTGGCCCGGTGCATGAGGGCGCGGATGTCCTTGGGCAGGCATCCGCCCCCGAACCCGAGACCGGCGTCGAGGAACTGCCGGCCGATCCGGACGTCGTGCCCGAGCGCGTCGGCCAGGACCTTGACGTCGGCTCCCGCCGCCTCGCACACACCGGAGATCGCGTTGATGAACGAGATCTTGGTGGCGAGGAACGCGTTGGCGCTGACCTTGACCAGCTCGGCGGTCGGCAGGTCGCACACGACGACCGGAGAGCCCTCGGCGATCGGGCCGGCGTACACGCGGCGCAGCAGCGCCTCGGACTCGGCGGTGGTGCCGCCCAGGACGATGCGGTCCGGGTGCAGCGTGTCCTGCACCGCCTTGCCCTCGCGCAGGAACTCCGGGTTCCACACCAGCTCGGCGCGGACGCCGGCGGGGGCCGCCTTCGCGATGAGCTTGCGCAGGCGGGCTCCCGTCCCGACGGGCACCGTCGACTTGCCGACGATCAGCGCGTCGTGCGTGAGGTTCTTGGCGATCGACGTGGTCGCCGCCTCGACGAACCGCAGGTCGGCGGCGTGGCTGGTCTTGGACTGCGGGGTGCCGACGCACACGAAGTGCACGTCCGCCCAGCCCACCGCCTCGGCCACGTCGGTGGTGAACCGCAGCCGGCCGGTGGCCAGCTGCTCGGTGAGCAGCTCGGGCAGGCCGGGCTCGTAGAACGGCACCTTGCCGGCGGTGAGCATCTCGACCTTGTGGGGGTCCGTGTCGACGCCCACGACCTCCATGCCCAGCTGGGCCATGGCGACCGCGTGGGTGGCGCCGAGGTAGCCGGTGCCGAGCACCGCGATCCGCGGAGCCGGTGCCTCGGGGTCGAACGTCGAGCGGGGGAACAGGTCGGTCAGGTCGATCTGGTGGTCGGTCATCACGGCTCCTGGGTGGTGGTGGGGGCGAATCCGGCTGCGGGGTCCTGCACGCCGTCGACGAAGGCCTGGAGCGAGTCCGCGCGGGACTCGATGCGCCAGTCGTTGGTGACGAGCTGCCCGCCGGTGCTGCTGGTGACGGTGTGGTTGAACCAGGCGAACCCGACGACGTCCGCGTTCTCCGGCTTGGCCAGGGAGTCGAACAGGTCGGCGATCCAGGCCGGCTTGTTGCCGCCGACCTCCGAGGCCCCGATCTCTGCGAGGAAGATGGGCTTGGAGGTGATCGACCGCAGCTGGTCGAGCGAGCGGTCGTAGGTGTACGAGAACGTCGGCGTCTGGTCCGCCTTGAACGGCGGCCGGTAGTAGCCCGACAGGCCGACCCAGTCCACGTACTCGTCGCCCGGGTACAGGCTCCGCATGTACGTCGCGTCGGTCTTGGCGTAGTCCGCCAGCGAGTTGACGATGTTCGGGGCCCAGACCCACAGGACGTACTGGTTGGCGCCCTCGGCCTCGAAGATGTCGTGCACGTGGCGCCACATCGTCACGTAGTCGCCCTCGTTGTTCCCGTTGAGCGAGTCACCGCCCCAGGTGCGCTCACCCCACGGGTACCAGTCGCCGTTCATCTCGTGGTCGAGCCGGATCGCCATCGGCAGGCCCAGGGCGGTGATGTCCTTGGCGTACTGCCGCAGGTAGTCGTCGTACGCGCCGCCGATGATGGTCGGCAGCGAGTACGCCGGGTCCACGGACTCGTTGTTCGCGGCCGTGAGCGGACGCGACTCCCACGTCAGGAGCGGGAGCATGCCCTTCTCCCAGGAGCGCGTGACCGCGTCGGGTCGGAACGGTCCGTCCCAGCCCTGGAAGTAGCCCGCGACGGTCGGAGTGGCTCCCACCTTTGCGGCGACGCTGTCGAGCTCCGCCCAGTTGAAGGGCGACTGCGGCGTGTACAGGCCGAACTGACGCCGCTCGGGGGCGAGCAGCTCGGACAGCGCCGGCGCGGTGGGCTTGACCGCGGGAGCGGGGCTCACGGGCTGCGGGGCGGTGCCCTGGGAGGTCGCCCGTGCCCGTGCTGCGTCGGCCTCGGCCTGGTCCGCCCGGGTCGCGGCGTCACGCGCCTTGCCACGGGCGGCGGCGGCGGTCTTCTCGGCCGCCACCTTGGCCTGGGTGCGGGCCGCGGCCTCGGCTTGTTCGGCCGCGGCCTTCTGCGCCCCTTCGGCTGCGGCCGCCTCCTGCTCGGCGGCAGCCTTGGCCTTGCCGCTCTCGGCGGCGGCCTTGCGCTCGGCCGCGGCCTTGGCCTGCGACCGTTCCAGCGAGGCGACCTCGTCCTCGCGCGCGTCGAGGGAGTTGCGGAGCTTCTCGTTCTCCGCGGCCAGCCGGATCTCTGTGGCGCTGGCCTTCGAGGCGGTGGTCGTGGCGACCGACGGGGACAGCCACACGCCGGCCGTCACGGCGACGAGGGCGATGGCGACGCCGGCGGCGGCGATCCGCTTACGGGGTGAGGGGCGGATGGCGCGGGACCACCAGCCTGCGGGCTCGATGTGCTCAGACATAGACAAGGGCCTCCAGAGCGAAGATGGCCAGCGCGATCAGGTACGGGATCGCGGCCAGCGGGTTGAGCCGGCGGCGCCGCGAGGGCGCCACGGGTGCCGTGGCCACCGCGCGGCGGGCGCGGACGGGGGCCGTGGCCGGGGCGTCGGTGAGGAGCGTGTGGCCGTCGGCTGCCGAGCGCTGCGTCGGCAGCGTGCCCGGGGGAGTGCGGTCGACGAGGTCGGCCGGTCCGGCGGGTGCCTTCTCGAGCTCGGCGATCAGGTCGTCGCCGCCGCCCGCGTAGGCGCCGGCGCGCGTCCCCCAGCCGCTCGCGTGCGCCATGCGCAGGAACCCGAGCAGCCGGATGGGCATGAGGAAGAGCGTCGAGACGATGATGAACACGGGCAGCCGCAGGAAGTCGGACGGCTTCTCGTGCAGGTGCCGGATCTGCCGGATGGCCATCGACAGGACGGACGAGACGACCATGGTCGCGACGACCCACGCCCAGCCGCTCAGTCCCGTGTAGGTCTCAAGGATCGCCTGGTAGAGGTTGACCCCGGTGCCGGAGGCGGCCCGGTAGACCCACCCGGCGATGGTCCCGAACAGCAGGAACGGCAAGACGATGTCGGCGACGAAGAAGATCGCCAGGACGGGGGCGTGCCCGACCATCCAGGGCAGCATCCGCAGGGTGTTGTACTGGCTCCCGCGGGCCCAGCGCAGCTGCTGCTTGGCCAGCTTCTTCACCTGCAGCGGAGCATCGGTGTAGACGAGGCTCGTGTACTGGTACACGGACCGGTAGCCGGCCTTGAGCGTGAGGTTGGTCAGCGTGCGGTCGTCGGAGACCTCGAGGAAGACGCCCATGAACTTCTGGTGCATGAAGTCGTCCATGACGGAGACGAGGATGTGCCGGCGGAACGCGATGGTGCGTCCGGGCAGGCAGCYGACCTGACCGAGCGCGGACTGCGCGGGCATCGAGTACAGCGCCCGGGTGTTCTCCAGCCAGTCCGCCCAGCGGGTGATCCAGGACCGCTCGGGGTCGAGGATGCGCTGGCGGGTGGTCGCACCACCCACGGAGGGGTCGGCGAACGGCTTCACCAGCTCGGAGAGCGTGCCATCGGTCCAGACCGTGTCGGAGTCGACGAGCACGGTGATCTCGCCGCGCGACATCTCGGTGCCGATCTTCACGGCGTTGCGCTTGCCGGGGATCGGGGTGTGCACCCAGCGGACCAGGGGAGCGAACTCGTCGCTGATCTCCTGGAGCGGGACGTTGACGGCGCCGTTGATGACGACGATCACCTCGTCGGGGCGCTGGTCGACGATGCGGGTGAGCACGTCACGGAACAGGTCGAGGGGCTCGTCGACGACGGGAATGACCACGCTCGTCGTGCCGTGGAATTCACCGGTGTAGGGCTTGTAGCGCCGTGACAACAGCACCTTGAGCAGCCACAACGCCCAGATGATCGTGGAGAAGAATGCGAACAGGTAGAACTCGGACTGGCCTTCGAACATTTGCCGTAGCTGCAAGACAAAGACGAACATGGCGGTACCCCGCTCATTCGGTCAACGGAACTGTGTAGCTGACCGGCGCCGTCGGCGATGCAGCGAGGACGACGGGGAGTGCCCTAGGTAGGCGCTTTCCCCGCATCGAAGGTCACGGCTGTGCCCTCAGGGCACCGCGTGACGTGGGCGTCTGCCCCTCCCCCGGAGGTGCACTGGACGAGCAACGACCGCGTGCCGACCTCGTCAGGAGGCCACGGGCGAACTCGATGAATCGAACGTACCAGGCGGTAACGGAGGAATCAGACGGACGCTCGTCCAGATGTGACTGGTGTCACCGACATTGTTGCCACAATGACCAGATATTGCCCGAATTGACCGGGGCAAGTTTACGGGGATTTTACGTGGATCCGTGAGCGCCCCGGGCGCGTCCTCAGGGCTGTCTCACGACCGCGGCGCTGCCTCCGCCGCGCCGCGTCGGCTCCGCGACCGCGAGCAAGGAGCCGTCGTCGAGGAGCTCGATCGCCGTGGCGGCGCCGATCTCCGGGTTGTCGGCGAAGGTGTGCCCCAGCGCCTGGAGGGGCGCCCGGTCGAACCCGGGCTCGGCCTGCACGGCGGGGGTGTTGCGCTGGGTGGCACGCGGTGCGGCGACGGCCGCGTCGAGCGTCATCCCGAGGTCGAGACGGTTGACGAGGATCTGCAGGACGGTGGTGATGATCGTCGACCCGCCCGGCGAGCCCAGCGCGAGGAGCGGCGCGTCGTCGGCCAGGACGACGGTCGGCGCCATGGAGCTGCGCGGGCGCTTCCCGGGGCCGGGCAGGTTGGGGTCGTTCCCACCCTGGGTGTCGGTGAAGTTGAAGTCGGTCAGCTCGTTGTTCAGCAGGAAGCCGCGACCCGGCACGACGATGCCGTTGCCGCCGAGCGACTCGATGGTGAGCGTGTACGCCACCACGTTCCCCCAGCGGTCGGCCGTGGTCACGTGCGTCGTGGACTGGCCGTCGGAGCCCTCGGTGCCGACCGTGGCCGGCACGGGGCACGGACCGTAGACCCCGTCCGGCACACCCGGTGCCACGGGCTTGGTCAGCGCGGTCGCGGCGTTGATCCGGCAGGCGCGCTCGCCGGCGAACCCGTCCGAGAGCAGCTCCTGCAGGGGCACCTGGACGACGGCGGGATCCCCGACGTACCGGTTGCGGTCCGCGAAGGCCAGGGCGCTCGCCTCGAGGTAGCGGTGCAGCGTCTGCGTCTGGTCGGTGGTCGCGGGGAGCGCCTCGAGGATGTTGAGGGCCTCGCCCACGGTCGAGCCTCCCGACGACGGCGGAGCCATCCCGTACACGTCGAGCCCGCGGTACGAGACCAGCGTCGGCTCGCGCAGGGGTGCCACGTAGGACGCCAGGTCCGTGCGCTCCAGCAGGCCCGGGCGGACGACGAGCGTGCTGTGCCGACGCACCGGTGGGCGCTGGACCGTCTCGACGATCTCCCGGGCGAGGCGTCCCGTGTAGAG
This sequence comes from Cellulomonas sp. P1_G12_2, assembly GCF_056405535.1. NCBI lineage: Bacteria > Bacillati > Actinomycetota > Actinomycetes > Micrococcales > Cellulomonadaceae > Cellulomonas > Cellulomonas sp. P1_G12_2. The sequence continues at coordinate 397,015 of NZ_JBFUBX010000004.1, read as the reverse complement.
CTCGCCGACCCCCTTGCGGCCGAGCAGGTCGTAGGTGTCGGCCAGGTCCCGGTTGCGGAACACCGACCCGACCGCCGGCGGCGCGCCTCGGCGCAGGAACAGGTCGGCCGACGAGCGGAAGGCCGAGAACCGGGCCACGTTGGCGGTCGTCTGGTCCACGAACGTCTGGTCCACCAGGAAGCCGCGCCGTGCCACCTCGGTCGCTCCGCTCAGCGCCGTGCGCAGGCTCATCGACCCCCACCGGTCCAGCGCCGTCTGCCACGTCGCCGGGGTCCCGGGCACTCCCACGGACAGCCCGGAGGTCACCGCGTCGGCGAACGGGATCGGCACCCCGCCCTCCACGAACGAGTCGCTGCGCATCGCCATCGGGGCGGTCTCGCGCCCGTCGATGGTGTGCACCGCACCGGTCGCGGCGTCGTAGTAGACGAAGAACCCGCCGCCGCCGATGCCGGACGAGAACGGCTCGGTCACCCCGAGCGTCGCGGCGGCCGCCACGGCGGCGTCGACCGCGTTCCCGCCCTTGCGGAGCACCTCGATCCCGACGCGGGTGGCGTCGGCATCCACCGTGGCGACCGCCCCGCCGGTGCCGACGGCGACCGGCACCTTGTCCCCCGGGCGGGGGTGGGCGGCCGCGGGCGCGATCCCGGCGGTGAGCGCGAGGACCGCCGCGACGACGACGACGAGGACGGGTCCGGGGTGCCTGGACGATCGCATGGGATCTCCTCGGGCGAGTGGGTGGGTGAGTCCCGGTCTACCACTCCACGACGCCCGCGCCCAGGCCTGTGACTACGTCCGCGGGGCGTGCGCTCCCGCACCGACCAGGGCACCCCGTGCCCCGTCCGCGGGCCCGGTCGTCGGGAGACCTGCCGCCGCCCACGCGTGGAACCCGCCCACCACGTCGGTCGCGCGGTGCAGGCCCAGGTCGGCCAGCGCGGCCGCGGCCAGGCTGGACGTGTACCCCTCCGAGCACAGGACCACGACCCGCAGGTCGTAGCCCGTGGCCGCGGGAATGCGGTGGTCGCTGGCCGGGTCCAGCCGCCACTCGAGGACGTTCCGCTCGATGACGACCGCCTGCGGAACCTCGCCCTCGGTGGCGCGTTGCGCTGCGGGGCGGATGTCGACCAGCAGGGCCCCGCGGCGCACGGCCTCCCACGCGTCCAGCGGTGCGAGGCGGTGCAGCCGGGCGCGGGCGTCGGCCAGGACGTCGTCGATGGTGCGGCGGCGGACGACGCTCACTTGTCCGTCTCCGGCTCGTCGGTCTCGACCGTGCGGGTGGGAGCGAGCCGGCCGTCGGGGGTGGTCGCCCAGTACGTCATGCGGGTGAGCCGGGTGGAGTACGCGTGGATGCTCACCGCGGGCTCGGTGCCGGTGTTCAGCACGTCGTGGAGGTCGCCCGGGTCCACGGTCTGGGTCTGCCCGGAGGTGAAGTCCTGCGGCACGAGGCGTCCGTCGCTGTGCGGGCGGATCTCGGTGAGTGTGCCCGCCGCGATGGTGAACGCGGCCGCGGAGGCGCCGTGGTCGTGCAGCTCGGTGCCCTGCGACGGCAACCACGTGAGGAGCCACACGTCGACGTCGGGCGGTCCGTCGAGGCGGGTCCACCAGCGCCCGCTCTCCTGGAAGCGGACCAGCGGTCGCCAGAGCTCGGGACGCGCGGCGATGGAGCGGGTCAGCGCGCTGAGCTCGTCGACGTTCAGCCGGGCGGGCGAGGCGAGGGTGGGGCGCGGGGACAGGTCGATGCTCACGGAGGTGCCTCTCGGGGTGCGTCTGCGGGCCGATCTCCACGGCTTCCCGGAGGGCGTGGGTCGGCGGGGCCTGCGTCCGGCGTGAGCCGGGTGGGTGCGTCAGTGCTGACAGCAGGCCGTACAGGAGCGCAGCGAGAGGAGGGATCCACGGCGCGACGGGAGCGCGGTGACGCGGGTGGCGGTCATCGGGTGCTCCTCTCGGTCGGGTCGTGGCCGGGCACAGAGCAGCATGCAGCCGCGGGGCCGGTCAAGGGTTCGACGGCGAACTCTCGGATGCTGGACGTCGCGCTCGGGTCAGGCGCGGGTCTCGACGACGATCCGGGTTTCGGGCTGCACGACGACGGGCTCCGGCGCGTCGGTGCCGCGGCGGACCAGGGCGATCCCGGCGACGACGAGCACCATCCCGGCGAGCTGCAGCGGCACGGGCACCTCGGCGACCAGCACCCAGGCGAGCAGGACGGCGACGAGCACCTCCGACAGGGCGAGGAAGGACGCGAGGCGCTCGCCGAGCAGCCGCACCGACAACGCGCTGACGCCGTAGGCGAAGGCGGTCGGCACCGCGGCGACGACGAGCAGCGGGACGATCCAGTGCACCTGCGCACCGAGCAGGTCGACGCGGACGTCCGGGGCGGCCAGCGGGAGGACTCCCACGGCTGCGACGAGAGCGACCGTGAGTGCTCCGACAACCATCCCGGCGCCCGCCAGGCTGATCGCCGGCAGCTCCGTGCGGCGGCCCGTGAGCGCGAAGTAGGAGGCGTTGCCCACCGCGGAGAGCAGTGCGAACACCAGCCCGACCGGGTCGAGCTCGAGCGTGCCCGTGAGGTCGAGGACCAGGACGAGGCCGCCGGTGGCCAGTGCTGCCCCGGCGAGCGTCGCGCCGCTGGGTGCCCGTCGTTCGCGCGCCCACCTCCAGGCGACCAGCAGGAGCGGGCCGGTGTACTCGATCAGCAGGGCGACGGCCACGGGCAGCCGGTCGACCGCGAGGAAGTACATGGTCGAGGCGGTGGCGACGCCCAGCACCCCGAAACCGAGGACGGTGGGCCACTCGTCGCGGAGCACGTGCCAGCGACCACGCAGGGCCCAGGCTGCCGGACCGGCCAGCAGCAGCGCTGCGACCGACAGCCGCACGAGGATCGCCGACCCCGGGGACCAGCCGGCCACCAGCAGCGGCTTGACCACGGGACCGCTGGTCGCGAAGGCGACGGCGCCGACGAGGCCGGCGACGATGCCGGCGGTGCGACTCGGCGCGGCGGTCGTGGACATAGGGGAGCCCCTGCCAGGGATGTCATGGGTGAAATGGCGTTACGCTCGTGACGCTAGTCCATCGCGCCGACAGGAGTCAAAGTGGTTTTCGCACCTGACACCGAGATGAGCATCGCCGCGGCCGTCGAGCTGGTGAACACCGCTCGTCGCCGGGACGGGCACGACGCCATGGCGACGATCGCGGACGTCGACGAGTTCTACACGCGATGGGGCTACACGGTCCGGCACGACGGGGACGCCGACGAGCTCGCCGCGGTGCGCGACGCGCGCGACCAGATCGCCGCGCTCTGGGACGTCGACCGGGACACCGCAGCCGCCGTGCTCAACGAGCTCCTCGCTCGCGGGGGAGCCGTCCCGTTCCTCGTCCGGCACGGCGACGTCGACTGGCACCTGCACGGCACCGCACCGGACGCTCCGTTGGGCACGGTCGTGCTCGTCGAGACCGCGATGGCGATGGCCGACGTGGTGCGCTCCGACGAATGGGACCGGCTGCAGCGCTGCGAGGCGGACGACTGCGACGCGCTGCTCGTCGACCTCTCCCGCAACCGCTCGCGCCGGTTTTGCGACGTGAACGGCTGCGCCAACCGGGCCCACGTCGCCGCCTACCGGGCTCGACGGGCCGGGTCGCCGGCTCTCCAGGAACGAGACGTCGCGCGCTGAGCCCGTGGCAGGATCGCCGCGTGGAGCTCACGGATGACCTCAAGGACGCCATCGCGACGGGGTACGCCCGGCGCGACCGCGACGACATGGGCCCGACGATCGCCTACTTCGAACGACTCCTGGGCGAGCACCCCGACCACCCCGTCCTCGTCCTCGAGGTGGCCGGCGCGTACGACACCGCGGGTCGGGAGGCCGACGCCGCCGTCCGGTACGAGCACGCCCTCGACCTCGGTCTCGACGGGGACGAGCTGCGCCGGTGCCTGTGCCAGTACGGCAGCACGCTGCGGTGGCTCGGCCGGCTCGAGGAGTCGGTCGCGGTGCTGGAGCGGGCCCGTGCGCAGTTCCCGCAGTCCGACGCCGTCCGGGTGTTCCTCGCTCTCTCGCTCGCCGAGGCGGGCAGCACCGACGCCGCCGTGGCCCAGCTGCTCACGGTGATCACGGACCACGCCGACGTCACGGACCTCGGCCGGTACGCCGTGGGGCTCCGCGGTCTGGGGACGTGGCTGGGGGCGGGTCGTCCGGCCGACGCGGACTAGGTCCCGCTCAGACGAGACGGGCCATCAGGGCGGCGGTGTCCCGTTCGTGCCGGGGGTTGTGGACGTCGTACTCGCCTTGTGCTCCTCGGCCGGCGCTGAGGACAGGGCCGGTGGGCCCTACCTGCGGCGCGGGAGCATGTGCTTCGGTCGGGGAGAGGACACCCGGGAGAAAGGGCTCACGATGGTCGCCAGGTTGCTGGAGATCAGTCGAGATCCTGCTGTCACCTGGCTCGTCGAGCGGGCCGACCCGACGGTGGCCCGGCTGGCTCGCCGCGACCTGCTCGGCGAGCCCGTCGGTGCCGTGCCCTCGAGCCGCGTCGTCCAGGGCCTCCTGACCGGGCTCGGCGACTCCGTGCGGGCCCCGTACGTCAAGTGGACCGGCGCCCACTGGCGACTCGTCTCCCTCGTGGAGCTCGGGGTCCGCGACGAGGACCCAGCGGTCACGCGTGCCGCCGACGCGTTGCTCGGCTACTGGTCGCGGCCGGAGCGGCTGGCCGCGGTGCCTGTCATCGACGGGCGAGCGCGGCGGTGCGCCTCGCAGGAGGGCAACGCGTTGGCGATCGCGTGCCGTCTCGGGCTGTCGCGCGACGAGCGCGCCGTCACGTTGGCCGAGCACCTGCTGTCGTGGCAGTGGCCGGACGGCGGATGGAACTGCGACCGGCGGCCGACGGCGTCGCACTCGTCGTTCCACGAGACCCTGCCCGCCCTGTGGGGGCTCGCGGAGTACGCCACGGCCACGGGCGACCCGTCGTGCCTCTCGGCCGTCGCGTCGGCCGCCGAGCTGCTCCTCTCGCGCGAGGTCCTGTTCTCGAGGAGCACGGGCGAGTCGGTCCACGAGTCGTTCGCGCTCCCGCACTACCCGCCGTTCTGGCACTACGACCTGCTCCAGGCGCTGCTCGTCCTCGAACGCGCCGGCGTCGGCGGCGACCCGCGCACCGGCCGCGCCCGGCAGCTCCTGGTCGACCGACGTCGGCCGGACGGTCGCTGGCGGGCGGCCAGGCGATGGTGGCGGCCGCCGGGGGCCACGGGGAGCGGGGTGGAGGCCGTCGACTGGGGCGACGTGGCGCACCAGATGGTGACGCTCAACGCGCTGCGGGTGGGCGCGCGGCAGCGCACGAGGTCGTCATCGGTGGCGGCGCCAGCGCAGTGCGCGGACGCTCTGCGAGCGCCAGAGCGCGAGTGCGGCCCGCACCCAGCTCCGTCGCTCGCTCCGCTCCACCGCCACCTCCCGAGTCTCGCGCCGCGCGCTGTGGCAGGCGAGCCGGGGTCGCGCCGCCGCGCGCGGTGACGGAACCTGGGTGGCGTGCCCAACCGTCTGGTGAACGCGACGAGCCCGTACCTCCTGCAGCACGCCGACAACCCGGTGGACTGGCACGAGTGGGGTGACGCGGCGTTCGAGGAGGCGGTCGCGCGGGACGTCCCGGTGCTCGTCTCCGTCGGTTACGCCGCGTGCCACTGGTGCCACGTCATGGCCCACGAGTCGTTCGAGGACCCGGGGGTCGCGGCCTTCCTGAACGAGCACTTCGTCTGCGTCAAGGTGGACCGCGAGGAGCGGCCCGACGTCGACGCCGTCTACATGGCGGCCACGCAGGCGATGACAGGCTCGGGCGGCTGGCCGATGACCGTGTTCACGACGCCGTCGGGAGAGCCGTTCTTCTGCGGGACCTACTTCCCACCGCGGCGCGTCCAGCAGATGGCGTCGTTCTCGGAGGTGCTCGCCGCCGTCGCGGCGGCATGGTCGGCGCGCCGGGCAGAGGTGCTGTCCACCGCGGAAGCAGTCCTCGCGGCGCTCGCGGAGCGGCCGACGGCGGGCCGGGAGTCGGACGGTCCCGACGACGAGGTGGTCGAGGCGGCGCTGGCCGGCCTCGCGACGACGTTCGACGCCGCGCGCGGAGGCTTCGGTGGCGCGCCCAAGTTCCCGCCGTCGATGGTGCTCGAGTGGCTGCTGCGTCATCACGCGCGGACCGGTGATCCGGGAGCGCTCGACATGGCGGTCCGGACGCTCGAGGCGATGGCGAGCGGGGGCATGTACGACCAGCTCGCGGGTGGCTTCGCGCGGTACGCGGTGGACCCGACCTGGACCGTGCCGCACTTCGAGAAGATGCTCTACGACAACGCCCTCCTGCTGCGGGTGTACGCGCACGCGTGGCGCGTGACGGGTGCTCCGCTGATGCGCCGCGTGGCCCTGGAGACCGCGACGTGGCTGCTCGACGAGCTGACCACCCCCGAGGGCGGCTTCGCCTCGTCGCTCGATGCCGACAGCGAGGGTCGGGAGGGGGCGTTCTACGCCTGGACGCCGGGCCAGCTGGACGAGGTGCTCGGTCCTGACGACGGCGCGTGGGCGGCCGGGCTGCTCGCCGTGACCGCGGCGGGCACGTTCGAGCACGGGACGTCGGTGCTCCAGCTGCGCAGCGCCCCGGGCGACGAGGCCAGGTTCGTGGACGTGCGGGAGCGCCTGCGCGAGGCGCGAGGACGCAGGCCGCGGCCTGCACGGGACGACAAGGTGGTGACCGGGTGGAACGGCCTGGCCGTCGCGGCCCTCGCCGAGTCGGCCGTGCTGCTCGAGCGTCCCGAGCTCCTCGACGCTGCCGTCCGAGCAGCCGACCTGATCGTCACCACGCACGTCCGGCGGTCCGCGGACGGTTCGGCCCGGGTGGTGCGCGCGTCGCGCGACGGCGTGCCGGGCGACGCCCCCGGGGTGCTGGAGGACTACGGCAACCTCGCCGAGGGCCTGCTCGCCCTCTCGGCGGTCACCGGTGACCCCCGCTGGTTCGCGGTCGCCGGCGGCCTCCTGGACACCGTGCTCCTCCACTTCGCTGCGCCGGCCGGCGGCTTCCACGACACCGCACAGGACGAGACGGACGAGGTCGTCGCCCGGCTCGGTCGCCCGCAGGACCCGGCCGACGGCCCGACGCCCTCGGGGCAGTCCGGCGCGGCGGGCGCCCTGCTCACCTACGCCGCGCTCACGGGATCCACCCGGCACCGGGAAGCCGCGTCGAGCGCGTTGCGGGGTCCGCTGTCGCTCGCCACCCGGTACCCGCGCGCGGCGGGCTCCGGCCTGGCCGTGGCGGAGGCCGTCCTCGACGGACCCCGGGAGGTCGCCGTCGTCGGCCCCCGCGACGACCCGCGCACCGCGGCGCTGCACCACCGCGCGCTGGCGTCCGCGGCCCCCGGCCTGGTGGTGGCGGTGGGTGAGCCCGGCGGGCGCGACGACGTCCCGCCGCTCCTGCACGACCGGCCGATGGTCGGTGGCGTCCCGGCGGCGTACGTGTGCCGGGGGTTCGTGTGCGACCGGCCGACGACTCACCCGGAGGACCTCGCGCACCTGCTCGCCTGAGCGGACACCCGACGAGGGCGCTCCGCCGAGCGGGCAAGATAGGGAGTCACCACCCACCGCCGGCGCGAGAGGGACCTCATGGCAGTTGCTGCCCTGTACCTCGGCGCCGCACTGGTCGGCGGGCTGCTCGCGGTGCTGCTGCGCCTGCCGCCGCTGGTCGGGTTCCTCGCGGCCGGCTTCGCGCTGGGCGCCGGCGGAGCTCCCACGCTGCCGTACCTGGAGCCGATCGCGAACTTCGGGGTCGTCCTGCTGCTGTTCGCCATCGGTCTCAAGCTCGACGTCCGCACGCTGCTGCGCCGCGAGATCTGGCTCACCACCGTCGTGCACCTGGCGATCAGCGTCGCGATGGCGCTCGGCTTCCTCGGCTTGCTCGCGGTGATCGGGTTCGGGTACATCGCCGACGAGTCGTTCGGCGCGCTCGCCCTCGTCGGGTTCGCCCTGTCGTTCTCCTCGACGGTGTTCGTCGTCAAGGTCCTGGACGACCGCTCCGACACGACCTCGCTGTACGGCCGCATCGCTGTCGGTGTCCTCGTCATGCAGGACGTCGCGGCCGTGGTCTTCCTGTCGCTGTCCAGCGGTGAGCCGCCCAGCCCGTGGGCCCTGCTGCTCTTCCTGCTGATCCCGGGTCGCTGGGTGCTGCACCGGATCTGGGACCGTGTGGGCCACGGCGAGCTGCAGGCGCTGTTCGGCGTCGCGGTGGCCGTGGTGCTCGGCTACGGGCTCTTCGAGCTGGTCGGCATCGCCGGCGACGTCGGGGCGCTCGTGGTCGGCGTGCTCCTGTCGTCCCACCCGCAGGCCGGCGAGCTGTCGCGTTCGCTCATGACGTTCAAGGACCTCATGCTCGTCGCGTTCTTCGTGCAGATCGGGTTGCACGGCACGCCGCACCTGTTCGAGATCGGCCTGGGGCTGCTCCTGCTCCTGCTCCTGCCGTTCCAGGTGGCCGCCTACGCAGGCGTCCTGTGGCTGATGCGGCTGCGGCGCCGCACGTCGTTCCTGGCCGGCCTCGTGCTCTCCAACTACTCCGAGTTCGGGATCATCGTCGTCGCCGTCGGAGCGAGCACGGGCCTGCTCGACGACCAGTGGGTGGTCGTGTTCTCGCTCGCGGTGGCGTTCAGCTTCGGCCTGTCCGCGATCGTCAACCGGCGCGGCGTCGAGCTGGCCTCCCGGTTGTCGCGCCTGCTCCCGGCGCGCGACAGCGACCGGCTCCACCCGGACGACCGCCTGGTGGACGTCGGCGACGCCGACGCCCTCGTCCTCGGCCTCGGACGCGTCGGAGCCGCCACCTATGCGCGGCTGCGCGACGAGTACGGCCTCTCCGTCGTCGGCGTCGAGCACGACCAGACCCGGGTGCTCGCCCTCGAGGACGAGGGCTACGACGTCGTGCGCGCCGACGCCACCGACCTCGAGTTCTGGAACCGCGTGCAGCGCGCCGGTCGGGTCAAGATGGCCGTCCTCGCCATGCCGTTCCACAACGCCAACCTCATCGCCCTGGCCCGGCTCCAGGCCGCCGGCTTCACCGGCAAGGTGGCCGCGGTCGCGCGGTACGACGACGACGTCGCCGAGCTCCAGCGGCACGGTGCGGACGCGGTGTTCCACCTGTACGGCTCGGCCGGCTTCGCGCTGGCGGACCACGCGGCTGAGGTGCTGCTGGCGGGCCGAGGAGGGGCACCGTCGGAGCACCACGCGCCCGCCCGTCCGGGCGACGAGCTGGACGTCCTCGACCCGCTCGACCGCCGGGCCGAGCCCGCCTGACGGCTAGTCGCTGAGCACGATCTGGTCCACCATCAGGTGCCCCCAGGGGCCCGTGGCGTCGTCGAGCACCTGCACCTGGGCCTGTCGGCCGGCGAGATCGCCCAGATCCCAGCGGACAGGTCGCAGGGTCCCCTCGTCGCGGCCTGTCGCGGTCCGCACCGGCAGGCCGTCGACCAGCAGGTTGACCGACGTCGCCGGCTCTACGCCCAGCGGGTGGTCCCCGCCCCCGAGCAGCAGGTGCAGGTACCGCCGGTCGATCGTGAACGGGGGAGAGGTGATCGTTCCCGTCGCGGGGTCGCCCCCACCGACGAACGTGTCGAGCACCTGCCGGCCGACCTGGCCGGGGAGCGATCCGGTGGTCGGTCCGGCGCCGTCGAAGCTGCCGGTCGCGGTCCAGCCGGACCCCCAGCCGGACCCCTCGAAGCCGGCGAGCACGCGCGCGGGCCGTTGGTCGGGGACGCCGAGCTCGGTGATCGTGAGGTTCGAGAACATGGCGACGCCCCCGGCGGAGTACAGGGCGATCCCCGTGTCCGCGGGCTCGGCGAACACCTGGCTGGAGTGCACGTAGCGCCCGTCGTCGACGAACACCTCGATGGTCGTGCGGTCCACGAGGATGCGCAGGTGCACGCGGTCGGCGGCGGGGTCGAAGGGCGCGTGGCTCTCCCACTTCTCGCCCGACGGGTCGGGGTTCCCGGTCCCGCCACGGTTCAGGTAGGTGGTGTCTCCGAACACGCCCACGTCGGCGTGCCGGCTTCCGTCGGCGGACCGGCGCAGCTGCAGCCCGACGTTCTCCAGGTCGGTCCAGCTGATGTCGGTCTCCAGCTGGTACGCGTCGCCCCGGTAGTCGAGCGGCACGTGCCCGTCCACGCGGACCGTGCCGAGCTCGGTGACGGAGGTGGCCAGGCGGTCCAGCGTCTCGACCGGCTGGGAGAGGAGGGAGTAGCCGCTCCCGGTCCGGGCCAGCCGGATCTCCCGGACGATCGAGTCGGTGCCGTTGAACCCGTCGGCCGCCCACGTCGGGGTGGTGTACGGGTAGGACCAGCTGTTCATCCAGCCGACGGCGAACCGCCGGTCCTGCTCGGGCCTCGCGGGGTCGGGCCAGGTGACCGCGCCGTACCAGTCGAACCCGTGGTCGAGCCACTGCGGATCGGGCTGGTCGGGCACGAAGGTCGTGCCGTCGAACGATCCGGTCCAGTACGCGTAGGTGCTCGGGGAGTCGGTGAGGTAGCCGTTGCCGCTCAGGCCCATGACCCAGCGGAGCGTGCCGTCGTCCGCCCGGATCTGGAAGAGGTCGGGGCACTCGAGGATGCCCAGGCCGGTGTTCACGTACTCCGAGACCCGGGTCCAGTCCCGCAGGTTCGGGGACGTCCAGAAGCCGATCCTCTGGCCCTCGGCGATCAGAGCCACCCACCGCCCGCGATCGGCGTCCCACACGATCTTCGGGTCGCGGAAGTCCCGGCGACCCCCGTTCGGGATCACCGGCGCCTCGCCGTACGGCCGGAAGTTCCGGCCGCCGTCGGTGGAGTACCAGAGGAACTGCGCCTGTGGGCCGGAGGCGTCGAGGATCTGCGCGGGCGTCGGGTGGTCCATCTGCGTGACGAGCATGATCACGGCGCCTGCGCCGAACCCTGCCGTCCCGGCGGTGTCCACCACGGCCGACCCGGACCACAGGTCGTAGTTGGCGTTGGTCGCCTTGGGCGCGGCGACCCCCTGGTCGTGGAACACCACGTTGTCGGTGGTCGTCGCCAGGCGCCAGGCGGTGCCGACGGCGTCGTCATAGTCGGCGTTGTACAGGTAGTAGTAGTGCGTGGTGCCGTCGATCACCACCGGTCGCTGCGGGTCGTTCTTCCAGTGGTCCGGCACCGTGAAGTGGTACCGAGCCCGGTACGTGTCAGCCACGTCGGCCGCCTGCGCGGGTGCGGCCTGCCGGGGGCCGGCCGCACCCGCCGCCGCCACGACGACGGTCAGCAGCGCGATCGCTGCCCGCCGCCGCGTGAGGCCCCCGTCGGTCCGTCGAGCTCGGTCGTGAGTCGCCATCGACTCGCCTCTCCTCGATCCGGGTCGGGGTGCTGGTCACCGCACGTCGGTGGGCACCGGGTCCAGCACCTCCAGCCGGCGGCCGTCCCACCTCACGGGCAGGGGGTCGCTGACGCCGCCGACGAAGCCGCCGCCGGCTCCGGTGTGGTGGAAGGCCATCAGGACCCACTGGCCGTCGGCACGGCGGCGGACCAGCCGCCCGCTGTAGAGGGTGTCGTCGGTCGCCTGGTGCGCGTCGGCCACGTCGTACGGACCGAGCAGGCTCGCCGCCGGCGTGGCCCACACGCCTCCCGTCGCCCCGGTGGCGACGGCGGCCGCAGACATGTCCGTCGCCAGGCACGAGAAGAGCAGCACGGGGGCGCCGTCGACGATCTCGACCTGCATCACCTCGAGCTGGCCGAAGCCCTGTCCGGGCTCGGACAGCGGTGGTCGCAGCTCCCAGATGCGCAGGTCCGGCGACCAGGCGTGGCCGACGACACCGCGGTCGTCGGCCGGACCTGTCCGTGCGCGGGCGGTGACGAGCATGTGCCAGCCGTTACCGTCCGGGTCCGCGAACACCCACGGGTCGCGGAACGCCTCGTCGTGCCACTGCCCGTCGGCCAGCACCTCATACCACTCGCCGTCGGCGCGCAGCACGGGGTTGTCGGGGGACTTGTCCCACGTCATCAGGTCGTTCGACGTGGCGTACCCGATCGTCTGCACGTTGCCCGCCGGCGTGAGTGTCGAGCCGGTGTAGAAGAGGAACCACGTGCCGTCGGGGTGCCGCACGACCGAGCCGGTCCACGTGGCGAGGTCGTCGAACGCCGGAGCGTCGCTGCGCACCAGCGCGTCCGTCACGCGGGTCCAGTCCTGCAGGTCCGACGACACCGCATGCCCGATCGAGGCCCGGTAGTGACGACGGTCCGGCTCGTGCAGCGCACGCGACGCGTAGAGGAAGAAGAGGTGGTACTGGTCGCCGTCGTCGGCGAGCCAGAAGTCCCACACCCAGGACTCGGGAAGGGTGAACATGTCTGCCTTTCACGCCGTTTCCGGCGGGGGTCCGAGGGGTACGAGGGGTCAGCCCTTGACGCCGCTGGCAGCGACGCTGCTGACGAAGGCCCGCTGGAACGAGAGGAACACGATGAGCACCGGCAGCGTGATGAGGGTCGTATAGGCCATCACCTCGCCCCAGGCGGGGTTCAGCTGGAAGAAGTACTGCATCCCCACCATCACGGGGCGCAGGCTCTCCTCCTGCACGACCATGAGCGGCCACAGGTAGGAGTTCCAGGCGGGAAGGAACGTGAGGATGGCGACCGTGGCGAACGCCGGGCCGGCCAGGGGGACGACGATCTTGCGGTAGATGGTGAACCAGCCGGCGCCGTCGATCCGCGCGGCCTCGTCGAGGGACTTCGGGATCGTCGAGAAGTACTGGGTGAACAGGAAGATCGAGAACGCGTTCGCGATGAACGGGATGATCTGCACCTGGTAGGTGTTCAGCCAGCCGAAGTCGTACTTCGGGACGCCGCCCTCGAACACCAGGGTGGGCAGCTTGGACACCCAGTAGACCATCGGGATCGCGATCGTCTCGAAGGGCACGATGAGCGTCGCGATGACGACGGCGAGCACCGCACCGCGGCCCTTCCACTCCAGCCGCGACAGCGCGAACCCGCACATGCTGTTCACCACCAGCCCGAGCACCACGATCAGCGTGGTGATCAGCACGGAGTTGAGCATGAACCGGGCGACTGGCACCCGGTCGAACACGTCCCGGTAGTTGTTCAGGCTGATGTCACCCACGGGAAGGAACGCGTCCAGGGAGCGGGCGTCGGTCAGGATCTGCGCGTCCGGCTTCAGGCTGGACACGAACATGAACACGAGCGGGAAGAGGAAGACGACGGCGAAGAACACTAGCGCGACGTACGAGAAGACACGGCGCCGGCGGCGCTGCTGGTGCTCCGTGCGGTCCAGCCGGGAGACGGTGGCGGTGGTCATGGCTCAGTCCTTCTCTCGGGTGACGAAGCGCTGCACGAGGGCGATCACGAGCACCAGCACGAAGAAGATGAGCGAGATCGCGGCGCCGTAGCCGGTCTCCTGTTCCCGGTACCCCTTGCGGACCGCGTGGTAGACGATCGTCGTCGTCGAGTCCTGCGGGCCGCCCTGCGTCATCACGTCGATCTGCACGAACAGGCCCAGGGCCGCGATCGTGATGGTGACCAGGACGAAGATCATGGTCGAGCGCAGACCCGGCCAGGTGACGTTCTTGAACTGACCCCAGGCGTCCGCGCCGTCCATGCGGGCTGCCTCGTAGAGCTCGTCGGGGATGGTCTGCAGCCCCGACAGCCAGATGAGCATGTGGAAGCCGACGGCCTGCCAGATCGACAGCACGATGATCGCCGGCAGCGCGGTGCTCGGGTTGTTCAGCCAGTCCGCGCCCTGCAGCGCCCCGAAGGTGACCGTGTCGATGAACGAGTTGATCAGCCCGGTCGGCTGGTACATGAACTTCCAGAGGATCGACACCACGACGATCGACGTGACCACCGGGATGAAGTAGACGATCCGGAAGAACGTCACGCCGCGCAGCTTCTGGTTGACCAGCACCGCGAGGAGCAGGCCCAGGCCGGCCTGCACGGGGACGACGACGATCGCGAACAGGAACGTGTTGAGGACCGACCGCAGGAACACGGGGTCCTGCGTGAACGCCCGGACGAAGTTGTCGAGGCCGACGAACCGCGGCGGGTTGGGGGAGATGAGCCGTGCGTTGGTGAACGACAGGGCGAACGCCAGCAGCACGGGGACGATGAGGAACAAGCCGAGCAGGACGGCAGCCGGTGCGGCCATCGCGAGCCCGGAGCGGCGTTCGCCGCGGGCGCCGGCGGAGGTCCGACGCCGCCGAACGGGGGCGTCCGGTGGTCGCGGAGGCGCGACGGACGTGGTGGAAGAGGTCATGGCGCGTGTCCGATCGGGCGGGGGCAGCAGCGGTGCTGCCCCCGCCGGTCAGGACGGCTCAGAAGCCGTAGCCGTCGTTGGACTTGATGTTGGTGTCGATCTCCTGGACCGCTCCGTCGAGGGTCGACTGCACGTCGGAGCCGCTCATGATGTCCTTCGCCGCCTTCTCGAACGTGCTCGAGATGACGGGGTACGCCGGGGTGGCGGGACGGGCGAGGGCGTAGGCCTGGGAGAGCTCGACGAAGGGGCGCAGCGGGTCGCCCTCACCGAAGTTGGCGGAGAGCTCCTCGGCGGCCGCGGTCGCGGGGATGACCACCTGCTTGTCGCTGAACTCGGCGATGTACTTGTCCTGGAAGCTGAACTCCAGGTACTCGCGCGCACCGTCTGCGGCGTCGCAGGTGGACGAGATGCCCCACTGCCAGGACCCGCCACCGATCTTCGGGCCGTCGCCGAAGTCCGGCGGCGGGAGGATCAGCAGGTCGTCACCGACGGCCTCGAGGGAGTCCATCGCGTTCCAGACGCCGGTGTAGCTGAGCGCGACGACGTCGTCGTTGAACTCCTGGTTGCCGATGGTGCCGGAGTTGCTGGCCCAGCCGTTGGCAAAGGCGTCCTGGAACCACGTGAAGAAGGTGACCGCCTCCGGCCCGTTGAGGGCGCCGTCCGCCGTGAGCATGGTGTCGCGGTCGATGAGGTCGCCGCCGGCGCTCTGCAGCATGGGGGAGTAGGCGTACGACCACCACTCGCCCTTGTCCTCTGCGCCGATGTCCAGGGGCGTCTCGTAGCCCGCGGCCTTCAGCGTGGCCAGCGCGTCGTCGAACTCGTCGACGGTCCACGGCTCCTCGATTGTCGGGATCCGGATGCCGTTGGCGTCGAGCACCGACTTGCGGGCGAAGATCGACAGCGCCGCGTCCCAGTAGCCGGCCGCGTAGATCTTGTCCTGGTAGGTGCCCACCGCGGTCGGCAGCAGGTTGTCCGTGATGCTGGTGGGCAGGTCGAGCGGCTGGATGTACTCCGCCCAGGCCCAGTTGGGCACGATCGGGCCGTCCATGTCGAGCAGGCACGGCAGGTCGCCGGCGGCGGCCGCGGCGACGATGGCGTCGTTGTAGGCCCCCTGGGGGAAGGACTCCTCGACCACCGTGTACTTGTCCTGCGACGCGTTGAAGTCGTCGATGATCTTGCTGTAGACCTCCAGCTCGGCAGGGTTGCCCGCCGAGTGGGTCCACATCGTGAGCTCCTGGGGTCCGTCACCGGAGCCGTCGTCGCCCTGACCTGCCTGTCCGCAGGCGGAGAGTGCCAGGGCTGATGCCGCCGACACCGATACGATCGTGACAAGGGACCTGCGCTTCATCGGGGGTTCCTCTCTTGGTGCCCGACCGGCAAGTCGGGTCACCGCTCCACGACCACCGACGGTGGTCGCTGGGGATTGCGTGTCAGGTCCGTCGCCGGCTGTCGCTCGCAGCTGTGGCCGGCGGCGGACCCACCGAGTCCCGATCGACGATCGGGCAGGGCATGAGG
Source organism: Cellulomonas sp. P1_G12_2 (assembly GCF_056405535.1). Lineage (NCBI taxonomy): Bacteria > Bacillati > Actinomycetota > Actinomycetes > Micrococcales > Cellulomonadaceae > Cellulomonas > Cellulomonas sp. P1_G12_2. The sequence continues at coordinate 381,248 of NZ_JBFUBX010000004.1, read as the reverse complement.
TGTGGGGCGCCGGGGTCGTCCGGCGTCCTGATGCCGAGGGCGACCTCCATCGCCCACCGGCCCATCTCGTAGTGCGGCAGCGCGACGGTGGTCAGCGGGGGGTCGAGGTCCGCCGCGACGAGCTGCTGGTCGTCGTACCCGACGATGGACAGGTCCTGCGGGATGCGCAGTCCCCGGCGGTGCGCCGCGACGTAGGCCCCGGCGGCGATGCGGTCGTTGAAGCAGAACAGGGCCGTGGGACGGCGGTCCTCGGGTAGGTCGAGCAGCTGGTCCGTGGCTCGTCGTCCGCCCGCGGACGAGGTGTCACCGCGGACGTGCAGCGCCGGGTCGGGCTCGATCCCGGCGGCGGCGAGCACCTCGAGGTACCCGTCGTGCCGCAGGCGGGACGCGACGGGCGGGTGCGGTTCGTCGACGTCCACGTACGCGATCCGGCGGTGCCCGGCGGCGACGAGCTCGCGCACGGCCGCCACACCCCCGGCGTGGTCGTCGGGCACGACGGCCGGGTAGCCGCCCTGAGCCGGGCGGCAGTCGAGGAACACGCTGCGGCGCGGCAGTGACGCGGGGACGTCCACCACCCGGTGCCACATGCAGGCGTAGATCATCGCGTCGACCTGCTGGTCGGCCAGGGCCCGGATGGCGTCGCGCTCCACCGTCGGGTCCGCGTCGGTGTCCACCAGGAACACCAGGTAGCCGTGCTCGCGGGCGACGTCCTGGGCACCGGAGAGCATGCGACCGGCGAACGGCGTGGTGGCGATCCTGTCCGAGATCAGGCCGATGGTGCGGGTGCGCTGGGTCCGCAGGCCGCGCGCCACCGAGTTGGGGGTGTAGCCGACCTCCGCCGCCGCACGCCGGACCCGCTCCCGGGTGCTCTCGGGGATCCGCGCGTTCTGGTCGTTGAGCACCAACGAGACCGTGGCGGTGGAGACGCCGGCCGCGGCGGCGACGTCCGAGATCCGCACTCGCGCCATGTCACACCTCACTCCCTCGTGAGTTGCCCGATCAGTGCCGGGGTGCTAAATCGATTAAACACCTGGAGTGAGGATGCCCCCAGATTCGCCCGACGTCAAGTGTCCGTGGCCGAACCGCGATGAGCCCCTCCCGTGGATCGCTCCACGGGAGGGGCTCGTGCCGGATCAGAACGGGATCCCACCCCGAGGGCCGGCGATCCCCGGAACGGTGCCTTCCTCGCCCGAGCACCACGGCAGCCAGGGGAGCAGCCGGCACAGGAACGTGCCGAGCTGGCTGGGCAGCTGCGTGGACCGCAACGAGGACGACTGCAGCAGGGTGGTGGTGTCGAGCTGCCCGTCACGGGTGTCCGCGACCGCGATGCGCACCGTGACAGGCTGTCGCGGCGTCACGTCGGCGGTGCAGGTCAACGGCACGGTGAAGGCGTTCATCTCCGTGTCGTGGCCGACGGCGCCGGGATCGTTCGGCTCGAAGTTGGCCACGTAGTAGGCGCTGTTCGTCGCGGCGTTGACCGTGTCCGTGCCCACCAGCGTGTCCGAGCCAGGGACGAACGAGCACGGCGTGCCGCCGACCCAGACGGCGAACGCGTCGCGGTACCCCGTCGCGGCCCAGGTGGCGTACTCCTCCGAACCGAGCACGTAGGTCAGCAGGAGTCGGCGACCCTGCGGAACGACCTCGACCGAGAGGGTCGCCGCGTCGTACGTCGTGGCTCCGACGAGGGCGCTGAGCGGCTCGTCACCGCTCCCGCCGAGATCGCCCGTCGTCGTCAGCGAGCTGTTCGGCCCGAGGATCGCGGACCTCGTGAAGTCCACGTCCTCGTCGGAGGCGGGGTCCGCGTCGATGAGCGAGCCCGACGTGAGCGCCACTCCCGTCGTCGGAAAGGCGCCGAACCCGGCGTCGGCGAAGATTCCGGCCTGGACGGCCGCACCGGTGAAGGAGGCCGCGCGGACGGTGACGTTGCGGCCGGTCAACGTGCTGGCGAGCGTGATCGCGTTGGTGTCACGCAACGTGGTGACGCTCTGCCCGGGTGACGCCTGAGCCGCGCTCGCGAGCGAGCCGGCGGTCAGTGCTGTCAGTGCGATCCCGAGGATCGCTGCGCGTGCGCCCGTTCGGGCACCGCGTCCTGTCGTCGGAGGCTTCATGATGCTCCAGGTCCTCGTCGGGTGCGTCGGCAGACGGTGCCTTGCCGGCGCGGGCGCGCTGAGCGCGCCAGGTCGCGATGGGGGTGCATCGGTCGTCAACCCGAGGTGGTGTGCGCCGCGCAGGGGCGCCCACCCGGAGCTCGTGCCACCGTCCGTCGGCGGCGCGTTCGCTGCTCTCCTTCCAGCGGTCCGGCGCGTCGGTGCGCGCTGCAGGGGGAGCGCGGAACGCTCGTGGCGGCCGGGATGTGTCGGCCGCGGAGGGCCCGGGAGGCGGCTGCGCTGCCGTCGTGCGGACCGATAAGCCTCAGGCGTACACCTCGTCGGAGAGGTCGTCAACCGGTAGGTGACGGTTGTCACGGCAAACTGTGATGGAGCCTTGACAAGCGCGAATCGGCGGTGCCTACCCTGTCGCCGATGGGGGAGGACCGGGCCGTCACTCGAGCACCTGCACGACCACTCGAGGAAGCGAACCGACGTGAATGCTTCGACCAGCACACCCCGGCGGCGTGCGGCCGGCAGGACGGCGACTGCCGTCGTGACCGCGTCCGTACTCGTCGCGACAGGTCTGCTGGGCGCACCCGCTGCGCTCGCAGACGACCCGGCAGCCACCAGCTCGCCGACCAGCACACCGACCACGAGCCAGGACCCGACGCCGACGTCGACGTCGACGCCTGCGACGACCGCGGAGCCCACGACGCCTGCCCCCGAGGTGGCGGCGCCCGCCCCGGACGACGGTGACGTCTCCGTGCTGCGGCTGCCGGGGTACCCGGCGCCCTCCATCCACAGTCAGCGGGCCTACGACCCCGAGGAGAGCTTCACCGCCAGGTGGACGCGCGCCGACGCGCTCCAGCTGCGCGCGATGTCCGACCCCGAGGCTCCCGCGGGGGAGAACTCGATGCCTGCGGAGTACTCCATGCCGCCGATCCCGCAGGACTTCCCGATCCTCACCGAGCCGGACGGTACGCAGGTCTGGGTGTGGGACACCTGGACGCTGACTGACGGTGCGGCGAACCAGATCAGCTTCAAGGGCTGGGAGGTCATCTTCTCGCTGACCGCCGACCCGGCCGCGGGCTACACCTTCGACGCCCGGCACACCCACGCGCGCCTGGGTTTCTTCTACCGCAAGGCGGACGTGCCCAAGGAGCAGCGGCCCGAGAACGGTGGCTGGATCTACGGCGGGTACGTCTTCCCGGACGGTGCTGCCGGTGCCATCTTCGAGGACCAGTCGTTCACCACGGTGACCGAGTGGTCGGGATCGACGCGGCTGATGGAGGGCAACAAGCTGCGGCTCTTCTACACCGCGGTCGCGTTCTACCGGGACGCCAACGACCAGGACATCAAGCCGGCGGACCCGCGGATCGTGCAGACGGAGGGCCGTCTGTTCGCCGACGAGAACGGCGTCTGGATGACGGGCTTCCGCGACCAGCACCAGCTCCTCGTCCCCGACGGCACGTACTACCAGACCAAGGAGCAGAACCCGTTCGTCAACTTCCGCGACCCGTTCACCTTCGAAGACCCCGCCCACCCGGGCAAGACGTACATGGTCTTCGAGGGCAACACCGGAGGGCAGCGCGGTTCCGTGACCTGCACCGCCGAGGATCTGGGGTACCGCGAGGGTGACCCGTACGCCGAGGACCCGGCGACGGTCACCGCGAACGGCGCCAACTTCCAGATGGCCAACGTGGGGCTGGCGGTCGCCGAGAACAGGGCGCTGACCCAGTGGCGGTTCCTCCCGCCGATCCTGTCCGGCAACTGCGTCAACGACCAGACCGAACGGCCGCAGATCTACCTGCAGAACGGGAAGTACTACCTGTTCACCATCAGCCACCGCAGCACCTTCGCTCGGGGGCCCGGGGTGGACTCGACCGATCCGCGGTTCTGGTACATGGACGGTCCGGACGGTGTCTACGGGTTCGTCGGCAACGGGATCCGGTCGGACTTCCAGCCGCTCAACGAGGGCAGCGGGCTCGCGCTCGGCAACCCGACCAACCTGAACTACGGGATCGGCACCTCGGCCATGCCGGCTGAGGGCCAGTCGCCGTACACGTTCCAGGCCTACTCGCACTACGTCATGCCGAACGGGCTCGTGGAGTCGTTCATCGACGCCATCGGCAACCCCGACGTGCGGCGTGGCGGGACGCTGGCCCCGACCGTGCACCTGTCGATCGCGGGGACGTCCGCGGTGGTCGACCAGAGCTACGGCGACGGTGGGCTGGGTGCGTACGGGGACATCCCGGCGAACAAGGCACAGCCGGTCGATCCGGCGCCCGACCCCAGGCCGGTCCCCTGAACCGACCGGAGTCGAGCTCGCAGGTGACCCCCGCCCCGGCGGGGGTCACCTGGCGTGCACGCGCGCGACGCGTCGTGGCGGCGATGGTCGCGCTCGGTCTCGGGCTGTGCGCGTGCACCGGTGGCGACGACGACGGCCGCCCCGCCCCGTCACCGTCGACCCCGTACACCGAGCGCTGGCGTCCGCAGTTCCACTACTCCCCGCCGGAGGGGCGCCTGGCGGACCCGGACGGGCTCGTCCACGACGATGGGCGGTGGCACTTGTTCCACCAGCAGGACGGCACGTGGGCGCACGCGGTGAGCCCCGACGCCGTGCACTGGACGACGCTGCCGACCGCGCTGCAGCACGATGAGCTCGGGCAGGCGCTCTCGGGCAGCGTCGTGGTCGACGCCGCGGATACGAGCGGCCTGTTCGGTGGCCCGCCGGGAGGACTGGTCGCCGTGTACACGAGCACGGTGGGCGGCGAGTCGCAGAGCCTGGCGTACTCGTCGGACGGCGGACTGACCTGGCAGCGGTACGCGGACAACCCGGTGGTCGCCAACGGTGGCCGGGTGGACTTCCGTGACCCGAAGGTGTTCTGGCACGAGCCGACCGGGCGCTGGGTGATGGTGGTGAGCACCGGTGACGAGGTCACGCTGTTGGCGTCGCCCGACCTCCTGCGATGGGTGGAGCTCAGCCGCTTCGGCCGCGGCCAGGGCCTGCACTCGGCGGTCTGGGAGTGCCCCGACCTCTTCCCGTTGCAGGTCGACGGGGACCCCGATCGGGTGCGGTGGGTGCTGACGGTGTCCGTGGGAGCGAGCGACGCCACAGGCGGGTCCACCGCGCAGTACTTCGTCGGCGACTTCGACGGGACCACCTTCACCCGGGACCCGTCCGTGCCTCACGACTCTGTTCAGCTGACCGACCTGGGTCAGGACTTCTACGCCGCGCAGTCCTACGAGCAGGCGCCCGACGGCCGCCGCGTGTGGATCGGGTGGATGGGGAACTGGCGGTATCCGTACGAGGCCCCGACCCGACCGTGGACGAATGCGATGAGCGTGCCGCGTGACCTCGGTCTGCGCACCGTCGGCGGGCAGGTCCGCCTCGTGCAGTCTCCCGCGGCGGAGCTCGCGTCCCTTCGCGGGCAGCCCGTGCGGATCGGTTCCCGAGCGATCGAGCGCGACACACCGCTCCCGCTGGGAGGTCCGCCCTACGAGCTCGAGGCCGAGATCGAGACGGGTGACGCGGGGCGCGTGGGGCTGCGCGTGCTCGAGAGCCGGGGGGCGGACGGGCTCGTCGAGGAGTCTGTCGAGGTCGGTTACACCACCGCCGACGGTGGCCAGATCTACCTGGAGCGCACGGGTGGCGTGCTTGCCGACTTCGCCGTGCGGCGCTCGGCGGCCTACCGTCCGAGAGACGGGACCGTCCGGTTGCACCTCCTGGTCGACGCGTCCTCGGTGGAGGTGTTCGTCGACGACGGCGCGCTGACCGGCACGATGCTGGCGTTCCCCGCGGGGGACGGGCAGGGACTGTCGCTGGTCTCCGAGCACGGCCGACCCCGGCTGCGCAGCCTCACCTACTGGCCCCTCGACTCGATCTGGCGCTGAGCGGACCTCTGGACCGCGGATCCTTGACGGTGGTGTGCCGGGCAAACAGACTCGTCGAGCGGGACAATTCGGACCCGGCTCGGTGGTGCTGCAGACGGTCGGCATCGCGGGCGGGTCCGGCGCAGTGGGCGTCGCGGGCCGTGGGCCGGGCAGGTGCGCGATCGCCGTGGCCACGGTGTCGTGGTGTTGTCCGGGGGCTGGTCCGGCGCGGTGCCCGCGGCACGGCATGTGCCCGTGGGTGCAGACCGGGGGGCACCATGGCATGGTTCCGGCTCGCCTCGTCGCCGCGATCTGCACGGTTGCGCGCCCGGCTGCTCGCGGCCGGCCTCCGCGACGCGGACGCGCGCGCGCCGGACGCGTGGCCCGACGGTGCGCCCGGCGTCGTGGTCCTCTCGGAGACGACCTCGTCGGGGGGAACGGTCTGGCCGGACACGGCGTCGGGTCGGGTGCTCGTGGCTGCACTGCCCGGGGTCCGGGTCGATCCCTGGACGTTGCTCGCCCGCGGCGCGGCGGACGTGGTGCACCTCGACGGCGACGACGACCTGGTCCCCGTCCTGGAGCGTCTCACCCGGTGGGAGGCCGTCGACCGGCTGGTGACCTCCGGCGAGGTGACGGCGACCTCCGTCGGCTCGTCGTCCTGCTGGCGCGACTTCCTGCGCGAGCTGGTGGAGGTCGCGCGGTTCTCCCGCTCGCCGGTCCTGCTCACCGGCGAGACCGGGGTCGGCAAGGAGGTCGCCGCGCGGCTGGTGCACCGGCTCGACCCTCACCGGTCCGGCGGTGACCTCGTGCTCATCGACTGCACGACCGTGGTCCCGACGCTGGCGGGCAGCGAGTTCTTCGGGCACGAGCGGGGTGCGTTCACCGGCGCGACGGCCGCGCACGAGGGCGCGTTCGCCCGCGCGGACGGGGGGACCCTGTTCCTCGACGAGGTCGGCGAGCTGCCCACGGGTCTGCAGGCCGCGCTGCTCCGGGTGGTCCAGGAGGGGACGTACCAGACGGTCGGCGGCACGCACCGGCGCCGCACGGACTTCCGTCTCGTCGCCGCGACGCACCGGGACCTGCAGGCGGACGGCTTCCGGGCCGACCTGTACCACCGCCTCGCGGCCTCCCACCTGCACGTCCCCCCGCTGCGCGCCCGGCGCGAGGACGTGGTGCCACTGTTCCGGCACTTCCTCGCGGAGCAGTGCGCCGACGGCCGTGTACCCGACGTCGTTCCCGAGGTGGCGGCGGCGCTCGAGGAGCGGGAGTTCCCGGGGAACGTCCGCGAGCTGCGCCAGGTCGCCGCACGGGTAGCCGCGCGCCACGTGGGCGAGGGACCGGTGACGCCCGGTGACCTGCCCCCCGAGGACAGGCCGGTCGGGTCGACCGACGGCTCGCCTTACCCCGCCGCTCGGTGGGAGCAGGGGCTCGAGGGGGCCGTGCGCGACGCCCTGCGTGCCGGGGTCGGGCTCAAGGAGCTCAAGGCGCGCACCGCCGACGTCGCGACGCGTGCTGCGCTCGACCTCGCGGGCGGCAGCAGTGCCGCGGCGCACCTCCTCGGGGTCAGCCGTCGCGCGCTCGACTACCGCACCGCGGCGCTCGATCGCGGTCAGGCCGCCCGGTCGACCGACCCGAGCTCCGAGGCGAGCTCGTAGAGGTACTCGGCGAGCTCACGCCAGTAGACGTCCGGACCCTGCATCTGCGACTGCTTGGCCGGGGCCAGGTCGGTCGCGCGTCCGCGGAACCCCGGGTGGGCGAAGAACGCCCGGCGGGCGAGCGGTTCCACCAGCAGACCGCGCGCGGCCGGCCCGATCGCGCGTGCCCACGACCGGGCCGAGTGACCGGGCAGGTCCACCGGGCTGCCGAGCCGGTTCCACACGCCGAGCGACGCCAGCCACGACCGCGCGTCACCGGTCCGGCGCGGGGCGTCCGGCAGGTGCTTCTTCAGCGGCTTGAGCAGGAAGAACGTGACTCGGGTGGGGGCCGCGCCGGGACGGTGCCAGTAGGTGATCAGGTACATGTCCGGGTCCTTGCCGTGCGCCCGCCGGAACGTCCTGCGCCGGGAGTGCAGCTGCCGCAGGCCGTCGCGGATGCCGGTCGGGTTGTGCGGCTTGATCTCGGCGATGCCCGGCCCGGAGTACGCGTGCTGCGGGCCGCCAGCGGGGATGGCCGGGTGGGGGAGCATCTGGTGCGCGGTCGACGGCGACGGCGAGGTGGGGACGGTCCAAGCGGCGACGGTGGACATCGGTTCCTCCGGGGTGCTCAGTGCGGGATGGGAGTGCTGCGGCGCACCCGGGCGACCAGGCGCTGGACGTTGCCGGCGAGCACGAGGTGGCGCGCCGGGGGCGTGAGGCGCATGACCTGCACCTTCGCCAGCTCGACGGCCGGGTGCAGGTAGGGCCCGTCGGTGCCGAACAGGACCTTGTGCGCGCCGGCGCGACGCAGGGCGTCGACCAGGACGTCGATGTATCGGACGCCCGACGTGTCGGTGAACACGTTGGGTCGGGTCTCCAGCAGGTCGGTCAGCCGGACCTGCGCGCGCCAGTCGTCCGCGAACGACGACAGGTGGGGGATGACCCAGGCGACGTCGGGGTAGCGGGCCGAGAAGTGGTCGACCTGCTGCACGTCGCCGCCGGGGTCGTGGACCACGGGCAGGCGGCGGGCCTGCGCGACGCGGGCCACCTCGTCGGTCATGTCGCCGTCGCGCCAGTGCACCTTGATCGCACGGAAGCCCCACCGGTCGACGGCCGTCCCGACCATCGTCGCGACCCGGCCCGCGTCCGCCCGCGTGCCGACGAACGCGATCCCGGTCCACCGGTGCGGTGCACCGCGGACCAGGCGTGCCACGGCCCGGTTCGCCACCGTGTAGTCCTCCGACGGCGGCGCCATCAGGAGCGTGTGGGTGATGCCTGCGCGTGCGGCCCTGGTGGCGTAGCGACGCAACGGTGCGTCTGCGGACCGCCCGAGCGGGTCGGGCATGACGTCCCCCAGACCTGCGTGGCAGTGCGCGTCGATGATCACGCCGCCACCTCCTGCGCCAGCACCTCGCGCAGCGCTGCGAGCACGGTGCGCACGTCGCGGTCGGTGAGGTCCGACCGGAGCGCGAAGGTGAGTGTCGGTGCCGGATGGCAACCGGGCGCGAGGGCCAGCCCGCGGATCCCCCGAGCGCCCAGGCCGTGCACCAGCCGCACCGGGTCGGCCGACGGAGCACGCACGTGCACGAGCGGGAAGGGCAGTCCCGCCACCATGAGCCCGAGCCGCCGCAGCCCGTCGCGCAGCGCGAGCACCACGCTCCACAGGCGTCGCCGCCGGCCAGCCAGCTCGTCGCGCAGTCGCGGGGCCGTCGCCCGGTCGGCGGCAAGGAGGTCCACCGAGGTGGGCGCGCTGGAGTGCCACCGCGTCCCGTGCGTCCTCAGCTCCTCGACGAGCGGTCGTGGCCCGGTGGTCACCGCGACCGGCGCGCCGAGCCCCTTGGCGAGGGACACCACCTGCACGGCGGACACCGGACGGCCGCCCGACCAGCGCCAGGTGCCACCCCCGTCGAGCCCGAAGCCGCCGTGCCCGGAGCGGTGGCCGAGCACGCCGTACGCCTGCGTGTCGTCGACGACGAGCGTGCCCCCGTGCGCGAGGATGGCCCTCTCCAGGTCGGCCAGGGGCGCGGGCCGGTTGCAGCCGACGCACCACCCGTCGGTCACCAGGACGGGACGTCGCGCGCCGGATCCCGCCAGGACGCGACGGGCGTCTCCGACGTCGTGGTGGGCGAACGTCCGGACGGTGGCGCCCCGACGAGCCGCCGCCGACCCGGCGGCGAGCCCGACGAGCGGGTACGCGTGCGCGTCGACGACGACCGCCGTGGGGGCGAGCACGTCCACGACGTCGACCAGCGCGTGCAGGGCCGAGCGGTGCACGACGCCCGCGGCCGCGTCCTGGCTCGCCGCCACCCGCGCCGCCACCCGGCGTGCGAGGTCCGGCTCACCGAGCGCCGCTGCGCGCCCGGTGGTGAGGGTCGCCCACCCGCCGAGCTCGTCGGACCCGTGGCGCAGGCCGAGGAACAGCGACGACGTCAGGTCGAGCACCGCGCACCGCCTCAGGCCCGGGCGCGGGTCCGGTTGCGCCGCGCGAGCAGCAACGCCGGCATGGTGGCGTCGACCCCCAGCTGCAGGTCGACCCCGGTGACCGAGCGGTACGCGTGGACGTAGCGCTGGACCGCGTCGCGCATCAGCCGCGCCCAGTTGGCGGCCGAGTCGGCCTTCAGACCGATGGCGTTCCAGTCGCCCCAGCGCACGCTCATCACGAGCGCCTCGCCGTGCACCGCCAGCTCGTGGAAGTGCGTCACGCTCGCGTCGCCCCAGCCGTACAGGGACCGCATGGTGTCGACGCGGTCCATCCACGCCTCCTCGTACGGGACCATCGGCCGCCCGCCCAGGAAGTCCCGCATCTCGGACTGCGCCAGGATGTACTGCATTGCCAGGATCTCGATGCGCGACTGCAGGGGCACGCCGTCGAACTGGTTCTCCGCACCCTCCGCGAGCACCAGGTGCGTGTCCCGCAGCGCGTTGAGCACGGGGAACGCGTTGGCCACGACCGTCGTGTCGTCGTCGAGCCGGTAGAACACGAGCGCCTCGTGCAGCAGCGTGTGGAACGACTCGAGGAACCGGCTGCGGCGCTCGACGTAGCGGGCCGAGTCGGGGACGGCGCGTCCGATGAGGTCGAGCCCGTACTCGTACTGGTACTCGGCGGCCCGCCGGCGGACGGTCAGACGGTCGATCTCCCGGTCGCCCCAGGTGAAGAGCAGGTTGCGCAGCGGTCGCAGGTAGCTCAGCGAGAACCGCGCCAGCGGCTCGATGCCCCCCGGCAGCCGGCGGTTCTGGAACCGGGCGAGGATGTGGTTCAGGGCTTGAGGCACCCCGGCCTCCTCGTTCCAGTAGGACCAGATGAGCTCCACGGGTGCGGGTGCCGTGAGGAGGGTCTCGTCGATGTCGGAGACGCGTTCGGTGCTCTCGAGACCCCCGCGCACGTCCCGGAACCGGGAGGCGACGTTGTTCAGGTACGGCAGGGCACCGTTGACGAGGAAGCGTCCGCCGACGTCGATGATGTCCGTGGTGTCGAGCTCGAGGAACTCCCGCGTCGCCCGGATGATGACGTCGTAGGCCTGCGGGGAGAACGCCCCGCCCGTCTCGCGCAGCAGCGCCGCGTCCACGAAGTCCTGGTACTCCGGGAAGCTCCGCGCGGACGTCACCCGCAGGATCTCGTCGGTGAGCACCTGGTCCTCGGTGGGGACCGTCCGCGTCCGGTCGAGCTGCACGCGGGTGGCCGGCGGGTCGTTCACCACCGGGTCCGAGGCGCCGAGCAGGTGGAAGGCTCGTTCGGCGACCTCGATCTCCTCCTCACCGTCGCGCTCGAACGCGATGAGCTGGTAGGCCCCGGTCGGCGCGTTCGCGAGCTCGAACCTCAGCTGCGTCGACGTCTTGCCCTTGTCCGGTTCCCGACCGAGCGGGTCGAACCCTGCCGGGCCGCGCAGGACGAAGTGGTAGGCGGCCTTCGGGTCGAGGTCGGCGACGTCGATGACGACCCGGCCCTTGGACTTCAGCTGCGGGTTACTGATCTGGACCATGGTGTTCCCTTCAGGGCTGGGCGCTGTCCGCGACCGGCGTCGCGGGGCGCAGGGGTGCGAGGGTGGAGTGCGGACGTTGCATGACGTCGATGCTCGAGCGCACCGCCCAGGCGGACAGCACGTCGGTGAGCAGGGCCGACTCGGCGCGCGGGGCCACGAGCCCGGCCGCACGGGCCTGGCCCATGACGGCGAACACGAGGCTCGGCGGCTGACGGGCCAGGACGCCGAGGTCGTCGCCCCAGGCCTGGAACCGCGCCACGAGGCTCTCGGGCGTGCGCGACCCGAGCGGCAGCACGTCGGCGATGCTGCGTCCCCCGAGCGCGGGCGGTCGGTGGGCGGCCATGAGCTCCGCCATCGCCGGCGCGGTGCGCTCGAGCCGGGCGATGTCCTCCTGCACCTCGGGCGTGACGTCGCCGACCGGGTAGCAGGCCTTCCACGCCGCGACGAGAGCCGCCCACTGGGGGTGCGGGTACAGGGTCATCCCGACGGCCGCCGACAGCAGGACTCGCACGTAGGGCATCGGGTGCGGGTCTCCGCGCGGTGGGCGGAACGTCAGCGCGCGCGGCAGGCTCACCACCGCGAGCAGCCCGAGGGTCGAGGAGATGCCGAGCTTGCCGACGGACCACAGGTCCGCGATGCACTCGGAGACCGTGGATCGCCAGCCGGCCCACGCGCGGCTGTCCCCGCGCGCCGCTCGCCGGTCGATCTCGGCCTGCAGCGACGGCACGAGGTCGAGCTGCGCAGCCACCTGGTGGCCCACCTCGTGCACGAGCGAGGACGCGACGCCGTGCCCGACCATGCGCTCGCGGGGCACCCGGATGATGGCGACGGGCGACAGCCGCCCCCCGGGGAGCCGGGTCCGTGCACGGCGGATGGCCGCACCGGGGCCGCGCGCCAGGTAGCACACGAGCGGAGGTGGGGGCACCGGGGACCCCGGCACCTGGACCGCGTCGCGGGCGAGCCCGTCGAGACCCGAGAGCCAGACGCCCGTGCCCTGCTCGCTGCGTTGCGTGACGACCTCCGCGAAGAGGTCGAGCTGCGAGAGCACGTCGTTGAACCGCATGCGGATGGCGACGAACCTGCGCTGCTGCTCCCACGCGGGCGCCTCCCGGCCCGGGCCGTCGAGCCATTCGAGGAACGCCCCCACCTGGTGACGGAGCGTGGTGCGGCCGGAGTGCAGGAAGTGCTCGATCGCCCGGTGCGCCTCGTACGGCAGGGCGGCGGCCAGCACCATCGTCTCGGTCATCACGAACGGGCGCAGGCTCCCGAGCCGCACGAGCAGCGCCTGGGCTTCCTGGGCGATGAGCGCGGGAGCCAGTGCCTCACCGTCCAGGACGGTGGGCACCGCTCCGCGCTGCTCGACGTGCGTGATCATGCGAACTCGAACCCCAGCTCCGTGTCGGGTCCGGAGTCGTCGCCGAACCAGTCGCCGCCCTGCGGCTCGTCCCACCCGGAGTCCCACGTGCCGTAAGCGGGCCAGTAGCCGCCGCCCCAGACCCCACCCCGGGGGCGGCGGCGGGACGGCCAGGACGAGCCGCCGTAGCCGGAGGAACCTCGTGGCTGCGTGCGGTAGCCGCCGGCCGAGGAGCGGTAGCGGCTGCGTGAGGTGCCGCCGTAGCTCGGGGTCCGGCCGCCGTAGGCGCTGCCGTACCCGGAGCGGGCCGCGCTCGGACGGCCTCCGGAGGTGCCGAGGCGCTGCTGACGCCGAGTGCGCCAGCCGGGTGTCGACGGACGCAGGAGCGACGGGGCGTAACGCCGCGCCGCGCTCACGGCCGAGCTGCGCGCGACGACCTGCGGGGGCAGCGACGACGGCGCGGCCGCGGCGTACCTCGCGGTCGCGCGCCCGAACTGCACGAAGCGCCGGGCGGCCTCGTACTCGGCCTCTTCCTCACCGAGGACCTCGGCCTCCTCCGCCTCGAGCAGGCTCGAGGCCATGGAGCCGAGCTTGCCGCCGATCGCGGTGCCGATCCCGGGCGCCACCAGGCTGCCCAGGGCGCCGCCCACCATGGGCAGCGCGGTCTTGGCCACCTTCTTCAGGACGCCCGTCACGGCCTTGCCCACACCGGACTTGAGGAACTTGCCGGCACCCTTGACCAGCTTGCCGAGGAACTGGTCGAGCTCGTCCTCCGACGTGATCTCGAACAGCTCCTGGACCAGCTCGTCCTCGCTCTCGCCGGACCACTCGCCCTCACCTTCGCCGGACCACTCGCCCTCGCCCTCGCCGGACCATTCGCCCTCACCTTCGCCGGACCACTCGCCCTCGCCCTCGCCGGACCACTCGCCCTCACCTTCGCCGGACCACTCGCCCTCACCGGTGATCTCCCACTCCTGCAGCGGACCCTCTGCGGCCCACTCGGTCTGGTACGTCATGGCTGTCTCCCTACGCGTTGAGCAGGACGATGTTCGGGCCGCGGCGCACCCAGCGCCCCGACGTGGACCGCGGCCGACGCGGTCCTGGCCCGCCCGACGGCGGGGCAAGACGGCTGATCACCGGGGTGAGGGCCGGCAGGTAGCGGCGAGCGGCCGCCATGGCGGAGCGCTGCGCGGCGACCTGCGGGGGCACGCCACGCGGCGCCGCGGCGGCCTCGCGTGCCGTCGCGTCCGCGAAGCGCACGAAGGCGCGGCTGATCTCGAGCTCGCGATCCTCCTGCGACAGGCCCTCGAGCTCGGCCTCCAGCCGGCTGGCGACGAAGCTGCCGAGCTTGCCTCCGATGTCGCCGCCCCCGGGCACCAGCCCGCCCAGCGCGCGTCCGACGTGGGGGAGGGCCTGCTTCGCCGCGGACTTCAGCAGGCCGCCGACAGCCCGGCCCGCGCTCGACCGCGCGAAGGCCGACCCGGCACGCACGGCACCACGCAGCACGTCTCCGAGGAACCGGTCGAGCTCCTCCTCGTTGGTGATCTCGAGCAGCTCGGTCGCCAGCTCCATCTCGGCCTGTCCCGCGAACTCGTCCTCCGACTCGCCTTCCCAGGCGGTCTCCTGGCCCATCTCGAACAGGGCTCGGTCGATGTCATGCATGGGCGGATCCCTTCCCCCGACGTGTGAACTCGCTGTGCCCCACCACATGCACGTTCCGTGCCACACCGTCGCGCGAGCGGTCCGCCGTGCATCCGGTCAGGTGGTGCGCGCTTCTCGGGGAGGTGGTGCCCGGGGAGTCGGTGGAAGCCCGCTTCGTCCGGGCGCGTGCCGGGACGGGTCGGCGAGAAGCGCGCTTCGCGGGCTCAGGTGGCCGCGGCTCGGCGACGGCCTTCGGATGCGCGGTACTTGGCAACCGTGCGGCGCGCCAGGTGGACGCCCTGCGCGGCCAGCCGGATGCGCGCCTCGTCGTCGCTGTGCGGCGGGTCGTCCGACGCGAACAGCCGGGCGACCGCCTCGCGCGGGGCCTCCGCCGTGCCGAAGAAGGCCGCCAGCGGCAGCACCCGCCGGTCGGGCAGCGCCACGACCGCTCCGTGGACGACCCGCGACACGGTCGACGGGTGCAGGCCCAGTCGCCCGGCCACCTGGGCGCGCGTGAGCGGGCGGTGCGCCGCGCGTCCGTGCCGGACGAAGTCCTCCTGCACCTCGAGGGCAGTGGCGGTCACGCGACGGAGGGTGTCCGCGCGGTGGTCGAGCAGGTAGAGCAGCCGCCGGGCGTCGGCGACGTGCGCGTCGCGCCACCGCGCCGCCTCGGCACCGAGCGGGAGGGCGGCGAGCTCGTCGTCGACGGCCAGCCCGAGGTCGCCCGCGTCCAGGGCCTCGACCACGAGGCGACGGTGCACCTCGCGCACCACCACGTCCGGCGGCGCGAGAGCGGCGTCGTCGCCACCGAGGGGCAGCGGGGCGACGGTCAGCCGCGTCCGCAGGACGGCCCGGGCATCGCTCAGCTCGGCGGGAGTCACCCCGAGCCGCCCGGCGAGACCGTCGTCGCCGAGGTCCTGCAGGTGGTCCTGCACGAGGGTCACCAGGAGGGCGGGGCCGCCGTGCTCAGCGTGCCACCGGGCCTGGGCGAGCAGGCACGCGAGCAGGTCGGGCTCTCCTGTGCCCGGCGGCGCCACGGCCCGCACCGCGTCGAGCGCCACGCGGAGGCGCTCGTCCGGGTGACCGCCGACCGCCTCGATCCCGCCGGGCAGGAGCCCTCGCTCGTCCAGCAGCGCCATGACCAGCTCGACATCGCCTTCGTGCCCGGCGGGCACGAGCGCGCGGGCGTCCTGCAGCACCTGAGCGCGCGCGTCCAGGGGTGCTGCCGGGTCCAGGTCGCGCACGTCCGCACCGGTCCCGCTGCACGCCGGGCACCGGCCGCGCTCCAGCGGAGCGGCGCACCAGCGGCACCGTCGCGGTGTCCGCCGGACGAGTGCGGGGTTGACCTCGACATGGGTGTCCACCGTCGCGTCGACGTCCGTCTGGCGCGACGCCAGCATCGCGATGAGCTGCTGCGCCGTGCCGGTGAGCTGGAACCGCTGGCCGAGCTCCACCTGCAGGGCAGGCTCCGCGCCGTGGCCCCCCTCCATCGGTCCAGTCTGGACCCGGACGGTGGCGGCCGACAGGGATCACCGACCGGCGGGGGCCTCCGTGGAGCTGGAGGGGACGTGCTCGGCGGCGGCGCGGGCGACGTGCGACCTGGCGTGCTCGAGCGCGGGCCCGAGGTCGTCGAACAGATGGTTCTCGTGCCGCAGCTCGTCGAGGACGCCGACGCGGGTGAGGAGCTGCAGGTGCTGGGGCTGGACGCCCTTGACCAGCACCGTGACACCGGCGCGCTCGAGGGCGGCGACCAGCTCGGCCAGGGCGTGCGCGCCGGTGGCGTCGACCAGCCGGAGCTGCGAGAGGCGCAGGACGACGACCAGTGCGTCGGTGCTCGAGCGGATCTGGGCGCCGATCCGGTCGGCGGCACCGAAGAACATCGCGCCGTCCAGCCGGTACAGGGCGATGTGCTCGTCGCCGGGGTGCGCCGGACCGGGCAGCGGCTCACGGCGGACCGAGGTCGCGCGCGAGACCGCCCGCAGCGCGAAGAACGCCGCCACCAGCAGGCCGATCTGCACGGCCTCGATGAGGTCGACCGCGATGGTGATCACCGCGGTGACCACGAGCACGAGCGCGTCGGACCGGGTGGAGGTCAGGACGACCTTGACGGCCGCAACCGAGACCATCCGCGTCGCGGTGACCATCAGGACGCCGGCCAGGGCCGCGAGCGGGATCGCCGAGACCGCTCCGGTTCCGAGGTAGATGACCCCCAGGATCACCGCGGAGTGGGTGATCGAGGCCAGTCGCGTCTGGGCGCCGGCGCGCACGTTCACCGCGGTCCGGGCGATGGCGCCGGTCGCGGGCATGCCCCCGAACGCGCCGGACGCGATCGACGCGAGACCCTGGCCCACGAGCTCACGGTCGGGGTCGTACCGGCGGGCGTCGTCGTCCGAGGTCGCCGGTGTGCCGGCGCGTCCAGGGGTGGACGCCGGCATCGCGGCGGCCACCCGGGCCGAGAGCAGCGACTCGATGGCGGCGAGCGCGGCCACGGCCACGGCGGGGCCGACGAGCGAGCGGATCAACCCCAGGTCGACGGTCGGGAGGACCGGAAGGGGCAGCGAGTCGGGCAGGGCGCCGATCCGGGCGAGCGGCGCCTGCGTGAGCTGGGCGACGGTCGTCACCACCACGACCGCGACGAGCGACGCCGGGAGGCCGGGGGCGAACCGGGGGAGCACGAGCATGATCGCGGCGACGACCGCGACCGTCCCGAGGGCCCACCAGACCGTCGGACCTGCGTGGGTGACCGCATCCGCCGCGACGACGAGGGGGTTGCCCCCGACGGTCGCGCCGACGCCGACGGCGGCGGGAACCTGCTGCAGGAAGATGATCGTCGCGATGCCGAGGGTGAACCCCTCGACCACCGGCCACGGGATGAACGTCACCACGCGTCCCAGCCGGGTCACGCCCGCCAGCAGGACGATCACCCCCGCCAGGATCGCGACCAGCGGGACGGCGGTCGGTCCGTGCGTCGCGACGATCGGTGCGAGCACCACCGCCATCGCACCGGTGGGTCCGGAGACCTGGACGCGCGAGCCCCCGAAGACGGCCGCCACGATGCCGGCGACCACGGCGGTGACCAGCCCGGGGGCAGGACCCACGCCGGCGCTCACGCCGAACGCGAGGGCCAGCGGCAGGGCGACGATGCCCACGGTGAGCCCGGCGACGACGTCGGCGCGGATCGTCCGCGGGCGCAGGTCGACGTCGGCGCGGCCGGGGAGCAGCCCGCGCAGTGACGCGCTCAGGATCCGCCACCCCCCGGACGACCTTCCGAGAGCGGCGGAAGGTCGTCCGTCGCGGCCAGCTGAGCACCGGACGCGCTGAGCATCTCGCGCAGGAAGGCGCGCGCCACGACCAGCAGCTCCGCGACCAACGGTCGGCTCAGGCGGTAGACGACGGTGTTCCCGGTCCGCGTGGACGCCACGACCCCCGCGCGCTTGAGGACGGCGAGGTGCTGCGAGAGGGCCGAGGCCTCCGCGCCCGTGGCGGCCAGGAGCCTGCTCACCGACGCCGCGTGGCTCGCGTCGGCGCTGAGCACCTCGAGGACCTGGATACGGGTGGGGTGCGCGAGCGAGCGGAACAGCTCCGCCTTGATGGCGTACAGGGGCGCGGTCGTTGCAGTGGTGGGCACGGGACCTCCTCGGTTGAGGAGTTTAGCAAATCCTCAACCCACTCCCCACCACGTCAGCCGGGGGAGCTGACCGGGGAGCGGTCCGCGGACGCCGGCGAGTAGACCGGGACGCCGCCGCCGATGATCGTCATCGTGATGCCGTGGGCGGCGCTCTGGCGCAGCGCGGTCGTCAGGACGTCCGACGCGGCGGCGCCGATGCGGACCACACCACGCAGGTCGACGGTGACGGTGCCGCCTCCGGTGGCGCGCAGCATCGCCAGCGTGATCGCCGACGACAGGTCCTCCCGGTTGGACAGGTCGACCCGGCCGCACACGCGAAGGATCGACCGGTCGTCCACGGTCTCGGCGTGGAGCTCGAGCTGCGGGCAGCGGCGCGGCTGCGTCGGCGAGGAGTCCTCGGCGAACACCTCGCACAGCGCCTCGTCGAGGCGCTCGCGCGCACGGGCGTCCAGCCCGTCGCGCGCGGCGTCGACCACGCGATCGGCGAGCGTGCGCAGGCGCACGTTGTGCCGTTGGGAGCTCTGCTTGAGCAGGGCGAACGCCGCGTCGTCGTCGACCCCGTAGATGAGCATGAGGATGCCCTTGGCCTGGTCGATCGCCGCGTGAGACTCCAGGGCGAGCGCCAGGTCCGCGTTGACGCGCTCGGCGAGCAGGGCGTCCCGGGCGGCGGTCACGTCGACCAGGAACCCGGTCACCTCCCCGCCGCCCTCGCCGGCGACAGCGAGCGCGACGCGGTGGCACTTGCCGGACAGGTCGAGCAGCGAGTACTCGCACCCTTGGGGGTCGGGTCCTTCGACGGCATGGTCGAGCGCAGCGGCGACCGCGGGGCGGTCGTCGTGCCGGGCGTGGGTGAGCAGGAGCTCGCGGGTCGGGACCACGTCGCCCGGTCGCATCCCGTGGATGACGAACATGTGGTCGGACCACCACCAACGGCCGGTGGCCGGCGCGATCCGGAAACGCCCGACGAGGGTGGTCGTCGCGGGCATCGGGACCCCCAGACTGGTGTCGGGCGAACTCCTCCGAGGGCTCCTTCTGAGCCCTGGGCACGCTCGCCTGACCGCCAAGGACGGTGCTTCGAGACTAGGGCCAGGGACGGGCTCCTGGCGTGCGTACTCCTGTTCAGTATGCGCCGGGCGCGGGGCATCGACGGGGGAGGGTAAGTGGAGGCCAGACACATGGACGAGAACGAGGAGGAGCCGTGACCAACCGCAACGCGGTCCTGGCCCGTCTCGCCGGCCTGGTCGCCGCCGCACCGCGCGACCAGCCGCTCGCGGCCCGGCTGTGTACGGCGTGCGTGGCGATCCTCGGCGCCGACGGAGGAGCGACCGGCCGGGGCTGGCGGGGCTGGTCGACGGTGCCGAGGGCATGCGGGTCGCGGGCCAGGCCGCCGACGGCAAGCAGATCGGACGCGCGCTCGGGATCAGCGAGCGGACGGTGAAGGTGCACGTGGGGCACGTCTTCCGCAGGATCGGGGTCGCGGACCGGACGAGCGCCGCTCCCTGGGGATCGCAGCACCTCCCCGACGAGTGAGGCGGCGTCAGCGGCTGCTCGCCTGGGCCGGTGCGTCCACGTCCGCGCCGCACGCCGCGAGCCGCGCCAGCTGTCGCTCGGTGCACGCCGCCGGTTGCGGAGTGTGCACCACGACGCGCTGGCCGGGGTCCTCGGGCAGGGGGATCGAGTGCGTCTCGAGCGTGAGGCGACCGACGAGCGGATGGTTGATCTCCCGCACGCCGTAGGTGTCCGAGGCGACGTCGAACGCCGCCCACCGGCTGCGGAAGTCGGCACAGCCGGTCCGCAGCTCGGTGATGAGGCAGGCCAGGCCGGGGTCGACGGGCCCACGGCCCGAGCTCGCCCGCAGCAGGGAGACGACGAGGTCGGCCATCGCGTCCCAGTCGCCCCAGTAGTCGTGGGACGCCGCGTCGCAGAACGTGAAGCGTGCCTGGTTCACGGGCCGGGCGGGACTCTCGTACAGCGGCAGGTAGAGGGCCCGGGCCAGGTCGTTGGCGGCGAGGACGTCGAGCCGGTCGTCGAGCACGCAGCAGGGCAGGTTGGTGGCCGCGAGCAGCTGCAGGACGAAGGGGCGCACCGATCGGGCGGGCGGCAGCGGGTGTGCCGGGTGGCTCGACGTGGGACCAGCACGCAGGAGGTCGGCCAGGTAGTCGCTCTCGGCGTCGTTGAGCTGCAGCGCCTGGGCGAGGTTGGCCAGCACCGATGCGGAGACTCCGGTGACGACCCCGCGCTCGACCCGCTTGTAGTAGCCGGCGCTGATCCCGGCCAGGGAGGCCACCTCGTCGCGGCGCAGGCCCGTGACACGCCGCGGACCGCGGGGCGACGGGAGGCCAGCTCGTTCCGGGGTGATGCGAGCCCGACGCACCATGAGGAACTGGCGCAGCGCTTCGTTGCGCACTCCTCGATGCTAACCACGCCCGTGCGACGGGCCAGCCGGGGCGGTGCGGAGGGGGACCACAGTTGGTTCCCCCTCCGGGGTCGACGCCCGCGCAGTGACCGGAGTGTCATCGGCAGTTATCCGGACCGTGACCGACGGACCCGCCCGGGTCCGGAGGGACGCGGACCGTTCTCGAGGGGGGCCAGTGATGACCGCGGTGCTCAGTGCTCGGGTGGGACGCAAGGGACGACGCATCGCGGCGGGCGTGGCGGTAGCGGCGGTGGTCGTCGGGGTGCAGACCGTGTCGCCGGCCGCGGCAGCCCCCGGCGACCCGTGGATGAACACCGCCCTGTCGCCCGACCAGCGTGCGGTCCTGCTGCTGCAGGCGATGACGCTGGAGGAGAAGGTCGAGCTGATGTCCGGCGACCAGGGCGCCGCCCCGGCAGCGTTCTACAACGCGCCGATCGAGCGGCTCGGGATCCCCGAGCTGAGCATGGCGGACGCGACCCCGGGCATCGCGTCCCGCGGCTGGGTCCTGCCCGACACCGCCGACACCGCGACGGCGATGCCGGCCAACCTGGCGCTGGCCGCGACCTGGGACCCCGCTCGGGCGCGCGACTACGCGGGGGTCGTCGCCGACGAGGCGCGGCAGACCGGGCACGAGGTCCTGCTCGGCCCCAACTCCGACCCGACGCGCAACCCGTTCTGGGGCCGGCAGGCCGAGTCGGCGAGCGAGGACCCGCAGCTCAACTCCGCGATGGTCGTCCCGTACGTCCAGGAGGTGCAGGCCCGCAATGTCATCGCCGACCTCAAGCACTACACCGCCTACACGCAGGAGACCTACCGCGGTGGCGACCAGAACGCCGTCGTCGACGAGCGCACCTTGCGCGAGGTGCACACCGCCGCCTACGAGGCCGCGATCGCGGACGCCGGACTCGGCTCGGTGATGTGCTCGTTCAACAAGATCAACGGGGTGTACTCCTGCGAGAACGAGGCCACGTTGAACGACATCCTGCGCGAGCAGCTGGGGTTCCAGGGGTTCGTGCTCACGGACTTCGGAGCGATCCACTCCACCGAGGCGTCGATCGTCGCCGGGACGGACCTGGAGACGGGCACGCGCGCCTTCTACGGCGACGCGCTCCTCGCGGCGGTGAACGAAGGCTGGGTGAGCGTCGCGCTCGTGGACCGCGCGGTGCTGCGCATCCTGCGCACCATGTTCGCGATCGGCGTCTTCGACAACGACTACACCCCGTCCGCCATCCCGGTCGAGGAGCACGGCGCCGTAGCGCGTGAGGTGCAGGAGGACGCGATCACGCTGCTCAAGAACGACGGGCAGGCGCTGCCACTCGACGGCACGGCCATCGACTCCATCGCGGTCGTCGGTGCCGACGCCACCATCCCGTCCGCGCTCGGCGGCTCGGCGTACGTCCAGCCGACGTACGAGGTGTCGCTGCTCGACGCCATGCGGGAACGGGGTCGGGAGACCGGTGCACAGGTGCGCTACGCCCAGGGCAACGACCCGGTCAACGGCGCGAACATGATCGAGACGCTCGACATGACGGCCGTGCCGTCCTCGGTGCTGCGCCCCGAGCGCGGGATCGGCGACGGGCTCACCGCGCGCTACTACCCGAACGCGGACTGGACCGGAGCGCCGGGCCTGACCCGCACCGAGCGGCAGGTCGCCTACGACGTCGGCTTCATCGGTGGTCAGCCCGCCTTCGCCAGCCTGTACGGCTCGCAGGTGCAGCCGACCCCGACCCTGTCCGGCGCGGGACCGGCCGGCAACGGCGACCAGTCCGTGCGCTACACCGGCGAGCTCGTCGCACCGAGCACCGGCGCGTACGTGCTCGGCGCCACCGGGTGGGGGGATGCTCGCGTCTACCTCGACGGCACCCTGGTCGTCGACATGACGGGCACCGACGGCCGCCGCGACGTCCGTTCCGCGCCCCTGCAGCTCACCGCGGGGCAGGAGTACGACCTTCGCGTCGAGTACTCCCAGAACCACCCGCTCGTGGGCCTGCAGCCGGGGACCTTCCTGCTGCAGTGGTCCACGCCGGCCGACGCGGTACCGCCGTCCGTGGCGGATGCCGTCGAGGCGGCGGCTGCGAGCGACGTCGCGGTGGTCTACGTGCGCACCTACGAGAGCGAGGAGCGGGACATGGTCTCGCTCAAGCTGCCGCAGAACGCCGACCAGCTCGTCCGCGCGGTGGCGGCCGCCAACCCGAACACGGTCGTGGTGGTCTCCGCGGGCTCGGGCGTCATCATGCCGTGGGCCGACGCCGTCCCGGCGGTGCTGCTGAACTACTTCGGCGGGCAGGAGGAGGGTCACGCGCTGGCCTCCATCCTGTTCGGTGACGAGGACCCGTCGGGTCACCTGCCGGTCTCCTACCCGGTCAGCGAGGACGCACTGCCTGTCGGCGTGCAGAACCCCTGGCTCGACGACCCGAACGTGGAGTTCACCGAGGGGCTGAACGTCGGCTACCGGGGCTACCTCGCGTCCGGTGTCCAGCCACGGTTCGCCTTCGGGCACGGCCTGTCCTACACCGAGTTCGTCATCGACCGGCTCCGGGTCGGCAACAACATCCGCGCCACGGGCGGCCAGGACACCGTCGACGCGCGGGTGCGTCTGAGCAACGTCGGTGACCGCGACGGCACCGAGGTCGTACAGGTCTACCTGGGCCCGCTCCCCGGCGTCGACTCGCCGCCGCTCAAGCTCGCGGGGTTCGCCAAGGTCGAGCTCGGCGCCGGCGACCGCCAGCAGGTGCGGATCGAGCTGGACCGGCGCGACTTCTCGTACTGGGACGCCGACGCCGACCAGTGGGTGACCCCGATCGGCCAGGTCCCGGTGTACATCGGGCGCTCGGCCGTCGACGTGGACCTGGCGGGAGCGGTGCGCGTCCGTCCCTGAGGTAGCTCGAGCACGCCGGTCCGCATCAGATCCTGCCGCGGACCGGCGTCCGGTCGGCGGGATCGGCGTCCTGGGGCATCGTCATCTCTGCGCGCACCCCGAGCAGGCGGACCTCCCGGTCCTCGAGCTTGTCCGTGAGCGCCATAACCGCAGCGACGATGGTCTCCCCGTCCCGGGTGGGTGCCCCGAGCTTGCGGCTCATGCTCGTCGTGACGAACGGCGCGTAGCGCACCTTCAGCGCGACGCGCACGACCGACCGGCCGTCCTGGGCGACGTCCTCGACGACGTCGCGCGCCAGCGTGCGGACGGCCTCGCGCGCCTGGTCCGGGGTGGTCAGGTTCTGCTGGAACGTCGTCTCCCGGCTGTGGCCGCGCGGGATCCACGGGCTGTCGTCCACCGTGGTCGGGCCGATCCCCGCTCCGAGCTCGTGGTACCAGACGCCCATCTTCGGTCCGAACTCCGCCGTCAGAGCGTCGACGGGCGCGGCGGCGAGCTCGTGCACCGTCGTGACCCCGAGGCCGGCGAGCCGGCGCGACACCTTGGTCCCGATGCCCCACAGGTCGATCGTCGGGCGGTCGCCCATCACCTCGAACCAGTTCACGGCGGTGAGCCGGAACGTCCCGGCGGGCTTGCCGAACTCCGTGGCGATCTTCGCGCGGACCTTGTTGTCGCCGATCCCCACCGAGCAGTGCAGCCGGGTCTCGGCCAGGACCGCCGCCTGTGCCCGCCGGGCCAGCGCCTCGGGGTCGTCGGTCCGTGCACCGAGGAAGGCCTCGTCCCAGCCGAGCACCTCGACGACGACCCCCAGCGACCGCAGCGTCGCCATCACCCGCTCCGACACGGCCTCGTACTCGGCGGCGTCCACCGGCAGGAACACACCGTCGGGGAGCTTGCGGGCCGCGATCCGCAGGGGCATCCCGGAGTGCACCCCGAACGCGCGCGCCTCGTACGACGCGGTCGAGACGACGCCTCGCTCGGTCGGATCCCCGCGGCCCCCGACGACCACGGGCAGGCCCGCCAGCTCCGGGCGGCGCAGCACCTCGACCGCCGCGACGAACTGGTCGAGGTCGACGTGCAGCACCCACGCCTCATGCGTGCCCATCCGCCGAGTCTGCCCGGTGTTCGGGGTCCGCGTCGCCGGGTATCGTCGCGAACGACCGGTCGGGAGGCCGTGCCCGGTCGGAACAACGTCCGTCGCGCAGTGTCGCCGAGCGGAGGGGCCACCATGGTGAACGAGCAGCTCGATCAG
Organism: Cellulomonas sp. P1_G12_2; assembly: GCF_056405535.1. NCBI lineage: Bacteria > Bacillati > Actinomycetota > Actinomycetes > Micrococcales > Cellulomonadaceae > Cellulomonas > Cellulomonas sp. P1_G12_2. Next base: position 356,505 of record NZ_JBFUBX010000004.1, on the reverse strand, counting down.
GGTGTGACGACCGGCGAGATCGACCCGCGCTACGGGGACCCGTCGGCCACGCCACCCACGTGGGAGGCCATCGAACGGCGGCTGGCGGACGCGCAGCTCTACTGGATCGTCACGGTCCGGACGGACGGCCGTCCGCACGCCGTCCCCCTCGTGGGTGTCTGGGTGGACGGCGCGTTCGCGTTCTGCACCGGGCCCGAGGAGCAGAAGACGCGCAACCTCGACGGCAACGCGCGCGTCGCGGTGACCACCGGCAGCACGGGCGCGGGCGGCTGGGACAGCGGCACGGAGCTGGTGGTCGAGGGCACCGCGACGAGGGTGACCGAGCCGGACGACCTGCACAGGCTGGCGGACGCCTGGTTCGGGAAGTACGGCGACGACTGGAGGTTCGTGGTCCGCGGGCAGGGGTTCGTCGAGGCCGGCGACACCGGGGGAGGCTCGGACGGTGCGTGGGTGTACCGGGTGGTCCCCGCGAAGGTGCTCGCCTTCGGCGGCGGGCACGGCCAGACGGCCTACCGGTTCTGACCAGGTCGCGCGGGATCTCTCCTCACGGGTGCCGGAGGGCGTGCATGTGCGGGCCGGTGTCGCCGAGCCGCACCGAGTTGACGCGGACGAACCCGTGCGACTCGTACAGGCGCACGTTCGCCTCCACGGTGGTGTTGACGTGCGCGGGCACGTCCGCGGGGATCGCGGCGAGGCCGGCGTCGATGAGCGCGCCCCCGATGCCCTGGCCGCGCCGGTCGGCGTCGACGCCCAGGAGGTGCAGCAGGGCGTGCGGTTCGTCGGGCAGCTGCCCGTGCATCGACTCGAAGCCTGCGCGGACCAGGGCGACGTGCTCCTCGGGGAGCAGCAGGTCCAGCATCGAGCGTCCCGGCAGGTCAGCGGGACCGCTGGGCGCTGACGGCTGCGTGCCGGGCACCGACCACGCGGCGGCCCCGACGGCCTGCTCCCCGGCCACGGCCAGCCACACCGTGCCGGCCGCGGTGTACGCCTCGACGGGTCCCCACAGGAACGCGGCGACGGCCGCCTCGCGACGGCGGTGCGGACCGAAGATCCAGTCCATGAGCGGATCGGGCGCGAGCGCGCGTGCCAGCACGGCACGGATCACCGGCAGGTCCGCCGGCATGGCGCGCCGGATGTGGGGCTCGTTCGCGTCGTGCCCCACCATCGCGACTCCTCACCGGCGCCGGTGACCCGACGAGCCGGCGACGGGACCATCGTCGCGTGCCGGGTCGGGGCCCGTCACCCCTCCGCGGTCACCGCACGATCTGCACGTCCTCGTGCTCGATCGCCGAGATGTCCTCCGACGTGGCGCGCAGCAGTCGGTCGGCCAGGTCGCGCAGCGCCCGGGCCGCGGCCAGCTCGTCACCGATCTCCGGGACGTCGCGGTCCTGAGGTGCCCGGCGAGCGCGTCCTTGACCTTGGAGACGGGTGCCGCTGGAGGTGGTGAGCTCGGCGTGCGCCTTCGTGACGTCGCCGTCCCCCCGCAGGTCGTCGGTCTCGAACAGGTCGATCCGAACCTTCCAGGTGCGTGTCATCGCACTGCTCCCTTCCGCCCGTGGGTGGCCCACCCGTGCGGCGGGCGTCCTCCCTCTCAGCGTCCGTCGGCACGCCGCCCGGGGCGTAGGGCACAAGGTCCCCGCTCGGCGCGCCCAGGGCCGAACGGCTCTACCGCCCGCCGCGGTCCCGGGTCGACGATCGGTGCGACAGCGCGCACGCCTGGCGTGCGGGAACGCCTCGAGAGGTGGTGGCGGCCGTGGCAGCACCAGACCCGACGCCGACGATCGTCGTGGGCGTGGACGGATCGGACTGCGCACTGAGGGCGGTCGGGACGGCTGCCGCCGAGGCGCACGTCCTCGGGTGCCGGCTCGAGGTCGTCCACGCGTTCGTCTGGCCCGAGCTGCGGGTGCCCGAGGGGGCGCTCGTCGGTGGGTCGGGTGGCTCCGGGCTCCGACACGAGGCCGACCGCATCGTGGCGGAGGCGGTGGAGCTGGCTCGGCGCGCCGCACCCGACGTCGCTGTCACCGGCCGCGTGGTGACGGGAGCGCCTGCACCTGTCCTCCTGCGCGCGAGCGTGGACGCAGCCCTCGTGGTCGTCGGGGACCGGGGGCTCGGCGGGTTCACCGGGCTGCTCGTCGGCTCGGTCGCGGTCGCCCTCGTCACGCACGGACGCTGCCCGGTCCTCGTCCTTCGTGGGCGGACCGCGCCGGCCGGGCCCGTCGTCGTCGGGGTCGACGGCAGCGGCGGCGCCATGCCCGCGGCGGAGCTCGCGCTCGCCTACGCGGCCGCGCACGGAGCCACGCTGCGGGTGGTCACGGTCGTGCCGTCGGACGGAGCTCCTGCGGCCGACATGGACCTGGTCGACGCAGCCCTGCGGCGTCCCGACGCCCACGGCGTGACAGTCGAACGCGTGGTGCAGGAGGGTGACGCTCGCCAGGCGCTGATCGCCGAGAGCCACTCGGCGCGTCTCGTCGTCGTCGGCTCCCGCGGCCGCGGAGGGTTCGCCGGGCTGCTGCTCGGCTCCGTGAGCCAGGCCGTGCTGCATCACGCCGACTGTCCGGTCGCCGTGCTGCCGCGAGACGCGGGACGGCTGCAGCTCGGCCGGTGACCACCGAGCCCCACGCGTTCAGCCGGTCGGGTGGACGACCATCACGGGGCACGTCGCGTGGTGCAGCACCGTCTGGCTGACGGAGCCGAGCAGCAGGCCGCGGAACCCGCCCCGCCCCCGGGACCCGACGACGAGCAGCTCGGCGTCGTCGGCCGCGGTGAGGACGACGGAGGCGGGTGCGCCGCGGCGCACCACCGCGCGGACCTCCACGTCCGGATACCGCTCCGCGTGTCCCGCGAGGCTCTCGGAGAGGACGACCCTCTCCGCGACACGGAGCTCCTCGACCTCCTCCGGCATCCAGGGTGGGACAGGCCCGATGACCGAGGGCAGCTCCCACGCGTGCACGGCGACGAGCTGCGCGCCGCGACGGGACGCCTGGTCGAACGCGACGTCCACGGCCTGCGCGCTCGTGGAGGAGCCGTCCACGCCGACCACGACCGGCCGGGGCGTCGAGGGGGTGGCCGCCTCGGCATGGCGGCGGACCACGACGACGGGGCAGTGCGCATGGGCCACGACGGTGACGCTCACGGACCCGAGCAGCAGTCCCGCGAGGCCCCCGCGGCCTCGTGACCCGACGACCAGCAGGTGCGCGCGCTCGCTCTCCTCCGTGAGCGCGGCGGCCACGCTCTCGCGCTCGTCGACCTGCGTGGTCACCTCGAGGTCCGGGGCGACCGCGTGGGCCCGCTCTGTCGCGTCCGCGAGCACCTGACCGCCTACCTGGGCGGACAGGTCCAGCGGGCGGTCGCTCACGACGTACCCGTCCACGACGGTCCGTGCGACGAAGACGATCCGCAGCGGCAGCCGTTCACGTGCGGCTTGCCGTGCAGCCCACTCCACCGCGTCCGCGGCGTGCGCGGACCCGTCGTACCCCACCACGATCGCTCGGCTCATCGCGCACCTCCGACAGATCGGTGCCTTCTCCCTCACCCTGCGACGGTCGCGCGTCCCGCTCGTAGGGTCCGAGGTCCCGACTACGGGTGGTGCTGCGAGGCGACGACCGGCCCCGCGGCCGTCTTCGTCCCGCGGCGCGAGCACGACCACCCGGACTCGGTGGCGCGGGTGCGGCGGTTCACTCTCGAGCGGCGTCCGGCGCGGTGAGGTCGGGGGTGTTGCGGGAGCGCCGAGCGGCCTCGGCCATGCGGGTGGGACCCGAGACGAGCGCTCGTCGCCAGGGCAGGACGCCGTCGATCTCGACCTCCAGCGAGAAGCTGAGGACGGTGCGGATCAGGACGATCAGGCCCAGGACCACGACGTTCTCCAGCGTGGGCGCGACGGCGACCGTGCGGATGAGGTCGGCAGCCACCAGCACCTCGAGAGCGAGCAGGAGCGCGGCACCGAAGGACTGTCGCAGCGTGACGAACCCGGTCTGACCGCTGGTCGTCCGGCGCCAGGCCGAGACGGCCAGCCACAGCGACCACACGAACCCGAGCACGAGGATCACCGCACCGAGACCCTCGAAGGCCCGAGCCACCTGCTCCATCACTTCGGAGAACGTCATGCCGTCATCGCCTGGTGCAGGACATCGACGTGGGTCGCCACAACCCGCGGTGATCGCTCACGCGCGTCACTCCTCTCGACGGGTCACGGCGATCGGGCGGGCTAGATGCGGCGGCGCCGGCGTCCGGGCGTGACGGCTGCGGCGACCACGGCGGTCTTCGCGACGGGTGCGGGTCCGGGCGTGACGGCCTTGGCGACGACGGCAGTCTTGGCGACGGGGTGGCCGATGACGCCGACCCTGCCGATGCGAGCGGGACGGAGCGGCATGTCAGACCTCCTGGGCGAGCGCGTCGTCGGCCTCGATCGAGGCGATGATCGCTTGGATCGGGATGCGGCCGTCAGCGATGAGCTGACCGCCCGAGCGACGGGCCGCGGACGCGAACGGTGCGGCCCAGAGGTTCTCCCAGATGAGCACGCCGGCCGTGCTCCCGGGATCCATGGCCGCGGCCAGGTTCTCGACGTCGTCTGCTGCGAGGAGCTCGGCCAGCTCGGCCTCGATCTTCTGGAGCTCTCCGAGCTGGGGGACGTCGGACAGCTCCATCGCGTCGACCGAGCCGTCCTCGTTCTTGGTGAGGATGAGCACGTCGATCACGCGGATCGTGCCGGCGTCGACGAGGGTGACGAGCTCGTCAACCATCTCTCCGGTGAAGTTGCTTGCTCCGGCCGGGAACTCCACGACGATGTAGTCGACGGGTCCCAGCGTGTCCAGCGATGGCTCGGTCATGTGGATCGACTTCCTTCTCGCGGGGTGCTCAGGACGCGAGTGCCGGCGTCGTGAGCTGGGTGGACCAGGCCTGACCGCACGTCCCAGAGGGCCTTGACGCCCCGCCGATGTCGGGGTCGCGGAACAGGTCCCACAGATGGCGGTGAGGCTCGTCGTGATCGTCGTGCCCCCGAGCGGGCGCGGGGATCACCCCCGGCGCCAATCACCCGGGTGAGCATCATTCGGGCCACGAACCCCAAAGGCACCCAGACAGGACGCTAGGGTGCGAATCAGGCGACTCGGGGGAGGCGATGGAGCAGCGACACGGTCCCGACCGGACGGTGAGCGCGCAGCGGTCTCCGGGCGGCGGTCTCGTCCGGGCCAAGCTCGCCCCGCCTCGCCCGCCGCACGGCTCGGTGAGCCGGCCGCAGCTGCTCGAGGCCCTGCGCGCCGGACGTCACGGGAGCCTGACCCTGGTCTCCGCGCCGGCCGGGTACGGCAAGACCACCTTGCTGACCGAGTGGGTGTCCGCGGGGCCGCCGGGCATGTTCGCGTGGGTGACGCTCGACGGTGGCGACAGCGATCCGGCCCGGTTCTGGAGCCACGTCGTCGCTGCCCTGGCCACCGTGGAGCCGCGGGTCGGGCGCGCGTCGCTGGCCGGCGTCGGGCCGCGCCCGGGTGAGATCGTCGACGTCGCGCTTCCGCTGCTGTTCGACGAGCTCGCGGACGCCGGGCCCGACCTGGTCCTCGTGCTGGACGACTATCACCGCGCCGAGACGCCGGAGATCAGCGCGCAGCTCGGGGAGTTCCTCAGGTACCGTCCGGGCCGCGTCCAGCTCGTCGTGTCGACCCGGTCGGACCCTGCGCTCGGGGTGCCGACGCTGCGCGCGTCGGGGGACCTGGTCGAGCTGAGGGCGGACGATCTGCGCTTCGACGACGCCGAGCTCTCGCAGTTCTTCGACGGGATCGGGGTCACCGGACTGACCGCAGACGATGAGCGTCGGCTCGCGGAACGGACCGGGGGGTGGCCGGCCCCGGTCCGGCTCGCCTCGCTGCTGATGCCCGAGCATGACCGCTCGTCGTTCATCGAGCACTTCACCGGCGCGAGCCGGCACGTCGTCGACTACCTGGCGCGCGACGTGCTCGAACGGGTCGACCCGTCCACGCGCGAGTTCTTGCTCCAGGTATCGATCCTCGGACGGCTCTGCGGTCCGCTGTGCGACGCGGTGACGCTCAGGTCCGGCTCGGGGGCGCTGCTGGCGGAGCTCGAACGTGCCAACCTGTTCATCTCCGTCGACAGCGCCGGGGAGTGGTACCAGACGCACCAGCTGTTCAGCGAGGCGCTCCGGGTGGAGCTCACGCGGACGTCCGGGCCCCTCGTCCCGGAGCTGCACGCCCGCGCGGCCGCGTGGCTTGAGGCCGCGGGAGACCTCGAGTCGGCCACGGACCACGCCATCGCAGCCCGTGACGTTCCCTTGGCCTCCCGCCTCGTCGCGGACCAGACCCAGCCGATGTCGGCCACCGGGCGCAGTGCGCACATGCGGCGGTGGCTCGCCGCGCTGTCGTGGCCCGAGGCACGGCAGGACCCCGAGCTCGCCTTCGTCCGGGCGCTCGTCGCGAGCTTGTCGAACAACATCGACGATGCCATGGAGTGGCTCAGCGTCGCCCGGACGGGTGCCCTCGAGAAGCTGGACGCCGGGGGCCTGCCGCTCGGCTTCCGCGTCGACTTCCTCGAGAGCACCGTGGGCGTGAACGACGCCGGCAAGGCGGAGGCGGCAGGGCGGCGCGCGGTCGCCGGTGCGCCGAACCCTGGTTGGCACGGCATCGCGGTGTCCTGCGTCGGGCAGGCGCTGTACCTGCAGGGCAGGACGTCGGAGGCGGTGGACATGTTGCGCCTCGCCCTCAGCGAGATCTCGGACGCGAACCCCATCATGCTGGCGTTCGCGGTCGGCAACCTCGGGCTGGCGGAGTCGATGCTGGGGACCGAGAGCCACGCGGACCCGCTGCTCGACCGGATGGTCGCAGTCCTGCAGGCTGCTGGAGCCGATCGCTCGCCGCCCGGCGCGACCCTGCTGCTGGCCAGAGGCGAGCGCGCACGCCGCGAGGGCGACCCCCGGGGTGCCTCGGTCCACATCCGCGCGGCCATCGACATCCTCGACGCGATGCCACGCAACGCCTGGCTGGCGAACGCCCACCTTCTGCTGGCCACGTCGCAATGGTCCTTGGGTCATGGCCCGGAGGCCCGCGAGTCCGTGCAGAAGGCACAGGAGATCCTCGATCGGCTGCCGGACCCGGGCGGGCTCGTGTCGCGCGCGGCGACGTTGCGCGACCACATGGCCACACCGGTGCATCACGCCGCCGACTTCGGGGAGGAGCTCTCCGATCGCGAGGTCGTCGTACTGAGGCTCGCCGGCGAGGGTCTCCGGCAACGGGAGATCGCCGATCAGCTCTACATCTCCTACAACACCGTCAAGACCCATCTCAAGGCGGCCTACCGCAAGCTTGGTGTCACGTCGCGCGATGCGGCGATCGCGCGCCTGGACGAGCTCGACCACCAGCTGGAGACGGAGCAGCTCGCCGTACCACCCGGGTGAGCCAGGGGCTGGGTGATCACACCGGCGGAGGGTGCGCGAAGAATCCGCGGATGGTCCAGTGCACGATCGTCCTGGCGGGGGAGCTCGACGGACGCTTCAGCGATGCTCTCGACGGCATGAGCCTGAGGGCCGCGGACGGCCGGACGACGCTCGTCGGAGAGCTGACCGACCAGGCCCAGCTGCAGGGCGTCCTGCACCAGCTCTTCGACCTCGGCCTCGAGGTGCTCTCGTTCACCACGACGCCGGCGGATCACCCGGGTGACTGGTCACCCGGGTGAGGCACGCCCCGCCGGGTCCCGCACAGCATGGGTGGGGCTCGGCCGACGGAGCAGGAGGAGCGTCATGAGTGCTGATCGCCACGCGCGGACCATGCTGCCCATCCCTGACAGGCCCGCGCCAGGGCTGACCACCTACGACGCGAAGGACCCGGACACGTCGTTCCCCCCCATCGAGCCGCTGCTGCCACCCGAGGGCGCCCCCAACGTCCTGATCGTGCTGCTCGACGACGTCGGCTTCGGCGCGTCGAGCGCGTTCGGCGGCCCGTGCGCGACGCCGACGGCCGAGCGCCTGGCTGCGGGCGGGCTGAGGTACAACCGGTTCCACACCACGGCGCTGTGCGCCCCCACCCGGCAGGCCATGCTCACGGGACGGAACCACCACTCGGTCGGGATGGGCAGCATCACCGAGACCGCCACGTCAGCGCCGGGGAACAGCTCGCTGCGGCCGAACACCAAGGCGCCGCTCGCCATGACGTTGAAGCTCAACGGCTACTCGACCGCGCAGTTCGGCAAGTGCCACGAGGTGCCCGTGTGGCAATCCTCCCCGATGGGGCCGTTCGACGCCTGGCCCTCCGGGGGCGGCGGGTTCGAGACGTTCTACGGGTTCATCGGTGGGGAGAACAACCAGTGGGACCCCGCGCTGTACTCCGGCACCACGCCGGTCGAGCCTCCGGCCACCCCGGAGGAGGGGTATCACCTCACCGAGGACCTGGCGGACCACGCGATCGGCTGGGTGCGGCAGCAGAAGGCCCTCATGCCGGACCGTCCGTTCTTCGTCTACTTCGCCCCGGGCGCGACGCACGCACCGCACCACGTCCCACCGGAGTGGATCGAGAAGTATCGCGGCCGGTTCGACGACGGGTGGGACGTGCAACGCGAGCGGACCTTCGCCCGCCAGCTGGAGCTCGGCATCATCCCCGAGGGCACCGAGCTCACGGCACGGCACGCGGAGATCCCCGCCTGGGACGACATGCCTGACGAGCTCAAGCCGGTGCTCGCCCGTCAGATGGAGGTGTACGCCGGGTTCCTCGAGCACGTGGACCACCACGTCGGCCGGCTCATCGACGCGATCGAGGACCTGGGGGTGCTCGACGAGACGCTCGTCTACTACATCGTCGGCGACAACGGGGCATCGGCTGAGGGCACCCTCAACGGCGCGTTCAACGAGATGGCCAACTTCAACGGCATGGCGGCGATCGAGACCCCCGAGTTCCTGGTGAGCAAGATCGACGAGCTCGGCTCGCCCACCTCCTACAACCACTACGCGGTGGGGTGGGCATGGGCGATGAACTCACCGCTGCAGTGGACCAAGCAGGTCGCCTCGCACTGGGGCGGCACGCGCAACGGGACCGTGGTGCACTGGCCGAAGGGGATCACCGAGGCGGGCGGCCTGCGGTCGCAGTTCACGCACGTCATCGACATCGCGCCGACCGTCCTGCAGGCCGCGGGCCTGCCGGAGCCGACGATGGTGAACGGCGTGCAGCAGTCCCCGATCGAGGGCACCTCGATGCTCTACACGTTCAACGCGCCCGACGCCCCGGAGCGGCACGACCTCCAGTACTTCGAGATGTTCGGCAACCGCGGCATCTACCACCGTGGCTGGAGCGCCGTCACCAAGCACAAGACCCCGTGGGTCCTGGTCGGCGGGAACCTCGCGGCCTTCGACGACGACGTCTGGGAGCTGTACGACGGCAGCACCGACTTCAGCCAGACCCATGACCTGGTCGCGGAGCACCCAGACATGCTTGCCACGCTGCAGCGACTGTGGCTGATCGAGGCCACCAAGTACGGCGTGCTCCCGCTGGACGACCGCACCGGTGAGCGCCTCGACCCCTCCATGGCGGGGCGACCGACCCTGATCCACGGCACCTCGCAGCAGTTCTTCGCCGGCATGGGACGTCTGTCGGAGAACAGCGTCGTCAGCATCAAGAACAAGTCGTTCGCCGTGACCGCCGAGATCGATGTGCCGGCGGTCGGAGCGCGCGGCGTCATCATCGCCCAGGGCGGTCGCTTCGGCGGCTGGAGCGTCTACGCCAAGGACGGCCGTCTGACGTTCTTCTACAACGTCCTGGGCATCCACGCGTTCTCGGTCGGTGCCGACGTCCCCATCCCGGCCGGCACGCACCAGGTCCGCGCGGAGTTCGCCTACGACGGCGGCGGGCTGGCCAAGGGCGGCGAGGTCACCCTGTTCCACGACGGCGCGGTCGTCGGCAGGGGCCGGGTCGCGATGACGCAGCCCATGATCTTCTCGGCCGACGAGACGACCGACATCGGCTACGAGTCGGGGACCACCGTGAGTCCTGACTACACCGCCGCCACCAGCCGGTTCACCGGCAAGATCCGCTGGGTCCAGATCGACCTCGGCGACGACGACCACGACCACTTCATCGACCCGGAGGAGCGGCTGCGGATCGCCATGGCGCGCCAGTAGCCATCGCCGTTCACGCGTAGTCGTTCCGGTGCAGCCACCGCATCGCGGCCGCCCCCCAGATCGGTGGCAGGTAGAACGTCACGAGCCGGTAGGTGATGGCCGTCGAGACGGCGATGTCGCTGGGGATCCCGACGGCCTGCAGCCCGACCGTCAGGCCGAGCTCGGCGACCCCCATGCCTCCGGGGACGGGCATGAGGCCGGAGAACAGGGCCACGGCGGTGATGACGAGGATCAGCTGTGAGAACGACGCCGTCTTGCCGAACGCCTGCAGGCACAGGGCGAGGACCCCGGCCTGCAGGAGCTGCGCGACGAGGTTGCCTCCGAGCATCGCGGACACGTTCGCGGGCTTGCGGAGCACCCCGAGCGCGGAGCGCGCCGAACGCGCCTGGCCGACGAGCGCGGCGCGGGCGCGGGGGACCATCGCGGTGAGGCTGTGACGCAGCCGGGGGACGGCCAGGGTGACCACGACGCCGGCCAGGATCAGGACCACCATCGCGACGATCAGCGAGGGACTGCTCGAGTCGGAGCTCGCCGCGCTCGACCCCGACGAGAGGGCTGACGTGAAGCCGGGCAGGCCGCTGACGAGGATCAACAGGATCAGCGCGACCTGCACGACGAACCCGCTGACGCTGTCGATGAGGCCGAACGCGAGGGCGGTCGCTGCGGGGATCCCGAACTTCTGGAAGAAGCGGACCTCGAGGGTCAACCGGGCGGCGGTCGCGGGCAGCACGAGGGAGATGAACTGGATGGCGTACTGCAGCATGAGCACCGGGACGTAGCGCAGCCGCGCGTTCGCCGCTCCCAGGGTCGCGCCGGCGAGCGCCATCTGGATGCACGGGGAGAGGACCAGAGCGGCGACCAGCCAGGCCCAGTCCGCCGAGGCGAGCGCTGCCGCGACGCTGGCGAGGTCGACGCCGGCGAGCAGCGTGACGAGCACGTAGACCACGAGCCCGACGAGGAGAAGTGTCCCGATCGACCTCGGCGTCACCCGGCGCAGCTGTTGCAGCGGCGGCTCCTCGACACCCGTGGCGGCGACCGCCGCCGCACGCAGCTCGTCGAGCGTCCAGGTCGCTGCACGCACGTCGGCCCGTGTCCGGCTGCCGAGAGCCGCGGGCTGCACGTAGGGCAGCACCGCTGCGAGGCCCTCGGAGCCCAGGGCCTCGACCGCCGCGGCGAGGGCTCGGGCGGGGCCGACCGTGATCGCCGTGACGACCAGGAGCCGGGCCTGGTCGCTGTGGAGGTCGCCCTCGTCGGAGGTGTGGGCAGYGGCGTCGAAGTCCGCGAGGGCGACCGAGCCGTCGGCGCGGAGGACGACGCTGCTTCTCTCGATCCGTCGATGGGCGATCCCGGCGTCGTTCAGCGCCGCCACCGCACGCCACATGCTGCCGAGCAGCTGGTCGTCCACCTCGTCGGCGTCGAGGAGGCTCAGGGGGGCGCGGGGGGTGCTCGTCACCAGCAAGGCGTCGCCCTGGTCCGCCAGGCCGACCGCGACGATGTCGAGCGTCGGCACACCCGCCTGCGCGGCCAGCATCGTGTACAGGGCTTCGTGCTCGACGCGGGACCTGCGCGTGCCCCACACGTGTGCGCGTTCCCCCCGACGCGTCATGGCGGCCCACAGCGATCCCACGACCTGGCTGTCCCAGGCGTCCCGCCCGTAGACCTTGACCAGGAGGTTCGCGCCGGGAGCGGTGCGCGCGACGAGCAGGTTCTCCGCGGCGACCCGTCCAGGGGCCGCCATCACCTCGGAGGCGGGCACGCCGACGTCTGCCAGCGCGACCAGGACCTGGGCGTCGGTCAGCCGTCCCTGGGGAGACCCCATGACCAGGTGCGCGACGGCGGCCGCGGCGATCCCGACCGCGATGGCGGCGCTCGCCCCGATGAGGTTGGTCGCACCCAGGCCGATCGCGGCCACGGCACCCAGGCCGAGGACGACACGGCTCGCGTACCTCCAGGGTCGGGCGAGGTGCGGCGAGGCGGTGACGACGACGGCGGTGACCATCGCGACCCGGGTGGCGACGTAGACGACCGGGGGGCCGGACGACACCAGACCCTGGACGATCGTGAACGCGTCCGTCCCGGCGAGTGCACCGACCCCGAGCGCAGCACCGAAGGCCAGCGCAGCGGCGGTCACCTGGTCGAGCAACAGCCGGCGCCGTCCTCGGCTCACGGCGGCGAGCAGGACGACGCCCATGGCCCAGAGGGTGAGGACGGCGTAGACGATGCTCCACAGCCAGCCGAACAGTGGTTCCAGACGAGCGAGCACCGTGTCGAGCGCGTCGTCGGCTCCGGTCGGCCCCGGCGCCGCCAGGGCGAGCAACCCGAGGGCGAGGACCGAGGCGACGAGCAGGATGACGTCCGTCGGACGACGTAACCGTGGGGCGTCGGCCGCGGACGACCAGATGCGGACCAACCCGCCTTCGCGAGCCTGGTCCGTGCTGACGGCCATCGAGCCTCCTGGCGTGACGACTGACCTGAGTCGGCGCGGCCGATGCCCGGCAGGTCTTCCACGAGGCTACTGGCGCCCGCGGCGTGGCAGTCGAGTCTTCGCCGGACACGCGGGCGCGGATGTTCGTGGTCCGAGGACGGCCGACGACGGAGGTGCGGACCGATCACCCGGGTGAGCACCTGGATGGGTGAGCCCGGCGCCGACGTGCGTGGCCAGCATGGAGGAGCGCATCGCGAGCGCCGAGGAGATCGACCCGATCCGACAGCGCGGGAGGCGCCGTGGCCGACGGTGGTCGCACCATTCGCACGATCGCACGTCGGACCGACCAGACCAGTGCGCCGGGGACCGCGCCGTCGCCCGGGATGGTCTGGATCCCGGGCGGGACGTTCCTCATGGGCTCCGACGACCACTATCCGGAGGAGGCGCCGACCCACCGCGTCACGGTCGACGGCTTCTGGATGGACCAGCACACCGTCACCAACGGTGACTTCGCACGGTTCGTGAAGCACACCGGCCACGTGACCGTCGCCGAGCGGAGACCCGACCCCGCGGACTATCCCGGCGCGCTGCCTGAGCTGCTCGTCCCGGCCTCGAGCGTGTTCGTGCAGCCGTCGCAGCCGGTCAGCCTGGACGACCCCTACAGCTGGTGGACCTACATCCCCGGCGCCGACTGGCGCCACCCGCAGGGCCCGGGCACCTCGGTGAAGAAACGGCCCGACCACCCCGTCGTCCAGGTGGCGTGGGAGGACGTCGTCGCGTACGCGCAGTGGGCCGGCAAGGACCTGCCGACCGAGGCCGAGTGGGAGTACGCCGCGCGCGGCGGGCTGGACGGTGCCACCTACGCGTGGGGCGACGAGCTCACGCCCGGGGGGAGGTGGATGGCGAACACCTGGCAGGGGGAGTTCCCGATACAGAACACCCGCGACGACGGGCACCTGTGGACCGCGCCGGTCGGCTCCTACCCGCCCAACGGCTACGGACTGTCGGACATGACCGGCAACGTCTGGGAGTGGACGGCCGACTGGTTCCAGCCGCACGCGGAGACGTCGCACGCCTGCTGCACGGTCGAGAACCCGCGCGGGGGCGCCCGCGCGGCGAGTATCGACCCGAGCACTCCGTCCGTGGCGATCCCGCGCCGGGTGATGAAGGGCGGATCCCACCTGTGCGCGCCCAACTACTGCCGGCGGTACCGCCCTGCGGCCCGCATGCCGCAGGCGGTCGACACCGCCACGTCGCACCTCGGCTTCCGCTGCATCAGCCGCGGACCAGGCGGCTCGATCCCTGTCCGCTGACCGGGTCTCTCACCGTTCAGCGAGCACCTGCGTGCAGGACGAGGAGGAACTGTCCTCCTCCCGGCTCGACAGTGGCGGTCACCGGAAGGCCAGGTGCGAACCGCGAGAGCCGGTCCACGAGCCATACGGCTGCCTGCTCGCCGTCCGCCTTGGTCGGGCAGCGGCCCACGACCTCACGGCCGCCCTTGCGGGTCAGCCGCTCGACGGTCGACACGATCGGTGCCGGCTCCACCACGAACAGCGCCGGCGACCAGGCCACGACGGGCTTCACGGCTCCCTTGCGGGTGTTGCAGGCCCGGTGCGCGAGCCGCTCGGAACCCGGCACCGCCTTCTTCCCCTTGGGCGTCGCGCCGCCGTCGATGCTCGGGCCACGGTCGGCGTTGACGGACGCGTCGGGGTCGACCGGTTCGTCGCACAGCCAGCATCGCCAGCCGTCGCGCGAACCGACCTCGTCAAGGGTGCTCATCCCCGGAGGCTACGGGCCCCMGGGGCCGATCCCGTCCGCGGCGCTACTTCGCCTCGGCCTGGACCTCGTCGGCCGCTGCCTTGATCGCGTCGGCCTCGGCCTTCTCGATGGCTTTCTCGAGGATGGCGTCCGCCTTGTCCAGCGCCTTGCGGAGCGCCACCGCGCTGGGGTCGGAGACCAGGGCCACGATCCCGGAGTGCCCGGCCACGATCGAGTCCTGCAGGTCCTCGGCCAGCTCCTTGCGGTTGTGCAGCGCGACACCCTTGCCGGCCGCGGCGCCGACGAGGCCGAGCGCGGCCGCGCTGCCGAGAATGGTCGGAGGGAAGATGAGGCCGAGCGCGACGCCCCCGACGACTCCCCACGTCAGGCCCTTGCGGGTGCTGTGATCGGTCGACTTCAGGATCTCCAGCGTGCCGTCGGCGTCCCGCTTGACGACGAGGACGCCCTCGACGTTCAGGGTCTTGCCGTCCTCGGCGCCCTTGATCGCCTCGTACGCCTCCCATGCGGTGTCGGTGTCGGTGAAGTCGGCGACGAACAAGGTGTAGGCGCCGTCCGAGACGAGTGCGGCGGCGCTGAGAGTGTTCTGGTCATCGGACATGGCGGTGCTCCTTCGAGTGGGACGTGCGGTCCACCCTCACGATCCGAGGGCGGTGGCCTTGAGCTTGGCGAACTCGGTCTGGTCGATCGCGCCGGAGTCGAGGAGGGCCTTGGCCTGGGCGATCTGGTCGGTGGGCGACGACGATGCGGTCGCGGTGCGGATGCGGTCGTCGAACGCGGACTGCGCGGCCTGCACCTGGGCGGCCTGCCGGGCGCCCATGCCCTTCCCCCGCACGATGAGGTACAGCAGGATCCCGAGGAACGGGAGGATGACGAGCAGGACGACCCACAGCGCCTTGACGCCGCCGCCGGTGTCCGGGTCACGGAACAGGTCGCCGAAGATCGCGATCAGCAGCCAGAACCAGATGATGAACAGGAAGAGCTCGAGCATCCAGAGCAGGATGTCGCCGCTCCCGAACGACGCGGTCAGGTTCACTGGGCCTCCTTGTGGGGGTGGTCGCGGCCGGTGAGGTCGCGCGGACGGTGGATCACGGACACGCACGCAGCGACCAGGACCCCGCGCGCCGACGAGCGCCCTGCCGAGGATGCCGGGGTCACAGGCGCCGACCCAGGTTCTGCAGGAGCAGCGCCTGCGCGACGATCATCGTCTCGATCTCGGCGGGGTCGACGCTCTCGTCGGACGCGTGGATGCGGGACAGCGCGACGTCCTCGGGGCCCCAGAGGATGAACTCCGCGCGCGGGGCCACCGCCTGGAGCGAGCGCAGCAGCGGGATGGAACCGCCGCAGCCCGCCTCACCGACGGACGTGCCGAAGGCCTCGGTCATGGCCTCGCGTGCCGCTGCGTACGCGGGGCCGTCGGTCGCGCACGTGAACGCGGGGGCGGCCTTCGTGCGCTGGACGTCGACCTGGGCGCCCCAGGGGACGTGCGTCTCGAGGTGCGTCACCAGGGCGTCGAGCTCCTGCTGCGGGTCCGACCCGGGCACGATGCGCATGGAGATCTTGGCGCTCGCCTGGGGGATGAGCACGTTCGACGAGCCGGCGATGCTCGTCATGTCGAGGCCGATCGCGTTCACGGAGGGGCGCGCCCAGAGCCGTGCGCTGATGGGACCCGTCCCCGTGAGGCTGACCCCGTCGAGGACGTCGGCGCTGGCACGCAGGTCGTCGGCGCTCAGGTCCTCGCCCGCCCAGGTGGTCGACGTGACCCCGTCGACGGCGACGTCTCCCGCGTCGTCGTGCAACGTGGCCAGCAGACGGGCGAGCGCCATCATGGCGTCGGGCGCGGGCCCTCCGAAGACCCCGGAGTGCAGCGGGTGCTCGAGCGTCCTGACGGTGACCACGCAGGCGACGTCGCCGCGCAGCGCGGTGGTCAGGACCGGGTCACCCACCCGCAGGTTGCCCATGTCGCAGATGATGAACAGGTCGCAGTCGAACAGGTCCGGGTGCGCCTCGACGAAGGCCTCGAGGTTGCTCTCGGTCTCCTCCATCCCCTCGAGGATCAGCTTGACCGTGCACGGCGGCTCGCCGTCGAAGACGCCCAGGGTGCCGAGGTGGATGATCAGGCCCCCGATGTCGTCGGCGGCCCCCCGCCCGTAGATCCGTCCGTCGTCCTTGCGCGTCGCCGTCCACGGGTCGCTGGTCCAGCCCTGGTCGGCCGGGGCCGGCTGGACGTCGTAGTGGGCGTAGAGCACGACGACCGGCGAGCCCTCGGGTCCGTCGATCTGCCCGTAGATGGGGGAGTACCCCGTGGGCACGTCCATGAGGCGCGCGTCGGTGAAGCCGGCGTCCTGGAACAGTCGGAGCGTCTCCTCGCCCATGCGGTGCACCGGCTCGGCGGGGTAGCCGGGGAACGCGACGGACGGGATGGCGACGAGCGTGTGCAGGTCCTCGAGGAGGCCGGGCATCAGGTCGGCCGCCTTGCCCGCGATCTGGTCCTTGGTCTGCACGACGTGCTCCGTTCTCTCCTCGACACCCCGCGGGTGCCGCGCCGCCGGGGTCAGAAGAAGACGGCCCCGATGACGGAGCCGACGATGATCGTGGTGACCGAGAGCACGAGCATGGGGATGAAGAAGCTGTGGTCGATCAGCTTGGTGCCCAGCTTCGTCGTGCCCGTGAGGTCGAAGTTCGCGGCGGCGATCTGCGTGCCGTTGGCCGGGAGGGTGTAGACGCCACCGAGCGCACCGGCCCACATGCCGGTCACCACACCGGGTGGCAGGCCGACAGCGAGACCGATCGGCACCATGGTCCGCGTGGCCGTCGACTGGCTTGTGGTGAGCGCGGCGACGAGGAACACGGCGAGCGCGAACAGGAACCGCCAGTCGGTGACCCAGGCGCCGACCGTGCTGATGATGAACTCCTCGTGCGCGGCGATGAACGTGGCCGTGAGCCAGGCGATGCCGAAGAGGGCGATCGCCGAGATCATGCCGGCCTTGAACACCGACTGGTCCGGCACCGTCTTCACGTCGGGCCGCCCGACGAACAGGATGATGACGCCCACGACRAACATCACCAGGACGATGGTGTTGGTCATGTCGAGCGACACCGTGCCCACGTCGGGGACCTCGAACGAGGGGCGCAGCCCGGGGAACAGGCCGAGGATCACGATCGCCACGACCCCGGCGAAGAAGACGAGCGCGGAGTTGCGGCCGGCACGCGTGTAGGTGAGCTGCGCGGAGGCGGGTGCAGGCTCGGCGACCCCCGACGGACCGGTGACGTCCGGACCGAGGCCTGCGCTGCCGGACGACACCGCCCCGGCGGGGACCCCGACGGCCACGGCCGGGGGAGCGACGAGCTCCCCGGACGCGATCTTGGCCTGGACCTCGGGGTCGTCGTCCAGGTCCTTCCACATCCGGTTGACCACGAGGGACGTGACGATGATGCCGATCACGCACGCCGGGATCGTGATGGCGAGGATCTGGGTCAGCCCCAGGTTGTACGGCTCGACGTCCGTCAACGTCAGCATGGCGGCCATCGCCGCCGAGACGGGCGAGGCCGCGAGCGCGATGCCCGACTGCACCACGGTGACGGTCAGCGGGCGGGAGGGTCGGATGTGGTTCTTGTAGGAGACGTCGTAGATCACCGGCAGCAGCGGATAGATGATGTTGCTGGTCCCGGCGCCCACGGAGAACGCGAAGGCGGTCAGCGGTGCGATGAGGGTGATCTGCTTCGGGCGCCGCTCGATGACCCGCGCCGCGACGCTGACCATCCAGTCGATCCCTCCGGCGGCCTGCATCAGGGCGGCGCTCGTGACGACGGCGAGGATGATCGCCATCGCGGCGGCGGGTGGCTCGCCCGGCGCCTCGCCGAAGACGAAGACCAGGATGAACGTGCCCAGGCCGCCCCAGAGCCCGACGCCGACACCGCCGGCCCGGGTGCCCATCACGATGGCGCCGAGCACCACCAGGGCCTCGAGTACGAAGCTCACGCTCATGCCGATTCCTCCGTCCCAGTCCCCCGCGCGGTCATCCGGTGGTGCACTGCGTGTCGAGCGACTCCGCCAGGGCTCCGAAGGCGTCCCGCACGTCGTCGACCGCCGCCGACAGCAGCGGCGCCGCGGTGTCCTGAGCCTCCGAGCCCGCGGCGAGCTGGAGGTCGTCGACGGCCGTGCGGAGCCGGGAGGCCGCGGCGTCGAGGCGGTCCTCGGAGAGCGCCTCGAGCTGGTTCAGCTGCGCCTTCGCGGCGACCGCCTTGGCGGCCACGCTCGCGGACGCACCCTCGGTCTGCGCCAGCTCACGCAGGTCGTCGACGGTGGCGGTGAGCGCGGCGTAGCTCACGCAGGGGTCCTGGTCGGCCGGGTCGGCGCACCCGGCGACGGTCGCGGTCGCGACGACGACGAGACCGAGCCAGGCGGCGGGCCGCCTCATCGGGGGGCTCCGGTGACGATCGCCAGGAGCACCCGGCAGGCGAGGACCATGTCGTCGACGGCGATGTGCTCGGAGGTCGCGTGCTCGTCGACCATCCCGGTCGGCAGCGCGACGCAGGGGATGCCCTTGGCGTTGAAGAAGTTCCCGTCGGTCCCGCCGCCGGACTTGCGCGGGACCACGTCGAGGCCGACCGAACGGATCGCGGCGGCCGCCTCGCGGTAGGGCACGGCGTCCTCGTCGATCTTGTAGGTCTGGTAGATGGTCTCGACGCCGAAGTCGACGGTTGCGCCGTGGCGGTCGGCGGCCAGCTGGGACGCGTAGCGCATCGCCTGGAGCTGACGGTCGAGCTTGCCCTGGTCGTGGCTGCGCGCCATCCCCTCGAGGACGGCCGTGCCGGGCACGATGTTGCGGGCCTCCCCGCCCGTGAACGTCCCGATGTTCGCGACCRTCTCCTCGTCGATCCGTCCCAGCGGCATCCCCGCGACCGCCTCCGCGGCGACCTGCACGGCATTGATGCCCTTCTCCGGCTCGACGCCGGCGTGGGCCTTCCTGCCGACGAAGGTGATCGTCAGGTAGACGGACGTGGGCGACCAGTAGGTGATCGAGCCCATGGCTCCGGCGGTGTCCAGCACGAACCCGTGGCTCGCCTCCAGCAGCCCCACGTCGAGCTGCCGGGAGCCGACCAGCCCGCGCTCCTCGCCGACCGTGACGACGAACTCGATGGTGGGCACGGTGTCGTCGGGGTGCTCGCGCAGGAGCGTCAGGACCTCCAGGCAGCCGGCGATCCCCGACTTGTCGTCGGCACCGAGGATCGTCGAGCCGTCGGTCCGGACGACGCCGTCGGCCACGATCGGAACGATGCCGCGATCGGTCCCCGCGGTGTCCATGTGTGTCGAGACGAGGATCGTGCGGTCGGGGTCTCCCGGGCGGACGGCGACGAGGTTGCCGACGTGGTCTCGCCGGACGGCACATCCCAGATCCGTGAAGCGGGCTTCCAGGTCGTGTCCGATCAGCTCTTCCTGACCCGTGGGACTGTCGATCGCGACCAGGTCGAGGAACGTGCGCAGGAGTCGCTCCCGATCGACGCCGTCGCGCAGCACCGTAGCCATGTCGCGAGGATGGCAGCCGCCCGGGTAGGTGGTCCCCATCCTCGACCGGGTGGGGCGCACCACGGACGCGCCGCGGACGTCGATGCTGGTCATCGACCGACATGTCCGCAATGATCGAGTTCGAGCGATTGCTCAGGCTGGTCAAGGGGGGGGTCCCGTGACGCGCAGCGGATCGGGCGGGCGCCTCCCCGCCGACGCAGCGACCTCGTTCTATGGGTCGCGGCTCCATGCACCCCCGAACCCGGCCCGCTACCTGCGACGGCCGCGCCTGGTCGAGCTCCTCGATCAGGCGACGTCTGCGCCCATCACCGTGGTGGTGGCTCCTGCGGGGTCGGGCAAGACGTCGTTGCTGGCCGACTGGCTCTCGTCGGCCGCCGTCCCGACCGCGTGGGTGTCCGTCGACGAGACGGACCGGGACGGCGGGCAGCTCTGGGCCGGCGTCACGGTCGCGCTCGGCGAGCTCGTCGACGGGCCGACGGCCGGTGTGCGAGGCGCTCGTCGTCCTGGCTCGCCGGCTGCGGCGGTGGCCGCGCTCCTCTCGGGGCTGGAGCAGGCGGAGCATCCCGACGCGGCCGTGCTGATCATCGACGACGTCCACCTGGTCGACGACGACGAGGGCATCGTCCGGTCCATGGCGATGTTCCTCACGTCCGTCCCCGCGTGGCTCCACGTCGTGCTGCTCTCGCGGCGCACGCCGAAGCTGCCCATCGACCGGCTCCGCGTCCGCGGGCAGCTGTCGGAGGTCCAGTTCGCCGAGCTCCGGTTCTCTCCCGAGGAGGCCGGGTGCATGCTCGCCCGCCTCGACGCCTCGCTGGACCAGGACGAGGTCGGCGAGGTGGTCGATCGAGCCGGGGGCTGGGCCGCGGGTCTCCAGCTCTCGGCGCTCGCGTCGCGGTCGGACAGGGCGCAGCCCGCGGCGATGCCTCGGGCCGACACGCGGGGGCTCCTCTTCGCCGACTACGTGTGGCGTGAGGTGCTGGGAGCCGAGCGTCCCGACGTCGTCGGCGTCCTCCTGGACACCTGCGTCGCCAAGCGGGCCGACGCCTCCCTGGCCACCGCGCTGACCGGGCGCAGCGATGCCGGCGAGCTCCTGCTGGAGGCCGAGGCGCGCGGCCTGTTCGTCACCAGGCTCGGCCCGTCCGGCTGGTTCGAGGTGCACTCGGTGGTCCGGGACGAGCTCCTCGCCGAGGCGGCACGCCGGTCGCCGCAGCGCGTGGCCGATCAGCACGCGCGTGCCGCGCGATGGTTCGAAGATGCCGGCGAGGTGGCCACGGCCCTCGAGCACTGGATCCTCGCCGGCCGGCCACGCGACGCGCTGCGGCTGCTCGCGGGCCGGGTCGAGGAGCTCTACGACTCCGGGCGCGAGGCGACGATCGCACGCACCCTGGCTCAGATCCCGCTCAATCTCGCCTCGACGGACCTGCAGGCCCTGATCGAGTTCGCCTGGTGCCACCTGCTCGTGGACAAGCACCGGTTCCTCGAGACCGTCCGGGCGGGCGAGGGCAGGGGGCACCTCGGCGTGGAGGCTCGCACGCAGACCGGGCGGCTGACGATGCTGCAGTCCGTCGCCGCCACGGTGACCGGCGACTGGAGCAGGAGCCGTGAGCTGACGGCGGAGTCGATGGCGCTGCTGGGGGAGGACGTCCGCACCGACGAGCTGGGGCGGTTCGGCTGGAACCTGCTCGCGCGCGAGGTCGCGCTGAGCGAACGGTGGGACGACGGCTCCGGCCAGCTGGAGCAGATCCGGCTGGAGCTCGGTGCGGACCCGGAGCGTCGGCTCAGGTACGAGGGCATCCACGCGCTGGGCGAGGCGCTCGCGGGACGTCCGCTGGACGCGTTGCGCATCGCCGCCGGCGTCCGGGACGTCGTCGCGGTGGGCTCGATGACGATCCTGTCCGCCGAGCTCGGCATCGCCGAGGCCCTCGCTCACCGCGAGCTCGGAGACCGAGCCCGAGCGCTGACCGAGCTGACGTCCTCCTCCCCACCGTGGCGCGACCCGGTCACGCACGCGCAGTGCCTCGCGATGCTCCAGCTGACCGAGCTGCGGCTCGACGACGGCGACGTCGCGGCTGCCGACGAGTGCTTCGAACGCGCCCACGAGTTCGTGCGCAGCGAGTTCGCGGGACCGGGTGGCCTGACGTGGTTGGCCCGGRCGGGGACCGTCCTCTGCCTCGCCTCCGGCCGGATCGCTGAGGCCCAGATCTGGGCCGAGCGCGTGGACGACCGGTTCTGGGGTGGGGTGGGGCTCGCCCGCGTGCGGCTCGCGGAGGGCGGTCGGGCCGAGGCGGAGGCGCTGCTCGACCAGGTGGCGCCACGCTGCCCGCGCCACGAGGTGGTGCGGGATCTGCTGCGCGCCCGGGCCGCGGGATCCCATCCGCTCGCCCTGGAGTGGGCAGCACGCGCGATCGCGCTGGCGACCAGCGTGGGGCTCGTGCAGACGGTCGCGTCCGAGGGCGCCGAGGTCCTCGACCTGCTCGAGGTCCAGGCCGTCGTGGCACCTCAGGTGTGGCTCGACCGGGTGCGGAGGGCCGCCTCACCGCACGCGACGACCGTCGTGGACCCCAGCCCGCCGGGAGAGCACCTCACCGAGCGCGAGCTCGGCGTCCTGCGGATGCTGCCGAGCCGGCTGACGCTCCCCGAGATCGCCGACGAGCTGTACATCAGCGTAAACACGCTGAAGTTCCACCTCAGGGTCATCTACCGCAAACTGGGTGTCGGCTCCCGGCTCGAGGCGGCCGACATCGCCCGGCACCTCCACAGCGAGAGCAGATCGCGGGTGAGCGGGGGCGCGCACGGGCGCTGACGGTCGCGTTCACCCCGTGCAGGGTGGTGCCAGCCCACCTGCCACCACCCGACGATGACACGGTGATCTCCCTCCTCCGCCCCGGGACGAGTCGATGAGCGACGCGGCCGGCCGGCGCCCGGCGCACGAGGCACCCGACGCAGACCTGGTCGAGTACCTCGTGATCGTGGTCCCGGACCTCGGGGCGTTGGACCGACTGGTCCCGGCCCTCGGAGAGCTCGTCGAGGCCTCGGCGATCCGGATCATCGATCTCGTCTGCGTCACCCGGAACGAGCACGGTGGTGGGTTGACGGTGCTCGAGCTCGAGGACGTCGAGAGCCTGGCGGGTCTCCGCGACGTCGAGGGACAGGTCGGAGGACTGCTCAGCGCCCACGACATCGCGACCGCGTCGCTGGCGGTCGGCCCTGGCTCGTCCGCGGTGGTGCTCCTGATCGAGGGTCGGTGGGCGGCACGGCTCTCGTCGGCCGCCCGGCTCGCCGGTGGGCGCATCGTGGGAGGCGAGCGGATCGCCCGGCGGCGTGTCGAGGCGGCGCTGGCACCCGAGGCGCACTCTCGCGGCACGGACCGGTGAGCACAGATGCACCGAGTTCCCGGCTCGCGTACCGAGCACCCCGACCTGCTCAACCGCACCCGGCCGGCGAACCCACCGGAGGACCCGTGGGCGGCGCTGCTCGTCGATCCGGCCGCTCAGCTGGCCGAGCTCGCCGACCTGGTCGAGCGCGGCCTCGCCACCCCGGAGGAGTTCGAGAGTCAGCGCAGGAAGGTCTTCGGAGACAGTGAACGGCTCGACCACCCGCACCACGACCACGACGAGTGAGAGGTTCGACCATGAGTGAGCACCGCAGCGGCTTTGCCGTCGGCGTGACTGTCTTTGCCGCGACGATGTTGATGGTGACCGGTGTCTTCCAGGCCATCCAGGGGCTGGTGGCGCTCTTCGACGACACGTTCTACGTCGTCGGCCAGGAGTGGATCTTCTCGTTCGACGTCACGACGTGGGGGTGGGTCCACCTGCTCGTGGGCATCCTCGTGGCCGCGGCCGGCGTCTTCGTCCTCGGCGGGGCGGTGTGGGCACGCACCGTCGGCGTGGCCGTGGCGTGCCTCAGTGCGGTCGTCAACTTCGCGTGGCTCCCGTACTACCCCGTGTGGGCGGTCGTGATCATCGCGATCGACGTCTTCGTGATCTGGGCGCTGACCGTCCACGGCCGTGACGTCGTCAGCTGAGCACGGCCGCGCGACCCGGCTGGCGCGCCTCGCGGCAGTCGTCGGGGCCGCGTGCCTCGTGGCGGCTGCGAGCGGGTGCACGGCCGAGTCGCCGGTCGCCGCGGCGCAGGCGAACGTCGCCGAGAAGCAGGAGGCACTGGCTGACGCCCAGGCGAACGCGGCCGACGCCTCGGCGGCGTTCTGCACCGCGAGCGCCACCTACCTCACCGCGCTCGACCGGTACGGCGACGTGCTCCACGACACGGCGCCGACCGTC
Organism: Cellulomonas sp. P1_G12_2; assembly: GCF_056405535.1. NCBI lineage: Bacteria > Bacillati > Actinomycetota > Actinomycetes > Micrococcales > Cellulomonadaceae > Cellulomonas > Cellulomonas sp. P1_G12_2. The sequence goes on along the minus strand of NZ_JBFUBX010000004.1, from coordinate 332,386 downwards.
GGCGACGTCAAGGATGCCGGCAGYGACCTCACGAAGCCGGCGGAGAAGACCCGGGACGCGGCCCAGGACGCGGTCGACGCGCGCGAGGCCGTCGCCGCTGCCGAGGACGAGCTCGCCGACGCGCAGGACACGCTCGCGACCGCCCAGGCCGTGGCCGCGAACCAGCCACCCCCGACGCCCACCGACGACCCGTCGAGCAGCGCTCCGTCGCAGCCGCCGGCGACCGTGCTCCGCGTCCAGCAGGCGGAGACTGAGTTCGCGACCGCGCAGGCGGGCATCACGGACCAGACCCCGCTGAGGGAGGCCGCCGAGCAGTTCAACGCCGCGGCGGTCGCCCTGGAGATGGCCTGGCTCCAGCTCGTCGCCCAGTCCGGATGTCTCACGGACGACCAGCAGGCCGACGCCGCGTCCGCGGCGAGCGCCTACACCGCGGCACTCCAGCAGTCGCTGACCGACACCGGGTACTACGCGGGAGCGGTCGACGGCATCTACGGACCCGAGACGGCCGCGGCGGTCGCGGCGCTGCAGGAAGCGAACGGGCTGCCGCAGACCGGCACCCTGGACCGGGCGACGGATGCAGCTCTCCAGGCCGCACTGGAGGCCAAGGGTGGCGCGGCGGCGGACGAGTCGTTGGCGTCGACGGCCGCACTTCAGCAGACGCTCAAGCTCGTGGGCTACTGGGACGGTCCCGTGGACGGCGAGTGGACCGACGAGCTCACCGCCGCGCTCGGCGCCGCGCAGACGACCCTCGGCGTCCCGGTGACCGGGACGGTCGACGCTGCCACGGTCGCTGCGTTCCAGGCCGCACTCGCGACCGCCCGAGAGCCGGAACCACCGGCAGAGACGCCGGAGCCGACGGAGTCGGCGACCGGCTGACGCGGCCCGCGGCCGGGATCACGTGGCGGCGGGATCCCGGTCCGGGTCGACGGTCGCGGGGGCGAACCGGTGGGCGAGCTCCTCCGACCCGCGTGCGAGGAGCGTCACGTCGGCTCCCACGAGGACGAAGGAGGCGCCGGCCTCGACGTACGAGCGTGCCAGGGCCGGGTCGAACGCGTTGACCCCGACCGGCTTGCCCTCGGCGCGCAAGGCCTCGAACGTGCGGTGGACGGCGGCGACGACGTCCGGGTGACCCTGCTGACCGAGCAGCCCCATCGAGGCGGCGAGGTCGGACGGCCCGACGAAGACGCCGTCCACGCCGTCCACGGCGGCGATCGCTCCGGCCGCGGCAACACCCTCGGCCGTCTCGATCTGCACGAACAGCGACACGTGCTGGTCGGCGTCCGCGAGGTATCCCTCGACCCGGTTCCACCGTGCCGAGCGGGAGAGCGCCGAACCGACGCCCCGACGCCCGCGGGGTGGGTAGCGCACGGCCTCGACGGCCGCCCGCGCCTCCTGCGCCGAGGACACCATCGGCACGAGGAGGTTCTGCGCCCCGAGGTCCAGGACCTGCTTGATCGTGACGACGTCGCCGACCGAGACCCGCACCATCGGGGTCACCGGGTAGGCGGCGACCGCCTGGAGCTGCGCGAGCACGGATTCCAGCCCGTTCGGCGAGTGCTCCATGTCGACGAGCAGCCAGTCCAGCCCGGAGCCTGCGCAGATCTCCGCGACGAGCGGGCTGCCCGTGCACACCCACATGCCGGCGAGCGGTCGCTCCGCCGTCTCGAGGGCGTCGCGGAACGTCGGTGTCAGACGAAGCGGCATGTGATCGTCCCCAGGTTGCGGTAGTCGGCCAGCACGGTGTCGCCCGGCTGCACCCAGATCGGACGGGTGAACGAGCCCGCGAGCACGAGGTCCCCGGCGTCGAGCCGGTCTCCGTGCTGGGCCAGCTTGTTCGCCAGCCAGGCCACGCCCAGGGCAGGGTGACCCAGCACCGCTCCCGCGACGCCGGACTCCTCGATGCTCTCGTTCCGGTGCAGCATCGCAGCCACCCAGCGCAGGTCCACGTCGTCGGGGCGGACCGGCGTGCCGCCGAGGACCATCGCGCCCATCGCGGCGTTGTCGCTGATCGTGTCGACGATCGTGCGGCCCGCGAGCTCGATGCGCGACGACAGGATCTCCAGGGCCGGCACCACGTACTCGGTGGCCCGCAGGACGTCGAAGATCGTCACGTCAGGTCCCTCGAGGCGGTCGGCCAGGCGGAATGCCAGCTCGACCTCGATGCGGACGTTCGAGAACCGGCCGTGCTCGATCACCGAGCCGTTCTCGTAGACCATGTCGGCGAAGATCGCCCCGTAGTCGGGCTCGTCGATCCCCGTCGCCGCCTGCATGACCTTCGACGTCAGGCCGATCTTGCGGCCGACGGGTCGCCGACCGGCCGCCACCGCCCGGCGACGCCACTCGCCCTGCACCGCGTACGCGTCGTCGACCGTCATGCCGGGGTGGCGCGCGGTGAGGAGCGGGACGGTGGTCCGGTCCCGCTCGGCGGCGGCCAGCTCGTCGGCGATCGCCGCGACGGTCTCGGCGGGCAGCAGGCCGGTCACAGCTGGTGCCCGAGCTTGTACTCGCCCTGCTTCCAGCTCGGGAGCTCGTCGGGAGCGTCCCCCTTGCGGGTGTACGAGAACCCGTCGGCCCCGATCGTCACCGCCATCTCGCTGGTGTCCGTGCGCGCGACGACGGGCTGCGGGTTGCCGTCCAGGTCGAGCACGAGGGACGCCTCGGTGTACCAGGAGGGGACGACCGGGTTGCCCCACCAGTCGCGGCGCTGGTTGTCGTGGACGTCCCAGGTGACCACCGGGTTGTCCGGGTCTCCCGTGTAGTAGTCCTGCGTGTAGATCTCGATCCGGTGCCCGTCGGGGTCGCGCAGGTACAGGTAGAACGCGTTGGACACGCCGTGCCGCCCGGGTCCCCGCTCGATCCGGTCCGACATCCGCAGTGCGCCGAGCTTGTCGCAGATCGCCAGGATGTTGTGCTTCTCGTGGGTCGCGAAGGCGACGTGGTGCATGCGCGGGCCGTTCCCGCCGGTCATCGCCGTGTCGTGGACGGTGGGCTTGCGACGCATCCACGCGGCGTAGGTGGTGCCCGCCTCGTCCTGGATGTCCTCGGTCACCCGGAACCCGAGGTCCTCCATGTACCTCACGGCTCGCGGCACGTCGGGGGTGACCTGGTTGAAGTGGTCGAGGCGCACGAGGGTGCCCGGGGTGTAGAGGTCGTAGCGCCACGCGAGCCGCTCGACGTGCTGCACGTCATGGAAGAACTCGTACGGGAACCCGAGCGGGTCCTCGACACGGACCGAGTCGCCGATTCCCCGCGCGAAGCCGTCCGCACGACGCTCGACCCGGCACCCGAGCTCGCGGTAGAACGCGACCGCCTTGTCGAGGTCGCCGGGGGAGCGGACCCGGTAGGAGAGCGCTGCGGCCGCCGCCACCGGACCCCTGCGCAGGACGAGGTTGTGGTGGATGAACTCCTCGTAGGTGCGCAGGGAGATCGTCTCCCCGTCCTCCTCCGTCACGACGAGCCCGAGGACGTCGACGTAGAAGTGCCGCGACGCGGCCAGGTCGGTCACGACGAGCTCCATGGAGGCGGCGCGCAGGATGTCCGGCGGCGGGGACGACGGCGTCGGGATCGGGTCGGCGGACCGGATCGGGTCCTCGACGGTCACGACGGGCTCGGGCCCGCCAGGGGTCAGCGGCGTCGTGCTCACGTCAGTGTCCTTTGCCGAAGGTCGGGTGGTGCGCCTCGCCGAGCGTGACGTGCACGGCCTGCTGGTGCGTGTAGAAGTCGATCGAGCGGTACCCGCCCTCGTGCCCGAGGCCGGAGGCCTTGACGCCTCCGAACGGGGTGCGCAGGTCACGGACGTTGTTGCTGTTGAGCCAGACCATGCCCGACTCGACCGCCTGGGCGAAGGTGTGCGCCCGCCGCAGGTCGTTGGTCCACACATAGGCCGCCAGCCCGTACCTGACCCCGTTGGCGAGCGCGAGCGCCTCGGCGTCGGTGTCGAACGGGGTGATGGCCACGACCGGGCCGAAGATCTCCTCCTGGAAGATCCGGGCGTCCGGGGGGACGTCGGCGAAGACGGTGGGTGCCACGTAGTTCCCGGTCGGGAAGCCCGCGGGTCGCCCGCCGCCGGCGACGAGGCGGGCCTCGGTCCTGCCGACCTCGATGTACGACATGACCTTCGCGAAGTGCTCCGGGTGCACGAGTGCGCCGACCTCGGTGCCCGGCTCGTGCGGGGGGCCGACGACGATGCGCTCCGCCTGGGCGGCGTAGCGCTCGACGAACTCGTCGTAGATCTCGCGCTGGACCAGGATCCGGCTGCCCGCGGTGCACCGCTCGCCGTTGAGGGAGAACACCCCGAAGATCGTCGCGTCGATCGCGGCCTCGAGGTCGGCGTCGGCGAAGACCACCGCGGGGGACTTGCCTCCGAGCTCCATCGAGAGGCCCTTCAGGTGCGGCGCCGCGTTCGCGAAGATGAGCTGCCCGGTCCGGCTCTCCCCGGTGAACGAGATCAGGGGGACGTCCGGGTGCTTGACCAGCGCGTCGCCGGCCTCCTCGCCGATCCCGTGGACGAGGTTGAACACGCCGACGGGCACACCGGCCTCCTCGAAGATCCCGGCCCACAGGGATGCCGACAGCGGGGTGAACTCCGCGGGCTTGAGCACCACGGTGTTGCCCGTGGCCAGCGCGGGCCCGAGCTTCCAGGACTCGAGCATGAACGGCGTGTTCCACGGGGTGATGAGGCCCGCGACGCCGATCGGCTTGCGGTTGACGTAGTTGATCTGGCGGCCGGGCACCTTGTAGGCGTCGTCGGACTGGGCGACCACCAGGTCGGCGAAGAAGCGGAAGTTCTCGGCGGCGCGTCGCGCCTGGCCGAGTGCCTGGGTGATCGGCAGGCCGGAGTCGAAGCTCTCGAGCTCCGCGAGCCGGGTGTCGCGCGACTCGACGATGTCGGCGACGCGGTGCAGGACCCGCGACCGCTCCCGCGGCAGCATCTGCGGCCACGGTCCTTCCTCGAACGCCCGCCGTGCCGCCGCGACGGCTCGGTCGACGTCCGCCTTCTTGCCGGCCGCGGCGTTCAGGTACGTCTCGTTCGAGACCGGGTCGAGGACCTCGAACGTCGCGCCGTCCGCGGAGTCGACGTGCTCGCCGCCGATGTAGTGCTGGAGGCGTTCGGGAAGGTGGGTCGGCATGGGGGTTGCCTCTCAGAGTGAGGTCGTGACGCCGTCGGGGTGCTCGTGGCTGAGGTAGGCAGCGAGCGTCGCGGACCGGTGCCCCCGGGCGGCCCGCTCGATGTCCGGCAGGGGTGCACCGGTCTCGATGAGGTCGAGGAGCACCTCGTGCTCCCGCACGGACTCCTGCGCGCGGCCAGGCACGAAGCTGAACGTCGAGTCGCGCAGGTGGCCGAGCCGAGTCCACTCGGCGTCGACCAGCGCGCGCATGCGGGGGTTCGGGCAGGCGGCGAAGAGCACCGCGTGGAACCTGTGGTTCACCGAGGTGAACAGGTGCGGGTCGAAGTCGTCGAGCGACTCGACGAGGTGGCGGTTGAGGTCGCGAGCCTGCCGGAGGCCGTCGGACGTCAGGTGCCGGGCCGCGAGCGCAGTCGCCGCCCCCTCGAGGATGGCCAGCGCCTCCATGCTGTGCCGGTACTGGGTGTCGTCGATCATCGACACGCGCGCACCGACGTTCCGCTCGAACGTCACCAGCCCCTCGGCCTCGAGCCGGCGGATGGCCTCGCGCACCGGCACGACGCTCATCCCGAGCTGGTCCGCGATGGACCCGAGCACCAGGCGGTACCCCGGGGTGAGCTCCTCGCTCGCGATCCGCTCCTTGAGCCAGTGGTAGGCGAGCTGCGACTTGCTCCGCGCCTCCGCCTCCCTCATCTGCTCGCGCGCCATGCGTCGAACCTCGCTCTCCACTGCGCGTCCATCGGGAAGAGCCCGTCGACCGGGTGGCCGGCGGCGACCTGTTCGGCGATCCAGCCGTCCTCCTCCTCCTGGGCCAGGGCGGCGTCGACGACCTCCTCGACGAGCGCGGGCGGGATGACGACCACGCCGTCGCCGTCGCCGACGAGGACGTCGCCGGGTTCGACGGTCGTCCCACCGCACGCGACGGCGACGTCGATGTCCCACGGCACGTGCCGTCGGCCGAGGACGGCGGGGTGCGCGCCCGCCGAGTAGACGGGGATGCCGACGGCGGCGACGGCGGCGTGGTCACGGAGACCGCCGTCGGTGACGATGCCGGCCGCCCCCCGCGCGTGGGCGCGCAGGGCGAGGATGTCGCCGAGCGTGCCGGATCCCGCCTCACCGCGCGCCTCGATGACGAGCACCTCGCCCTCGCCGACCGCGTCGAACGCGCGCTTCTGGGCGTTGTAGCCACCGCCGTGGCGGGCGATCAGGTCCTCGCGGCCCGGCAGGAACCGCACGGTGCGCGCGGTGCCGACGAGCTTGGCACCGGGGTGCATCGGACGGACCCCGTCGATCGTCACCTCGTCGAGGCCACGCTTGCGCAGCTGTGCGCTGAGCGCCGCGACCGGGGCCTGCATGAGCTTTTCGCGCAGCTCGGGGGAGAGGCCCTGTGGCTCGAGACCGGCGGCGGCGCGCGAGCCCCACGCCTCCGCGCGCTGCACGTCGTCGACGGCGGGCAGCGACCCGAGCGCACCGTCGAACCCGTGCTCGCCCTGGACGACGGTGGTGACGAGCCGGCCCGAGGTCGGAGCGCCCGGGGCGTCCAGCGCGTCGACCTCGACCTCGATGACGTCGCCGGGGACGACGACCGAGGAGCCGGCGGGGGTGCCGGCGAGGATGACGTCACCGGGCTCGAGCGTGAGGTGCTGCGAGAGGTCGGCCACCAGCTGGGCGAGGGGGAAGAGGAGCCCGGCGGTGGTGTCGTCCTGGCGGAGCTCGCCGTTCACCCAGGCGCGCACCCGCAGTGCACCCGGCTCGACCGCGCGGGCGTCGAGGAGGGCCGGTCCGACGGGGGTGAACCCGTCACCGCCCTTGGAGCGGACGTTGGAGCCCTTGTCGTTCGCGCGCAGGTCGTACAGCCCGAGGTCGTTCGCCGCGGTGACCCATGCGACGTGGTCCCACGCCTGGGCCAGAGGCACCCGACGTGCGGTGGTCCCGATGACGAGCGCGATCTCGCCCTCGAAGGCGAGCAGCTCGGTGCCCTGCGGGCGCTCGACGGTGCCACCGGAGGGCGCGACGGAGCTCGACGGCTTGAAGAAGTACGACGGCTGGGCGGGCCGCCGGCCGCGCTGGTCGGCGCGCGAGGCGTAGCTGAGGTGGACCGCCACGATCTTGCCGGGGCGTCCGGGCAGGGCGGAGAACCTGCGGTCCGTGCTGTCGTCGGTCATGAGCTCCCTTGCCGGTGGTGAGGAGAGGTCCTGCGTCGTCAGCCGCTCGCCCGGGAGATCTCCTCCCAGAAGGGTGCGACCACGGTGCCGGACACCCGCAGGTCGAGGAGCAGGAACGGGCGGTCGGACTCCGGCCGGGCGCGCCACCGCGTCAGCGCCTCGAGGTCCTCGACCGTCCGGACGGCCACGCCCTGCGCGCCGAGCGCGGTGGCCACGCCGGCGAAGTCGACGTCGGGGATGAGCATCGGTTCGCGTGCCAGCCCCTTGCGCCCGTAGAGGTGCATCTCCGCGCTGTACGCCCCGTCGTTCCACACCACCGCGATCCCGCGGCCGCCCGCCACCCGCACCGCCGACTCGAGGTCGGACAGGGCCATCAGCCCGCCGCCGTCTCCCGTGGTCAGGACCACCGTGGTCTCCGGCCGGGCGAGCGCCGCGCCCACCACGCTGGGGAAGCCGAGCCCGATCGCCTGGAACGCGGTGCCCACCATCACCATCCGGTCCGGGGCGGACACCGGCCAGTACATGTTCGACCAGCCGAGGAAGTGCCCGCCGTCCGAGACGACCACACGGTCCTCGGGCAGCAGCTCGGCAAGGCGCGCGGCCGCGGTGCGTGGGTCGAGGCGCCCGTCCGCGGCCGTCCCGTCGCCGGGCTCCTGCCGACGAGCGGCCGTGAGGTCGACCGACTCGCGCCACCCGCTGGGTGTGGCTCCATCGAGCTCCTTGAGGATCGCCTCCGTGACGACTCCCGCGTCCCCCCGGACGTAGCCGCCGACGTGCGGGTGCGTCGCCGCGGGCGCGACGTCGACCTGGAAGACGCGGCACCCGGGCGCGAAGAGGTCGCCGAACCGCATCGTGAACTGGTTGAGGGAGGCGCCGACCACCACCGCGACATCGGCCTCACGGACGAGCTCCATCGCCCCCTGGGCGCCGAACCCGCCGGCGACGCCGAGGTCGAACTCGGACCGGGGGAACACCCCCCGCCCGAGCGCGGTCGTCGTGGTCAGCGCACCGGTCGCGTCGGCGAGGGCGCCCAGGGCCTCGCCCGCGCCGGCCTCCCAGGCACCGCGCCCCGCGAGGAGCAACGGACGCCGCGCGTCGGCGAGGGCCGTCGCGATCTCCCGCACGACACCCTCGGCGAACGCCCCCCTCATGGCGAGCGGAGGTGGCAGGCGCGGGGTCGGCGTCTCGGGCACCGGGCCCGTGTCCAGCGTCGCGACGTCGTAGGGGATCGCGAGCACGGTCGGCACCCGGTAGGTCAGTGCGTGCTCGACGGCGATGACGGTCGTGGCAGCGGCGTCCGTACGGCCCACGGTGTAGGTGCGGGCGCCGACGGCCGAGGCCATCGCGATCTGGTCGACGTCCCAGGGTCGCGGCCCGGACGTCGGCTCGTCGCCGACGACGAGGACGAGCGGCACGTGGGCCTGCACCGCCTCGGCCAGGGCGGTGAGCGTGTTGGTGAAACCGGCGCCGTACGTGGTCGTCGCCGCGGCGAGCCGGCCCGACGACCGGTGGAAGGCGTCAGCGGCGACGACCGCGCCCGCCTCGTGCCGCACCGCGACGAAGCGGGCGTCGGTCTGGCACGTCAGGGCGTCGAGGAAGTACGCGTTGCCGTTGCCCATGACCCCGAAGACGTGGTCGACGTGGGCGGCGAGCGTGACGGCGACGTGCGCGGAAACCGTCGGCATGGATCAGGGCCTTCCGGGCCGGGTCGACCGCGTCATTGCGGCGTGGAAGGGATAATATACGATCCGTCAACCTCGACACCGGCGTCAGGGGAGCGGGTCCCATGCAGTTCCACCACCACGGCTACGTCTCCGGCGACCCCCGCCTCCAGCCCGCCGCGGGGGTGGGCCTCGACCGGCCCGACGAGCTCCCCGACGAGGTGGACGTCCTCATCATCGGCGCCGGCCCGGCGGGCATGATCGCGGCCGCGCAGCTCTCGCAGTTCCCCGACGTCGTCACCCGGATCGTCGACCGCCGCGACGGCCGGCTCGCGATCGGGCAGGCGGACGGCATCCAGGCGCGCAGCGTCGAGACGTTCCAGGCGTTCGGGTTCGCCGGCCGGATCGCCGAGGAGGCCTACCGCATCACCGAGATGTGCTTCTGGCACCCGGACCCTGCCGACCCGGCGCGGATCGTGCGTGGCGAACGGCCGCCCGACGACCCCCACGGGATCAGCGAGTTCCCGCACCTCATCGTCAACCAGGCGCGCGTGCTCGACTACTTCGCCGAGTACATGGCGAACTCCCCGAGCCGGATGGCGCCGGACTACGGCTACGAGTTCCGCGGGCTCGAGCGGTCCGACGACCACGTCACCGTCACGCTGGTGCGGACCGCGGGGGAGCGTGCGGGGCAGGAGAAGGTGGTGCGGGCCAAGTACGTCCTGGGCGCCGACGGCGCCCGCAGCGGGGTGCGGTCCGCGATCGGCTGCACCATGCAGGGGAACTCGGCGTTCCACGCCTGGGGCGTCATGGACGTGCTCGCCGTCACCGACTTCCCGGACATCCGCCTGAAGTGCGCGATCCAGTCGGGTGCGGGAGGCAGCATCCTGCTCATCCCGCGCGAGGGCGGCCACCTGTTCCGCATGTACGTCGACCTGGGCGAGATCGACCCCGACTCCCACCACGAGGTGCGGAGCACGACCATCGAGCAGATCATCGCTCGGGCGCAGGCGATCCTGCAGCCTTACACGCTCGACGTGCATCACGTCGCCTGGCACAGCGTCTACGAGGTCGGGCACCGGCTCACGGACCGGTTCGACGACGTCCCCGTCGAGGAGTCCGGCACGCGGACCCCCCGCGTGTTCATCGCCGGCGACGCCTGCCACACGCACAGCGCCAAGGCCGGTCAGGGCATGAACGTGTCCATGCAGGACGGGTTCAACCTGGCGTGGAAGCTGGGGTACGTGCTGTCGGGCCGCAGCCCGGAGAGCCTGCTAGCCACCTACTCCGCCGAGCGCCAGGTGGTCGCGCAGAACCTAATCGACTTCGACAAGGAGTGGTCCACGCTCATGGCGAAGACGCCGGAGGAGCTGGGGGACCCCGGCCGGCTCGCCGAGTTCTACGTGCGCACCACCGAGTTCCTCTTCGGGTTCATGACCCAGTACGCCCCGTCGATGGTCGTCGCCGAGCCCACCCACCAGGCGCTCGCCACGGGCTTCCCGGTAGGAAAGCGGTTCAAGTCCGTCCCCGTGGTCCGCGTCGCCGACGCGAACCCGCTGCAGCTCGGGCACCAGCACCGAGCCGACGGCCGGTGGCGCGTCTACGCGTTCGCCGACGAGGCGGCCACCGCGCTCACGACGTGGGCCGACTGGATGAGCGGCTCCCCGGTGCGCGACGACGGTGTCGTCGACCTCAAGGTCGTCTACCAGCAGCGGCACGTCGACGTCGACATCGCGGCCGTGCCGGACCTCTTCCTCCCGCGCACCGGCCCGTTCGAGCTCGTCGACTACGAGAAGGTGTTCGCCACCCACCCGGACGAGGACATCTTCGAACTGCGGGGCATCGACCGCGCCGGGTGCGTCGTCGTCGTCCGGCCGGACCAGTACGTCGCGGCCGTCCTGCCGCTCGACGCCACGGACGAGCTCGCCGCGTTCTTCGCGCAGCACCTGCTCGCGGCGAGCCGACAGCCCGTGGCCTAGGCGGCGCCCCGCGCGAGCCGGGCCGGCGTCTCGTCGTCGAACTCGGCGAAGAACCCGCCCACCCGGTCGGTGAGCTCGCTCATGCCGTCGCAGGCGAACAGGATCGGCTGGTAGTGGCTGATGTCGTACGCCAGCGTGGCCATCTGGTGGAAGTCCACGGGCCGGATGTCCGCTCCCCGGAACTCCTCGATCTCGCCATAGGACGACAGGAGGCCGGCGCCGTAGGCGCGCAGCTCGCCGTGCTCGTACATCACCCCGAACTCGATGGTGAACCAGAAGACGTCCGCCACGTACTGCAGGCCCTCGGGCGTCTCGCACCGTCGCGCGGCCTCGCCGGCGCGGCGCTTCACGTCCGCGATCGCGGGGTTGGCGAGCAGGTTGCAGTGCCCCACGACCTCGTGGATGACGTCCGGCTCCGGCGTGTACAGCGGCTGCGACGGATGGCGCAGGTACTGCGTCGAGTGGAAGACCCCGTCCGCGAGCGACCCGTAGAACACGTCGAGCGGCACGAGCCCGGCGGCCGGGTGCAGCCGGAAGCCGCTCAGCGGATCGAGTCCCGCGCTGACCTCGTCGAGCTGGGGCACGTGGTCGGTGGGCAGCGCGAGGGCTTCCTTGCCCTCGAGGTAGCCACGGATCGCGAGCCGCTCGTGCTTCGGTGCGAGCTCGCGGCACACGGTCCGCCAGATCTCGTTCTCGGAGTCGGTGTACTGCACCCGCGGCACCGGGTCGCCGGGCTGCCACCCCAGTGCAGGACCGGCGATCTCCTCGCGGCGACGGCGGTACTCCGGGTCGTTCGCACCGGGGTGGTCGTCCGCCAGGTGCACGGTGACCTTGCCGTCCTCGTCGGCGGTGACGGGGGCGTAGAGCTGTCCTTCTTCGAACATGCGACCCGTTCTACGCCGAAAGAGCGCCGGGCGCATCCCCCGGTCCGGCAGCCTGGGTCGACCAGGCTGCCGGACCGCGATCACCGCGTCAGAGGAACCACTGCTGGTTCGCACCCCCGTGGCAGTCCCACAGGTTCACGCGCTGCCCGTCGTGCACGGGCGTGCCGCCGACGGCGTCGAGGCAACGGCCCGACTGCGGGTTCCTCAGCGTGCGCGTCGCCGTGTCGTACGACCACTTCTGGGCTCCGGTGCCGTTGCACGTCCACAGCTGCACGACGGTCCCGTTGGCCGTCCCACCGCCGCTCACGTCGAGGCACTTGCCGAGCGCGCGGACGGTGCCGTCCGAACCGCGGGTCCACTGCTGGGCGGCGTTGCCGTTGCAGCCGACGACCTGGATCGGGTTGCCGTCGTGCGTCTGGGCCCAGGGCACGTCCAGGCACAGCGTGTTCGCGACGCGGATGGTGCCGGTGCCCGTCGGGAGGGAGCCGCCACCCCCGCCGCCGGAGCCCGAGCCGTTGTCATAGACGCGGACGTAGTCGACCAACATCCGCTGCGGGAGCTGGGTCGTCCCGTCGGGGTAGCCGGGCCACTGGCCACCGACGGCGACGTTGAGGATGAGGAAGTACGGCTTGTCGAACACCCACGGGTTGCTGCCCACGCGGGCTGTCGTGACCTGGTGGTAGACGTTCCCGTCGACGGACCACGTGATCGAGCCGGGCTTCCAGTCGACCGCGAACGTGTGGAAGGTGTCGGCGAACGACCAGTTCTGCGGGTGCTGGTAGACGCCGGTGATGCCGCTGCCGCCCGAGTAGCCGGGGCCGTGCACGGTGCCGTAGATGCGGTGCGGCTCCTTGCCGATGTTCTCCATGATGTCGATCTCGCCCGAGGTCGGCCACGACGTCTGGGGGAAGTCGCCGCCGAGCATCCAGAACGCCGGCCAGATGCCCTGTCCCCGCGGGATCTGGATGCGGGCCTCGACGCGGCCGTACTTGAGCTCGACCTTGTCGTTGCTCTGCAGCCGCGCGGACGTGTACGACCCGTCGCCCTCGCGCCGGGCGGTGATGACGAGGTTGCCCTGTCCGTCGAGCGCGGAGTTGTTGCGGGACGTCGTGTAGTTCTGCAGCTCGGCGTTGCCCCAACCGCCCGCACCCGTGTCGTAGCTCCACACGGCGGAGTCGGGGGCGCTGCCCGCGGAGCCGTTGAACTCCTGCGACCAGATGACGTCGCCGATCGCCGCCTCGGCGGTGGTGGCCGTCGAGGCCACCAAGCCGGCGACGACGAGCGCGGCGGCGCCCAGTGCGGCGGCGAGCCCCTGAGCTCGACGGGTGGCGGTGCGCTGGCGTACGGGATGCATCGTTGCCTCCTGGAACCGGTCGTCGATCGGACGGGGCCGTGGTCGGCATCGCCCGATGACACGTGTCACTGCGCTGCGCACGGCAAGGGGGCGACTTGTCCGATTTGCGCCGACAGTAACGACAACTGTTACTGACCTGCAAGTAACTCTTACGGAGAAGGGGCTGGGCTCGTCACCCGAACGGGGTGTCAAGGTCGGAGTCCGGAATGTCGAAGTCAGGGAATGGCCTTCGGTCCCACGCAGAACTACGACGACGCGAGTCTCGGGGTCTGGAAAGGTCGCCCGATCCTGGCGGGGGCCATCCGGACGCTGATCGCCGCAGTTCCCATTGGCCTCGCGGTCGGTTTCGGGCTCGCCGCTGTGCACTGGTTCCCGCCGCGCCGCTTCGGTCTCAACCCGTGGGTCTGGATCCTCATCGAGATCTCGTGCGCGACGGGGCTCCTGGTGCTCGCGTCCCGGCTGGGGCGCAAGTTCCTGCCGCTGACCACGCTGCTGCGCCTCACGCTCTACTTCCCGGACCGTGCTCCGTCACGGCTCGCCGTGGCCATGAGTCACTACTCACCGAACGCGCTGCAGGCCAGACTGCTCTCCTTCGGACATCCGCGCGTGGTGCGCCCGGACGACGAGCACGCCGCTCGCATCCTGGGGCTCGTCGCGGCCATCAGTGATCACGACCAGCTCACCCGCGGCCACAGCGAGCGGGTCCAGGCCTACTCGGCGCTGATCGGCAAGGAGCTCGGCCTGTCGGGGCAGGACGCCGCCAAGCTCAGCTGGGCCGCCCTCCTGCACGACGTCGGCAAGCTGCGCGTCCCGGCGAGCCTCCTGAGCAAGCCGGGCGAACCCACGACGCAGGAGTGGGACATCCTGGCGGGCCATCCCGAGGCCGGCATGGAGGTCGCCGAGCCGCTCCGTGAGTGGCTCGGCCCGTGGCTGGACGTGATCGGCCAGCACCACGAGCGCTGGGACGGCGCCGGCTACCCCAGCGGGTTGGCGGGCGACGCCATCAGCGTGGGCGCACGCATCGTCGCCGTGGCCGACGCGTACGACGTGATCACGTCGGCACGCTCCTACAAGCGCGCCCTGCCCGCGTCGGCCGCCCGTGCGGAGCTGGCGCGGTGCGCCGGCGAGCAGTTCGACCCGCAGGTCGTCCGGGCCTTCTTCGCCATCGGGCTCGGCAGGCTGCGCCGGGTCGCCGGACCTCTGAGCGTCCTGTCGGTCCTGCCCGGCCTGCCCTCCTTCTCCGCCGACCTGCCGTCCGTCGTGCAGAAGCTCACCACCGCGGGCGCCCTCAAGAGCACCGGAGCGATCGGCCTCGTGCTCTCGGTGTCCACGGCGACCGCAGGCGGGATCGCGCTCGCCGATGTTCCGCGCTCGCCCGAACCAGCCGCCACCGTCGCTGCTGACCCCCCGGCGATCGGGACGACCCACTCCGACGGCGTCGAGGTCGACCCCAAGGTCCCCGCGGTCAGATCGACCGCACCTGCTTCAGCGAGCGAGCACCGGACCACGCCGTCGCCGCGATCGAGCGGGTCGCCCGGTCCTGTCCCGGTGCCCGCGCCGTCCGCTGCCCAGCCGTCGGCCCCTGTTCCACCGGTTCCCCAGAACACCGAGGAAGCAGCCAAGACGCCGAAGAAGGTGAAGACCGACACGAAGGCCAAGGAGGACTAGCTCCTGGCCGATGCGAGAGCGGGGCGGTTGCTGCCATACCGACGCCGCCGGGCGTGACGGACGTACCTGCGGAACCCTGGTGCGAGGGTCGGGGCACGTCCCGACCGCGTGGCGCGAGGCGGTGGAGGGTGGACGAGGAGAAGCCCGCGACGTCGGGCGGCCTGGAGACGTACCGGACGATGCGCGACTTCGGCAGGACGCCCGAGCCGCCGGGCGGATCGAGCGCGCCGTCGGTGGCATCCGGACAGCGCCGGTTCGTCGTCCAGCGGCATCGCGCGCGCCGGCTGCACTACGACCTGCGCTTCGAGATGGACGGGGTCCTGGTCAGCTGGGCGGTGCCGCGGGGTCCGACGCTGGACCCGAAGGCCCGTCGGATGGCGGTACACGTCGAGGACCATCCGCTCGAGTACGCCGACTTCGAGGGCGTCATCCCGTCCGGCCAGTACGGCGGCGGCGACGTGATCGTCTGGGACCGCGGGACGTGGGAGCCGTACAAGGGCGAGGACCCGAGATCGGACGTGGCCACGGGGGAGCTGCACGCCGAGCTGCACGGGTCGCGGCTGCGCGGGAAGTTCGTGCTCGTCCGGCGTGGTGAGGCGGACCTGCACGGCAAGGAGCAGTGGCTGCTGCTGCACAAGCGCGACGAGCACGCCGTCGAGGGCTGGGACGCCGAGGACCACCCGACGTCGGTGCTGAGCGGGCGCACGAACGACGAGGTCAAGGCGGACCCCGAGAGGTTGTGGCGGTCGGACCTGCCGGCCGCGGAGGCGTCCGTCGAGCTGCACGCCGCCGCACCGACCGAGGACCAGCTCCAGGCGCTCGACGAACTCGGCCGGGCGGGGACGTGGGAGGTGTTCGGTCGGCGTCTGCGGCTCACCAACCTCGACAAGGTGCTGTTCCCGGCCCGCGCGGGCGAGGAGCCCGTCACCAAGCGCGAGCTCGTGCGCTACGCCGCGCTGATCGCGCCCGTGGCGCTGCCCTACCTCCGCGGGCGCCCGCTGAACATGCACCGGTTCCCCGAGGGCGC
Organism: Cellulomonas sp. P1_G12_2; assembly: GCF_056405535.1. Lineage (NCBI taxonomy): Bacteria > Bacillati > Actinomycetota > Actinomycetes > Micrococcales > Cellulomonadaceae > Cellulomonas > Cellulomonas sp. P1_G12_2. Next base: position 316,522 of record NZ_JBFUBX010000004.1, on the reverse strand, counting down.
AGACCACAAGGGCTTCTGGCACAAGCAGGTCCCCGACCACGCACCCGACTGGTTGGCCCGGTGGGACAACCCGGAGTCGGACCCGGGCGAGACGACCACCTACCTCCTGGTCGACGAGGCTGCCGCCCTGGTCTGGGCGGCGAACTTCGGGGCGCTCGAGTGGCACGCGTGGACCTCGCTGGGGGCCGAGCCGCGCCTCCCGACGTACGCGCTCGTCGACATCGACCCCGGCACGCAGAGCACGTGGGACGACGTCCTCCTGATGGCCCGGCTGCACCGCGACGCGTTCGCGCACCTGGGAGTGCGGGCGTACCCGAAGCTGACGGGCCGACGGGGGATCCAGGTGTGGGTGCCGATCGCGCCCGGACCCACGTTCGACGAGACCCGAGCGTGGGTCGAGCGACTGTCGCGGACGGTCGGCAAGGTGATCCCCGAGCTGGTCAGCTGGCGATGGGGGGTGCGCGAGCGTGACGGGCTGGCTCGCCTCGACTACACGCAGAACGCCATCAACAAGACGCTGGTCGCCCCGTACAGCCCGCGCGCTGCGGCGGGCGCCCCGGTCTCGGCGCCGATCACCTGGGACGAGCTCGACGAGCCCTGGCTCCGACCCGACGCCTGGACGGTGCGCACGGTGCTGCAACGGGTCACCTCGCGAGGCGACCCGTTCCGTGGTGTCCTCTCGGCCGACCAGGTGCTTCCCCGGTTGGCCTGAGGCGCCGACACGTCCGCGACGCGCCGTCCATCCTGTTGCGGCACTCGGTCGCGCCGACGGTGTTGCGTCTCGACACCTGCGGCCTGAGACGGAAGGTGGGTGGATGACGCGTCCGGTGAAGGTGACCCGCGAGAAGCTGCTTGCGTTCCGCCGCGCCGTCGGTGCACTCGACACGCGACTTCCGGCCGAGCCCGGGTCGGTGCGGACGGCGGCCTGGGCGGGACTGACGGACAGCGTGCCGCGTGCCGCCCTGCTGCAGCTCCACGCGCGTGTGAGCGGGACGACCTCGACCGCCCTGGACGACCCTGGCGTCGTCCAGGTGTGGGGACCGCGTTTCAGCGTCTACGTGGTCCCGGCGGAAGATCATGCCGTCTTCACGCTCGGCCGACTGCCGGACGACGAGGGCAGGCGCCGGTTCGCGACGGAGCTCGCGCAGCGACTGGACATGCATCTCGGTGGACGTGCGATGTCGGCTGTCCAGGCAGGGCGGGAGCTGGGCGAGCACCCGTACCAGCTTCGGTACGCGGCAGCGACGGGTCGCGTTCTGATCCGGTGGGACGGTGCTTCTCAGCCGACGGTGTGGACGGTCCCCGCGCCCGAGCTCGACCCCGCGGAGGCGAGGCGCGAGCTCGCGCGACGGTTCCTGCACATCCTCGGACCGGGCAACGCCGAGGGCTTCGGCGCCTGGTCGGGCATCCGGCCGACGAGCGCGGCCACCGCGTTCGACGGGCTGCTCGACGAGCTGGTGCCGGTGAGAACAGACGTCGGCGACGCGTGGGTGCTTGCCTCCGACGAAGCCGCGCTGAGAGCGCCGGCCGGCCCGCCGGCGCTGGCACGGCTGCTCCCGAGCGGCGACGCGTACTTCCTGCTGCAGGGTCGAGAGCGTGAGCTTCTGGTGCCCGACGCCGAGCGGCGGGCGGACCTGTGGACCACGCGCGTGTGGCCGGGAGCGGTCCTCGTCGAGGGCGCGGTCGTCGGCTGGTGGCGGCGAGCCGGGGACCGCGTGACCGTCCGCACCTGGGACCCGCTCTCCGCGAGCAGCCGTGCGGAGGTCGAGCTCGAGGCGACTGCGCTGCCGGTGCCGGGGCTGCGGTCGCCGATCACAGTTCGGTGGGCGAGCTGAGGCTCGAGCTCCGACTCCCGACGGGGGCGATGCCGCCTCTGGTCCGCCGTAGGCGACCGCCTCCGGCTCGAACGTCGACGGCGGCAGATGCCGGTCAGTAGCCGGCGCCGCCGTCCAGGCCGGCGAGCACGTGGCCCGTCGCGGACAAGCCCAGGCGGGTCGCGCCCGCGTCGATGAGGGCGACTGCGTCTGCGGCCGTGCGGATGCCGCCGGATGCCTTGACGCCCATCGTGGGACCCACGGTCGCGCGCATCAGCGCCACGGCGTGCACACTGGCGCCGCCGGCCGGGTGGAAGCCCGTGGACGTCTTGACGAAGTCGGCGCCCGCAGCCACAGCTGCTCGGCAGACGCCGACGATCTGCGCGTCGTCGAGCGCCGCGGACTCGATGATGACCTTCAGCACCCCGGGGGCCGGCACTGCGGCCCGGACGGCGGCGATGTCTGCCTCGACCGCGGCGAAGTTCCCGGCCTTGGCTGCACCGAGGTCGATCACCATGTCCACCTCGTCGGCCCCCTGCTGCATCGACAGTGCCGCCTCGGCAGCCTTGACCGTGCTGTGGTGCTTGCCGGAGGGGAAGCCGCACACCACAGCGAGCCGCAGGTTCGGCGTCTCGGTGAGGTCCAGCGGCAGGAACGACGGCGAGACGCACACCGAGTAGACGCCCAGCCGCGCACCTTCGGCCACCAGGGCGGCGATGTCCGCGGCCGTGGCCTCGGGCTTGAGCAGGGTGTGGTCGACGTACTGGGCGAGCGCGACGGGGTCGATGTCGATGTCAGTGGCGGCGGTCGTGGTCATGGGGATCTCCTGTCAGCGCGGCGGAAGGGCGCCCGACGCAGCGCTGGTGTGCTGGGTCGAGGCGACCGGCTCGGGCCTGTCGCCCAGGAGGACCACGTCATGCGCTCATCCATGCCCAGTCACCGTGCAGGGCCGCGTACCCAGCACTCAGATCCCACACTGGGGGAGCAGACGGCGGCGAAGGTGGGCCTTTGGGCCCCTCACCAGAACGCTCCTGCGGTCTGCGACGGGGCGATGGGGGACACTCTCCGCCTGCGTCAACGCCGTGCCCCCGTGCCGCCAGTGCGTCTACGGGACTCACGGCGCGGGAGCGCATCATCGACCAGTTCGCCAGGGCGGTACGCGTCGGCAGTGAACCGGGTCAGCTCGCGCCGGGGTAGCCGATCTCGGCGAGGTCGTCGCCCAGATCACCGAGCGTCACATCCGGATTGAGGCGCTGGACGAGTTCATCAGTGAGTGTCTGCAGCGCGAAGACCTCGTTGACCGGATCGACGTCGAGGTCGGCCTCGTAGTAGTCCTCCGCGAACTCCCGATACGAGGTCGGCGTGCCGTCCAGCAGGACGGCAAAGAGCCAGTCGGCCCCGTCCGGGTCGTCTCCTTCTGGACGGTCCAGCACACCGACGTGCCACTCGTCGTCCGACGGTCGACGCCAGATGCAGACCGTCGCATCCGGCGTACCGTCCGAACTGAACGCCGGCTCGTTGACGCAGGGTGCGAACACCTCCGGCATGCCCTCAACTAGACCCGGCCACAGCGCGCCGCCGTTGGCTGCTGGGCTCATCGGGGACTCGTGATCAAAGCCGCGGACAAACGCACCGGCGCGAGAGAACACGATCGACCACGAGTCGCCCGAGCCGTTCCGCATCGAGGCCATCTCTTCGCCCGGCCCCCAATGGGCGTCGAATGAGTAGTAGCGGTCTTCCCACTCGGGACTGAGGATCGCCTCCAACGTTGCCAGAGCTCGGCACCGGTCACGCAGAACGCGGATCTTCGGCAAGGCAGCCGCAACATCGTGAGACGTCATGGCGCACATCGAACAGGTACCGACCACGGGGAGCAACAGTGCCCGCGGCGAGGGCAGCCCCCATGGCTGTGAGTCGATCGCTCAGGCACCCTGTGACCGAGCGCTCCCTTCTGGGAAGCAACGACCGGCGGCTGGCGGCGTTCGGATCAGGATGTTTCGGTCGCCGGGCCGGCGTGATGGCCTGGTTGACGACAAGCATCGTCGGATCGCGGTCTTCGCGAGGAGCGAACATGCAGGTCAGAGAGCTAGTCTCGGTGCCCCGAGTGGGATTCGAACCCCGCCAGACGGGCACAAGGGACACATGCACCATCCCCGCGGCTCCGTGACCTGCGGTTCCGTCGCGGTTCGTTTGACGTCGTTGGCCCGGATCGGTCCGTGCTGCCCCCGCCGGGGGTGGCCCCGAGCCGGCTCACGCGGGTTGAGGTGGCCTCCCGGTTGTATCGAGTGTTCTGTTTCGGGGTGGCACCGCGGGCCGCAACACCTTGCGCGGGTGCCCGCATCTGCGGGCAGGTGACCCTGCTGCGTTGGACGGTGGCGAGTCCGACGAGCCTTTCCACCTGCTCCTGCGTGAACCGGATACGGCGACCGCGAGACGCAGGTGCTCGACACGAACACGGGACACCGGCTCTCGCAGCCACCAGCCGGACGTACCGAGAAGTCCGGCCACATCCTCCAGGCCGCATGTCTCGTGTCGCTCAGGCTCTTCAGTCTCGCCCATCGCTCCTCCCTTCCTTGTCAGGACGAAGGCGGGTGTGCGTACTTCCGTGCAAGACGCGCCGCAGCGGGAAGGCGACCGACGCGGCGACGGGAGTGAGCCCAAGAGAGTCGGCTCAGACCGTGACCTACCTTGCGCACGTGCAACACGGGTTGGATCACAAGTCGTCGATGCCGCGTCTCTAGGGTTGGGGCGTGACCGGAGACAGAGAGTTCGCCACGGCCCGGGAGGCCGCCAACGATCCGCGCATCCTGGTGTTCGGCCGATTGCTCGGAGCTGCGAACCGGCTGGAGTTTCTCCTTGGCCGCGCGCTGGAGGAGGGCACGGGACTGAGCCACTCCTTGTTCGAGCTCCTGTTGGTGGTCGGGCGGGCGGGTCCGGGTGGGATCGCCGTCCGGGACATCGCTCAGGCGAGGGTCCTGACCTCCGGCGGAGCCACCCGGCTGGTCGATCGTGCGTCCGCGCAGGGTCTGGTCACGCGTCACGCGTCCCCGGAAGACGGGCGGGTGCAGCTCATCGAGCTCACCCCCCGCGGCGAGGAGCTCCTCGTTGCGGCGAGCGCCCTCCACGCGCGCAACATCGAGGTGTATCTCATCGATGTGCTGCCACCCGATCAGGCTGCGGTGTTTGCTGAGGCGATACGGACGCTGAGCAAGAACGCGGCGACGGCACTCCCGGTCATGCCGTGATCAGCCTCGAAGGGAATAGCTGACTAGTCAGCCAATGTTGCGATGGGGATGCGGCGCGACGCGCTGCTTGCCTCGGGTCCACCGAGTGCCAACGAGGAAGGAACTGCCACCATGTCGCTCGACTTCGAGGTGTTCGATCTCGACTTCCCAGCAGGCTCGCCGAACAAGTCGGCGGTCCTGGTCACCGGTCCCACCGAGGCGCTGCTGGTCGATGCCGGCTTCACCCGCGCTGACGGCCACCGCCTGGTCGCGGCCATCCTGGACTCCGGCAAGGCTCTGACCACCGTCTTCGTCAGCCACGCCGACCCCGACTTCTACTTCGGCCTCGAGGTCGTGGCCGACGCGTTCCCGGACGCCGTGCTCCTGGCCACCCCGATCGTCATCGAGCACATCCAGGCGTCGTTCGAGGGAAAGCTCAAGGCCTGGGCCGCCCTCGGCGCCAACCTGCCCACGCGCCTGGTCCCGCTCACCCCGCTGGCCGACGAGTTCCTGGAGGTCGACGGGCACCGGCTCCAGCTGCGCGGGGGATCGGCCCTGCTGCCGGACCGGCACTACCTCTGGAGCGCCGACGACCGCGCCATCCTCGGCGGTGTGCTCGTCTTCCAGCAGGAGCACGTGTGGACGGCCGACACCGCGACCCAGCCGCAGCGCGCGGCGTGGATCGACCTGCTCGACCAGATGCAGGCGCTCGACCCGCGGCTCGTCGTCCCCGGCCACCGGCTGCCCGGCACCGCGAACGACGCGAGCGCCCTGGACTACACGCGCACCTACCTGCAGGACTTCGAGCGGATCCTGGCCGAGGCTGCCGACGGCGCAGCGGCGACCGCCGCGCTGGTCGCCGCCTATCCGAGCTCCGGGATGCTGATCGCCGCCCAGCTCGGACCGAAGGTCGCGAAGGGGGAGATGACATGGGGCTGACGGACACCTTCGATCCGGTGACCTCGACCTCGGCCCGCGACGTCGTGCGCCGGCAGTATCTCGCGTCCGCCGCCGGTGACCTCGACGCGCTGCGGGCGACGCTGGCCCCGGATGTCGAGTGGACCGAGATGGCCGGCTTCCCGCTGGCCGGCACGTATCGCACCCCGGACGGTGTCACCTCGCACGTCATGGAGGTGCTCGGGCGGGACTGGGACGCGTGGACGGCTCACGACGACACCTACGTCGTTGATGGGGAGAACGTCGTCGTGCTCGCCCGGTACACCGCCACCCACCGGACCACCCACAAGGCGCTGGACGTGAGGGTCGCCCACCACTTCATCGTGCGCGGGGGCCTGATCGTGCGGTTCGAGCAGTTCGTCGACACCGCACTGGTCGCAGAGGCCGCGCGTCCGGATGGGGTGTGACGCGGAACCTCGGCCGCGTGGGAGGGGCGGTCGGAGCTAGCCAGCTCCGGTCGCTCATCCGTCGGTCTTTACCGATGGCGTCGAGAAGTCGTCGACCCAGGCTATGTCGGTCGAGGTGAGCGCCTCCCGCGTTCGGAGAAGACTCCTCCGACCACTCGATCGGCCAGCGGACCGGGTGTGGGACCGGATCCCACTCGCGTACTGCGTGTGACCTGCAGATTCGCCTGTGGCCGGCCCACGGGACTCGCGACCGTCCCCAACGAAGCGCCCCGCCCTGACCTGCGGTTTTACGGCGCGAGGAGGTGCCCCGAGTGGGATTCGAACCCACACTGGATCGGGTTTGAGCCGAACGCCTCTGCCGGTTGGGCTATCGGGGCCGTGCAGCAGGATAGCCCGGCCGCACGGTCACCTCGGCGCGCGGAGCCGGCTCACGGTGAACGGGTCGGGCTGCTCCCCGGCGGCGCGTTCGCCGAACTGGCTGTTCACCACGAGCAGCGACCGACCCACGAGCGCGGCAGTGGTGGGGTCGTCGAACCCGGGATCGGTGGTCCGCGAGACGACGGTGCCGCTCAGCAGCCGACGATCCAGCGCGATGGTCACCACGTAGCCGACCGATCCCTGCCGCTCGACGGCGTACAGGGTGCGACCGGTCAGGACGAGCCCGTCGCCGGCGACGGGCTCGCCGCCGAGATCGACCGCGGTGACGCTCCGGTCGTGGAGGCCGACGCGGAACAGGGTGGCGGTGTTCGACTGCGCGACCACCGCGTACCGGCCGTCGGCCGACACGACGATGCCGTTGACGTTGAACCCGGTCGTGTATTGCAGGGCCGTCCCGGTGAAGTCGAGGAAGGTCGGCAGCACCGCCACGCCTGAGACGCTGCGGTCGGAGGCGTCGATCCGGTAGAGCACGGGCCGCAACGAGTCGGTGACGTACACGTCTCCGCGCGGACCGATCGCGATGTCGTTGAGGAAGGTCGGCGCGCCGGTCTGCTCCACCTGCCAGGAGCCGGTGAGCTCGCGCGTCCGCACGTCGTAGGCGAAGACGCGTCCGGTGGCCCCGCCGGCGACGAACAGGGTGCGCCCGTCGACCTTCATGCCGACCGCCGACGTCCGGCCGTCGACGCCCCCGAGCAGGAACGGCGTCGCGGTGGGGGAGCGCAGCGTGCCGCGGTAGACCGTCCCGTCGGTCGTGCTGCCGACGTAGAACGTGTCGCCGCGCGCGGCGATCCCCTCCGGGTAGATGTCGTCGGCCGCGGGGCCGGCGGGGTCGAGCAGATAGCTGTCCGGCCGGTCGTGGGCGACGGCCGCGGGGGCGGCGACGCCGAGCAGGAGCACGGCGGCGGCGGCTGCGAGGGCCGCGCGGACGGATCGGTGGCTGCGCATCGTCGGGCCTCCTCGGACGAGTCCGGTCTCCTCGAGGCTACGTCCGCTGTGGGCCGAAGGGCACCGCGTGGGCTGCCTCACAGGTGCAACCACTGCGAAGCGAGCGGCGGCGACCACTACTCTGAGCACGTGAGCACTGACGCGACCCCTGAACCGACCGAGGCGGCCCCCGACGCCTTCGACCTGAGCGCCCCGGCCCCGACGGCTGAGCCCACGGCTCCTGCCGCGGCACGCCCGGCGCGGCGCGCGGTCGTGGCCGAGGACGAGGCGCTCATCCGGATGGACGTCGTCGAGACGCTGCGCGACGCCGGTTTCGACGTGGTCGGTGAGGCCGGCGACGGCGAGCAGGCGGTGCAGCTCGTCACCGAGCTGAAGCCCGACGTCGTCGTCATGGACGTGAAGATGCCCGTGCTCGACGGCATCTCGGCGGCGGAGCGGATCGGCAAGGCGCACCTGGCCCCGGTGGTGCTCCTCACGGCCTTCTCCCAGAAGGAGCTCGTGGAGCGGGCGCGCGACGCCGGGGCCATGGCCTACGTCATCAAGCCGTTCAGCCCTGCGGACCTGCTGCCGGCCGTGGAGATCGCGATCTCGCGGTACGCGCAGATCAGCGCCCTGGAGTCGGAGGTCGCGGACCTCGCGGAGCGGTTCGAGACGCGCAAGCGCGTGGACCGGGCCAAGGGTCTGCTCATGACGAAGATGGGTCTGACCGAGCCGGAGTCGTTCCGCTGGATCCAGAAGACGTCGATGGACCGTCGGCTCACCATGCGCGAGGTGGCCGACGCGGTCATCGAGCAGGTGGGTGGCGCGTCCTCCTGACGCGAGCGTGACGAGGGCCGGCCGGAGATCATCCGCGCCGGCCTTCGTCGTTCAGCGGCGTGCCACGTCGACGACGAGGGCGCGGTGGTCGGACAGACCGGTGTCGACCGCACGTGCGGGGTCGGTGGGCACGATCGACCCGTCGCCGAGGATGTGGTCGAGCTGGCGCACGGGTTCGAGGACCGGATAGGTGGCGGCGGCTGCCAGTGAGCGCATGCCCGACGTCCGGACCGCGGCGTCGGGCTCCATGTTGAGGTCACCCATCAGGACCAGCGGTCGGGGGTACTCCCGCAGGAGACCGACGAGCTGCCGCAGCTGCCGGCGGTTCCACCCCGGGATGTAGGTCAGGTGGGTGTCGACGACGGTCAGCGGGCCGGTGGGGTGCTCGACGACGGCGACGAGTGCCGCGCGGGGCTCGTCGCGCACGAGCGTCGGCCAGCGCGCGTCCGGCCAGCGCACCGGGGCGCGGCGCCGCAGGACGGGCAGCTGCAGCACGTGCCAGGACAGCACCGGGTGCCGGCTGAGGAGCGCGATCCCGTAGCTCGCCACCGCCGGCTGGTGGTCGCCCGTCGCGGCGGTCCACACCCCGGGCTCGCCGTGCAGAATGGCGACGAAGCGGTGCTCGGGAGCATCCATCGCGTCGGCGGCGACGACTGTCAGATCGGCGCTGTGGGACCTCGGCTGGTCCCGGTCCACCTCCTGGAGGGCGAGGACGTCGGCGTCCAGGTCGCGCACGGCGTCGGCGAACCGCCCCACGTGGACCTCGCCGTCGACCAGCGAGCGTCCGTGCAGGATGTTGAAGGTGGCCAGGCGCACCCTGCCGATTGTCCCGGCCGACCTGCGAGCCCGCGCGTCGGCGTGTAGACAGTCGTGTCATGACCCAGCAAGGCGCCCTGGTCGACCCGCCCGACGACCGCACGGCCCTCCAGGACGGCCTGCGGCTGGTCGCGGTCGCGCTGACGGACGCGGAGATCCCGTTCGCCCTCGTCGGCGGGTACGCGGCCTGGGCCCGGGGCGCCCCCGAACCGAGCCACGACGCCGACTTCGCCGTGACGCCCGAGGACGTCGAGCGCGCCAAGGAGGTGATCGCCGCCGCCGGGCTGCACGTCGAGCAACCGGCCGAGAACTGGCTGTTCAAGGCGTTCCACCACGGCCAGCTGGTCGACGTCCTGTTCCGGATGGTCGGTGAGCCGATCACGCACGAGCTCCTGGAGCGCAGCGACGTGCTCGAGGTGCTGGCGGTACGGATGCCGGTGCTGCAGGCCACCGACATCGTCTCGGCGAAGCTGCGGGTGCTGGGGGAGCACGCGTGCGACTTCGGGCGGCTGCTCGCCATCGTGCGTGCGCTGCGCGAGCAGATCGACTGGCCGCGGGTCCGCGAGGACGCGGTCGGGCACCCCTACGCGCGGGCGTTCCTCTTCCTCGCCGACGAGCTCGGCATCACCGACGCGGACGCCGCGTCGACCTCGTCGGACGTCGCGCCCGGCGCGGCCGCACCCGCGTCCTGAGTCCGGTCGCGCGTCCAGCACCGCTTGTTACTGGTTGGTCACAACTCGGCAACAACCTTTCCTGAGACGCGCAGATTCACATCGCGGACACAAACAATGAGTACCTTCACGCCACACCTGCAGGATCCCTACCGGGTTCCAGTGGATCGCAGTACTCACAGAGGGGTACCAGGCATGATTCGTTCGACCCACGTAGTCCGCGCCGCCGCCTTGGCCGGCGCTGTCGCCCTCGCCCTGACCGCGTGCAGCGGTGCGGACGAGCCGGCCGACAGCGAGAGCTCCGCAGCGCCCACCGCTTCGGGCCCGCTCAAGATCGGCTCCCTGCTCCCCGTCACAGGCAACCTCGCGTATCTCGGCCCGCCCGAGATCGCCGGCGTCGACCTGGCCATCAAGGACATCAACGACGCCGGTGGCGTCAACGGCGTCCCGGTGACCGTCTCGCACAAGGACTCGGGCCCCACGTCCGACCTCGCGACGATCGGCACCCCGTCCGCCAAGGCGCTCATCGAGGAGGGTGTGCACGTCATCATCGGCGCCGCGTCCTCCGGCCTGTCGCTCGGCGTCGTCGGCCCGATCACGGACGCCGAGATCGTGCAGATCTCGCCCGCCAACACGGCGGCCGACCTGTCCGGCATCAGCCCGTACTACTTCCGCACCGCCCCGCCGGACGAGGTCCAGGGCCAGGCGCTCGCGACGCAGATCATCGCGGACGGGCACAAGAACGTCGGCATCCTCGTGTTCGACGACCCGTACGGCACGGGTCTGCGCGGCTTCGTCCAGCAGAACCTGGAGCCCGCAGGCGTCAACGTGACCTACGGCGCCGAGGGCGCGGGTCAGGACTTCCCGCCGGAGCTGCAGGACTACTCCACCGAGGTGGGCGAGGTCGTTGCCACGAACCCCGACGCGATCGTGATCATCACGTTCGACGAGGTCCGCGTCATCGTTCCTCAGCTCGTCCAGGCCGGCTACGACATGTCGAAGGTGTACCTCGTCGACGGCAACGTGGCCAGCTTCAAGCAGGACCCGGCCGACAGCGCCAAGTTCTTCTTCGACCCGGGCACGATGGAGGGCGCGCAGGGCACCAACCCGGGCGCCAACCCGACCGATGACTTCAAGGCTCGCCTGCTCGAGGTCAACCCGGACCTGAAGGACTTCAACTACGGTCCCGAGTCCTACGACGCGACCATCCTGGCGGCCCTCGCGGCGGTCAAGGGAGGCCAGAACGACGGCCCCACCGTGCAGGCCAACATGGCGGCGGTGTCCGGCACGACGGACGGCGAGGAGTGCGCGACGTTCGCGGACTGCGTCGAGCTGATCAAGGACGGCAAGGAGATCACCTACCAGGCTGTCTCCGGCGTCGGCCCGTTCAACGACAACAACGACCCGTCGTCGGCGTACGTCGGCATCTACAAGTACGACGCCGAGAACGTGCCCGTGTGGCAGAAGGCGGAGTTCGGCGAGGTCAAGGGCAGCTGACGACAGTCAGTCCCAGATGACGCGAGGCCCGGCGGGGGAGTGATCCCCCGCCGGGCCTTCGTCGTTGCCAGGTGAGCACGAAGAGGCCCGGCCGGGATGTTCTCCGGCCGGGCCTCTGTGCGTGTGCCGTCAGTCCTCGGGGGCGATCTCGTCGGCCGCCAGCGTGCCGAGGTACAGCTCGATCACCTTGGGGTCGTGCATGAGCTCGCGCCCGGTGGCGGTGTAGGCGTTGCGGCCCTGGTCGAGGACGTAGCCGCGGTCGCAGATCTGCAGGGCGCGCCGGGCGTTCTGCTCGACGATGATGATCGAGACCCCCGCGCGGTTGATCTTGCGGGTGCGGATGAACGTCTCGTCCTGCCGCACGGGGGACAGACCGGCGGAGGGCTCGTCGAGGAGCAGCACCTTCGGGTCCATCATCAGCGCGCGGCCCATGGCCACCATCTGGCGCTCACCGCCGGACAGCGAGCCGGCGCGCTGGTTGCGGCGGTCCTTGAGGTTCGGGAACAGGTCGATGATGAAGTCGAGCCGCTCCGAGAACTTGCCCGGCTTGAGGAACCCGCCCATCTGGAGGTTCTCCTCGACCGACAACGACGGGAAGACGTTGTTGTTCTGCGGGACGCACCCGACGCCGCGGGCGACCAGATCGTTCGCCTTGAGGTTGGTGATGTCCTCCCCGCCGAGCGTCACCGACCCGGTGCGCACGTGCACCAGGCCGAAGATCGCCTTGAGCAGGGTCGACTTGCCGGCGCCGTTGGGGCCGATGATGCCGACCAGCTCGCCCGGGTACAGGTCGAGGTTGCACCCGTTGAGGATGTTCACCCCGGGGATGTAGCCCGCGACGAGCTCGTCGGCGCGCAGCAGGGGCTCGCCCCGGTCCACGGGGGACGGTGCTGCGGCGGATTCCGTGACGGTCATTCCGTGGCCTCCTCGGCCTCGAGCTGCTCGAGCACACCCTCGGCCATGACGCTCTCGTCGCCGAGGTCGGTGTCGTGGTGGGCGCCCAGGTAGGCGTCGACGACGGCGGGGTTCTCCATGACGGCGGCCGGCGGCCCCTCGGCGACGATCTTGCCCTCGGCCATGACCACCACCCAGTCGGCGATCCGGCGGACCATTTGCATGTCGTGCTCCACGAACAGCACCGTGGTGCCCTCGTCGCGGACGGTCTGGATGTGCCCGAGCAGGGACTGCGTGAGCGCGGGGTTCACCCCGGCCATCGGCTCGTCGAGCATGACCAGCTCGGGCTTGGCCATGAGTGCCCGCGCCATCTCGAGGAGCTTGCGCTGGCCCCCGGACAGGGACCCTGCGAAGTCGTCGCTCTTGGCGTCGAGCTTGAACCGGACCAGCAGCTCGTCGGCCTGCTCGGTGATCTCGCGCTCACGGGCGGCCCACAGCGGCTTGACCAGCGAGGTGAAGAAGCCTTCACCGGGCTGCTTCGTGGCGCCGAGCTGCATGTTCTGCAGGACGGTCAGCCGCGAGAGCGCCTTGGTCAGCTGGAAGGTGCGCACCATGCCGGCGCGGGCGACCCGGCCCGCCGAGACACCGTTCAGACGACGACCGTTGAACTCCCAGTTGCCGGAGTTCGGCTTGTCGAAGCCGGTGAGCAGGTTGAACAGCGTCGTCTTGCCGGCGCCGTTGGGGCCGATCAGCGCGGTGATCGCGCCGCGCTGCACCTCGAGGTGACGGACGTCGACGGCGGTCATGCCACCGAACCGGCGCACGACGTCGTCGGCGACGATGATCGGGTCCGGCTTCGCGACGCCAGGCTCGGGGGCGACGCCCGCGAGCGCCTGAGCCGCTGTCTTCGCGAGCGGTGCGGGGGAGGACAGCTCAGCGGACATCGAGCATCAGCTCCTTCTTGTCACCGAAGATGCCCTGCGGCCGGAAGATCACCAGCAGCATCAGCGTGATGCCCACCAGGATGCCCGCGAGCGGCTCCAGCTGCTCGGGCCGCAGGACGGACGGCAGCACGTCGCGCATGACCGTCTTGATGAACATGAGAGCGACGAAGAAGATCATCGACCCGATCACCGGACCCCAGAGGGTGGCGGCGCCACCCAGCAGGAGGATCGTCCAGATGAAGAACGTCATCGACCGGCCCATCGCGTCGGGCTGGACGCTCGCGGGCATCACGAACAGGACACCCGCGAAGCCCGCCATGGCACCACCCAGCACGAGCGCCTGCATCTTGTAGCCGTACACGCTCTTGCCGAGCGAGCGCACGGCGTCCTCGTCCTCGCGGATGCCCTTGAGCACGCGGCCCCACGGGCTGGACATGAGGCGCCAGACCAGCAGCACGGCGAGCAGGACGGCGGCCCACGCGACGATGCGCGTCCACCAGCCGTCGCCGACGTTGTTGGCGTAGGAGAACGGCCCGAGCGCGGTCCTGCCGTCCGGGAGCACCGACAGGCCGAGGAAGTCCTTGTTGAACCTGCTGGCGGGGATGCCGGCGGCACCGTTGGTGATGTCGGAGAGCACGGACGACCGGCCGATGAGCCGGACGATCTCCGCGGCGGAGATCGTCACGATCGCCAGATAGTCACCGCGCAGCTTCAGCGTGGGTATGCCGAGGATGAGCGCGAAGACGACCGAGCAGCCCACCCCGACCAGCGCCGAGAGCGGGAAGCCCTGGCCCGCCTGCGCGGTGGCGGCGAACCCGTAGGCGCCGACGAGCATGAAGCCCGCCTGCCCCATGTTGAGCAGGCCCGTGAAGCCGAAGTGGATGTTCAGGCCGATGGCCGCGAGCGCGTAGGCCGCGGTGGTGGGGGCGATCAGCTCGCCCGCAGTGAGGGACAGCAGGTCCGACCAGTTCATGGGAGTCTCCTAGCCGACCCGCTCGGCGCGGCCGAGGATGCCTTGAGGTCTGATGAGCAGGACGAGGATCAGGATCAGCAGCGCGACGGCGAACTTGAGGCTCGACGGCAGCCAGAGGGTCGACATCTCCACGACGACACCGATGATGAGCGAGCCGATGAGCGCGCCGTAGGCGGTGCCCAGACCACCGAGGGTCACCGCGGCGAACATCAGCAGCAGCATCTGCAGGCCGAGGTCCCAGGCGGCCCCGTTGAAGGCCAGCGCCAGGAGCGCGCCGCCGAGGCCGGCCAGGCCGGTCGCCAGGATCCACACGAGCCGGATGATCTTGTCGACGTCGATGCCCGAGGCGGACGCGAGGGCGGGGTTGTCCGAGATCGCCCGGGTGGCGCGGCCGGTGCGGGTGCGCTGCAGGAAGAGCGCGACGCCGACGAGCACGATGGTGGCGCACCCCATCGCGATGTAGGACGGGATCGACAGCCGGATCGGGCCGATGCTCCACGACTTGGCGATCGAGGGCAGGACCTGCAGGGTGCTGCCGCCGAAGCGGAACTGGAACGCGTACTGCAGGRCCAGCGACAGCCCGATGCTGACGATCATCAGCTGGACCAGGCCCACTCGGCGTCGCCGCAGCGGTTTCCAGATGACCACGTCCTGGAGCCAGCCGCTGGCCGCCGACAGGATCACCGCGACCAGCACCGACAGGACGATCGGCCAGTGCAGCTGGATGGAGAACACGAAGGTCAGCAGGGCGCCCAGGGTGACCTGCTCGCCGTGCGAGAAGCTCGACATCCCGGTGGTGCCGTAGATCAGGGAGAGCCCGACCGCGGCGAGGGCGAGGATCAGGCCGTACCGGATGCCCAGCGCGAACTGCTGGAGCAGCCGGGTGGGGGTGACCGTGCCCGTCGCGGACGACGAGCTGCCCCCCGTGCTCGGAGTGACGTCCAGCACGAGGTTGAAGTCGACGGTCGACGAGGCGCCGACCACGGCGAGCTGCTCGGTCGGGTTCTCCGCCGAGTCCGCGAGAGCCGCGGTCGAGGGGAGGGTCGACTCGTCGAGCTCGACCGTGTAGCGCGCCCGTCCGGGGATCGCGACGGCCCACGTGCCGTTGGCGGCCGTCGTCGTCGACTCCTCGAAGTCGTCGTCCTCGTTCGTCACCGTGATGGTGACGCCCTCTACGGGGCCGGCGGTGTTCTGCAGCGTCCCGCCGATGCAGCCGGTCTCGGCGTCCGCGACGCAGGAGACCGCCGCGGCGGCGGAGGCGGACTCGGCCTGCAGGCCGATGACGCCGACGAATGCCGCCGCGAGCATGCTCAGCGCGATCAACAGTCGAGTTCTGCGGGGCCTGTCCGTCGTCGCAACATGCGGCACGGTGGGTCTCCGTCCAGGTTCTAGGGGGCCGGGCTCGTGCACGGGTCCGACGGCATTGTCGAACCAGCGCGACGCCTGCCGTGTGGCAGGACGATAGGCAGGGATTGTGTCTTGTTCATTTCGCGATGGCGAGTGTCTGGGCTGTGCGGGCACGAGCGTGTCGGGTTTTGTGGTCGGACGTCCAGTTTGGCCGCCTCCGAGCGCGGTGCCCCTCTCCCGGGGGCTAGGCATACGGTGGTGGCTGCGTCATGATCGAGGGCGGCGCCGTCGTGGGCAGAGGAGGCGTCACCCCGACCGGATCCCCCTCGTCCCGTCTGGAGGTACCACTGCCGTGCGTCTTGGAGTGCAAGTCCGCGAAGCCCTGCCGGGCGACCTGGAGAGCCTCGTCGCGCTCTGTCTGACCGCGCGCCAGGAGGCTGGTGTGGGTTCCCAGCTGTGCACCGACGACGCCGACCGCCTGCGCGACCAGCTGGGAGCGCTCCTCGCGGTGCCGGGCGGACGCGTGCTGCTGGCCCTCCTCGACGACGACCCGGCCGGCCTGCTGCTGGCCCGCGTCGTCGGGCCGGGACCCTTCACCGACGTCGTGAGCCTCGACATCGAGGCGGTGTACGTGCTGCCCGCCGCGCGCCGTCGTGGCCTCGGGCACGCCCTGCTGGTCGGCGCGACGACGGTCGCGGAGGAGGCGGGCGCCACCGAGCTGTACTCGTCGCCGCTGCCGGGCTCCCGCGGGATGCAGCGCTTCCTCGCCCGGCTCGGGTTCGCACCGGCCGCGTCGCACCGGGTGGTGACGGCCGCGGCGCTCCAGCGCAAGCTCGCGCACGACCAGGGCCACGCCGGCACGCCGGGCGCCGCACGGCGCTCCGGTCCGCGTGGGCTCGAGGACCTCATCGCGCGTCGACGTCAGGCACGCGCCGCACGGCAGCCCGTCGACGAGCAGGTCCAGCCCGCCCGCGCGTCCGGCGCGGATCAGGGACGTGCGTCGATCAGCATGCAGGTCAGCCGGGCTGTGCAGACCAGCCGGCCGCCGTCGTCCTCGACCACGACCTGGTAGGTGGCGAGCGTCCTGCCGAGGTGCAGCGCCGTCGCCGTCCCGGTGACCAGGCCCGAGCGCGCCGACCGGTGGTGGGTGGCGTTGAGCTCGATCCCCACCGCGGCCCGTCCCTCGCCGGCATGCGCCATCGCGGAGATGGAGCCCAGCGTCTCGGCCAGCACCGCGGACGCGCCTCCGTGCAGCAGGCCGTAGGGCTGCGTGTTGCCGGCGACCGGCATGGTGGCCACCGTGCGCTGCGCGGAGGCCTCGGTCACCACGATGCCCATGCGCTCGATGAGGGTGCCCGCGTAGGGCTGGTCGGGGATCGTCGTGTCGGACATGGCAGATAGGTTGGCACCCGTGAGCGACGCACTGCCAGCGGTTCCGCCGGCCACTCCCGGAACGCCTGCCCGACTCCTCCTGATCGACGGTCACTCGATGGCCTACCGGGCGTTCTTCGCGCTCCCGGTGGACAAGTTCGCGACGTCGTCCGGTGAGCCCACCAACGCGGTGTTCGGGTTCTTCTCGATGATCGCCAACCTGCTGCGGGACGAGGCGCCGACGCACGTGGCGGTCGCGTTCGACGCGGGCCGGACGACGTTCCGGACCGAGGTGTACGAGGCGTACAAGGGCAACCGGGATGCCACGCCCGCCCCGTTCAAGGGACAGGTGGCGGTCATCCAGCGGGTCCTCGAGACCATGCACATCCCGTACCTCTCCAAGGCTCAGTTCGAGGCCGACGACATCCTGGCCACGCTGTCGGTGCAGGCGCGCGCCCAGGGCATGCAGGTGCTGATCTGCACCGGCGACCGCGACGCGCTCCAGCTGGTGAACGAGGACGTCACGGTGCTCTATCCGGTCAAGGGCGTCTCGGAGCTGGCCCGGATGACGCCCGAGGCCGTCGAGACGAAGTACGGGGTGCCGCCCGGGCGCTACCCCGACCTCGCCGCGCTCGTCGGGGAGAGCAGCGACAACCTGCCCGGCATCCCCGGGGTCGGCCCGAAGACGGCGGCCAAGTGGATCGTCCAGTACGACGGGCTCGACGGGATCCTCGCCGCCGCGGACCAGGTGCCCGGCAAGGCGGGGGAGTCGCTGCGCGACAACCTCGACCAGGTGCGCCTGAACCGGCAGCTCAACGCGCTGCTCACCGACATCGAGCTCCCGCTGGGCCCGGAGGACCTCGCGGCCCGGCCGTGGGACCGCCCCGCGCTGCACGCCGTGCTCGAGGAGCTCGAGTTCCGCGCCATCCGCGACCGGCTCTTCGCCATGCTGCCCGACGAGGCCGGTGACGGACCGGGGACGGTCGCCGCCGCGCAGCTCGACCTCACGGTCCTCGGCTCCGGCGAGCTCGCCGGCTGGCTGACCGCCCGGGCCGGGAAGCCCCTCGGCGTGGACGTCCGCGGCTCGGGTGCACCCGCCGGCGGCGACGCCTGGGGGATCGCCCTGGCGGACCCGGACGGTCAGGCGGCCGCGTTCGACCTCGCCGAGATCCAGCCACCCGACGAGACCGCGCTGGCGGCGTGGCTCGCCGACCCGGCGGCACCGAAGATCGTGCACGCCTCGAAGGAGGCCTGGCACGCGCTGGCCGGCCGCGGCCTGCCCCTCGCCGGGGTGGTGTTCGACACCGAGCTCGCGGCGTACCTGTGCCAGCCCGACCGCCGCGCGTACGACCTGACCGACCTCGCGATCGGCTACCTGCACCGCGAGCTAGGCGCCGACGAGGCTGCGGACGGCGCGCAAGGGGCGCTGGACCTCGAGCTGGACGGCACCGACGAGGGCCGCCGCGCAGCCGTCCGTGCCGCCGCGGTCCGGGACCTGGCCGACGTGCTGGGCGGCGAGGTGGCCGACCGGGGCGCCACCAGCCTCCTGGACACCCTCGAGCTGCCGCTCGTCGACGTGCTGGCCCGGATGGAGCGGACCGGGATCGCGATCGACTCCGGCTACCTGTCGGGACTCGAGAAGTCGTTCGACAGCCAGGTGCAGAACGCCGCGGCGGAGGCGTACGCGGTCATCGGCCGCGAGGTGAACCTGGGCTCGCCCAAGCAGCTCCAGGAGGTCCTGTTCGACCAGCTGGGCATGCCGAAGACCAAGAAGATCAAGACCGGGTACACCACCGACGCCGCCGCGCTCACCGACCTGTTCGCCCGCACGCAGCACCCGTTCCTCGAGCACCTGCTGGCCCACCGGGACGCCATCCGGCTGCGGCAGACCGTCGAGGGGCTCCTGCGGTCCATCGCCGCGGACGGACGCATCCACACCACGTTCCAGCAGACGATCGCCGCGACCGGGCGGCTCTCGTCGGCGGACCCGAACCTGCAGAACATCCCGATCCGTACCGAGGCGGGCCGTCAGATCCGGCGGGCGTTCGTGGTCGGTGACGGGTACGAGACGCTGCTGACCGCGGACTACTCGCAGATCGAGATGCGGATCATGGCGCACCTGTCGGGCGACGAGGGCCTGATCGACGCGTTCCGCTCGGGCGAGGACCTGCACAGCTACGTCGGCTCGCGCGTGTTCGGCGTGCCGACCGACGAGGTCACCCCGGCGATGCGCTCGAAGATCAAGGCCATGAGCTACGGCCTGGCGTACGGGTTGTCGTCCTACGGCCTCTCCCAGCAGCTCTCGATCGAGGTGTCCGAGGCCGCGGCGCTCATGCAGGACTACTTCTCGCGGTTCGGCGGTGTGCGCGACTACCTGACGGGCGTCGTCGACGTCGCGCGGCAGACCGGGTACACCGCCACGATCCTGGGACGGCGCCGGTACCTCCCGGACCTGACGAGCGACAACCGCCAGCGCCGCGAGGTCGCCGAGCGGATGGCTCTCAACGCGCCGATCCAGGGCAGCGCCGCCGACCTCATCAAGGTGGCGATGCTCGGCGTCGACCGGGAGCTCACGCGCCGCGGGCTCGGCTCGCGGATGCTCCTGCAGGTGCACGACGAGCTGGTGCTCGAGGTCGCGCCCGGCGAGCGGGACGAGGTCGAGGCGCTCGTGCGCGAGCAGATGGGCGCCGCAGGGGACGCCGCCGCCGACGGCCCGCTGGACGTGGCGCTCGACGTGACGGTCGGCGCGGGCGGCTCCTGGCACGACGCCGGGCACTGAGCCGTCCCTCGATCGTGCGTATTCGGGGGCTATCGGCGGGTTCGTCGTAACTATCGGATGCAATTCGGAGTGATCTGCGCCACAGTGTCGGGCACACAGTGGCGATGGAGCCGCTGACGTCCCTTGCTGGGAGGCGCTGGTGACCGACACCTTCGGAGAACGCGAGACCGACTACCAACGAGTCCAGAACGGCGCAGAGTTCCAGGCCCTCAAGCGCCGGTTCCGCCGCTTCGTCTTCCCGATGACGGCCTTCTTCCTGTCCTGGTACTTCCTGTACGTGCTGCTCGCCAACTACGCGCACGACTTCATGGCGACCAAGGTCTGGGGCAACATCACCGTCGGCCTGCTGCTCGGGCTCGGCCAGTTCGTCTCGACCTTCATCATCACGATGGTCTACGCGCGCTGGGCCAACACCAAGCAGGACGCGGTGGCGGAGCGGCTGCGCCTGCACATCGAGGACGGCACCGCCCTGGACGGGGGTGCCGCATGAGCGCCTCCCTGAGCAGCCTGCTGCGAGCCGCCGAGTCGGAGGACATCGGCAACCCCGCGCTCAACATCGCGATCTTCGGCGCCTTCGTGCTCCTCACGCTCGTGATCGTCTTCCGCGCCTCCCGCAACAACAAGACGGCCGCCGACTACTACGCGGCCGGGCGCTCGTTCACCGGACCGCAGAACGGCACCGCGATCGCGGGCGACTACCTGTCCGCGGCGTCGTTCCTGGGCATCTGCGGCGCCATCGCGATCAACGGGTACGACGGCTTCCTGTACTCGATCGGCTTCCTGGTGGCGTGGCTCGTCGCGCTGCTGCTGGTCGCCGAGCTGCTCCGGAACACCGGCCGGTTCACCATGGCCGACGTCCTGTCGTTCCGGCTCAAGCAGCGGCCCGTCCGCATGGCCGCGGCCCTGGCCACCCTGACGGTCGTCTTCTTCTACCTGCTGGCGCAGATGGCCGGCGCCGGTGGCCTGGTCGCCCTGCTCCTGGGCGTGAACGGGCTGGCCGCGCAGGGGCTCGTCATCGCCGTCGTCGGCGCGCTGATGATCCTGTACGTGCTGGTCGGCGGAATGAAGGGGACCACCTGGGTCCAGATCATCAAGGCGATCCTGCTCATCGCGGGCGCCGCGATCATGACGATCTGGGTGCTGGCGAAGTTCGGGTTCAACCTGTCCGACCTGCTCCAGGGCGCCATCGACACGGCCGGTGAGGGCGGCGAGGCGCTCATCGCGCCAGGCAAGCAGTACGGCGTCAGCTCCATGAGCCAGCTGAACTTCTTGTCGCTCGCGCTGGCGCTCGTCCTGGGCACCGCCGGGCTGCCGCACGTGCTCATGCGCTTCTACACGGTGCCCTCGGCCAAGGAGGCGCGCCGCTCGGTCGTCTGGGCCATCTGGCTCATCGGCATCTTCTACCTGTTCACCCTGGTGCTCGGGTACGGTGCCGCAGCACTGGTCGGACCGGAGGCCATCAAGGCCGCACCGGGCGGTGTGAACTCGGCGGCACCGCTGCTCGCGTTCGAGCTGGGCGGCGTCGTCCTGCTGGGCGTCATCTCGGCGGTGGCGTTCGCCACGATCCTCGCGGTCGTCGCGGGTCTGACCATCACCGCCGCGGCGACGTTCGCGCACGACATCTACGCCTCGGTGATCAAGCACGGGGAGGTCTCGCCCGACGGCGAGGTGCGGGTCGCCCGGATCACCGTGGTGGCCATCGGCATCCTCGCGATCATCGGCGGCATCTTCGCCAACGGCCAGAACGTGGCGTTCCTCGTGGCGCTGGCCTTCGCGGTCGCCGCGAGCGCCAACCTGCCGACGATCCTCTACTCGCTGTTCTGGAAGAGGTTCAACACGTCCGGCGCGCTGTGGAGCATGTACGGCGGGCTGATCTCCTGCCTCGTGCTCATCACCTTCTCGCCGGTGGTGTCCGGCAAGGTCGACCCGGTGACGGGCGCGAGCCTGTCGATGATCAAGAACACGAACGTCGACTTCGCCGTGATCCCCCTGGAGAACCCGGGCCTGATCTCGATCCCGCTCGCGTTCGTCCTCGGGATCGTCGGCACCTACCTCAGCAAGGAACCGCCGCACCCCGAGAAGTACGCGGAGATGGAGGTCCGGTCGCTGACCGGCGCCGGCTCCGAGAAGGCGACGGTGCACTGACGCACTGACCGCGGGCGGCCACCTACCCGGGTGGCCGCCCGCGGTGCGTCACGAAGATGGCCGTCCCCGGCAGCCTCGCTCCGCGCACGGGTCCCCAGCCGCCCCACGTCCGGTCGTGACCCGCGGGCCACTCCGGCTCCACCAGCCGGTCGAGGACGAACCCCGCGGACACCAGCTCCGCCACGTGGTCGCCCAGGGTCCGGTGGTACTCGGCGTACAGCACGCGTCCCGACTCGCCGATCTCGGCATAGGGCGTGCGGTCGAAGTACGACCGCGTGGCGGTCAGCCCCGCCTCGCCCGGGTCGTCGGGGAACGCCCAGCGGACCGGGTGGGTCACGGCGAACACCCAGCGACCGCCGGGTCGCAGCACCCGGGCGACCTCCGCATGGACGCGGTCGGCGTCGGGCACGAAGGGGAGCGCTCCGAACGCCGTGAACGCGACGTCGAACGAGGCGTCCGCGAACGGGAGCGCCCGGGCGTCGGCCTGGACCATCGGCGTCGGGCGCCCGACCGCCGCGTCGTACCGGGCTCCCGCGGCGAGCATCCCGCCGGACACGTCGGTGGCGACGACGTTGACGCCCTCGCCGACGAGCCAGCGGGCGCACTGCGCCGCGCCGGCGCCCACCTCGAGCACGCGTCGCCCGGTCAGGTCGCCCAGCAGGTGCGCGTCCTTCTCCCGCACGCCCTCGGGGCACCAGCAGAAGTCCGCCGGTCCGAGGAAGGTGCCATGCTCGTCGAGGTACTCCTGGGCGTTGGCGTCCCACCAGCCGCGGCTCGCAGCTCCTCCCGAGGCTGACGGCACGTCGAGGTAGCCTGCCTCGGCCAGGTGGTCGTCGCTCATGGGACCAGTGTCACGTCTGCCGCGCCGACCGCGCGGATACGCTGTCGTCAGGCAGCCCGACGACGCGCTTCCCATCCAGTTGTTCCCGCGATCAAGGAGTGCCAGCGTGCGAGTCGGTCTGCTCACGGGCGGCGGCGACGTCCCCGGCCTCAACGCCGCGATCCGCGCCGTCGTCAAGCGCGGCGAGGGCGAGTACGGCCACACGATCACCGGTTTCCGCAACGGGTGGCGCGGCGTCGTCGACGGGCTCAGCATGCCCCTGACGCGCGAGCACATCCGCAACCAGCTGGCGGTCGGCGGCACCCTGCTCGGGACCGCCCGCTATCACCCCCACGCGGACAACGGCGGGCTGGACGCGGTGCTGTCCACGCTCGAGTCGGAGAAGATCGAGGCGCTCATCTGCATCGGCGGCGACGGCACGCTGCACGCCGCGAGCAAGGTGGCCGAGGCCGGCATCCGGATCGTCGCGATCCCCAAGACGATCGACAACGACGTCTGGGGCACCGACCAGTCCATCGGCTTCGACACCGCCGTCTCCATCGCCACCGAGGCGATCGACCGCATCCACACCACCGCGGAGAGCCACAACCGCGTGATGATCGTCGAGGTCATGGGCCGGCACGCGGGCTGGATCGCCGCGACGTCGGGCATCGCGGGCGGCGCCGAGATCGTGCTGGCTCCCGAGGAGCCGTTCGACATCGAGAAGATCGAGAAGTTCCTCAAGCACCGGCACCGCGCGCACGCCAGCTTCTCCATCATCGTGGTCGCCGAGGGTGCCGTCCCCGCGCCGGGCACCGCGATGGACTACGAGACGCAGGTCGGCAAGTTCGGCGACATCGTCGCCGGAGCCGTCGGCGAGCGCCTCAAGCTCGAGATCGAGCAGCGCACGGGCTTCGACACCCGCCTCGTCGTGCTCGGGCACGTGCAGCGCGGCGGCATCCCGACGCACGTCGACCGGATCCTCGGTTCGCGCTTCGGGGTCGCGGCGATCGACGCGGCGACCGACGGCCAGTCGAACGTCATGACCGCGCTGCGGGGCGAGTCCGTGGTGATGGTGCCGCTCAGCGAGGTGGCCGGCAAGGTCAAGTACGTGCCGCACGAGCTGCTCGCGGTCGCGCGCGCCCTGGCGTGATCAGGCTTTGACCTGCCCATCGTCACCCCGATAGGGTGGACGGCGGTGCCGCGCGCCCTGTTGCGTCGGCGTGTCCTCACTCGTACTGCTCGTGCGAGGGCTCTCTCCGGGGAGTCGAGGGCGTCCCACCAGATCGCGATCACCACACGCATGTCACCGTGCCGCCGGCACACACGTTCAGTCCGTACAACTTCCCTGTCCGCATCGGAGCCCATCCCTACATGAGCATCACCACCCCCGCGAAGCCCGCCACCCCGCAGGTCGCGATCAACGACATCGGCTCGGCCGAGGACTTCCTCGCCGCGATCGACGCCACCATCAAGTACTTCAACGATGGCGACATCGTCGAGGGCACCATCGTCAAGGTCGACCGCGACGAGGTCCTTCTCGACATCGGTTACAAGACCGAGGGCGTCATCCCCTCCCGTGAGCTGTCCATCAAGCACGACGTGGACCCCGGTGAGGTCGTCAAGGTCGGCGACGTGGTCGAGGCCCTCGTCCTCCAGAAGGAGGACAAGGAAGGCCGGCTGATCCTGTCCAAGAAGCGCGCACAGTACGAGCGCGCCTGGGGCACGATCGAGAAGATCAAGGAGGAGGACGGCGTCGTCACCGGCACCGTCATCGAGGTCGTCAAGGGCGGCCTCATCCTCGACATCGGTCTGCGCGGCTTCCTGCCCGCGTCGCTGGTGGAGATGCGTCGCGTCCGCGACCTCCAGCCGTACGTCGGCAAGGAGATCGAGGCCAAGATCATCGAGCTCGACAAGAACCGCAACAACGTGGTCCTGTCGCGCCGTGCCTGGCTCGAGCAGACGCAGTCCGAGGTGCGCTCCACCTTCCTGCAGACGCTGCAGAAGGGCCAGGTCCGCCCCGGTGTCGTGTCCTCGATCGTCAACTTCGGTGCGTTCGTGGACCTGGGTGGCGTGGACGGGCTCGTGCACGTCTCCGAGCTGTCCTGGAAGCACATCGACCACCCGTCCGAGGTCGTCGAGGTCGGCCAGGAGGTCACCGTTGAGGTTCTCGACGTCGACTTCGACCGCGAGCGTGTCTCCCTGTCGCTGAAGGCGACGCAGGAGGACCCGTGGCAGGCCTTCGCCCGGACGCACGCCATCGGTCAGGTCGTCCCCGGCAAGGTCACCAAGCTGGTTCCGTTCGGTGCGTTCGTGCGCGTCGAGGATGGCATCGAGGGCCTGGTCCACATCTCGGAGCTGGCCGTGCGCCACGTCGAGATCCCGGAGCAGGTCGTCCAGGTCGGCGACGACGTCTTCGTCAAGGTCATCGACATCGACCTGGAGCGTCGCCGCATCTCGCTGTCGCTCAAGCAGGCGAACGAGGGCTTCGACCCGGCCAGCGAGGACTTCGACCCCGCGCTGTACGGCATGGCGGCCGAGTACGACGACGCCGGCAACTACAAGTACCCCGAGGGCTTCGACCCGGCCACGAACGAGTGGCTCGAGGGCTTCGAGGCACAGCGCGAGGTGTGGGAGGCGCAGTACGCGCAGGCCCACGAGCGCTGGGAGGCGCACCGCAAGCAGGTCGCCGACGCCGCGAAGGCCGACGCGGAGGCCGCCAGCGGCGCCGCCGAGGGTGCGACGTCCTCGTCCAGCTCGTCGAGCTCGTCCGCCGGCCCGGTGCCGTCGACGTACTCGTCGTCCACCGAGGAGGCCGCGGGCACGCTCGCGTCCGACGAGGCGCTCGCCGCTCTGCGCGAGAAGCTCACGGGTAACTGAACCCACCCGCTCGATGGCCGGTCACCTTCCGAGGTGGCCGGCCATCGGCGTATCTGTCGAAGGCAGGGCAGGATGGTCGGATGCAACGCATCGGACTGACAGGCGGGATCGCGGCCGGCAAGTCCGTCGCGGCACGGCGACTGGCTGAGCTCGGGGCGGTGGTGATCGACTCCGACGTGCTGGCGCGGGAGGCCGTGGCGACCGGGTCCGCCGGGCTCGACGCGGTCGTCGAGGAGTTCGGCTCCGGCGTGCTCGGGGCCGACGGCTCGCTGGACCGGGCAGCGCTCGCGTCGATCGTGTTCACCGACCCGGCGGCCCGGGCGCGACTGGACGCGATCGTGCACCCGGTCGTCCGTCGGCTCTCCGCCGAGCGCGAGGCCGCCGCCGCGGTGACCGACCACGGAGCCGTCGTCGTGCACGACATCCCGCTGCTGGTCGAGACCGGCCAGGCGGACGCGTTCCACGTGCTCGTGGTGGTGCACGCACCCGCGGTGCTGCGCGTCGAGCGCCTGGTCCGGCTGCGCGGCATGGACCGCAACGAGGCCGAGGCGCGGGTGTCGGCGCAGGCGAGCGACGACGAGCGGCTCGCGGTCGCGGACGTCGTGCTGGACGGCACCGGGAGCGACGACTCCCTGCGGGCTCAGGTGGACGAGCTCTGGGACCGGCTCGCGGTGGAGCGGGCGGACGAGCTCGCGGCCGAGACCCCGTGACGCGCGTCCTGCTGACCGGTTTCGGCCCGTTCGACGGGCAGAGTGTGAACGCGTCGTGGCTCGCGGTCCAGGAGCTCGCCTCGCGGTGGACCGCGCCGCACGAGCTCGTGGTGCGTGAGCTCCCCGTCTCGTTCCGGGGAGCTCGTCAGCAGCTGCGGGTGGCGATCGCGGAGACGTCGCCCGACCTGGTCGTGTGCGTCGGCGAGGCGGGTGGTCGCGCGGCAGTCGGGGTGGAGCGCGTCGCCGTCAACCTGATCGACGCCCGGATCCCGGACGTCGACGGGTCGGCACCGGTCGACGTCCCCGTGATCGCGGGGGCCCCCGCAGCGTTCTTCTCCACGCTGCCGGTCAAGGCGTGCGCCGCAGCGGTGCGCGACGCCGGTATTCCGGTCGAGGTCTCGAACACCGCCGGTCTCTACGTCTGCAACGCGACGTTCTACGCGCTGCAGCACCTGCTGTCGTCACGGCCCGAGGTCCGCAGCGGCTTCGTGCACGTGCCGCGCACGCCGGCCCAGGTCGACGACGGTGGTGCGTCGATGGAGGTCGGCGACGCGGCCTCGGCGCTGCACGCCCTCCTGCGAGCCGCGCTGTCGACGACCACGGACCTGCGGGAGTCCGCCGGCACGCTCGCCTGACCTCCCGCCGACGCGGGTGTCGGTGGTGGCACGTACGGTTGTGGCATGCGTCCAGTCACCGATCTCCAGCGGACCGTCGCGCCGTTCGAGGTGATCTCCGAGTACACGCCGTCCGGCGACCAGCCGAAGGCGATCAAGGAGCTGACCGAGCGCATCAAGGCAGGGGAGAAGGACGTCGTGCTGCTCGGTGCCACGGGTACCGGCAAGTCCGCGACGACGGCCTGGCTCATCGAGCAGGTCCAGCGTCCGACGCTCGTCATGGCCCCGAACAAGACGCTCGCCGCGCAGCTGGCCACGGAGTTCCGGGAGCTGCTGCCCAACAACGCCGTCGAGTACTTCGTCTCGTACTACGACTACTACCAGCCCGAGGCGTACATCGCGCAGACGGACACCTACATCGAGAAGGACTCGTCGATCAACGACGAGGTCGAACGCCTGCGGCACTCGGCCACCAGCTCGCTGCTCACCCGCCGGGACGTCATCGTGGTCGCGTCCGTGAGCTGCATCTACGGCCTCGGGACGCCGCAGGAGTACGTGGACCGCATGGTGACGCTCTCCGTGGGCGACCAGGTGGACCGCGACCAGCTCCTGCGCAAGTTCGTGACCATGCAGTACACCCGCAACGACATGGCGTTCACGCGCGGCACGTTCCGCGTGCGGGGGGACACGGTCGAGATCATCCCGGTGTACGAGGAGCTGGCCATCCGGATCGAGTTCTTCGGCGACGAGATCGAGGCGATCGCCACGCTGCACCCGCTCACCGGGGACGTGGTGCACTCCGAGCAGCAGATGCACATCTTCCCGGCCACCCACTACGTCGCCGGCCCCGAGCGCATGGAGCGGGCGATCCGCGGCATCGAGCTGGAGCTGGAGGAGCGGCTGGCGGAGCTCGAGCGCCAGAACAAGCTGCTCGAGGCCCAGCGGCTACGCATGCGCACCACGTACGACATCGAGATGATGCGGCAGATCGGCTCGTGCTCCGGCATCGAGAACTACTCGCGGCACATCGACGGGCGCAGCGCGGGCACCGCCCCGAACACGCTCATCGACTACTTCCCCGAGGACTTCCTGCTGGTCATCGACGAGTCGCACGTCACGGTGCCGCAGATCGGCGCGATGTTCGAGGGCGACATGTCCCGCAAGCGCGCACTGGTGGACCACGGCTTCCGGCTGCCCAGCGCCACGGACAACCGGCCGCTGCGCTGGGAGGAGTTCGTCGAGCGGATCGGCCAGACGGTCTACCTCTCCGCGACGCCCGGCAACTACGAGATGTCGATCTCCGACGGCGTGGTGGAGCAGATCATCCGGCCCACCGGGCTGGTCGACCCCGAGGTCATCGTGAAGCCCACGGCCGGGCAGATCGACGACCTGCTGGGGGAGATCCACGACCGGGTGGAGCGGGACGAGCGCGTGCTGGTCACCACGCTCACCAAGAAGATGGCCGAGGACCTCACGGACTACTTCCTGGAGAAGGGCGTCCGCGTGCGTTACCTGCACTCGGAGGTGGACACGCTGCGTCGCGTGGAGCTCCTGCGCGAGCTGCGGCTCGGCGAGTACGACGTCCTGGTCGGCATCAACCTGCTGCGCGAGGGTCTCGACCTGCCCGAGGTGTCACTGGTCGCGATCCTGGACGCGGACAAGGAGGGCTTCCTGCGGTCCGGGCGGTCGCTCATCCAGACCATCGGGCGCGCGGCGCGCAACGTGTCCGGCCAGGTGCACATGTACGCGGACCGGATCACGGACGGCATGGCGCTGGCCATCGAGGAGACGTCTCGGCGCCGCGAGAAGCAGGTGGCCTACAACCTCGAGAACGGCATCGACCCCACGCCCCTGCGCAAGAAGATCGGCGACATCACCGACCTGCTGGCACGCGAGGACGCCGACACGGCGGAGCTGCTCGGGGGTGCGGGCCGGCAGTCCAGCCGCGGCAAGGCACCGGTGCCGGGCTTCGGGTCGAAGGGTGGACCGCGCGACGAGCGGACGCGTCTGACGGGCGCGGCCGCGGGCGAGCTGGCGGACCTCATCCAGCAGCTGTCGGACCAGATGCACGCGGCGGCCGCCGAGCTGCAGTTCGAGCTGGCCGCACGCCTGCGGGACGAGATCTCGGGGATGAAGAAGGAGCTCCGGCAGATGCAGGCCGCGACCGCCTGAGGCGCCCCCGCGCCGGGCCACCGTGGACAGGACACGAGCCCGACACATGCGTGCCTTATGCTTGCGCACGTTGAAGGGGAGTACCCCACACACGATCCCGTCGTCATCACGGACCCGCTCGCGCGGGGCCCGGTGGGATCGGTCCGCTGCGGATGTGTCGCGCGGGCGGGGGAGACCTTCGGTACCGATGCATCTCTCGTACCGGAGGTTTCTGCATGGATGTGTCCGGCTGGGTCTGGGCAGGGACGGCGGTCTTCGTCGTCGGACTGATCTTCTTCGACTTCTTCGCGCACGTGCGGACGCCGCACGCCCCGAGCTTCCAGGAGTCCGCGCGCTGGTCGATCTTCTACATCGCGCTCGCCCTGGTGTTCGGCGTGGTGGTGGGCATGGCGTGGGGCTGGGGCCCGGGCACGGAGTACTTCGCCGGGTACGTCACCGA
The DNA here is from genome assembly GCF_056405535.1 of Cellulomonas sp. P1_G12_2. Classification (NCBI taxonomy): domain Bacteria; kingdom Bacillati; phylum Actinomycetota; class Actinomycetes; order Micrococcales; family Cellulomonadaceae; genus Cellulomonas; species Cellulomonas sp. P1_G12_2. The sequence continues at coordinate 286,849 of NZ_JBFUBX010000004.1, read as the reverse complement.
GAAGAGCCTCTCCGTCGACAACCTCTTCGTCTTCCTCATCATCATGACCAAGTTCGCGGTGCCGCGTGAGTACCAGCAGAAGGTGCTCCTGGTCGGTGTCGTGATCGCGCTGATCCTGCGGACGATCTTCATCCTGGCCGGTGCGGCCGCGATCGAGCAGTTCTCGTGGGTGTTCTACATCTTCGGGCTGTTCCTCGTGTACACCGCGGTGAAGCTCTCCCGCGAGCACCACGACGCCGAGCACCCCGACCCGCGCGAGGAGCGCGACGGCATCGCGGTCCGGATGCTCAAGCGGGTCCTGCCCACCACGGACGAGTACCACGGCGACCGCCTGACCGTGAAGATCGATGGCAAGCGGTTCCTCACCCCGATGCTCGTGGTCATGGTGGCCATCGGCTCGACGGACATCCTGTTCGCGCTCGACTCGATCCCGGCCATCTACGGCCTGACCGAGGAGCCGTACATCGTCTTCACGGCCAACGCGTTCGCCCTGCTGGGGCTGCGCCAGCTGTACTTCCTCATCGGCGGGCTGCTCGAGCGCCTGGTCTACCTGTCGCAGGGCCTCGCCGTCATCCTCGGGTTCATCGGCATCAAGCTGGTGCTCCACGCGTTGCACGTGAACGAGCTGCCCTTCATCAACAACGGCGAACCCGTCGAGTGGGCGCCCGAGATCCCCATCTGGCTGTCGCTCACGGTCATCCTCGGCACCCTCGCCGTGGCGACCGTGGCCAGCCTCCTGAAGACCCGCAACGACGAGCGCATCGCCTCGTCGACCGAGAGCTGAGGACTACCGCGTGAACGTCGACCCCCTGGTCTGGATCGTCTCCCTCGGTCTGGCAGGTGCCCTGCTGGTGGTCGACGTCGCCATCGTCGGGCGCCGCCCGCACGTGCCGACCACGGCCGAGTGCGTGCGGTACCTGGCTCTCTACATCGGTCTCGCGGTGCTGTTCGGGATCGGTGTCTGGGTGACGTCGGGCGCCGAGTACGCGGGTCAGTTCTTCGCGGGCTGGCTGACCGAGTACTCGCTGTCGATCGACAACCTCTTCGTGTTCCTGCTGATCATGGGCAAGTTCGCGGTGCCGCGCGCGTACCAGCAGACCGCCCTGCTCATCGGGATCATCCTGGCGCTGGTGTTCCGCGGGCTGTTCATCTGGGCCGGTGCCGCGGTCATCGACGCGTTCAGCTGGGTGTTCTACCTCTTTGGCGCGTTCCTCGTCTACACGGCGTGGAAGGTCGGTCGTGAGGGTGAGGTGGACGAGGGCGACGAGTTCCACCCGCCGCTCCTGCTGCGGATCGTGCAGCGCGTGTTCCCGGCCACCCCGGACTACCACGGGGTCAAGCTCACGGTGGTCCAGGGCGGCCGCCGGCTCATGACCCCCATGTTCGTGGTGCTCGTCGCGCTCGGCGCCACGGACCTGCTCTTCGCGTTCGACTCGATCCCGGCGATCTTCGGGCTCACCAGCGAGCCGTACCTCGTGCTGATGGCCAACCTGTTCGCCCTCATGGGACTGCGCCAGCTCTACTTCCTGCTGGGCGACCTGCTGACGCGGCTGGTGTACCTCAACATCGGGCTGGCGGTCCTGCTCGGCTTCATCGGCGTCAAGCTCGTCCTGCACGCGCTGCACGAGAACGAGGTGCCGTTCATCAACGGCGGCGAGCCGGTCGCGTGGGCGCCGGACATCCCGATCTGGTTGTCGCTGAGCGCGATCGTGCTGATCCTCGGGGTGACGGCCGCCGCCAGCATCGTCAAGACGCGGTACGACGAGCGGCGGGCGGTCACTGCGCCCGCGGAGCCGGTCGCCGAGCCCACGGACTGACTCCTCAGGCGCTCCAGGGGCCGAGGACGACGTCCCAGCCCCGCACGTCGGTCTGCGCGACGAGGCCCTCGCGGACGAACGGGTCGTCCGCGAGGATCGCGTCGACGACCTCCGGTGACGCTGCTCGGAACACCAGGAGGGCGCCCGGGTCGCCGTCGGTGAACGGACCGGACCCGAGCAGGGTGCCGTGCTCGGCCAGCGCGGTCAGGTACGCGCGGTGCTCGGTGCGGACGCGGTCCCGCACGTCGGTGCGCTCGTCATAGGTGTAGCGGACGGCATAGGTGGGCATGGCGTCATCCTGCCCGAGCCGGTGGCAGAGTGCTGACATGGCTCGGACGCTGCGCACGCTGCTCACGCAGGACCTGCTGGACCGGATCCACGAGCGTGCACCGCTGCACGACCGTGAGAACACCTTCCCGCACGACGACCTCGCCGACCTGGTCGCGGCGGGGTACCTGACGGCGTTCGTGCCGACCGGGCTGGGCGGCGCAGGGCTCACGCTCGAGGAGGTCGCGCGCGAGCAGGTACGGCTGGCAGCGGCGGCACCGGCCACGGCGCTGGCGGTCAACATGCACCTGGTGGTGACCGGGCTCGCCGCCCTGCTGGTGTCTCGCGGCGACGACTCCGTCGAGTTCATCCTGAGGGATGCCGCGGCGGGGGAGATCTTCGCGTTCGGCAACTCCGAGCCCGGCAACGACCTGGTGATGTTCGGCTCGCGGACGCGCGCAGACCGGCAGCCCGACGGCTCGTACCGCTACAGCGGCACGAAGATCTTCACGTCGCTGTCGCCGGTGTGGACGCAGCTGGCCACGTTCGGTCTGGACGACTCCGACCCTGACGACCCGCGGCTCGTGCACGGGGTCGTCTCCCGCGCCGACGGTGGCACCGAGGCGCGCGACGACTGGGACACGCTCGGCATGCGTGCCACGCAGTCGGCCACCACGGTGCTGGACGGAGCGCTCGCCCCCGCCGACCGCGTCTACCGGTCTCTCCCGCCAGGCCCGAGCGCCGACCCGTTCGTCTTCGCCCTCTTCGCCGTCTTCGAGATCCTGCTCGGCGCGGTCTACACGGGGATCGGCCGGCGAGCGATCGAGCTGGGGGTCGAGGCGGCACGGCGTCGGACCTCGATGAAGTTCGACGGCCGGGCCTACGCGCAGGACCCCGACATCCGCTGGCGGATCGCGGACGCGGTGCTGGCTCAGGACGGTGCGGAGCTGCAGGTCTTCGCCCTCGCTCGCGACGTCGACGAGCAGGTGGACCACGGGTCGCGCTGGTTCGCGCACCTGGTCGGGCTCAAGGTCCGCGCGACCGAGTCCGCCCGGGTGGTCGTCGACAACGCGATCCGTGTCTCGGGAGGGGGGTCGTACTTCTCGGGGAGCGAGCTGGGACGGCTGTACCGCGACGTGCTGGCGGGGATGTTCCACCCGTCCGACGACGAGTCGGCGCACGCGACGCTCGCGACGTCCGTGCTGGGTCCGCCCGAGGCCTGACGTGGAGCTGCCCGACGTGCTCGACCTGCCCGGAGCACGCCTGCGCGCGCTGCGGGAGGACGACTGGGCGCTCGACCACGCCCTCTCCCGCGTCTCGGACGTGCCGCAGTGGACGTACTACCCGGCGGACGTCAGCGTGGACGAGGCACGCGAGCGGGTGAGACGGAACCTGACGCAGCGTGCTGAGGGCCGCGGTGGGAGGTTCGTGGTCGAGCGGTCGGGGGAGCCGCTCGGCACGATCGGGATGGGACTGCGCACCGACGGCCCGCACCTCTACTACGCGTTCCTCCCCGCGGGCCGCGGGATGGGCCTGGCCACGGAGGCCGTCCGTGCTCTGTCGCGCTGGGCGCTGGAGCACGGCGCGGACGTGGTGAACGCCAGGACGATGGTCGGGAACGTGGCGAGCGAACGGGTGCTCGAGCGGGCGTCGTTCCGTCGTGGTCCACTCGAGGTGGAGCCCGACGGCGTGTCGGTGACCCGGTGGTCCTGCAGGGCGAACTCACAACCTACTCTCAAGTAACTTACGCACCCGTAGGTTACGATCGGGGGATGACGACCGTGGGACCCAGCCGACCGACCGCCGCCTCGACTGGTGCCCCGCGAGACGTGGCGATCCCCGACGAGCCCCTCACCGCGGCGCTCGATCGCGCGGCACAGCGGTGGCCCGAGCGGACGGCCGTGGACTTCCTCGGGGCGCCCACGACGTACGCGGAGCTGGCCGAGGCCGTCGCCCGCGGCGCCCAGGTGCTGCTCGACCTCGGCGTCCGGCCGGGGGACCGGGTGGCCCTCGTCATGCCGAACTGCACCGGGCACGTGATCGCCTTCTACGCAGCGCTGCGCATCGGCGCGGTCGTCGTCGAGCACAACCCCACCTACTCGGCCGGCGAGCTCGCGCACCAGCTGGCCGACTCCGGGGCGGTCGTCGCGCTCGTGTGGGAGAAGGCGGTGCCGCGGGTCCTCGAGACGCTCGCCCGGACGGCTCTCAAGGCCGTCGTCGCCGTGGACCTGTCCGCCGACCTGCCCCGTGGCAAGCAGCTCGCCCTGCGCCTGCCCCTGCCGAGCGCCCGCCGAGCGCGCGCGGCCATGTGCGGCTCGGTGCCGCCCGCGTTCCCGATGTGGCACCGGCTCGTCGCCAAGGCTGCACCCCTGGACCCGGCGCACCCGGCGCCGTCGTCGTCCGACGTGGCCCTGCTGCAGTACACCGGCGGCACCACCGGCACACCCAAGGGCGCGATGCTCACGCACCGCAACCTGGTGGCCAACGCGGTGCAGGGCCACGCCTGGACGGGAGTCGAGCCCGGTACCGACGTCGTCTACGGGGTGCTGCCGTTCTTCCACGCCTTCGGGCTGACCCTCTGCCTGAGCTACGCGATGCGGGTCGGCGCGACGCTCGTCGCGTTCCCCTCGTTCGACCCCGCGATGGTCCTTGCCGCCCAGAAGCGCCTCCCGGGCACCTTCCTGCCCGCCGTCCCGCCGATGCTCGACCGGCTGGCCGTCGCCGCCGCGACGTCGGGGGCAGACCTCACGTCGTTCCGGTACGCGATCTCGGGCGCGATGGCGCTCCCCGCGGCGACCGCCCAGAAGTGGGAGGACGTGACCGGCGGGCTCGTCGTCGAGGGGTACGGGATGACCGAGACGTCACCCGTCGCGCTCGGCAACCCGCTCACCGACGCCCGCCGCCCCGGCACGCTCGGCCTGCCGTTCCCGAGCACGCGCATCCGGGTCGTGGACCCCACCGACGTCACCCGCGAGGTCGAACAGGGGGAGCGCGGCGAGCTGCTGATCCAGGGCCCGCAGGTGTTCGCCGGCTACTGGGGTCGGCCCGACGAGACCGCGGAGCAGCTGCTCGACGACGGCTGGCTGCGGACCGGCGACATCGTCACGGTGGACGAGACCGGCTGGGTCGTGCTGGTGGACCGCATCAAGGAGGTCATCGTGAGCGGCGGCTTCAAGGTCTACCCCTCCCAGGTCGAGGACCACCTGCGCGGCATGCCCGGCGTCGCGGACGTCGCGGTGGTCGGGGTGCCCGGTGGGGACCTCGGGGAGACCGTGGTCGCCGCCGTGGTGCTGGAGCCCGGTGCCCGGGGGATCGACCTCGACGCCGTCCGTGCGTGGGGTGAGCGGCACCTGGCGCGCTACGCGCTCCCGCGCCGGCTCGTGTTCCTGGACGAGCTGCCGCGGTCGCAGGTCGGCAAGGTGCTCCGTCGCGTCGTGCGGGAGTCCGTCCTCGCCGGCTGACGGTCACCAGCCGCGGGCGCGCCACTCCTCGAGGTGCGGACGCTCCGCTCCGATCGTGGTGTCCCGGCCGTGGCCCGGGTAGACCCACGTGTCGTCGTCGAAGCGGTCGAACACCCGGGCGACGACGTCGCCGTAGAGCTGCTCGAACGCGTCCGGGCTGGTGGTGCGCCCGACGCCTCCCGGGAAGAGCGAGTCACCGGTGAACAGGTGCGTGCGCCCACCGGGTTCGCGGTAGGCGAGCGCGATCGAGCCCGGGGTGTGGCCGCGCAGCGCGACGACCTCCAGGGCGAGGTGGCCCACGTGCAGGACGTCGCCGTCGTGCAGGCGGCGGGTGACGGGCACGTCGGTCGCCTCCATGACCGCCGTGGCATCGTCGGCACCCACTGCCGAGGACGCCCCGGTGACGGTCACCAGCGACTCGAGCGCGCGGTGGTGGTCGGGGTGCCGGTGGGTGGTGACGATGGTGTCGAGCTGCGACGAACCCTCGCGGACCAGCTCGAGCAGGCGGTCGGGCTCGTCCGCCGCGTCGACGAGCACCTGGGAGCCGTCGGACCGGCACGTCAGCAGGTAGGCGTTGTTGTCCATCGGGCCGACGGCGGCCTTGCGGATCTCGAGCTCGTCGAGCACGCGGAGAGCTGACGGCCCGCCCACCTGCACGTCACCGGTGTACGTCATCGGGTCCTCCTCTCGAGAGCCAGGTCGTGGCTGTGCACCGCCCGGACGAGCGCCAGGTGCGACAGGGCCTGGGGCATGTTGCCGGCCAGCCGCCGTCCGACCGGGTCGTACTGCTCGGCCAGCAGCCCCACGTCGTTCGCCAGGCCGACGAGGATGTCCAGCACCGCCGTCGAGCCGTCGACGTCGTCCGTCCGCGCGAGGGCGTCCGCGAGCCAGAAGGAGCACGCGAGGAAGGCGTGCTCGTCGCCGGCGACGCCGTCGTCGGTACGTTCCGTGCGGTAGCGGCGCAGCAGTCCCGGGGAGACCTCGAGCTCGTCCCGGATCGCTGCGAGCGTGGCCAGGACGCGGGGGTCGTCGGACGGCAGGAACTCGACCTGCGCGATCTGCAGCAGGGCCGCGTCGGTGTGCGTGGCGCCGTAGGCCTGCACGAACGTCCCACGCTCGGCGTTCCAGCCGTGCGCCAGCACGTCGGCACGGATCGCGTCCCGCTCCGCGCGCCACCTGTCGACGGGTCCCTCGAGACCGTGCTTCTCGACCGCACGCACCGCGCGGTCGACAGCGGCCCAGGCCATGACCTTCGAGTGCGTGAAGTGCCGCGGCTCGCCACGAACCTCCCAGATCCCCCGATCCGGCTCTCGCCAGCGGCGCAGGAGGTCCTCGACGAGGTGGCGCTGCAGGGACCAGGAGTCGGCGGTCTCCTGCAGCCCGGCGGCGCGCGCCAGCTCCAGGGCGCACATCACCTCACCCAGCACGTCGTTCTGCACCTGCCCGACGGCGGCGTTCCCGACCCGGACCGGACGCGATCCGGCGTAGCCCGTCAGGTGGCCGAGCTCGGCTTCGGGCAGGTAGCGGCCACCGTCGACGCGGTACATGATCTGCAGGTCGGCGGGGTTCCCGGCCACGGCACGCAGCAGCCAGTCACGCCACTCCGTGGCCTCGTCGCGGTAGCCGTGCTCGAGCAGCGCCTCGAGCGTCATGGCCGCGTCCCGGAGCCAGCAGTACCGGTAGTCCCAGTTGCGCTCGCCGCCGAAGTCCTCGGGCAGGGAGGTCGTGGCGGCCGCGACGATCCCGCCGGTCTCCTGGTCCGTGAGCAGGCGCAGGACGAGCAGCGAGCGGACGACGGCCTCGCGGTAGGAGCCCTGGTAGGCGCAGCTGCGCGCCCACAGCCCCCAGGTGATCCGCGTGGAGTCGATCCGGTCCTCGATGGTCAGCCGCGGCAGGACGGGATCCCACGAGCGGGTCCAGGTCAGCGCCAGCTCGACGGACTCGCCCTCCTGGAGCGTGAACCGGTCGGCGTGCCGGTGGTCGTCCGGATGGGGGAGGCGGTCGCCGCGCAGCAGCAGGGAGTCCGGCCCGGCGATCGCCCGGATCGCCTCCTCGCCGTCCTGGTCGGTCAGCCGGCGCACCCACGGCTCGACCGCGCCGTAGCCGAACCGGACCACCCACTCGTGCTCGACCTCGACGCTCCCACGGGTGCACACGAGACGCCGCACGAGGTCGGACCGGCCGTCGTGCAGCGGCATGGTCTCCAGCACCACCGCGGTGCCCTGCGCGGTCTCGTACGTGGTCTCGAGCACGAACGAGTCGTCGAGGTAGCGCCGGGTCACGGACGTCGCGTCCCGGACCGTGAGGAGCCACCGGCCGTTGTCCGCGGTGCCCAGCAGGCGGGCGAAGGCGGCTGCCGAGTCGAACGTCGGCAGGCACATCCAGTCGATCGAGCCGCGCAGGGAGACGAGTGCGGCGGTCCTGCCGTCCCCGAGCACCGCATAGTCTCCGATGGGCACCAGCGGGGGGTCGACGACGGCGTCGGGTCTGTCCACGAGGTGAGCATCCTCCGGCGCCGGGGGAGCGGCACGTCGGCCGGCTGTGGTTTCGCTCACGTCGAACAGATGTGCGATTGTCGGTGGTGCCACGTAGACTCCCCGCGTGAACGAACGACTGGTGGTGCAGGGCGCCCGCGAGCACAACCTTCGGAACGTCGACCTCGATCTCCCGCGTGACAAGCTCATCGTGTTCACCGGTCTGTCCGGTTCGGGGAAGTCGTCGCTGGCGTTCGACACCATCTTCGCGGAGGGGCAGCGCCGGTACGTCGAGTCGCTGTCCGCGTACGCGCGGCAGTTCCTCGGGCAGATGGACAAGCCCGACGTCGACTTCATCGAGGGCCTCTCGCCCGCGGTGTCGATCGACCAGAAGTCCACCAACCGGAACCCGCGGTCCACGGTCGGCACGATCACCGAGGTCTACGACTACCTGCGCCTGCTGTTCGCACGCGCGGGGACGCAGTACTGCCCGGTGTGCGGCGAGCGCGTGACCGCGCAGACCCCGCAGCAGATCGTCGACCGGTTGCTCGAGCTCCCGGAGGGCACGCGGTACCAGGTGCTCGCGCCGGTCGTCCGTGGCCGCAAGGGCGAGTACGCCGACCTGTTCAAGGAGCTGCAGAGCAAGGGCTTCGCCCGTGCCCGCGTCGACGGCGAGGTCGTGCAGCTCACCGAGCCCCCGGCGCTCGAGAAGAAGCTCAAGCACGACATCGAGGTCGTCATCGACCGCCTGGTCTCCCGCGAGGGTGTCCAGCGCCGGCTCACCGACTCCGTCGAGACCGCCCTCGGCCTGGCCGGCGGGCTGCTCGTCGTCGAGCTGGTGGACGCCGACATCGACGACCTCACGCGCGAGCGACGGTTCTCCGAGCACCGCGCGTGCCCGAACGACCACGTGCTCACGCTCGACGAGATCGAGCCGCGCACGTTCTCGTTCAACGCCCCGTACGGCGCCTGCCCGGAGTGCACCGGGATCGGCTCGCGCCTCGAGGTCGACCCCGACCTGGTGGTCCCCGACGAGGACCTGTCGCTCGACGACGGCGCCGTCGCGCCCTGGGCGCAGATCTCGAGCGAGTACTTCTCCCGCGTGCTCAGCGCGCTGGCCTCCGACATGGGCTTCTCCACGACCGTGCCGTGGCGTGCTCTGCCGCAGCGGGCCAAGGACGCGGTGCTGCACGGCCAGAACCACGAGGTGAAGGTCCGGTACAAGAACCGCTGGGGTCGCGAGCGGCAGTACTCGACCGGCTTCGAGGGCGTCATCACGTTCCTCGAGCGCCGGCACAACGAGACCGACTCGGACTGGAGCAAGGAGAAGTACGAGGCCTACATGCGCGAGGTCCCGTGCCCGGTGTGCGAGGGCGCGCGGCTCAAGCCCGAGGTGCTTGCGGTCAAGGTCGGCGGAAGGTCCATCGCCGACGTCTGCACGCTCCCCATCCGGGAGGCCCGCGAGTTCCTCGACACGCTGCAGCTGGGCGAGCGCGAGCGTGCCATCGCCGCGCAGGTGCTCAAGGAGATCCAGGCGCGCCTCGGCTTCCTGCTCGACGTCGGCCTCGACTACCTCTCGCTGACCCGCCCGGCCGCGACGCTGTCCGGCGGCGAGGCGCAGCGCATCCGGCTGGCCACGCAGATCGGCTCCGGCCTGGTCGGCGTGCTCTACGTGCTCGACGAGCCGAGCATCGGCCTGCACCAGCGGGACAACCGTCGTCTGATCGACACGCTCACGCGCCTGCGGGACCTGGGCAACACGCTGATCGTCGTCGAGCACGACGAGGACACCATCCGGACGGCCGACTGGATCGTCGACATCGGGCCGGGTGCCGGCGAGCACGGTGGACGGGTCGTGCACTCGGGTGACCTCGCGGGCCTGCTGTCGTCGGCCGAGTCCGTGACGGGTGCGTACCTGTCGGGGCGCCGGTCCATCCCCATGCCGCCGCTGCGCAGGCCGGTCGACGCGAAGCGCCAGCTCACGGTGGTCAACGCGCACGAGCACAACCTGCAGGGGATCGATGTCTCGTTCCCGCTCGGCGTGCTGACCGCGGTGACCGGCGTGTCCGGGTCGGGCAAGTCGACGCTGGTGAACGCGATCCTCTACACGGTGCTCGCCAACGAGCTGAACGGCGCGCGCCAGGTGGCAGGCCGGCACAAGCGCGTGACGGGCCTGGAGCACCTGGACAAGGTCGTGCACGTGGACCAGGGGCCCATCGGCCGGACGCCGCGCTCCAACCCGGCGACGTACACCGGGGTCTGGGACCACGTCCGCCGGCTGTTCGCGGAGACCACCGAGGCCAAGGTCCGCGGCTACACGCCCGGCCGGTTCTCGTTCAACGTCAAGGGCGGCCGCTGCGAGGCGTGCTCCGGTGACGGCACCCTGAAGATCGAGATGAACTTCCTGCCGGACGTGTACGTGCCCTGCGAGGTCTGCCACGGTGCGAGGTACAACCGCGAGACGCTCGAGGTGCACTTCAAGGGCAAGACAGTCGCCGACGTGCTCAACATGCCGATCGAGGAGGCCGCCGAGTTCTTCGCCGCGGTCCCCGCGATCTCCCGGCACCTGCGCACCCTCGTCGACGTCGGGCTCGGGTACGTGCGGCTCGGCCAGCCGGCGCCGACGCTCTCCGGCGGCGAGGCGCAGCGCGTCAAGCTCGCCGCCGAGCTCCAGCGCCGCTCGACGGGCCGGACGATCTACGTGCTCGACGAGCCGACCACAGGTCTGCACTTCGAGGACATCCGCAAGCTTCTCGGCGTGCTCCAGTCCCTGGTCGACAAGGGGAACTCGGTCATCGTGATCGAGCACAACCTCGACGTCATCAAGAACGCCGACTGGGTGATCGACATGGGCCCCGAGGGCGGCAGCGGCGGTGGGCTCGTCATCGCCGAGGGAACGCCGGAGCACATCGCCTCGGTCGAGGCGAGCCACACAGGACGGTTCCTCGCCGAGGTCCTGGAGCCGGCACCGCAGCCCGTGAAGCGCAAGCGCGCCGTCAAGCAGCCGATCCCGGCGTAGCCGTCGGGCGGCGAGCCGGACGGGGTGTGACGCTAGTGCGAGACGGACTGAGCCGTGCGCACCGGGACGGGCTCGTGCCGGACCGGGAAGTTCACGGACCGGGAGATGAAGCAGTGCTCGTGGGCCTGGTGGTGGATGCCGCCGAGCACGTCGTCGGTGATCGCGGCGCCCGTGGGCAGGTGGGCGCCTGCGGCGACCGTCACTCGCGGTCGCAGGACGACCTCACGGAACTGACCCTGACCGGCGGCTTCGATGCGCATCGTGCCGACGGCCTGGTCCTCGTACCCGACCACCACCACGCCGGCCGCGGACGCCAGGTGCAGGAACCAGAGCATGTGGCACTGCGCCAGCGCGCTGACCAGCAGCTCCTCCGGGTTGTATCTCGACGGGTCTCCTCGGAAGGCCGTGTCGGACGACCCCAGCAGCGGCGGCTTCGACCCGATCCGCACCTCGTGGTCGCGGCTGTACGCGGTGTAGCTCGAGGTGCCGGTCCGGCCGGCGCCGGTCCAGGTGACGTCGACGGAGTACGTGTGCAGGGGGCCCATCAGCCCACGGTAGCGGTCCGGTCGTTCGGTGACGTGGGTGCCGCGAACTACGCTCGACCGCATGGCTGATCCCGCCACGTACCGGCCGGCTCCGGGGGAGATCCCCGACTCGCCGGGCGTCTACCGCTTCCGTGACGAGCACGGCCGAGTCATCTATGTCGGCAAGGCCAAGAGCCTGAGGTCGCGCCTGTCCAGCTACTTCCAGGACCTGTCCGGCCTGCACCAGCGCACGCAGCAGATGGTGACCACGGCGGCGTCGGTCCAGTGGACGGTCGTCGGCACGGAGGTCGAGGCGCTCGCGCTGGAGTACTCCTGGATCAAGGAGTTCGACCCGCGGTTCAACGTGAAGTACCGCGACGACAAGTCCTACCCCTACCTGGCCGTGACGCTGGCCGACGAGTTCCCCCGCATCCAGGTGATGCGGGGCGCCAAGCGCAAGGGCACGCGCTACTTCGGTCCGTACGCGCACGCATGGGCCATCCGGGAGACCGTCGACCTGCTGCTGCGGGTGTTCCCGGTCCGCACCTGCTCGGCGGGCGTGTTCAAGCGCGCGCACCAGCAGGGCCGGCCGTGCCTGCTGGGGTACATCGACAAGTGCTCGGCACCGTGCGTCGGACGCATCTCGCCGGACGACCACCACCTGCTCGCGCAGGACTTCTGCGACTTCATGGCGGGCGACACCGCCAAGTTCACGCGACGGCTGACCGCGCGCATGAAGGAGGCGGCCGCGGAGCTGGACTACGAGCGCGCGGCGCGGTTGCGGGACGACATCGCGACGCTCCAACGGGCCACCGAGAAGAACGCCGTCGTGCTGGCGGACGGCACCGACGCGGACATCTTCGCCCTGGCCGGTGACGAGCTCGAGGCCGCGGTGCAGGTGTTCCACGTGCGGGACGGGCGCATCCGCGGCCAGCGCGGTTGGGTGGTCGAGAAGGTGGAGGACGTCACCGACGCCGAGCTGGTCGAGCACCTGCTCCAGCAGATCTACGGCTCCGAGGCCGCGGCCGGCGACGGTGGCGCGGGCTCGTCGGCGGTACCGCGCGAGGTGCTCGTCCCTGTGCTGCCCCCCGACGTCGACCAGGTGCAGGCCTGGCTGACCGGCTTGCGGGGGAGCAAGGTGTCGGTGCGTGTCCCGCAGCGGGGAGACAAGCGGGAGCTGGCGGCGACCGTGCACCGCAACGCCGAGCACGCGCTCGTCCTGCACCGCACCCGCCGCGCCGGGGACCTGACCACCAGGAGCCAGGCGCTGCAGGAGATCCAGGAGGCGCTGGACCTGCCGTCGGCTCCGCTGCGGATCGAGTGCTACGACGTCTCGCACAACCAGGGCACCTACCAGTCGGCGTCGATGGTGGTGTTCGAGGACGGCCTGGCCCGCAAGAGCGAGTACCGCCTGTTCACCATCCGCGGCCCGGAGGGGCAGGGCGCGCGCGACGACACGGCCGCGATGCACGAGGTCATCACGCGCCGGTTCCGTCGCTACCTGGCCGATCGCGCCGACGCCCGCGACGTCGAGCTGGGTACCGGCGAGGACGAGGACGGTCTGCCGCTGCGGTCCGGGCCCATCGACGAGGTCACGGGCAAGCCGGTCCGCTTCGCGTACCCGCCGAACCTCGTCGTCGTGGACGGCGGCCCACCTCAGGTCGCCGCGGCCGCGGCCGCGATGGCGGAGCTCGGCATCGACGACGTCGCGCTCGTCGGGCTGGCCAAGCGGCTGGAGGAGGTGTGGCTGCCGGGTGAGGCGTACCCGGTGATCCTGCAGCGCAGCTCGGAGGGTCTGTACCTCCTGCAGCGCCTGCGCGACGAGGCCCACCGCTTCGCCATCACGGCGCACCGCAAGCGGCGGAGCAAGGGCATGACGACGTCCGTGCTGGACGGGGTGCCCGGGCTCGGGCCGGYGCGCCAGGCGGCACTGCTGCGGCACTTCGGGTCGGTCAAGCGGCTCCGGGCGGCGTCGGTCGAGGAGATCGCGTCGGTGCAGGGGATGGGGGAGCGCACAGCGGCGGCTGTCGTCGCTGCGCTGGCCTCCCCGGGAGTGGCGTCGGACCAGGTCCCCGAGTCGGCTGGCATGCTGGAGGCATGAGCGACGAGCCTTCGCCGATCACGGTGCCCGCCGGGATCCCCGCCCTCGAGGCGGCCACCGAGGCGCCCCACCTGAGCCAGCCGCAGGTCCTGATCATCACGGGGATGTCGGGCGCGGGCCGTACCCGTGCGGCCGCCGTCCTCGAGGACCTCGACTGGTACGTGATCGACAACTTGCCCGCGCAGATGCTCACGCACCTCGTCGGGATGCTCACCAGCGGACCCGCCGGCGCCGGGGCGCAGCGCCTCGCCGCGGTGATCGACGTGCGTGGACGCGAGTTCTTCCGGGACCTGTCCCCGGTGCTGCAGGGCCTGCGGGAGTCCGGCGTCGAGTACCGGATCCTGTTCCTCGACGCCTCCGACGAGGTCCTGGTCCGGCGGTTCGAGCAGGTCCGCCGGCCGCACCCGCTGCAGGGGCAGGGCCGGATCCTCGACGGCATCGCGGAGGAGCGTGCGATCCTCTCGGACCTGCGCGAGCGGGCCGACACGCTCATCGACACCTCCGAGCTCAACGTGCACGACCTCGCGCGTGAGGTGCGCTCGGTCGTGGCCAGCGGCGCCGAGGACGCGCTGCGGATCTCCGTCGTGTCGTTCGGGTTCAAGTACGGCCTGCCGCTCGACGCCGACCACGTGGTGGACATGCGGTTCCTATCCAACCCGTACTGGATCACCGAGCTGCGGCACCTCACGGGCAGGGACGCTCCCGTGCGGGACTACGTGCTCGGCCTGCCGGGGGCGATCACGTTCGTGGACCGGTACGTCGACGCGCTGGAGCCGGTGCTCGCGGGCTACCTCAACGAGGAGAAGCGGTACGTCACCATCGCGGTCGGCTGCACCGGAGGCAAGCACCGGTCGGTCGCCGTGAGCGAGGCGATCGCCGCCAGGCTGCGGGACCGGGGGCACCTCGTCTCGGTGTCGGCCCGCGACCTCGGCAAGGAATGAGGGCGGCCGCGCCGGCGGTCGTCGCACTCGGTGGCGGTCACGGCCTGTCCGCGTCCCTGTCCGCGCTGCGGCTGATGACCGACCGGATCACCGCGGTCGTCACCGTCGCCGACGACGGGGGCTCCTCCGGGCGGCTCCGCGAGGAGCTCGGCGTCCTGCCGCCCGGGGACCTGCGGATGGCGCTGGCCGCCCTGTGCGACGACTCCGACTGGGGCAGGACCTGGCGCGACGTGCTGCAGCACCGGTTCAGCTCGACGGGTGACCTCGACCAGCACGCCGTGGGCAACCTGCTGATCGTCGCGCTCTGGGAGCTGCTGGGGGACACGGTCGAGGGCCTCGACTGGGTGGGCAAGCTGCTCGGCGCCCGGGGCAGGGTCCTGCCGATGTCGTCGGTGCCGCTGCTCATCGAGGCCGACGTGATCGACGCTGCGGGCCGCACCCACCGGGTGGTCGGCCAGAGCGCGGTGGCGACGACCACCGGGACCGTCGCGCAGGTCCGGCTGGAACCGGCCGACCCGCCGGCCTGCCCGGAGGCCGTGGCGGCCATCGCGTCGGCCGACTGGGTCGTGCTCGGTCCGGGCTCCTGGTACACCTCCGTGCTGCCGCACCTGCTCGTCCCCGGTCTCAAGGAGGCCCTGCACCGGACGCGGGCCAGGACGATCGTGACGCTCAACCTCGCGTCGGGTGAATCGGGCGAGACCGCGGGCATGCGTGCCGAGCAGTACCTGGAGGTCCTGCAGACGCACGCCCCGGAGCTGCGGGTCGACGCGGTGGTCGCGGACCCGACGGCAGTCGAGGACGTGTCGGTGCTCGCTGCGCGCAGCGCGGACCTGGGCGCGCGCCTGCTGCTGCGCCAGGTCAGCCGCGGCGACGGGACCGCCAGGCACGACCCGCTGCGACTCGCTGGGGCGTACTCGGACGTGCTCGAGGGGTTCCTCGGCGACGTCGGGACACGCGAGAACCCACCCGAGTAGGTGACCGGACCGGTCCCGGACACGTGACTTGCAATGGCAGGATGCACCCCATGGCGTTGACGGCACAGGTGAAGGACGAGCTCGCCCGGCTGAAGGTGGACAAGACGTCCTCGCGGAAGGCTGAGGTCTCGGCCACCCTAAGGTTCGCGGGGGGCCTGCACATCATCTCCGGCCGGATCGTCATCGAGGCGGAGCTGGACACGGGCATCGCGGCTCGTCGGCTCCGGCAGGCGATCTCCGAGGTGTACGGGCACGAGAGCGAGATCATCGTCGTCTCCGGCGGTGGTCTGCGCCGGGGGAGCCGGTACGTGGTCCGCGTGGTCAAGGACGGCGAGTCGCTCGCACGCCAGACCGGCCTCCTGGACAACCGCGGACGGCCGGTGCGCGGTCTGCCGCCGCAGGTCGTGTCGGCCGGCGTCGCCGAGGCCGAGTCGGCCTGGCGCGGCGCGTTCCTCGCGCACGGCTCGCTCACCGAGCCCGGCCGGTCGTCGGCGCTCGAGGTCACGTGCCCCGGTCCCGAGGCGGCGCTCGCCCTCGTGGGTGCAGCGCGACGTCTGGGGATCGCCGCCAAGGCCCGGGAGGTGCGGGGCATCGACCGCGTCGTCATCCGGGACGGGGACGCGATCAGCGCGATGCTCGCCCGGCTCGGCGCCCACGAGACGATGCTGGTGTGGGAGGAGCGTCGCGTGCGGCGCGAGGTCCGCGGCACCGCCAACCGCCTCGCCAACTTCGACGACGCCAACCTGCGTCGCTCCGCCCGCGCCGCGGTGGCCGCGGGCGCGCGGGTCGAGCGGGCGTTCGAGATCCTCGGCGACGAGCTCCCGGAGCACCTGCGCGAGGCCGGCGAGCTGCGCCTGGCGCACAAGGAGGCCTCGCTCGAGGAGCTGGGCAAGCTCGCCGTGCCGACCCTCACCAAGGACGCCGTGGCCGGCCGGATCCGCCGCCTGCTCGCGACCGCGGACAAGCGCGCCGCCGAGCTCGGGATCCCGGACACCGAGGCCGGCCTGAGCCCCGACCTGCTCGACCTCTGACCTGGGACATCACGGGGGCGGGCGTCTCATCAGGGACCTTCGTCACCGCGTGAGCCCGGTCACTGGTATAGGGTTCATGTCATCCGAACGTCACACGACGGTCATGTGTTGGGCACGAGAAACCGCCTATGCCGCCGACGTCCGGAGCGCACAGCGGCGTGCGTGACCCCATCACCAAAATGTGTGCGCCGGCCCCTCGTCGGCGCTGCCGAGGAGGGCAAGTGACCATCCGCGTCGGTATCAACGGCTTCGGCCGTATCGGGCGTAACTTCTACCGGGCCATCCTGGCTTCCGGTGCCGACATCGAGATCGTCGGCGTGAACGACCTCACGGACAACAAGACGCTCGCACACCTGCTCAAGTACGACACCGTGCTGGGCCGGTTCCCGCTGAGCGTCGACTTCGACGACGAGAACATCATCGTCGACGGCAAGAAGATCCGTGCGCTCGAGGAGCGGGACCCGGCGAAGCTGCCGTGGGCCGAGCTCGGTGCGGACATCGTGATCGAGTCGACCGGCTTCTTCACGGACGCCACCAAGGCCAAGGCCCACCTCGAGGCCGGCGCCAAGAAGGTCATCATCTCCGCCCCGGCGAAGAACGAGGACGGCACGTTCGTCGTCGGTGTCAACCACACCGACTACGACGCCGCGACGCAGCACATCATCTCCAACGCGTCGTGCACCACGAACTGCCTCGCCCCCGTGGCCAAGGCGCTCAACGACTCGATCGGCATCGAGCGTGGCCTCATGACCACGATCCACGCCTACACGGGTGACCAGAACCTGCAGGACGGCCCCCACAAGGACCTCCGTCGTGCGCGCGCCGCGGCGCAGAACATCGTCCCGACCTCGACCGGTGCGGCCAAGGCCGTGGCGCTCGTGCTCCCGGAGCTCAAGGGCAAGCTCGACGGCTTCGCGCTGCGCGTCCCGGTCATCACCGGCTCCGCCACGGACCTGACGTTCACGGCTTCGCGTGAGGTCACCGTCGAGGAGGTCAACGCTGCGGTCAAGGCCGCCGCGGACGGCCCCCTCAAGGGCATCCTCGAGTACGTCGAGGACGAGATCGTGTCGAGCGACATCGTCACGAACCCGCACCAGAGCATCTTCGACTCGAAGCTCACCAAGGTGAGCGGCGACCTGGTGAAGATCATCGCCTGGTACGACAACGAGTGGGGCTACTCGAACAGCCTCGTCGCCCTCACGTCGTACGTCGGCGAGCGTCTCTGACGCTCTCGTCGTTCCACGAGTGACGGTCATGCGTCCGCGTGCGCCCCGGCCTCTCGGCCCCGGCGCACGCGGACGCAGCCATGTCTGCCCCCGCTCGATCGAAGGTAGGAAACCATGAAGACCATCGAGGACCTCGGGGACCTGCGCGGCAAGCGCGTCCTGGTCCGCTCCGACTTCAACGTGCCGCTCGACGGCACGACCATCACCGACGACGGCCGCGTGCGCGCGGCGCTCCCGACGCTGCAGGCGCTCCTGTCCGCCGGTGCCCGCGTCGTGGTGATGGCCCACCTCGGCCGCCCCAAGGGCGCGCCGGAGGACAAGTACTCCCTCAAGCCCGTCGCGGACCGGCTCTCCGAGCTGCTCGGCCAGCCCGTCGCCCTGGCGACCGACGTCGTCGGCGACTCCGCCAAGGCGACCGTGGCCGCGCTGCAGGACGGCGAGATCGCGCTGCTGGAGAACATCCGGTTCGACGCGCGTGAGACGTCCAAGGTCGACGCCGAGCGCGCGGAGCTGGCCGGCGAGCTCGCCGCGCTGGCGGACGTGTTCGTCTCCGACGGCTTCGGCGTCGTGCACCGCAAGCAGGCGTCGGTGTACGACGTCGCGCTGGTGCTCCCGCACGCGGTCGGCAAGCTCGTCCTCAAGGAGGTCGCGTCGCTGCGCAAGGCGACCGACGACCCCGCGCGCCCCTACGTGGTAGTGCTCGGCGGCTCCAAGGTGTCGGACAAGCTCGGTGTCATCGCCAACCTGATCACCAAGGCGGACCGCCTGCTCATCGGTGGCGGCATGCTCTTCACGTTCCTCGCAGCCAAGGGCTACTCGGTGGGCAACTCGCTCCTCGAGGAGGACCAGATCGAGACCGTCAAGGGCTACCTCGCGCAGGCGGAGGAGGCCGGTGTGGAGATCGTCCTGCCCACCGACATCGTCGTCGCCGACGAGTTCAAGGCGGACTCCCCGGCGCAGGTCGTCGCGGCCGACGCGATCCCGGACGGCAAGATCGGCCTGGACATCGGCCCCGACTCCAGCGCGCTGTTCGCGAGCAAGATCGTGGACGCCAAGACGATCGTCTGGAACGGCCCGGCGGGCGTGTTCGAGTTCGAGGCGTTCTCGGGCGGCACGCGTGCCGTCGCGCAGGCGCTGGTCGACGCCGGCACGCACGGCGGCTTCACGATCGTCGGCGGTGGCGACTCTGCCGCGGCCGTGCGCACGCTCGGCTTCGACGAGGCCGGGTTCGGACACATCTCGACCGGTGGTGGCGCGAGCCTCGAGTTCCTCGAGGGCAAGACGCTCCCCGGTATCGCGGTTCTGGAGGACTGAGCGTTGACCACTCGCACCCCGCTGATGGCGGGCAACTGGAAGATGAACCTGGACCACCACCAGGCCACGCACACGGTGCAGAAGCTCGCGTGGACGCTCAAGGACGCCAAGCACGACTTCTCGGCCGTCGAGGTCTGCGTACTGCCCCCGTTCACCGACCTGCGCAGCGTGCAGACCCTCGTGGACGCGGACAAGCTCGAGCTCGTCTACGGCGCCCAGGACGTCTCGGCGCACACGTCGGGCGCCTACACCGGTGAGATCTCGCCGCTGTTCCTGGCCAAGCTCGGCGTCACGTACGTCGCGGTCGGCCACTCGGAGCGTCGTGAGTACCACAACGAGTCCGACGAGCTCATCAACGCCAAGGTGAAGTCGGCGCTCAGCGCGGGCATCGTCCCGATCCTGTGCGTCGGCGAGGTGCTCGACGTCCGCAAGGCCGGCGAGCACGTCCCGCACACGCTCGCGCAGCTGGACGGCGCCCTCGCCGGTCTGACGGCGGAGCAGGTCAAGACGATCGTCGTGGCCTACGAGCCCGTCTGGGCCATCGGCACCGGAGAGACGGCGACCCCCGAGGACGCCCAGGAGCTGGCGGCCGCCATCCGGACGCGCATCGGCGAGCTGTACGACGCCGAGACGGCCGACGCGGTGCGGGTCCTGTACGGCGGCTCGGTGAAGTCGTCGAACGTCGCCTCGATCATGGCGAAGCCGGACGTCGACGGCGCGCTCGTCGGCGGCGCGAGCCTGGACCCCGAGGAGTTCGCCGCGATCGCGCGGTACAAGTCGCACGCCGTGGGTCTCTGAGACCACCGCGGGCAGGTCGTGGGGTCCACCCTGCGACCTGCCCGCGTACGGTGGTGGCTTATCGCCCCCGTCGTCGCCTACCCTGTACCGCGGTCCACCGCAGCGTCGCTGGCTCTACCGCCGTCGACGTGCCCGCCCAGTAAGGAACTGACACCGACGTGACCGGCCTTCGTATCGCCCTCCAGGTGCTGCTGGTGCTGACCAGCCTCCTGCTCATCCCGCTCGTCCTGCTGCACAAGGGCAAGGGCGGTGGCCTGTCCGACATGTTCGGTGGCGGCATCACGAGCAGCGCCGGAAGCTCCGGTGTCGCGGAGCGGAACCTGAACCGGATCACGGTCGGCACCGCACTGGTGTGGACGGCGATCATCATCCTGCTCGGTCTCATCGAGCGCACGGTCTGAGGCGGTAGACGATGGCGAGCGGGAGTGCGATCAGGGGGTCGCGTGTCGGTGCCGGCCCGATGGGCGAGGCCGAGCGTGGTGACACCGCCCCGCGGATCTGGGTGTCGTACTGGTGCGCCAACGGCCACGAGACCCGGCCCAGCTTCGCCGAGGAGGCCGCTCTCGAGGCTCCGGTGACGTGGGACTGCCCCCGCTGCGGATTCCCCGCCGGCCAGGACCAGGAGAACCCTCCGTCGCCGTCCAAGAACGAGCCCTACAAGACGCACCTGGCCTACGTGAAGGAGCGGCGGTCCGACGAGGACGGCGCCGCGATCCTCGACGAGGCCCTCGCCGCCTTGCGCGCCAAGCGCGGCGGCTGAGCCTGCCCCTGTCGTGAGTGGCGAGAGCCCTCGTCACGACCCGCCCGCCGAGATGCCGGTCCTCTCGGTGATGCTCGCCGTGCAGGACGCCGGCGCGGCGGCACGCTGGTACGCCGAGGCGGTGGGCGCCACCACGTTGTGGGACCTGGGGAGCGTCGTCGGCCTCAGCATCGCCGGCGCGCCGTTCTTCCTCGGCCAGCCGGAGGGCAACGGGTGGGACACACCGGCCGTGCTCGGCGGCCGCACGGTCCGCGTCGAGATCTTCGTCGACGACCCGGACGTTTTCGTCGCCCGCGCGGTCGCCGCCGGCGCCGACGGCAGCGTCGACGAGGTCCGTGACCACCAGATGCCGTGGGGCACGCACCGGCAGGGCGGGTTCGTCGACCTGTTCGGGCACCTGTGGCTGGTCGGGGACCGGTCGCCACTGGCACCGCACCCCGACCGCTGAGCCGTCGGGGGGTCCGGAGGCCTAGCCGACCACCCGCAGCAGCGCGAAGCCGTCGTAGCCCTTGCTGCCGACCGTCTGCACGACCGTGGCGTCGTAGCGGGGGTGGTCGGTGAGCAGGTCGACCATGCGGCGGACGCCCTGCACCCGCTCGTCGGTGTGGTCCGCGTCCAGGACCGCACCGCCGCGGACGACGTTGTCGACGACGACCACCGAGCCCGGGTGCGTGAGCTCCAGGGCCTGCTCGAGGTAGCGGGGGATCGACTGCTTGTCGGCGTCGATGAACACGAGGTCGTACGGCTCGCTGCCGTCAGCGATCAGCCCGTCCAGCGTGTCCGCGGCAGGCCCCACGAGGACGTCCACCAGGGCGTCGACCCCCGCCTGCGTGAGCGAGTCGGTGGCGACCCGAGCGTGCTCGGGATCGATCTCCAGGGTGGTCAGGCGGCCGTCCGCGGGCAGGGCACGGGCGAGCCACAGGGTGCTGTAGCCGCCGAGCGTGCCGACCTCGAGGATCCTGCGCGCCCCCGTCAGCTGGGCGAGCAGGTGCAGCAGCTTGCCCTGGTTCGGAGCGACGGCGATGTCCGGAAGCCCGCCGGCCGTGGCCGCGTGCCGCGTCTCGACCAGGGCGACGTCCTCGGGCGCGAGGACCGAGAAGTAGTGGTCGACCTGCGTCCAGAGCTCGGTAGGCGTCTGCGGGGCCGCGGGGAAGGCTGCGGCCGTGGTGGAGATGGCGGACGGCGTGCCGAGGCGCTCCGTCGCGGCGACGTCGACCAGCCAGAGCGTCCGCTCGGTGCCCAGGGCCCCGGCGGCGGGCGTCGTCGAGACCGGGACCCCGCGCAGCGCCGAGGCGACGGCGTCGGCCTTCTCCGCGCCGGCCGCGACCACCCAGACCTCCCGCGCGGCACGGATCGCGTCGAACGTCAGCGAGACCCGCTCCGGGGGCGGCTTGGGGGAGCCGTGCACGCCGACCGTGGTGCGGCCGGTCACGTCGAGCGCCTCGTGCCCGGGGAACAGCGAGGCGACGTGACCGTCCGGCCCCATCCCGAGGAGCACCACGTCGAACGCGGGGGAGCCGGCCTCGGCGAACTCCGCCGCGTAGGCCTCGGCGGCCGCCTCGGGCGTCGGGACGTCGTCGCTGCGCGCCGGCATCGGGTGCACGTTCTCGGCCGGCAGGGCGTCGCCCAGCGCGTCGAGGAGGGCGTCGCGCGCCTGCGTCTCGTTGCGTTCGGCGTCACCTGCGGGCAGGAAGCGCTCGTCGCCCCACCAGACGTGCACGCCGGACCAGTCGACCGCGTCGCGGACCGGGCTCGCCGCGACGGCCGCGAGCGACGCGATGCCCACCGTGCCGCCCGTGACGACCACGTGGACGGGGGAGCGGTGCGACTGCACGTCGACCAGGTGCGTGAGCAGGCGGGCCGCCACGGACTCGGCCAGCACGCGCGCGTCCGGGTGGACGACGACGTCGCGGTTCACGCGTCGATCCTTGCGAGGCCCTTCAGCAGCACCTCGCCGTAGACCTCGTCCGCGTCGAGCCGGCGCAGCTCCTCCGCCAGGCACTCGCGCAGCTGGCGGATGGGCAGGGCGATCCGGTGCTCGGGCTGGTCGGGCTGGCGCAGCGCCGCTGTCTTGCCGTCGGGCCGGTCGAGCACGATGTCGCCCGACGACCGCTCCAGCCGCACCTGCGTGATCGCGGGGGCGTCCTTGATGCGCTCGATCTCCACCGGGCAGCGCAGCGCGTACGCGAGCCACGCGGCCATGAGGTCGACCGACGGGTGCGTGCTCTCGCCCACGACGACGGCCTTGTGCACGGGCTCGAACGGCGGCTGGTCGAGGGTCGCCGCGATGAGTCCGCGCCACAGGGTCGCGCGCGTCCAGGCCAGGTCGGTGTTGCCGTCGACGTGGGACGCGGCCAGCTTGCGCAGTGCGGCGTTCGGACGTGCCACCTGCGTGGAGTCGGTGATCCGCCGCGCCGCCATCTTGCCGATCGGGTGCTCGGCGACGTTGTCGGGGATCTCGTACGGCCACCACGCCACGATCGGCGCGTCGGGCAGCAGCAGCGGGATCACCAGGGTGTCCAGGTGGCGCTCGAGCTGGCCGGACGGGCGCAGCACCAGCACCTCGCTTGCCCCGGCATCGCCCCCGAGGCGGATCTGCGCGTCCAGGTTGGACGCGCGGTCCTTGGTGTCGTTGGCAATGACGATGACGCGGCACGGGTGCTCGCGGCTGGCGTCGTTGGCCGCGTCGATCGCCTCGTCTGGGTCGTGGTCGCCCACCGGGATGATGAGCGTCAGCACGCGTCCGAGGGCGATCGCGCCGCCCTCGTCGCGCTCCTTGAGGAGCCGCTTGTTGATGTCCCGGGTGGTGGTGCTGGGCATCTCGATGATCATGGCCGCCTCCAGGCTCGTCCGTCGCGCGCCATCATCTTGTCCGCCGACTCCGGTCCCCAGGTGCCGGACCGGTACTCGTCGGGCTTGCCCTGCTTGGCCCAGTAGGCGGTGATCGGGTCGAGCACCTTCCAGGACAGCTCGACCTCTTCGTGCCGCGGGAACAGCGGCGGGTCGCCCAGCAGGACGTCCAGGATGAGCCGCTCGTAGGCCTCCGGGGAGGACTCCGTGAACGCGTGCCCGTACCCGAAGTCCATGGTGACGTCGCGCACCTCCATGGCCGTGCCGGGCACCTTGGCGCCGAACCGCAGCGTCACGCCCTCGTCGGGCTGCACGCGGATGACCAGGGCGTTCTTGCCCAGCTCCTCCGTGGCGGTGGACTCGAACGGGAGGTGCGGAGCGCGCTTGAAGACCACGGCGATCTCCGTGACGCGACGACCCAGGCGCTTGCCGGTGCGCAGGTAGAACGGCACCCCGGCCCAGCGGCGGTTGTCGATGTCGACGCGGATCGCCGCGAACGTCTCGGTGGTGGACTCCGGGTTGAAGCCCTCCTCCTCGAGGTAGCCGACGACCTTCTCGCCGCCCTGCCACCCGGCCGCGTACTGCCCGCGCGCGGTGTGCTTGCCGATGTCGCGAGGGAGCTTGACCGCGGAGAGAACCTTGATCTTCTCCGCCCGCAGACCCTCGGCCTCGAACGACGCCGGCTCCTCCATCGCGGTGAGCGCCAGGAGCTGCATGAGATGGTTCTGGATGACGTCCCGGGCCGCGCCGATGCCGTCGTAGTACCCGGCCCGCCCGCCGATGCCGATGTCCTCGGCCATGGTGATCTGGACGTGGTCCACGTAGTTGGCGTTCCAGATGGGCTCGTACAGCTGGTTGGCGAAGCGCAGCGCCAGCAGGTTCTGGACCGTCTCCTTGCCCAGGTAGTGGTCGATCCGGAAGATGTCGTCCGGCCGGAACACGTCGGACACGATGTCGTTGAGCTCGCGGGCGCTGGCCAGGTCGTGGCCGAACGGCTTCTCGATGACCACCCGTCGCCAGGTGCCGTCCGACGGCTGGGAGAGGCCCGAGCGGGCGAGCTGCTTGCAGACCACCGGGAACGAGCTGGGCGGGACCGAGAGGTAGAACGCGTGGTTGCCGCCGGTGCCGCGGGACACGTCGAGCTCCTCGACGGTGTCGCGCAGCCGGTCGAACGCGTCGTCGTCGTCGAAGGTCCCCTGCACGAACCGGATGCCCTCGGACAGCTGGCGCCAGGTGGCCTCACGGAACGGCGTGCGGGCGTACTCCTTGACCGAGTCGTGCACGATCTGCGCGAAGTCCTGCGTCGCCCAGTCGCGGCGGGCGAACCCCGTCAGCGCGAAGCCGGGGGGGAGCAGCCCGCGGTTGGTCAGGTCGTACACGGCCGGCATGAGCTTCTTGCGCGCCAGGTCCCCCGTGACGCCGAAGATGACGAGCCCGCAGGGGCCGGCGATGCGGGGGAGACGGCGGTCGCGCGGGTCGCGCAGCGGGTTGTTGCCCGCGGACACCTTGCTCGGGCTCACCTGGCGACCCCGGTCTGGTTCTGCTGGGCGGCGCCCGTGAGTCCGTCCGAGACGGTGCCCAGGAGATCGCCCCAGCTCGCCGTGAACTTGTCCACGCCCTCGACCTCCAGCTGCTCGGTGACCTCGTCGATGTCGATGCCGAGGTCGCGCAGACCCGCGATCACGGCCTCCGCCTCCTGGCGCGTGCCGGTGACCGTGTCGTGCGCGTCGCCGCCGTGGTCCGCGACGGCGTTCAGCGTGGCCTCGGGCATCGTGTTGACCACGCCCGCCACGACCAGCTCGTCGACGTACAGCGTGTCGGGGTAGGCCTTGTCCTTGACACCCGTCGAGGCCCACAGCGGTCGCTGCGGGTGCGCGCCGGCGGCGGCCAGGGCGGCCCAGCGGTCGCCCGCGACGACCTCCTGGTACAGGCCGTAGGCGAGCCGGGCGTTCGCGATCGCCGCCTTGCCCCGCAGAGCCGCGGCCTCGGGCGTGCCGATCGCGTCGAGCCGCGGGTCGATCGCGGTGTCGACGCGGGAGACGAAGAACGAGGCGACCGAGGCGATCGGAGCCAGGTCGTGCCCGTTCGCCTGCGCCTTCTCGAGTCCGCTCTGGAACGCGTCGAGGACCGCGCCGTACCGCTCGAGCGAGAAGATCAGGGTGACGTTCACGCTGATCCCCTCGGCGAGCACCGCGGTGATGGCCGGCAGCCCCTCGAGGGTGGCCGGGATCTTGATGAAGACGTTCGGGCGGTCGACGGTCGACCACAGCGACTTCGCGGACGCGATCGTCCCGTCGGTGTCCTTGGCGAGCCTCGGGTCGACCTCGATCGAGACCCGACCGTCCACGCCGTCGGTGGCGTCGTAGACGGGACGCAGGATGTCGGCCGCCTGGCGGACGTCGTCGGTGGTGATGCGGAAGACCGCCGTGTCGACGTCGGCACCGTCCGCGGCGAGCTCGCGCAGCTGCTCGTCGTAGGCGTCGCCCTTCGACAGTGCGCTGGCGAAGATCGACGGGTTCGTGGTCACCCCGACCACGCCCTTGTCCGCCACCAGCTCGGCGAGGTTCCCGGTGCGCAGGCGTTCACGCGAGAGGTCGTCGAGCCAGATCGCGACGCCGGCCTCAGCCAGCCGTGCCAGAGGGGTGCTGCTCGGTGCCATGGTCGATCCCCTTCTCCCGCCCGCCGGCCCCGGKCGCGACCGGGGCCGGCGAGCCCGTTCAGACCTAGACCTGCTGGTCGCCCGTCAGCCCCACGTTCTCGGGCAGACCGGCGGTGCTCGCGGGGCCTGCGCCGCCGCGGGCTGCCGCGATCGACTCGTGCGCAGCCGCGACGACCGCCTCGGGCGTGAACCCGAACTCGCGGAAGAGCGTGTCGGCATCGGCCGACGCCCCGTAGTGCTCGATCGAGACCGAGCGGCCGGCGTCGCCGACGAGCTTGTGCCACGACAGCGAGATGCCGGCCTCGACCGACACTCGTGCCTTGACGGACGAGGGCAGGACCGACTGGCGGTAGTCCTCGTCCTGCTCGGCGAACCACTCCAGCGACGGGGCGGACACCACGCGGGTGGCCACGCCGGCGGCCTCGAGCGTCTCGCGCGCCGCGACGGCGAGCTGGACCTCGGACCCGGTGCCGACGAGGATCACGTCCGGCGTGCCGGAGCTCGCCTCGAGCAGCACGTACGCGCCGCGGGCGACGCCCTCCGTGGTCGCGAACCCGTCCTCGCCGCGGGGGAACGTCGGGACGTTCTGCCGCGTGAGGATGAGGCCGACCGGACCGTCGGTGTGCGCGAGGATCGCTGCCCACGCGGCAGCGGTCTCGTTGGCGTCGGCCGGTCGCACGACGGTCAGGCCGGGGATGGCGCGGACCGCGGCGAGGTGCTCGATCGGCTGGTGCGTCGGGCCGTCCTCACCCAGTCCGATGGAGTCGTGCGTCCACACGTAGATCGCCGGCACGCCCATGAGCGAGGCCAGTCGGACGGAGCCGCGCATGTAGTCGCTGAACGTGAAGAACGTCCCGCCGTACGGCCGGGTCAGACCGTGCAGGCGGATGCCCGACAGGATCGCGCCCATGGCGTGCTCGCGGATGCCGAAGTGCAGCGTGCGGCCGAACTCGTCCCCGGAAAACTCGTGCGTCGAGCGCTTGGCGGGGATGAAGGACGGCTCGCCCTTCATGGTCGTGTTGTTGGAGCCGGCCAGGTCGGCCGAGCCGCCCCAGAGCTCGGGCAGCACGGGGGCCAGCGCGCTGAGCACCTCGCCGGACGCGGCGCGCGTGGCGACGGACTTGCCCGCCGGGAACACCGGGAGCGAGTCGGACCAGCCGTCGGGAAGGTCTCCCGCGACGAGCCGGTCCAGGAGGGTCGCGTTCTCGGGGTTGGCCGTGCGCCACGCGTCGAACGCGCTCTGCCACTCGGCCTTGACCGTCGCCGTGCGGGCCGAGAGCCCGCGGGTGTGCGCGATGACCTCGGGGTCGACCTCGAAGGTCTTCTCCGGGTCGAAGCCGAGCAGCTCCTTGAGCCCGCGGATCGCCTCGCCGCCGAGCTTGGAGCCGTGCGACGAGTGGTCGTTCGTCTTGGTCGGCGTCGGCCACGCGATGAGCGTGCGCAGGCCGATGAACGACGGGCGGTCGGTGACGGCCTTGGCCGCCTCGATCGCGGCGTGCAGGGCGTCGACGTCCTCGCGGTAGCCGTCCGGGCCGCCGGTCCAGTCGACGAACTGCACGTGCCAGCCGTACGCCTCGTAGCGCGCGACGACGTCCTCGGTGAACGCGATCTCGGTGTCGCCCTCGATCGAGATGTGGTTGTCGTCCCACACCACGATGAGGTTGCCCAGCTCCTGCGTGCCCGCGATGGACGACGCCTCGGAGGTCACGCCCTCCTGCAGGTCACCGTCGGAGGCGATGACGTAGACGAAGTGGTCGAACGGGCTGGTGCCCGGAGCCGCCTCGGGGTCGAGCAGCCCGCGCTCGCGCCGCGCCGCCATGGCGAAGCCGACCGCGGACGCCAGGCCCTGGCCGAGGGGACCGGTGGTGATCTCCACACCGGTCGTGTGCTTGTACTCGGGGTGCCCCGGAGTCTTCGAGCCCCAGGTGCGCAGCGCCTCGAGGTCCTCGAGCTCCAGGCCGAAGCCGGCGAGGTAGAGCTGGATGTACTGGGTGAGGCTGGAGTGCCCGGCGGACAGGATGAACCTGTCACGGCCGAGCCAGTGCGGGTCCGCCGGGTCGTGGCGCAGCACGTTCTGGTAGAGCAGGTAGGCCGCCGGAGCCAGGCTGATCGCCGTCCCCGGATGGCCGTTGCCCACCTTCTCGACCGCGTCGGCGGCCAGGACACGCACGGTGTCCACCGCCCGCAGGTCGACGTCGGTCCAACCGACCGTCTGGGCCAAGGGAGCCTTCGCGTTCACCGCACCTCTTTTCCACCCGAGCAGGGGGCCGGGTGTCGTGTCGAACGAGATCGACATCCGCGTCGGGATGCCGGGCAGGTGGGACGTCGCGCCGTCGCGGCGGTCGTCGGACCGTGCGATCCGACCTTATAGCGCACCGGGGTGAGGGTGCCGGGCGTGACCATCCCCGGGGCCGAGCGACCGATCTCACACCGGACGCGACGGCGATCCACCGGGTGCGTCGCGCCCCGTCGCAGACGTAGGCCGTAGCATGGCTGCGCGACCCATCCCGCCTGGAACACGAACGGACCCGCAGCGCGTGCGCCTCAGCAGCCCCCTGTCAGTCGACGACGCCGGAGCGTCCTCCGCGTCGACCCCGGGGCCCGCTGACACGACGGTGACCGTCGCCCCGAGCGGCCCGCTGGCCCGCGTGCGCCGGACGGTCGGGCCCTACGTCGCGCTGACCAAGCCGCGCGTGATCGAGCTGCTGCTCGTCACCACGCTGCCGACGATGATCCTGGCGCAGGGCGGCTTCCCGAGCTTCGGCCTGGTGCTCGCGACCCTCGTCGGTGGAGCCGCCGCTGCCGGGTCGGCCAACGTGCTGAACTGCTACCTCGACCGCGACATCGACAAGATCATGAACCGCACCAAGCGGCGGCCGATCGTCACCGGGCAGGTGTCTCCCCGGGCGGCGCTGATCTTCGGGCTCGCGCTCGGCGTGCTCTCGCTGACCTGGCTCGCCCTGATGGTCAACCCCGCGTCCGCGTGGCTCACCGCCGCGGCGATCCTCATCTACGTCGTCGGCTACACCATGATCCTCAAGCGCCGCACGTCGCAGAACATCGTGTGGGGTGGCGCGGCCGGCTGCATGCCCGTCCTGATCGGCTGGTCCGCCGTCACCGGTGGCGTCTCCTGGACGGCTGCCCTCCTGTTCGGGGTGATCTTCTTCTGGACCCCGCCGCACTACTGGCCGCTGTCGATGAAGTTCCGCAAGGACTACGCCGCCGCGGGCGTCCCGATGCTCCCGGTCGTGGCCAAGGACACCCGGGTCGCGCGCGAGATGATCGCGTACACGGTCGCGATGATCGCCTGCTCCCTGCTGCTCGTCCCGGTGCAGGGCATGACCTGGGTGTACGGCGTCGCCGCCCTGGCCCTCGGGATCTGGTTCCTCTGGTCCTGCATCGGCCTGCTGCGCCGCGCGGAGCACCCGGAGTCGGGCAAGCTGCACGCGATGCGCGTGTTCCACGCCTCGATCACCTACCTCACCCTGCTGTCCGTCGCGATCGCGGTGGACGTGTTCCTGCCCCTCTGAGCGTGACTACGACCGCGATCGACTCGGCGCTGGAGCTCTACCTCGCCCACCTGACCGTCGAGCGCGGCCTGTCCACCAACACGCTGCTCGCCTACCGCCGCGACCTGACCCGGTACACCGCCTTCCTCGAGACCCGCGGCTGCCGCGAGCCCTCGGACGTCGCCGAGCTCGACGTCGAGGACTTCCTGCTCGCGGTCCGCACCGGCTCGGACGGCCGCACCGCGCTGTCCGCCTCGTCGGCCGCCCGCATCGTCGTCGCGGTGCGCGGCTGGCACCGGTTCCTGCTGCTCGACGGCGTCACCGGTCAGGACCCCGCGCGGGCCGTGAAGCCCCCCGCGCAGCCGAAGCGGCTCCCGAAGGCGATCTCCGTCGGCGACGTCGAGCGCCTGCTGGACGCGGCCGGCCTCGGCGACGGCCCGGTGCCGCTGCGGGACCGCGCGCTCCTCGAGCTCGTGTACGGGACCGGTGCACGCATCTCCGAGGCGGTCGGCCTGGACGTGGACGACCTCGACCGGACGCCCGGGCGCGCGTCCGTCCGGCTGTTCGGCAAGGGCAGCAAGGAGCGGGTGGTGCCGCTGGGCACGTTCGCGCTCGACGCGGTGGAGGCGTACCTCGTCCGGGCACGGCCCGCCCTGTCCGTCGGGAGCAGGGGCGGGTCGCCGGGGGTCTTCCTCAACACCCGGGGCGCCCGGCTCAGTCGGCAGAGCGCGTGGGCGGTGCTGCGCGTGGCGGCGGAGCGCGCGGGACTGGCGGGTGCCGAGCACATCTCGCCGCACACGCTCCGGCACTCGTTCGCCACGCACCTGCTGGCCGGGGGAGCCGACGTGCGGGTGGTCCAGGAACTCCTCGGGCACGCGTCCGTGACGACGACCCAGATCTACACGATGGTCACCGCAGACACGCTGCGCGAGGTCTACGCGGCGTCGCACCCCCGGGCGCGATGAGCATCACGCGCCCCACGGACTGTCGCGCGGTCATCGGGGGCCGTGCTCCGGTAGGTTGTCCCGCGTGGTGAGCCAGCAGACGACCGACCCGCAGCTCGACGCCGTCGGGCGGCCGATGCCCGCGTTCCCCGAGCCCCCTCCGCTCGCCTCCCACGGTCCCGCGCGCGTGATCGCGCTGTGCAACCAGAAGGGTGGCGTCGGCAAGACGACGACCACCATCAACCTGGCCGCCGCGCTCGCCGAGTACGGCCGCAAGGTGCTCATCGTCGACTTCGACCCGCAGGGCGCCGCCTCGGTGGGTCTCGGCATCAGCCCGCACGAGCTGGACCGCACGGTTTACAACCTGCTCATGGAGCGGGACGCGGACATCCGCGCGATCATCCAGCACACCGCGACCCCGGGCCTCGACCTGCTGCCGGCCAACATCGACCTGTCGGCTGCCGAGGTGCAGCTGGTCGGCGAGGTGGCCCGCGAGTCCGTGCTGGCCCGGACGCTGCGCCCGATCCTCGACGACTACGACGTCGTGATGATCGACTGCCAGCCGTCGCTCGGCCTGCTCACCGTCAACGCCCTCACCGCCGCGCACGGCGTGCTCATCCCGCTGGAGTGCGAGTTCTTCGCCCTGCGCGGCGTCGCACTGCTCGTGGAGACCATCGAGAAGGTCCGCGACCGGCTCAACCCGCGGCTCGAGGTCGACGGCATCGTCGCGACGATGTACGACCCCCGCACCCTGCACGCCCGTGAGGTCGTCGCCCGGGTCAGCGAGGCGTTCGGCGACAACCTGCTGCACACGGTGATCAGCCGCACGGTGAAGTTCCCCGACGCCACCGTCGCCGCCGAGCCGATCACCACGTACGCCCCGACGCACTCCGGTGCGGCGGCCTACCGTCAGCTGGCACGTGAGCTCGTCGCCCGTGGCGACGCCGCCTGACGAGCGCGCGGTCCCGCCCGAGCAGTCGGCCTCCGGTCCGACGGGTGCGAGCGCGCCCGTGGGCACGAGTGCGTTCGAGGTCCACCTCACCAACTTCAGCGGTCCGTTCGACCTGCTCCTCGGCCTGATCGCCAAGCACAAGCTCGACATCACCGAGGTCGCGCTCGCGCAGGTCACCGACGAGTTCATCGCCCACATCCGCGGCGCCGAGAAGCAGTGGGACCTCGGGCAGGCCAGCGAGTTCCTGGTCATCGCCGCCACCCTGCTGGACCTCAAGGCCGCCCGGCTGCTGCCGTCCGCCGACGTCGAGGACGCGGAGGACCTGGAGCTGCTCGAGGCCCGCGACCTGCTCTTCGCCCGGCTGCTGCAGTACCGCGCGTACAAGCTGGTCGCGGCAGACCTGGCGGAACGGTTCGCCACCGAGGGCCGGCGGTTCCCGCGACTCGTCTCCCTCGAGCCGCACCTGGCGGCGCTGCTGCCCGAGCTGGTCTGGCAGATCGGCCCGGAGCAGCTGGCGGCGCTGGCGGCGAAGGCGGAGCAGCCCAAGCCGGCACCGCCCGGCGTCGACATCAGCCACCTGCACGCCCCCGCCGTCAGCGTCCGGGAGCAGGCCGCCGTGCTGGTCGACCGCCTCCGGCACGGCGGGGCGATGTCGTTTCGCACGCTGACCGCCGACGCGGGCGCGACGGTGGTCGTCGTCGCCCGGTTCCTGGCCCTGCTCGAGCTCTTCCGGGAGGGTGCGGTCGCGTTCGACCAGGTCACCCCGCTGGGGGAGCTGACCGTGCGGTGGACGGGCTCCGAGGAGGGCGAGATCGAGGTGTCCGACGACTTCGACACGCTCGACACCACACTCGACGCAGAGCTGGCCCGCGACGGGGCAGCCGAGGAGGACGCATGACCGAGCAGACGGTGCCCGAGGACGACCAGACGGAGCCGGAGTCGGAGACGGCCGCGGCCGACGAGCTCGCGTTCGACGTCGACGACCTGCCCGGTGGCGCCCTGGCGGCGCTCGAGGCGGTCCTCATGGTGGCCGACGAGCCCATCGCGGCCGTCCGGCTGGCGACCGTGATGGCGCTGCCGACCGCGCGGGTCGAGGCGCTCCTGGACGAGCTCGCCGCCGAGTACCGCGGCGAGCGCGGCGGTCGGCCGCGCGGGTTCGAGGTGCGACGGGTGGGGGACGGCTGGCGGATCTACTCGGCACCCGCCTACGCGGACGTCGTCGGCCGGTTCGTGCTCGAGGGGCAGACGGCCCGCCTCACGCAGGCCGCACTCGAGACGCTGGCCGTCATCGCCTATCGCCAGCCGGTCACCCGCGGGCAGGTGTCCGCGGTCCGTGGCGTCAACGTCGACGGTGTCGTGCGCACGCTGACCACGCGCGGGCTCGTGGCCGAGGTGGGCACCGATCCGTCCAGCGGTGCGGTGCTCTACCAGACCACGGGATACTTCTTGGAGCGGATGGGGCTGTCCAACCTGGACGAGATGCCCCCGCTCGCGCCCTACCTGCCGGACATCGACTCCTTCGAGGGTGTCGACCAGGCGATCGGAGACAACAGATGAGCCCGCAGGAACGACGGTCAGGTGGCTCCGGTTCGTCCGGTGGCCAGTCCGGCGGCAGGAGCGGCGCGCCTCGGGGCGGCAGCGGATCGGGCGCACCGCGCGGGGGTGGCGGGTCAGGGGCGAGCCGCGGCGGCAGCGCCGGCGGCTACCGGGGTGGCAGCACCGGCGGGTCCGGCGGCGGCTACCGCGGAGCCGGTGGCGGAGAGGGCTACCGGGGGAGCACGGGCGGCGGTGAGGGCTACCGGGGTGGCAGCACGGGCGGCTCGCGCGGCGGCGAGGGGTACCGCGGTGGCAGCACCGGAGGCTCGCGCGGAAGCGAGGGGTACCGCGGTGGCAGCACCGGAGGCTCGCGCGGCAGCGAGGGGTACCGCGGTGGCAGCGCCGGGGGGTCGCGCGGCAGCGACTCCCGGGGCGGCAGCTCCGACGGGTACCGCGGCGGCAGCGCCGCTGGCGGCTCGCGGGACAGCGGGGGATACCGCGGCGGCGACGCACGAGACGGCGGCGGCTACCGGGGCGGTGACTCCCGGGGCGGTGCGCCGAGCGGTGGCGGCTCGCGCGGTGCCACCGGTGGGGCCTCTCGCGGTGGGCCTGGTGCGCCCTCGCGCAGCGGTGCACCTCGTCCGAAGAGCGGGACCGGCTACCCGCGCAGCGGCGGGACCGGACGCCCCCGCACCGACGGCGCGTCGAGCCGGCCGAAGAAGCCGACCCGCACCCCCGAGGTGACGATCGACGTCCACGACCCCGACGGCGTGCGTCTGCAGAAGGTGCTCGCGGCGGCGGGCCTCGGCTCGCGTCGGTCCTGCGAGGACCTCATCTCGGCGGGTCGCGTGACGGTCGACGGCAACAAGGTGCTCGAGCTCGGCGTGCGCGTCGACCCGCTGACGGCCGTGATCCACGTGGACGGCATGCGCGTGCAGCTGGACTCGTCGATCATCACCATCGCGCTGAACAAGCCGAAGGGCGTCGTCTCGACGATGCACGACCCCGAGGGGCGGCCGTCGATCGGGCAGTTCGTGTCCGACCGCGAGGAGCGGCTGTTCCACGTCGGCCGGCTCGACGCGGAGACCGAGGGCCTGATCCTGCTGACCAACGACGGCGACCTGGCCAACCGGCTGTCACACCCGTCGCACGGCGTCACCAAGGTCTACCTTGTCCAGCTCGAGGGGCGCGTCACACCCTCGCTCGGCGCGCGGCTGATCAAGGGCGTGGAGCTCGAGGACGGCCTGGCCAAGGTGGACAAGTTCCAGATCGTCCAGACCACCCCGCAGGCCAGCCTGGTGGAGATCGAGCTGCACGAGGGCCGCAACCGCATCGTGCGGCGGATCTTCGACGAGGTGGGCTACCCCGTGACGCAGCTCGTCCGCACGCAGATCGGCCCGATCCGCCTGGGTGACCTCAAGCCGGGTCGCACCCGCGTGCTCTCGAAGACCGAGGTGGGCTCCCTGATGACACGGGTGGGCATGTGACGCTGGCGACGCGAGGGCCGGTGCGGATCGTCGGCACCGGCCTGCTGGGCACGTCGGTGGGACTCGCGCTCGCCACGCACGGCGTCGAGGTGGTCCTGCACGACCCCTCGCGCACAGCCCTGGCGCTGGCCCGCGACGTGGGTGCCGGACGACCGGCACGCCCGGGGGACGTCGCGCCGACGTTGATCGTCGTCGCCGCCCCGCCGGACGTCACGGCGGACGTGGTGCTCGCAGAGCTCGCGGCGTACCCGGACGCGGTCGTGACCGACGTGGCGAGCGTGAAGGGGTACGTCCTCGCGGAGCTCAAGGCGGCGGGCGCGGACCTCACGCGGTACGTCGGCTCCCACCCGATGGCCGGGCGCGAGCGGTCCGGACCGTCAGCCGCGGTGCCGGACCTGTTCCTCGGGCGGCCGTGGGTGATCGCCGACTCGGGTGCGTCGACGCCCGAGGCGGTGCTGGCCGTGCGCGCGCTCGCCGTGGACCTCGGCGCGGTGCCGGTGACGATGGACGCCGACGCGCACGACGCCGCGGTCGCGGCCGTCTCGCACGTGCCGCAGGTGGCCGCGAGCCTCGTCGCCGCGCGGCTGCGGGGGACCGACGACGCCGCGCTCGGACTCGCGGGGCAGGGCCTGCGGGACGTCACGCGTCTCGCGGCGTCGGACCCGGCACTGTGGACGTCGATCCTGGCGGCGAACGCGTCGGCCGTGCGCGACGTCCTGGTGGAGCTGCGTACCGACCTCGACACCGTGATCGACGCTCTGCGCCAGGCCGCCGCGGCGGACGGTCCGGAGACGGTCGAGCTCGGTGCGCTTGCCACGTTGGCCCAGGCGATCGCCGACGGCAACGCGGGCGTCGCGCGGATCCCCGGCAAGCACGGTGGAGCGCAGCGCACGTACGGCGTGGTCACGGTGCTGGTGCCGGACGCCCCGGGCGAGCTGGCGCGGCTGCTCACCGAGGTGGGCGAGGCGGGCGTCAACCTCGAGGACCTGCACCTCGAGCACGCGGCCGGCCGACCGGTCGGCATGGCGGAGATCTCGGTGCTGCCCGGCAGCGTGGAGCACCTCGAGGCGGAGCTGACGGCCCGCGGATGGAGACTGGTGAGTTGAGCAGGGCGATGGTCGTGGCGATCGACGGACCCTCCGGTTCCGGGAAGTCGAGCGTCTCGCGGGGCGTGGCGAGCGCGCTGGGTCTGGCGTACCTCGACACCGGGGCGATGTACCGCGCGGCGACGTGGTGGTGCCTCGAGCAGGGTGTGCCGCTCACGGACGTCGACGCGGTCGCCGCGCAGGTGCGCGCGTTGCCGTTGGTCATGGGTACCGACCCGGCTGACCCGACCGTGCACGTCGGCGGCGTCGACGTCGGCCAGGCGATCCGCGAGACCGCGATCTCGGCGGCCGTCAGCGCGGTCGCCACCAACCTGGAGGTGCGTGCCGAGCTCGGCCGGCTCCAGCGTGAGGCCATCGACGAGGCGCGCACCCGCGGTGGGATCGTCGCGGAGGGCCGGGACATCACGACGGTCGTCGCCCCCGACGCGGACGTGCGGGTGCTGCTGACCGCGAGCGAGGATGCACGGCTCGCCCGGCGCGCCCGGGACGTGCACGGCTCCGACGACGCCGCCGCCGTCGAGGCGACGCGCGACCAGGTGCTCCGGCGCGACGCCGACGACTCGACCGTGGTGCAGTTCCACGAGGCCGCGGACGGGGTGGTCACCGTCGACTCCTCGCACCTCAACTTCGACCAGACCGTGCAGGCCGTGCTCGACGTCGTCGAGTCGGTCGTCGGCACCCGCCCGTGAGCACGACCGTCGGCCCGTCCGAGAGCGGCCCGCGGTGGGCGCGCTGGATCGGCCGGTTCCTGGCGCGCATGGTCTGGAACACGCAGGTCGTGGGCTCCCACCTGGTCCCCACCGAGGGCCCGGTCCTGTTCGCCGCGAACCACACCGGCATCATCGACGGCCCGATCGTGCTGGGGGTGTCCCCCCGGCCCTCGCACATGCTGGTCAAGTCGGAGATGTTCTGGGGTCCGGTCGGCGCGGTCCTGAGGGCCGCGGGTCAGATCCCGGTGGAGCACGACGGCGGTCGTTCCGCCCTGAACAGCGCGCTCGTCGTGCTCCGCCGCGGCGGCGTGGTCGGCGTGTTCCCGGAGGGCAACCGCGGCAAGGGGGACGCGGCGAGCGCGCGGGCGGGGGTCACCTGGCTCGCCCTGAACGGTCATGCGCCGGTGGTGCCCGTGGCGGTGCTCGGCACCCGCAGGACGGGGGAGTCGGTCGGTCACGTGCCCGGTCTGCGGCGTCGGCTGGCGATCGAGTTCGGCGAGCCGCTCGTCCTGGAGCGAGCCGTGGGGACGTCCGGCCGGGTGGCGCTGGAGCAGGCCAACGAGGCGATCCGTGTCGCTCTCGCGGAGCTCGTCGACAGCGCGGTCGCCCGCACCGGCCTTGACCTGCCCACGGACGACCCGAACCGCGAGCGCACACCGCGATGACCGGGTGGGAGTGGGACCGGTCGCTGTTCGCCGGCACCGCCGCTCACTACCTCGTCGGCCGCATGCCGTACCCGCGGGAGCTGGCGGACGCATTGCGGGACGCGCTCGGCCTGGACGGCACGGGCCGCCTGCTCGACGTCGGCTGCGGGCCGGGCTCGCTGACCCTGCTGCTGGCGCCCCTGTTCGCCGCCTCGGTCGGGGTCGACCCGGACCCCGACATGCTCCGCGAGGCAGCGCGCATCGCCGGCCCGGCGCGGGTGCGGTGGCGCGAGCTGCGCGCGGAGGACCTTCCCGCCGATCTCGGGACCTTCCGGGTCGTCGTCTTCGCGCAGTCCTTCCACTGGATGGACCAGCCCCTGGTCGCCGACCGGGTGCGCGCGATGCTCGACGACGGCGGCGCGTGGGTGCACGTGTCCGCGATGACGCACCGCGGGGTCGACGGCGACCTCCCGCTGCCGCACCCGCGCCCACCGTGGGACCGGATCGACCGGCTCGTCGCCGACTACCTCGGCCCGGTGCGTCGTGCCGGTCGCGGAACCCTGCCGGACGGGACGCGGGGCGGCGAGGAGGACGTGATGCGCGCAGCCGGTTACCAGGGGCCAGAGCGCCTTGTCGTCGCGCGCAGCGAGGTGGTCGAGCGGACCACCGACGACGTCGTCGCCGCCGTGCTCTCGCTCTCCAGCTCCGCTCCGCACCTCTTCGGCGAGCGCCTGGGTTCGTTCGAAGGCGACCTGCGCGAGCTCCTCGGCGCAGGGCCGTTCTCTGAGCAGGCGCGCGACGTCGCGGCCGCGATCTGGCGCCCGTGACCGGGCTCTCGCGCTGGTAGTCGTCCTGCGGTCGCCGCACCTGGGACAATGGGCGCATGACTGAGCCCGATCCCACCCTTGCGCTGCCCGACGAGGCCACCGAAGCCGACCGTGAGCGGGCGCTGCGCGCAGGGCTCACCGAGTACGAGCTCGAGGACGAGGACCTTGCCCTCCTGCACGCCGGTGATGTCGGGGAGATCGGCGAGGAGCCGGTCGTCGTCTTTCCCGTGCTCGCCGTCGTCGGCCGACCGAACGTCGGCAAGTCGACGCTCGTCAACCGCATCCTGGGCCGCCGCGAGGCCGTCGTCGAGGACAAGCCGGGCGTCACGCGCGACCGCGTGAGCTACCCCGCCGACTGGTCCGGCACGCGGTTCACGCTGGTCGACACGGGCGGCTGGGAGGTCGACGTGGCCGGCATCGAGGCGCGCGTGGCCCAGCAGGCCGAGGTCGCGATCTCGCTGGCCGACGCCGTGATCTTCGTCGTCGACGCGACCGTCGGGGTCACCGAGACCGACACCCAGGTGGTGAAGCTGCTCCGCAAGGCCGGCAAGCCGGTGGTGCTCTGCGCCAACAAGGTCGACGGACCCGCCGGTGAGGCCGATGCCGCCAACCTCTGGTCGCTCGGGCTGGGCGAGCCGTTCCCCGTCTCCGCGCTGCACGGCCGTGGCACCGGCGACCTGCTCGACGCCGCGATCGACGCGCTCCCCGAGGTCTCCGCGCACGGCACCCCGATCCCCGACGGGCCCCGCCGCGTCGCGCTGGTCGGCCGCCCCAACGTGGGCAAGTCCTCGCTGCTGAACAAGGTGCTCGGCGCCGAGCGCGTCGTCGTCGACTCCGTCGCCGGCACCACCCGCGACCCGGTCGACGAGCTCGTCGCGCTCAAGGGCAAGCCCTGGGTGTTCGTCGACACCGCCGGGATCCGGCGCCGCGTGCACCAGACGTCCGGCGCCGACTTCTACGCCTCCCTGCGGACGCAGGCCGCGATCGAGAAGGCCGAGGTGGCCGTCGTCCTGGTCGACGCGTCCGTCAAGCTCACCGAGCAGGACACGCGCGTGATCACGCAGGTCATCGAGGCCGGCCGCGCGCTCGTCATCGCGTACAACAAGTGGGACCTCATGGACGAGGACCGCCGCCCGTTCCTCGAGCGCGAGATCGAGCAGGACCTCGTGCAGGTGCAGTGGGCGCCGCGCGTGAACATCTCCGCGAAGACCGGCTGGCACACGGACCGCATGGTGCCGGCGCTCGAGCGTGCTCTCGAGTCGTGGGACATGCGCATCTCGACCGGGCGCCTCAACGCGTTCCTGGGCGAGCTCGTCGCGGCCCACCCGCACCCGCTGCGCGGCGGAAAGCAGCCCCGCATCCTCTTCGCGACCCAGGCGTCCACCCGGCCGCCCCGCTTCGTCATCTTCGCGACCGGCTTCCTCGACCCCGGCTACCGCCGGTACATCGAGCGCCGCCTGCGCGAGACCTTCGGCTTCGAGGGCACGCCCATCTCGATCTCGGTGCGTGTCCGGGAGAAGCGCAAGCGGTGACGCCCGACGGGCCGGTGCAGCGGCGACGGCCTCTGCTGAGGCTCGGGCTGCCGCGCGACCCGGCGTCGAGCAGCCACATCACCGGCTTCCTGGTGATCACGCTGGCCACGGTCATCGTGACCCGCCTGCTGCTGAGCCTCACCGGCTTCCCGCAGCTGGGCGGCGGGGGAGTGCACATCTCCCACGTGCTGTGGGGCGGTCTGCTCATGGCCTTGGCGTTCGTCGTGCTCATGACGTTCATCGGCCCGGTCGTGCGACGGTTCGCGGTCCTGCTCTCCGGCATCGGCTTCGGGCTGTTCATCGACGAGGTCGGCAAGTTCGTGACCTCCGACTACGACTACTTCTGGGAGCCGACGGCGGCGCTCATCTACCTGGTCGTCATCGCCCTGGGCCTGTTCGCCGACGTGCTGCAGCGCCGCCACCCCCGCGACCCGGCCGAGTTCCTCGCGGCCGCCGCCGACCAGGCCGTCGCCGGGCTGGCGGGTGGCTTCAGCACCCGCGAGCGGACCCGGGCGCGCTGGTACCTGGCCCGAGCGGGCGACGTTCCCGGTGCCGACGAGGTGCGCGCGCTCCTCGACGCGGTGGAGCACGACGCCGTCGAGGTCCCCGACCCGATCGGCGCCCTGTCGCAGTGGATCGTCGCCGCATCCCGCTGGCTCGTGCGCGCGCGCTGGGTGCCGTGGGTGACCGTCGCTGTCCTCGTGGCGACCTCGTTCGTGACGCTCGCGCGCGGGATCTACGGCTGGTCCGCCTCGGACGACGAGCCGGTGTGGCTGGTCGTCGGCCTCCTGCTCAGCGGGCTCGCGTCGACCGCGTTCGCCGTCGTCGGCCTGGTGCGGGTCCGGCGCGACCGCGAGGCCGGCTACCGCTGGTTCCGCCGCGCCGCGCTCGTCGCCCTGCTGGTGACGCAGATCTTCCTGTTCCGGCTCTCGCCGTGGGACGCCACCATCGGCCTCGCGATCGACCTGGTGATCCTCGCGGTGGTCGCCGCGGAGCTCGACGTGATCGCGGGTGACCGGACCACGTCGCCCGTGGGGTAGAGTTTCCGAGGCTTCTGCGGGAGCCGACGGGCTGTGGCGCAGCTTGGTAGCGCACTTGACTGGGGGTCAAGGGGTCGCAGGTTCAAATCCTGTCAGCCCGACAGTGAAAGCGCAGGTCAGGGGCTTCTAGGGTCATCCTAGGAAGCCCCTGACCTTCTCTTTTTGGCCCTGCGGGAAGCATCTCGGGAAACACCTCGCCACGTACACGGCTGAACTGGGACGGCCGCTTGTGCTCGACGGCGACCACCCGGTCCCAGCGCTCAGAACGCGCTGAGAAGTTGCGTAGCTCGGGCGACGGTCCGAGCTAGCCCCGTCAGTCGCGTGTGAGCTTGACCGAGTCGACGTCGATGGTCACCGGGTGGCCAAGTCCTGGTCCGCGACGTTGTCGGCGCCACGCGGTGTGCACCAGGCCCCCAACTCCCCGGTCCCCGGAGAATGACCGTCATGCGGCTGCCTGACGGGCTGCGCGTCGAGCGCTCGGCGGCGCAGTCGGGCCGCCTCAAGGCACTGCTCGGCCCGAGCTGCCCAGGAGGGTGACGCGTCCGATTCCACTGTCACGGCCGACGGAGGCGGGGGACGAAGCGCGGCGTCCGTGCGGCGTACTCGGAGTAACCCGGAAAGCGCCGTGTCAGGCGCGCCTCCTCCCATCTCGCCTTGACCGTCAGCAGGACGACGAGCAGCCCGAAGGCGATGAGTCGCCAGATGCTGCCCGAAGCTGCCGCGACCGAGGCTGCGGCGAGCAGCAACCCCGTGTAGATCGGGTGCCGCATCCGGCCGTACAGACCCCCGGTGCGCAGCTGTGCGTGGCGGTTGGGCAGCGGCACTGCCGTCAGCCCGCGACCGAGCGCAGTCGCACCGACGGTC
Source organism: Cellulomonas sp. P1_G12_2 (assembly GCF_056405535.1). Lineage (NCBI taxonomy): Bacteria > Bacillati > Actinomycetota > Actinomycetes > Micrococcales > Cellulomonadaceae > Cellulomonas > Cellulomonas sp. P1_G12_2. The sequence continues at coordinate 245,482 of NZ_JBFUBX010000004.1, read as the reverse complement.
ATCAGGACCAGACCTGTCAGGAGCCCGGCGCCACATGCGACCACCAGCCACGGGCGGACGGCCCAGTCGGTCCGTCCGGGCAGCAGCACGATCAGTCCGAGCAGGACAAACTGCGCGCTCACCAAGAGCCGCGCCGTCCACAGGTCGCCGTTCGCAATGCCGGGGTCGCGGTCGGGCGAGCTGTCCTGCGGGTGCGTCACGTCCGGTCGCGCCTTTCTGGCCGCCTGAGCCGTACCAGTGCACTGTGGGGGATCCGCGGCCGGCACGATCGACGTTATACCCCCTGCGGTATGCGACGTTTGGCCCTGCATCGGGACATGCGCCCCGGGTGTCTCAATACCGGGGCGGGTATACCTGGATACCCCCTGGGGTACAGGCCTTTCGACCCTGCTGACCGGTCGAGGCGCGTCCTAGCGTGACGTCCACCACCTCACGGAACGGACGTCCTCCATGAAGATCGTCGTCGTCGGCGGAGTTGCCGCCGGGATGTCCGCAGCCGCGCGCGCACGGCGTCTCGACGAGTTCGCCGAGATCGTGGTGCTCGAGCGCGGGCACCACGTGTCGTTCGCCAACTGCGGGCTGCCCTACCACATTGGTGAGGTGATCACTGAACGCAGTCGGCTGCTGGTCCAAACGCCGACGAGCCTGCGCGACCAGCTGGACATCGACGTGCGCATCGGCGTCGAGGCCGTCGGCATCGACCGCACCGCGCACGTGGTCCGCGTCCGCGACGTCGACTCCGGCGCCGAGTACGACGAGCCCTACGACAAGCTGATCCTGACCCCGGGTGCCGATCCCGTGCGGCCGGCGCTGCCCGGGATCGACCTGCCGGCGATCCACGTGCTGCGGCGGATCGGCGACATGGACGTCATCAAGGCGGCGGTCGACGGCGCGGGCGGCACGGCGGGTGTGCGGCACGCGGTCGTGATCGGGGCGGGCTACATCGGTCTGGAGATGGCCGAGAACCTGCACGAGCGCGGTGTGGCCGTCGAGGTTGTCGAGATGGCCGACCAGATCATGCCTGCGCTCGACCGCGAGCTGACCACGACCGTGGAGAACTACCTGCGGGCGCACGACGTCGCCCTGCACCTCGGCACCGCCGCTGCGGCCTTCACCGAGCGGCCCGACGGCCGCGTGCGGGTCGAGCTGAAGAACACCACGGTCATCGACACCGACCTGGTCATCATGGCCGCGGGGGTGCGCCCGAGCACCGCCCTGGCGGTCGCGGCGGGCCTGGAGATCGGCCCGCGCGGCGGCATCACGGTCGACCGGCACATGCGCACGTCCGACCCGGACATCTACGCCGCCGGGGACGCGGTCGAGGTCGAGCACACCGTGCTGCCGGGCACCTGGCTGATCCCGCTGGCCGGCCCGGCCAACCGCCAGGGACGCGTCGCGGCGGAGAACGTGTGCGGTCGGGAGACCGTCTACGAGTCGACCCAGGGCACCTCGATCGTCAAGGTCTTCGACATGGTCGCCGGCGGCACCGGCGCCTCGGAGAAGCAGCTCGTCGCGGCCGGGATCGCGTTCGACGCGGTGCAGACCCACCCGCACGGGCACGCCGGCTACTACCCGGGCACGGCGATGATGCACGTCAAGGTCCTGTTCGCCCCCGGCACCGGACGGATCCTGGGCGCCCAGATCGCCGGGTTCGACGGCGTCGACAAGCGCCTGGACGTGCTGGCTACCGCCCTGCGCGCAGGGATCACGGTGTACGACCTGGAGACCCTCGAGCTGTCCTACGCCCCGCCGTTCGGCTCGGCCAAGGACCCGGTCAACATGATCGGGTTCGTCGCCTCGAACACGCTGCGCGGCGACCTGACGCTGTGGCATGCGGGCGACTACCCCCAGGCGACCGACGGCGCACGGATCATCGACGTGCGCGGCCCGGAGGAGTTCGCGCTGTGGCACCTGCCCGGGGCGGACAACGTCCCGCTGGAGACCCTGCGCCTGGCGCAGGCGGACTGGGACCGCAGCACCCCCCTCCGGCTGTACTGCGCGGTCGGGTTCCGCAGCTACCTGGCCTACCGGGCCCTGGTCCAGCGGGGGTTCACCGACGTGTCGACCCTCTCCGGGGGACTGACCACCTTCCGGGCGTACCACGACGTCGCTCCCAGCGACCTCGACGCCCCGACGCCGGTCATCTCCTACGCCTCGGCCAGCCCAGCGCCCTCCTCGGCGCCGGCAACGTCGACGGGCGTGCTCGTGGACCTGGACTGCACCGGGCTGGCGTGCCCCGGTCCGATCATGAAGCTGCAGGACGCGGTCCTCGCACTGGCCCCTGGGGACGAGATCGTCGCGCACGTCTCCGACGCCGGCTTCCGGCTCGACGGCCCCGCGTGGGCGGCCCGCAACGGCCACGAGATCCTCTCCCTGGTCCCCGAGGGACCTGGGTACGCGGCCCGGATCCGCAAGGGCGCGCCCACCGCGACCACGGGTGCGGCCCTGAGCGGTCCGGCGTCGAGGCTGAAGGACAAGAAGTCCTTCGTCGTGTTCTCCGGCGAGCTGGACAAGGTCCTCGCAGCGTTCATCCTGGCCAACGGTGCCGTCGCGATGGGCGACGAGGTCTCCATGTTCTTCACGTTCTGGGGGCTCAACGCCCTCCGGCGCGAGAACCCACCCGCCCGCACCCGCTCGCGGATGGACCGTATGTTCGGCGCCATGATGCCGTCGGGCGCGGAGAGCCTGAAGCTGTCCACACTGAACATGCTGGGCGGCGGCACGATGCTGATGAAGAAGGTGATGAAGGACCACCAGGTCCCGAGCCTGACCGAGCTCATCGCTTCCGCCCAGGGCGCCGGGGTCCGGCTCGTCGGCTGCACCATGACGATGGACCTGCTGGGCATCGCGGTCGACGACCTCATCGCCGGGGTCGAGCTCGGCGGTGTGGCGACCTTCCTAGGTGAGGCGAACGAGTCGAACGGCGCCTTCTTCATCTGACGCACGACGGGGCCGCACCAAGAGGTGCGGCCCCGTCGTGGCGGGTCAGGCGAGGGACAGAAACAGCTTTTCGAGCTTCTGCACGTCGAGCGTGCCGGTCTGGCCGTCCGGCTCCGTCGGGGTCAGGCACTGACGCATGCCCGAAGCGATGATCGCGAAGCCTGCGCGGTCCAGGGCGCGAGAGACCGCGGACAGCTGCATGACGATGTCCTCGCAGTCGCGACCCTCGTCGAGCATGCGGACGACGGCGGCGAGCTGGCCCTGGGCGCGCTTGAGCCGGTTGGACACCTTGGACATCTCGTCCTTGTCCAGCTCCATGGCGGGACCTCCTTCGTCGCGGGCGAGCCAGGATACCCCGGGAGGTACTGGGCCGATGGTGGTCGACGTCATGACGTGGAGACGGCGGCGAGGGCTGCCCGGAGGCGTGTGCCGGCGTCTCGCGCGACCCGCTGGAGGGCGTCGTTGCCGCTGAGCTGGACGAGCACGTCGGGGTCGACGGCCTCGACGACCGTCCGACCGTTGTCGCCAGCACGGACGACGACGTTGCAGGGCAAGAGCAGGCCGATCTGGGGTTCGGTTCCCAGAGCCTCGTTCGCGAGCACCGGGTTGCAGGCGCCGAGGATGATCTGGGGCGCGATGTCGACGTCGAGCTTGGCCTTGAGGGTGGCGGCCAGGTCGATCTCGGTGAGCACACCGAAGCCCTGCGCCGCGAGTGCCTCGCGGACAGCCGTGAGCGCGTCAGCGAACGGACGCTCGGTGGTCGTGCTGAGGGCGTAGCTCATGGCTGGGTCACCGATCCGTCCCGGTGCTCGGCGATCTCTCGACGGACGGCGTCCATGTCGAGGGCCTTGATCGCGCCGATGATCTCCTCGAGCGCCGCGGCGGGCAGGGCGCCGGGCTCGGAGTAGAGCAGGATGCCCTCGCGGAACGCCATGAGGGTCGGGATCGACGTGATCCCGGCCTGGCCGGCGAGCTCGCGCTCTGCCTCGGTGTCCACCTTCGCGAAGACCACGTCGGGATGCTGCGCCGACGCGTTCTCGAAGATGGGGGCGAACATCCGGCACGGGCCGCACCAGGCGGCCCAGAAGTCGACCAGGACGATGTCGTTCTCGTGGATCGTGTCCGCGAAAGCGGCGCCGGTCAGGGTGAGGGTGGACAACGGCACTCCTTCAGGAGTCGTGGGTGGTCAGCGGCAGGTGCACTGCTGGGCGCGGGGGACGTCGGCCATGACGGCGTCGACGTGCATGCCGCAGCCGGACCAGGTGACCTTGCCGCAGGCGGAACAACGGGCGGGCGAGCACATGGGGGTTCTCCTTCGTCGGGGTGGGTCAGCGGCGGACGGGACCGCCGGCGGACTGCCAGGCGCCGATCCCGCCGGACAGGCTCGTGGCGTCGAAGCCGAGCTTGCGCAGGTGCTTGGCGGCGCTGCGCGAGCGCATGCCTGAGGCGCACATCACCACGACGGGCGTGTCCTGCTTCAGGCGTCGGGGGGCGTTGTCGATCTCGCCGAGAGGTACGTGCACGGCCTGCGGCGCATGGCCGCTGTTCCACTCGGACCGCTCGCGCACGTCGAGCAGGGCTGCCCCGTCCCGGACGAGCTCGAGCGCCCGGGCGGCGCCGATCGTGGGCCGCAGGGTGTCGTCGTCGCCTTCGGTGCGGCCGAACAGTCGGCGCAGGCTGCTGCTGAGAGACATAGGACTTCTCCTTCTGAGGGTCAGGGGACGAGATCGGGGCGGACGGCCGTGAGAGTGAGCCAGCCGCCGGACAGGTTTCGGGCGTCGAGTCCAGCGGCGAGCAGGACGCGGGTGGCGATGTGCGAGCGGACGCCCGAGGCGCAGTGCACGCTGACCCGGCGACCCGCGGCAGCGGTGCGGACCTCGTCGAGGCGGCCGCGCAGCTCGGTGTGCGGGATGTGCAGCGCGCCCTTGAGGTGTCCGCGGTCGAACTCGGCCTGTGAGCGGACGTCCAGGACGAGGGTGTCGGCCAGGACGTCGTCGAGCTCGCTCGCGTGCCACTGCGGCGTGGTGCCGTCGAGGACGTTCTGGGCGACGAACCCGAGCATGTTCACGGGGTCCTTCGCCGACCCGTAGGGCGGCGCGTAGGCCAGCTCCAGCTCGGCAAGGTCGTCCGCGGTCATCTCGGCGCGCAGCGCGGTGGCCAGCACGTCGATGCGCTTGTCGACGCCGTCGCGCCCGACGGCCTGGGCGCCGAGCAGTCGCCCGTCGGGGGCGAAGGACGCCACGAGGTGGATCTGTTCGGCGCCGGGGAAGTAGCCGGCGTGGTGTCCGGGGTGGATGCGGACCACCTCGTGCGCGATGCCGGCACGGGTGAGCGTCAGCTGGCTCGCGCCGGTGACTGCCGCGGTGAGCCCGAACACGCGCACGATCGCGGTGCCCAGGACGGCTGCCTGCGGGGTCGTGCGCCGACCCAGCATCGAGTCGGCGGCTCGCCGTCCCTGGCGGTTGGCGGGGCTGGCCAGCGGCACGGGGCCGACCGTCCCTGTGACGGCGTGCACCACCTCGACCGCGTCGCCGACCGCCCAGATGTGCGGGTCGGAGGTCCGCTGGTCCTCGTCGACGCGGATGGCACCGTGGCGCCCCAGCGCGAGACCGGCGTCACGTGCCAGCCCGCTCGCGGGACGCACGCCCACGTTGACCAGCACCAGGTCGGCGCTGAGCTCCGTGCCGTCGGACAGGACGACGCTCAGCGCGGTGTCCGAACCGGGGTTGAGGGCCCGTGCCGAGACGCCGAGGTAGAGACCGACGTCGTGTGCCCTCAGCTCGTCGGCCAGCAGCGGTGCCAGCTCGGCGTCCAGGGGCGGCAGGACGTGGTCGGCCAGCTCGACCACGTCGACCTCGAGGCCGCGGGCGACCAGGGCCTCGACCGCCTCCAGGCCGATGAATCCGGCGCCCACGACGACCGCCCGCGGGCGCTCGGTCCGCTCGCCGACGAGCCTGCGGACGTGCTCCTCGACGGCGTCGAGGTCGGGGATGGTCCGCAACGCGTGCACGGCCGGGTGGTCCAGGCCGTCGATCGGGGGGCGGACGGCGACCGCGCCGGGGGAGAGCAGCAGGGCGTCGTACGCGAGGTCGTAGCTGTCCGCGCCGGCCGCGACCGAGACCGTCCGCGCGGCCCGGTCGATCGCGGTCACGCGGTGACCGGTCCGCACGTCGAGCGCGAGGGCGGCACCCAGCGATTCCGGAGTGTGCAGCAGGAGATCGTCCCGTCGCTCGATCTCGCCGGACAGGTGGTACGGCAGCCCGCAGTTGGCGAACGAGACGTAGTCCGACTGCTCCAGCACGACGATCTGGGCTCGCTCATCCAGGCGCCGGGCGCGAGCGGCGGCGCTCATGCCGCCGGCGACGCCGCCGACGATGACGATCCTGCGAGGTTCGGTCGTGTTCATGGGTCGACGATACCCCGGGGGGTATCGAGATGCCAACTCGTGGGTGAGTCCGCTGGCTAGCTCGCGGGGCACCCTCGCGCAGCCTTCGCCGGGCAAGATCGGCGGGATAGGGCAGAAGGTCCCGCGGGTGCGGGCGCCTCCGACGGAGGCTGACATCCCGAGATGAGTTCCGCGTAGGGTCTCCGGGTGCGCGCGACCAGAGTGGTCGAGACCCGGCTCGGTCCGGTGGAGGTCATGCACGTGCCCGGTGACAGGCCGCCGGTGCTCTTCTTCCCCGGCGGGCACTGTTCGGCCGCAGTCGACTGCGGCTGGAGCGTGTACGCCTCGCTCGGCTACGGGGTGCTGTCCTTCTCGCGACCCGGGTACGGGCTGACCGACGTCGGCAGACTCACTGCGCAGGAGTTCGTGCCGGCCGTGACGGACTGCTGCGAGCGGTTGACGGTCGACGAGACCTCGGGAGCCGTCGGAGTCTCCTTCGGTGGCCTGCAAGCCATACAGGTTGCCGTGGCCCAACCAGACCTGGTCCCACGCCTGTTCCTGCACTCCTGCGCGCCCTCTACCCATGCATACCCCGACACCCGTCGCGAGGCGCTGATGGGGCCGATCGCGTTTGCACCCGGCACGCAACGGCTTGTCTGGGCGGCAATCGCGCGGCTGGTCGGCTCGGAGGGCGGATTGCGACGCATGGTGGGGACGCTGTCGATGAGGCCCCCCGAAGACTGGTGGTCCTCCTGGTCAACCGCGGATCGGGACAGTGCACGCGAGCTGTTCGGCTCGATGAGCTCCGGATCAGGATTCGTGAACGACCTGCGCCAGGGGCGCGACGGGCGATCTGCCTATCGCCGACTGTTTCAGGCCAGGGTCTCTTGCCCGACTCTGGTGACGGCGTCCCGGGGCGATGCCGGGGTCGCATTCAGGCATGCTGAGGACCTCGCACGGACGATCCCGACCGCGACGCTCGTCGAGCTCGACTCGCCGAGCCACCTGTTCTGGATCGGGCCCGCCCGCGATGAGGTCGCCCGAGCCGTCAGGACGTTCGTCGCAGCCGAGCTGTGACGCAACCCGGCACCCGGGGTCATCGGCGGTGTGGTCGCCGCGAGGTCGCCACGCGTCGCCATCCAGGACGCCATCACCGCCCAGTACGCGGCGAAGGGCAAGAACGTCACCATCGTCGGGCTCACCTCCGACAGCGCGGTGCGACTGGCGGGCACCTGGGCGCCGTGAACCAACGGGCGCGCGGCGTCCTCGGCGGAGATCGCCCAGTACGCTTGCCGAGGTGCGCCGGGAAGTCTGGTCGGCAACGTCCTTGACGACTCCAGACAAAGGTTGACTTCGTGCCCACTCCCGATCGCTCCGCCCGACTACTGTCTCGGGGAACGTGGCCTGAGGCGCAGCGGATCGGCCAGATCCTGCGCAAGGAGACCGTCGGGGGAGCCCTCCTGCTGGTGGCCGCCGTTGTGGCGTTGGTCTGGGCCAACTCGCCGTGGGTCGATGCCTACGAGGCACTTCAGGCGTTCACGTTCGGGCCTGCTGCACTGCACCTCGATCTCACGGTGGAAGCGTGGGCCTCGGACGGGTTGTTGGCGATCTTCTTCTTCGTCGCCGGGCTCGAGCTGAAGAGGGAGTTCGTCGCGGGGGATCTGCGTGACCCCCGTCGCGCCGCAGTGCCGATCGCGGCAGCGGTCGGTGGCGTGATTGTCCCCGCGGTGCTCTACACCGTGGTGAACGCAAGCGCGACGGACGGCGCACTCGAGGGCTGGGCGATCCCGACCGCGACGGACATCGCGTTCGCGCTCGCCGTGCTTGCCGTGATCGGACGGCACCTGCCGGCGGCGCTGCGCACATTCCTGCTCACGCTCGCCGTGGTCGATGACCTGCTCGCGATCGTCATCATCGCCATCTTCTACACCGAGCAGCTCGCGATCGCGCCGCTGCTGGGGGCCTTCGTGCCGCTCGCCCTCTTCGCGGTTCTGGTGCAGCGCCGAGTCAGGTCATGGTGGCTCCTGCTCCCGCTGGCCGCCGCCACCTGGACGCTGGTGCACGCCTCGGGGGTCCACGCCACGGTCGCCGGGGTGCTGCTCGCCTTCGTCGTACCCGTGGTGCGGAGCGACCGTGCCGGCGGACCGGGTGCCGGGCCCGGGTTGGCTGAGCACTTCGAGCACCGGTTCCGCCCGCTGTCGTCCGGCGTCGCGGTGCCCGTCTTCGCCCTCATGGCCGCCGGGGTGACCTTGGGCGGGCTCGACGGTGCGCGGGCGGCCGCCGCGGACCCGATCGCCATAGGGATCGTCCTCGGGCTCGTGCTGGGCAAACCGCTCGGGATCCTCGCCGCGACCTGGCTGGTCGCTCGGTTCACCCGCGCTGACCTCGATTCCGACCTGACGTGGATCGACGTGCTCGGCCTGGCGATCCTCGGTGGGATCGGCTTCACCGTGTCGCTACTCATCGGCGACCTGGCCTTCGGCGCGGGCAGCGAGCAGGACGACCACGTCAAGGTCGCGATCCTCGTCGGATCCCTTACTGCGGCCCTGCTTGCCGCGGTCGTGCTCGCGAGCCGAAACGGCACGTATCGACGCCTCCAGGCGGCCGAGCTCGCCGACGACGATCACGACGGGATTCCGGACGCCTATCAGCCACGCGAGTCCTGAGCCCAGCACGCCGCACCGCTCAGAACCTGCGGGGGGGCAGCGCGTCTTCGCCCGTCAGTCGAAGTCACACCAGCTGCAGCCGTGACCACGTCTTGACGGTGGCCATGCAGGCCACGACGCCGACCCCCAGAACTAGCAGGACTCCGATCGCGCTCACCTCGGTGGCCGCCTGGTCGCCCCCGGCGCCCACCAGCAGTGAGGGCACCGCCCAGGGGAACCATGCCCCGCCGCCCAACAGGACGACGACCTGGCTGACCATGATCACGCCCAGCAGTGCGCCCACCGCCGGCAGGTATCCCCGTCCTACGGTTGCCACCCACGCGAAGGGCAGCGCCAGCCAGGCGCTCGCGACGCCGGCGAGCACGCCGGCCCCGAGTGCCTGCAGATCGTGGGCGTCCGGGACGCCCATTCCCACGGCCATACCTCCGGCGAGCGCCACCAGGGCCGCCGCAGCGGCGGTGCCCGACGAGACGAGCATCACCGATCCGAGCTTGGCGGCCGCGATCCGCGACGGCGGCGTCGGCAGGGCCAGCAGCTGGCCGAGCGTCCGGTCGGAGTACTCCCGGCCGCAGGTCCATGCGGCGACCACGCCGGTGCCCAGCAGCCAGAGCACGGCCACCACCTGGCCGAACGCACCGCTCACCGCCGTCCACCCGACGCCGTCGATCATCGTGGCGATCTTCGCCCCGGCGAGGGAGCCGTCCGCGGTTCCCTGCTCGGTGAGGATGGCTGCGCCGACCGAGAAGAGTGCCGCCACCGCTGCCATCGCGGCGAACGCGGTGCGGGTCACCGGCGACCGGGACATCTTGAGCATCTCGACCGTCCATGCGGCGCTCATGCGCGGTCCTCATCGTGCGGAGCAGGCAGCGGCGCCAGCAGTGTCTCGTCGTCGATGCCGTCGGCTCGGGCCGCCATCGCGAACAGCAGCACCTCCAGGTCCGGTGCGTGCGGATCGAGGGAGCCGATCACCCGGCCGCGGTGGAGCACCGTGATGCGGTCGGCGATGCGGGCGAGCTCGTCGAGGTGATGGCTGGACACGAGCACCGCGCACTTGTGCGTCCGTGCACGCTCGAGGAGGAGCCGTCGCACGGCCAGCACGCCTGCAGGGTCCAGGGCGTTGGTCGGCTCATCGAGCACGAGCAGCCGCGGGCGATGCACGATCGCTGTCGCCAGACCGAGGCGCTGTCGGTTACCCAGCGACAGTCCGCCTGCTCGCCGAGTCATCAGCCCGGAGATCCCCACCACGTCCGCAGCCTCGGCCACGGCTTGTCGCACGACGGCGCGGGGCACGGCCCGAAGGAGGGCCGCGGCGCGGAGGTTCTGCTCCACGGTGAGCTCGGAGTAGGCGGCGGGCAGGTCGATGAGGTGCCCGATCACCGCACCGGTTGCCGCAGACCCGGCGCTCAGAGTGATCTCCCCGGCATCGGGGCGCAGGACGCCGACGAGCATGCGCAGCAACGTCGTCTTGCCCGAGCCGTTCATCCCGACGAGGGCATGCACCTCACCGGCGCGAACCTCCAGGTCGACGCCGTCGACCGCCGTCAGACGGCCGAACCGTCGCACGAGGCCCGTGGCGCGCAGCGACGTCATGGCCGCGGTGCCAGGACGTGGAGGGCCGTCGCGAGCGCATCGGCCAGCCGCGCGCCATCAGCCGACGGCTCGGAGGCTCCCCAGTGCAGCAGACCCGACGTCATCGCGCCGAGCACGGCCCCGACCGACGCCTCCGCGACGACCGGCTCGACGTCCTGCGCGACGAGAACCGCGACGATTGCGTCTTGCGTCTTCGCCATGTTCTCCCAGATCCGTGCGCGCAGGGACGGGACGCCGGTCGCCAGACGAAGCCGCTGCCGCGACCGCGCGTCGAACTCCTCGGACCTCAGGTCGGCCAGCGTGCTGAGTAGGCCGAGCCGGACGCGCTCGAGCGCTGGAAGGTCCCGCGGCTGCGAGCTGACCGCCTCTGCCAGGAGGGGGTCGTACGGGTCGTCCAGGACCACGTCCTCCTTCGTCGGAAAGTTCCGGAAGAACGTCATGTGGGACACGCCCGCCGCTGCTGCGATCTCCGCGACGGTCGTCCGTTCATAACCCTGCTCCTCGAACAGGCGCAGGGCGTGCGCCTGGAGCGACCGACGGGTCTCGGCCGCGCGCGAGGATGCGGTCGAAGCGGACTGCGATGCCATAGCGCCATGTTAGTTACTAACTAACCATCTGCACCAGCGCAATTGCCTTCCACGGTGCATCCGACAGTTGTCGCGACCGCATCCGACTGGACGTGAGTTCACAACCACGCGTTCCCGATCAGCGGCGCACCCTCGCCTCACGACGGACTGCTCGCGGCCTCCCCGATCCTCGTCTCACGTTGGCTGTTCTGTCGTACTTCACGCTGGGGTACCGGTCGACAGGGCACCCCGGAATCTTCGCGGTCGAGAGCCTCAGCTCAGGCGGAGTACGTCCTCGGCGGCCCAGATGGAACGCCGAGCCTGCGCCGGTCGCCGTCATCCGACCGTCATGTCGCCCACGATCACGCCGTGCCAGGGTGAACGCGTGGGACCACGCGCGTCAGGCACCGCCGCAGCAGCGCGGACAGCACCGGTGGTCGTCACGCGACGAGCGGTGCTCGCGGTCGCACTGTGGCTGGTGGGGCTCGGCGCTCTCTGGGCTGCGGGACTCGCCTTGGCAGACCGCGGTGCGGTCGTCACCTACGGGAGCGCTCCGCCGTTCATCGGGTATCTGCACGGTCGCGTGTCGGTCGGCACCGTCCTCGCCGTGATCGTCGCCGGGCTCGTCGTCCTCCATGGACCTCGCTTCGCGGGCACGGCAGGCTGGCGCCTCGTTCTCCTCGCCGGGTGGGCAGCGTCGACCGCGTTCGCGGTGCTCCTGGCGGTGACGGACGGCTTCGCCGCGATCGCCGCACCGCTGACCGACGAGAAGGACTATCTGGCGGTCGTGCCGTTGGTGGCCCAAGACCCGGGGGAGTTCCTGCGCACCTTCACCGATCGCGCTCTGATGTACCCGGTGCACGTGCGCGGCCACCCGCCAGGCATGGCGTTGCTGCTCGGCGGGCTCGACCGGCTGGGCCTGGGCGGCGAGTGGTGGATGGCGGCGCTCGTGCTGCTGGCGGGAACGAGCTCGTTGGTGGCAGTGGGCATCACGGTGCGGGCGCTCGCGGGCCCGCACGGTGAGGAGGCCGTGCGCCGCGCGCTGCCCGCCGCGGTGCTCGCACCGTCAGCGCTGTGGCTGGCGACGTCGGCCGACGCGTTCTTCGCGGGGGTGCTGGCCTGGGGCGTCGCCCTGCTCGCCGTCGCCTCCACCCGGGACGGACGGTCATGGCCGTGGGCGCTCGCGGCGGGACTGGTCTTGAGCCTGTGCCCGTTCCTGTCCTACGGCTTGCTGCCGATGGGCGCGCTCGCCCTGGTCGTCGGGATCGTCACCCGGCGGTGGACTCCCACAGTCGTGGCCGGCATTGTCGTCCTGGCCTCGGTGGCCTCTTGGGGCGCGGCCGGGTTCTGGCTCCCGGACGGCATCGCCGTCACCCACCTGGCGTCCACCCTGGGTCGAGCAGCGGAGCGGCCGTATCTCTACTTCCTCGTCGCCGACCTAGTCCTGCTCGGCGCCCTCGTCGGGCCGGCAGGCGTCGGAGGGCTCGTTGGCCTGCGTTCCCTGCCGCGAGCGGTCCAGCTCCTCGTGGTCGTGGCGCTGGGTGCCGCGCTCCTCGGTGCCGTGTCCGGGGTGGAGCGCGGGGAGGTGGAACGCATCTGGCTGCCTCTGGCGTGCTGGGTGCTGCCGGTCGCGGCCACGGTCGCGGACCGGCGGGGATGGCTTGTCGCGCAGGCGGCCACGACGATCGCGCTCCAGGTCGTGCTGGTCTCGCCCTGGTGAGGAGCACCGTCAGGTAGCCGTCATCGCCGGTCCGGGTCCGGCCGGCCACGGCCGACCTAGGGTCGGAGCGTGGCCCGCACCCGGCTCAGCGACCTGCGGCGGAAGCCGCCGGACCAGGCGGACTTCCGGTCACCGGTGCACGACCCGCGCGTCGTGGCCCGGGTCGGAGTCCTGCTGGCCGCGGCGATCGGCACGGCATTCGTCACGGGGCTGCTGTCCCACCTGCACCAGCAGCCCGTCGCCTGGGTCCCGTTCACGCCGCTGCCGGTCTGGGGATACCGGCTGAGCCAGGGCGTGCACGTCGCTGCAGGTCTGGCCGCACTGCCCCTGCTCCTGGCCAAGCTGTACGCCGTCTATCCCGCCCTGTTCCAGCGTCCACGGCTGCGCGGACCGCTGCACCTGCTGGAGCGAGGGTCAGTGGCCGTGCTCGTCGCCACTGCGATCTTCCAGCTGGTCACCGGGCTTCTCAACATCTTCCAGTGGTACCCGTGGTCGTTCTCCTTCGTGCGAGTCCACTTTGCGGTCGCCTGGGTGCTGGTGGGGTCGATCGTCATCCACGTCGCGGTCAAGCTGCCGACCATCGCGGCTGCGCTGCGGCATCCAGTCGGTCAGGAGGCGGAGGGCGAGCACGACGGGCCCACGCGGCGCGGGTTCCTGGCGGGCATCGCTCTGACGGTCCTTGGCCTGACGGCGCTGACCGTGGGGCAGACGGTGACACCACTGTCCGGGGCAGCGGTCCTCTCGCCCCGCCAGTCCGGAGTCGGCGTTCAGGGCGTGCCGGTGAACCGCACGGCCGGGAGCGCGGGCGTGCTCGATCGTGCGACCGACCCTGCATGGCGGCTCACCGTCCGTGGCCCTGGCGGGACCCTCCGGCTCTCGCGGGCCGACCTGGAGGCGATGCGTCAGGTCACGGTCGTTCTCCCGATCGCCTGCGTGGAGGGCTGGAGCACGACCGCGACGTGGCAGGGGGTCCGGGTCGTCGATCTCATCGCCGCGGTGAGCGACCGGGAGGATGCCGACGTCCGGTTCGTGAGCCTGCAGGAAGCCGGCTCGTACAACGAGTCCGTGCTGCCCGGTGCCTACGCTCGGCACCCCGACAGCGTCGTCGCACTCCGGCTCGGTGGTGAACCGCTGCACGTTGACCACGGGTATCCGGCGAGGTTGATCGCGCCGAACCGGCCGGGCGTCCTGCAGACCAAGTGGCTCGACCGCATCGAGGTCGTGGAGGCATGAGCGAGACCTGGTCGACCGGGCGCCTGGCCCTGCTGGGCGCCGGGGTGGTGCTGGTCGGTGTCGGCGTGGTCGTCGGGCTGACGTCCGTGCCGCAGGGCCAGTGGCCGTCCGTGCTGCTCTGGTTGGCCGGCGGGGTCGCGGTGCACGACGCGGTGCTGGCACCGGCGGCGGTGGTCCTCGGCGCGCTCGTCCTGCCGCGAGTGCCGGTGGGCTGGCGTCCGGCGCTGCGGGCCGGGGCTCTGGGTGCGGTCGTCCTCGCGATCTTTGCGGTCGTCATCGTCGTGGCCTCCGGCATGCGCCGTGACCCGTCCGTGGTCCCTGTGCCGCTGACGACCTCCGTCGTCGTCGCCACGGCGGTCCTGGTTCTCGCCGTCCTGGTGGGCGCGGCCGCCGGCGCAGCACGCGCCCGGCCGCGTGGACCCGAACCTGCCGATCCCGACCTCCTCCCGCGCGAGGACACCGACTGACGACCCCTCAGAGCGCCCGCAGCGCGACGACAGTCCGACCCTGCAGGCGCCACTGCTCCAGGACGGCGAACCCGCACCTCGGAGCGAGCCGGACGAGCGCGTGCACGCCCGTCCGCGCCCACGGCATGGGGCGACTGGTTCGCCCGTCGGCACGGCGCAGGGTCAACGGCGAGGTGTCGTCGGCGTCGTCGTCGACGTCGGTCTCCACCAGGACCAGGCCGTGGGGACCGACCAGCGCCCGGCACCGGTCGAGCAGTGCCGCCGGGTCGCCGCCGATGCCGATGTTCCCGTCGGCGAGCAGGACCGTGCCCCACCGTCCTTCGGCGGGGAGGTGGTGCTCCACGGCACGCCGTAGGACGGTCGCCCCGCGCCGGCGCGCGTGCTGGACGGCACGGGCGGAGATGTCGATGCCCAGGGCCGGGACGCCGCGTGCGTTGAGGGCGGCGACGAGCCGGCCCGGGCCGCAGCCGACGTCCAGAACAGGAGGCTCGCACCGCGCCAGCATCAGGTCGTCGATGGCGTCCGGCTCGTGCGTCCAGCGCGCCACGGCGAGGGTGACGATGCCGCCCGAACCCAGTGCGACGACTGGCTCTCCGTCGAGCGCAGCCTCGTAGAGCATCATCGGGTGCGGACGCATCAGCGCGTCGCCCCGTCGTCAGTGAGGCGGCGCCACGCGGCAGCGAACTGCGTCCAGGGAGCGTCGAGGGCGACGGCGCGCGCGTCGGCGGGTACGTCGACGTCGCGGAGCCGGGGGAGGAGGCGCACTCGGAGCCCGAGGTCCCGGAGCCGACGGAGCTGGGCCCCGCCGGTCCGGCCCGTCGACATCGGGACACCGTCGAAGACGCGGTCGTCCGCCTCTCGCAACCCGATGGCCCAGTAGCCTCCGTCATCGGTCAGGCCGAGGACGGCGTCGGCATCGGCGAAGTCGGCCGCCGCGAGGTGCACCCCGAGCTGAGGGGTGTCCATCCCGACCAGCAGGGCGGGGGAGTGCCCTGTGCGTTCGAGCACGCCACGGAAGGCTGCGGCCAACCTGATACCGAGGTCGCCCGACGGCTGCGCCACCACGTCGAAGCCCGGCGGGAGCCACGGGCCGGGATCTCCGTCCAGAGCGACGACCCTGTGGGTCGCCGAGGTCGAGGACATCGCAGCGAGGGTGTCCTCGAGCGCGGCCTGAGCCAGGGTCGCCGCGTCGTGCGGGCTGAATGCGCTGTGCAGCCGGGTCTTGACGCGTCCGGCGACAGGCGCCTTGGCGAGCAGCACGACAGCCTGGGCGGGCTCGGCCGGGGCAGTCATGACGCCAGCACCGCAGACATGTCGCGCACCGCGCGGACCACGCCCAGCGGGGTGCCGGTCACCTTGGAGCGACCCGTCCGGAGCTCGTAGTCGACGTCGACCTCGCTGATCCGCCAGCCGTCGTCGGCCGAGCGGACGACCATCTCCAGCGGGTAGCCCGAGCGTCGGTCGTGCAGGTCGAGCGCTAGCAGAGCCGCCCGGCGGGCCGCCCGCATCGGCCCGAGATCCGCCAGGCGCAGCCCGGTCCGACGTTCCAGCCGGCGGACGAGGACCTTGTTCGCGACGCGCAGGTGCCAGGGCCAGGCGGCCGCCGACGTGGGCCGCCGCCGCCCCAGGACGAGGTCGGCCCCCTCGCGCAGCGGGTCGAGCACCCGGACCAGCTGTCGCGGGTCGAGGCTGCCGTCGGCGTCCATGAACGCCACGACGTCGGCGGTGGCGGCGAGCAGGCCGGCGTGACAGGCGGCCCCGAACCCGCGACGTTCCTCCCGGACTACGTGAGCGCCGAGCTCGCGTGCGACCTTGGCAGTGCCGTCGGTCGACCCGTTGTCGACGACGATCGCGCGCACGCCCGGCGGCACCCGCGGGAGGAGCCACGCGAGCGCGGCCGCCTCGTCGAGGCAGGGCAGCACCAGGTCCACCGTCGGGTCTCCACCAGTCACCCGCCCAACGCTATGAGG
Organism: Cellulomonas sp. P1_G12_2; assembly: GCF_056405535.1. NCBI lineage: Bacteria > Bacillati > Actinomycetota > Actinomycetes > Micrococcales > Cellulomonadaceae > Cellulomonas > Cellulomonas sp. P1_G12_2. Next base: position 228,945 of record NZ_JBFUBX010000004.1, on the reverse strand, counting down.
GCTCCGCCGAGTGGCGGGCTCGGCCGGGATGACCGTTCGATGACGGATCCGCCCCACAGGGCGTCCAGGACCGGTTCGGGTCCGCTGCACATCGGGACGCGGACTAGCGTGACCACCATGCCCAGTGTGCTGGTGGTCGACGACGAGGAGCTCGTGGCGCGCAGCGTGGCCGCGTACCTGGAGGCAGACGGCGTGCGGACCAGCGTCGCAGGCGACGCGCGTGAGGGCGAACGCATCTGGCGGGAGACCCGGCCCGACGCCGTCGTGCTCGACGTGCGGCTCCCCGGCGCCTCGGGGCTTGACCTGCTGCGCCGCATGCGGTCCGACGCCGACCGGACCCCAGTGGTCCTGCTCTCCGGCCTCGGCAGCGTGGACGACCGGATCATCGGACTCGAGTTCGGTGCCGACGACTACCTCACCAAGCCGTTCAGCCCGCGTGAGCTCGTCCTGCGCGTGCACGCCTTGCTGCGGCGGGGTGACATCCATCCCGGTGACGGCTTGCGATCGGTCACCGTCGGTCCCCTGACGCTGGATCCGTCCACCCGTTCGGTGTCCTTGGCCGGGTCTGAGCAGGTGCTGGCCCCGCGCGAGTTCGACCTGCTTCTCTTCCTCGCGCAGCACGCAGGGTCGACGTTCGGCACGCGTGAGCTGCTGCGTCGGGTATGGGGCTGGGACTTCGGCGACGACTCGACGGTCGTGGTGCACGTTCGTCGCCTCCGCAGGAAGTTCGAGCCCGACCCGTCGGAGCCGATGCTGCTCACGACCGTTCGCGGAACCGGCTACCGGCTCGGCACGGCCGACGAGCTGACTGCGTCGCTAGCCGAGGCCTCGAGATGAGCCGGGACCTCTGGTTCATCGCCGGCATGACCACACTGTGTGCCGCCGGTGTCGGGGTCGTCGGCGCGCTCGTCGTCAACCGGGTCCGCCGCGTCTCCCTCGTCGCGGCGATGGTGGTCACGGCCCTTGTTCCGGTCGCCGTCGTCGCGCTGGCGATCTGGGTGAATGTCGGCGCGATGTTCCTGTCGGAGCACGACGCGGCAGTCGCTCGCCTCGTTCTGGGACTCTCCTCACTCCCCGCTGTTGTGCTCGCGGTGCTGCTCGGGCGTTTCGTGCTTGCCGACGTCCGTGCAGTTGGTGCGCAGGCCCGCGGCCTGGCGACCGAGGCGAGCCTCCCGGCGGCGTCCCCCGTGACGGCCGAGCTCGCGGAGCTCTCGTCCGAGCTGGCGAGGACCCGTGTGCGCCTCGAGGCGTCGCGGGAGCGGGAGCGTGCCCTGGAGTCCGCTCGCAGGCAGGTCGTGGCGTTCGTCAGTCATGACCTGAAGTCGCCGCTGTCCGGCGTCGGCGCGACGATCGAGGGGCTGAAGGATGGGGTGATCACGGACACCGACACCGCCTACTTCGGCATCGGGGCCGCCGTAGAGCGGATGGGGCGGATGATCGACGACCTCACCGATCTGTCGAGCCCCGACGGGCCGGCGCCGGCCCGGCCGCCACAAACAGTGGAGCTGAGCGCAGTCCTGACCGACGTGCTCGCCCACTCGGCGCCCGCGGCCGTCGCCCAGGACGTTGTCCTGATCGCCAACGTCCAGCCTGGGCTGGAGGTCGTCGGCCTCCCCGACGAGCTCGCCCGGGTTCTCGACAATCTTGTCGGCAATGCCGTGCGGAGCAGCGGACGAGGCGGCACCGTGCGCGTCGCCGGCTACCGGCACGACGGTCAGGTGCGCGTCGCCGTCGAGGACACCTGCGGGGGGATCCCGGCCGAAGAGCGCGCGCACGTGTTCGAGGAGGGGTTCCAGGGTGGCGGGGTCCATGGCGCACACCGGCGGGAGACTGGGTCGAGGGGGCTCGGGTTGGCCATCGTCGGGACCGTCGTCGCGGCACACGGCGGTCGGGTGGACGTCGAGCCGACCGACGCAGGATGCCTGTTCGAGGTCCGGCTCCCGGCGCAGGGAGAGACCACCGCCACCGTTCTCCAGGACTGACCGCAGCTGATCAGCAGGTCGCCAGACCGGCGCGGAGCCCGATCTGCGCCGACCAGCCCAGCACCTGCGCGGCCCGGTCCGACGAGGCGGTCACGTGCCTGACGTCACCGATCCGGAACTCTCCGGTGACGACCGGCGCTGGCCCGTCGAGGGCGTCCGCCAGCGCCTCCGCCAGTCCGCCGACGGTCGTCACCGCGCCGGAGCCGACGTTGAGCGGGACGACGAGCCCGGGACCGGCGTCTGCCGTGGTGGCCGCGACCACAGCCTGGGCGACGTCGTCCACGTGCACGAAGTCCCGACGCTGGGCGCCGTCCTCGAACACGCGCGGCGCGCGTCCCGAGGCGAGCGCCGACCGGAACAGGGAGGCCACCCCGGCGTACGGCGTGTTGCGGGGCATCCCCGGTCCGTAGACGTTGTGGAACCGCAACGCGAACGCGCCGCCGGCCGTCTCTCGCGCCCAGGCCCGGAGCAGGTGCTCGCCATGGACCTTCGTCGCGGCATAGACGTTGCGCGGATCGAGCGGTGCATCCTCGGTCACCACCGCGGGAACCAGCACGGCGTCGCACCGCGGGCAGCGGGGATCGAAGACGCCCGCCTCGAGGTCCGCCAGACGCCGAGGCCCCGGACCGACGCGGCCGTGCTCCGGGCAGTCATAGGCGCCCTCCCCGTAGACCACCATCGAGCTGGCGAACACGACGCGACCCACGCCGGCGCGGTGCGCAGCGCGCAGGAGGGTGGCCGTGCCCAGGTCGTTGGCGGAGACGTAGTCGACGATGTCGTCGACGTCGACACCGAGGCCCACCTTCGCTGCCAGGTGCACGACGACGTCTGCGCCCCGGACCGCCGGCACGAGAGTGTCCTCGTCCCGCACGTCGCCCAACACCAGGCGCGCCCCAGGCAACGCTGTGACTTCTCCCGGTCGGGAAGCCGGCCGCACCAGGTCGAGGACAGTCACGTCGTGTCCGTCCGCCATGAGCCGCTCAACCGTGGGTCGGCCGATGAACCCGGCTCCGCCGGTGACGAGGATGCGCACCCGCCCAGCATGCCCGGGCTCCGAGACCCGGGGCATGACGAGAGGCTGACGGATCGTGGAGAACCAGGTGGACGTCACGGCCGCCCGTTACCGTCGATCGCATGGCAAGCAGCGCGTCGCCCGTCGGCATCATCGGAGGCTCCGGCCTCTACCGTCTCCTCGACGACGCGGAGCCGGTGCCGGTGCTCACACCGTTCGGCGAACCCAGCGATCCTCCGCTGGTCGGCCAGTTCGGGAGCCGGCGAGTGGTGTTCCTCCCGCGCCACGGTGCGGACCACCGGTTCCCTCCGCACCGCGTGAACTACCGGGCCAACCTGTGGGCGCTGCGGATGCTCGGGGTGCGGCGCATCCTGGCCCCGTCAGCAGTGGGCGCCCTGCGTCCCGACCTTGCTCCGGGCACGCTCGCCGTGCCGGACCAGCTGGTCGACCGCACCTGGGGGCGGCCGCACACGTTCTACGACGACGTCGGGGCGGTCGTGCACGTCGGGCTCGCGGACCCTTACTGCCCCCAGGGCCGCGAGACCGTCCGGGCGCTACCCGACCCAGCGATGCAGGTGGTCGACGGCGGCACGATGATCGTGATCCAGGGCCCTCGCTTCTCCACGCGTGCCGAGTCGCGCAGCAATGCCGCGGCCGGCGGCACCGTCGTCGGGATGACCGGCATGCCCGAGGCGGCGCTCGCCCGAGAACTAGCCATGTGCTACACCAGCCTCGCCGTGGTGACCGACGCGGACGCCGGCGTCGAGGCGTCCGGCGCAGTGTCGCACCAGGCGGTCCTGGAAGAGTTCGCGCGGAGTGTGGACCGCCTGCGGATCCTTCTCGGGCAGCTCGTCGCGGCAGTGCCGCTGGACGACGAGTGCACCTGCGCGCACGCCCTCGACGGACTGACGCTGCCGTTCGAGCTCCCGTGACGGACGGGCGGTCGACAGTCGCGATGTGAGCATCGTCGAGAACGGGGCGAACGGCGGGTCGAGTGGCGGAAGGTCGTCGTCGCGCTCCTGTCGCGCGCAGGCGCTACCCGACAACCAACGTGGAGACAACTACACGGTGCTCACCGTGGCGTCTGCCTCGGTGCTGTACTTCACGGCGATCTCCGAGCGGATGCGGACACCGCGAGGGCGCAGTGTCCGGCCGGGACTTGGCATCGTTCTCCTCGTTGCTGCGGCGGCTCTCCAGGTGAAACTCCCCAAGCTCATCTGACCGCGTTGCAGGACCGATCGCCTCGTCGTGCCAGTTCTCGCGGCGAGGGACGACCGGCATGTCGCGGCAGGCCGGATGCTCCGCCGCTGCAAGCATGCGGGGATGGGGTGGAACCTGCTGCGGCTTGTGCTTCCCGACAGCCAGCGTCGGAGCAATGACGACCTCACGGCCGATCTCGACCTGTCGGCGGGCGAGGTGTCGGCCAAACGTTCGGCCTTCTGGACGATGCTCTTCCTGAGCGCCGTCATCGCGACCGCTGGAGTGCTGGCCGACTCCACCGCAACGGTCATCGGAGCCATGATCATCGCGCCGCTGTCGACCCCGATCATGGGTCTTGCTCTGGGACTGGCCAAGGGTGCGCCCCGCGCAAGCCTGCACTCCGCATGGAACGTGCTCCTTGGTGTTGCCCTCGTCGTGGCGGTCGGCGTGGTGTTCTCCCTCGTCGTGCCCACGTCGTTCGACCTTCTGTCGAACGAGCAGATCGCGTCCCGCACCTCACCCGGTCTGCTCGACCTGATCGCAGCTGTCGCCACAGGGTTCGCCGGCGCGATCGCGCTGGCCCGCCGCGACGTCGCAGCGGTCCTGCCGGGCGTGGCGATCGCCATCTCGCTCGTTCCTCCGCTGGCCGTCGTCGGCGTGTGCCTGGGGGACAGCGCGCCGAGCCTGGCGGGTGGCGCGTTCTTGCTGTTCCTCTCGAACGCCGTCGCACTGATCCTGGCGGGAACGCTCGTGTTCGCCACCACCGGATACGGCGTCGCCCCCGCGGGCCAGGGCGGCCGATCGAGGCGACGCACGTATGGGACGATCACCGCGGTGCTGGCGATCGTCGCGCTGCCGCTCGTGGGCAACACCGTTCTCGCCTACCAGATCGCGCTGGAGACGCAGCGCGTCGAGCAGGCGACAGCTGCCTGGCTGGCGGACGTCACCGGATCGACCGTCACGCAGGTGTCATACAGCGGGTCTCAGATCGAGATCGACGTCAGCGCACCGGAAGAGCTGCCCGACCCGGACGTCCTCATGCGTTCGCTCGAGGGGGCGGTGCCGAGCGGCACCCCTGTGATCCTCGTTACGAGCTTCGGTGAGCGCGAAGATCTGGGCTCGGTCGGTCCGGCAGACTGACGCCGGAGCGGGGACCGGGACCGGGACCAGCAATCGGGCGTGCGTCCAAGCTTCGCGACGATGCCACAGGGCTACATCGCCTGTGTCGCGAGGTGGTGTGCGCCAACGTGGTGGAGTGCGCACATTGCTCGGCCAGCTCGGCGAGGCTCTCTGCCGCTGGACGAGGAGTGCACCTGCCGGCAAGCACTCGACGGCCTGACGCTGCCCTTCGAGTTCCCTGACACGTGGACCGTGACTTACAGGCTAAGTCTGGCCGGGCTGCGGACCGGCTGGGGCGCCTGTAAGTCATCTGTCTACTGATCGCGGCAGCCATCGCGCGATGTCTGGAGTGACCTGGCGAGCGTGTGATGAGTCTGTCTATCGATGGTCCCGACGATGGCAGCACCGAGAGACGGGAGTACGCCCATGTCCAACGACGTCCACGCAGAGCTGTTCGCGGCCCCGCCGAGACTGGCGCGACGCCGGCCAGCGGGGGAGATGCGCGTCATCAACGTCACGGTGCAGTCCGATGAGCGCCTCCTTCTGACAGTGGCCGAAGCCGCCGCCAGGCTCGGCATCGGCCGCACCTTCATGTATCAGCTGCTGGCCGCGGGGGAGGTGTCTCACCAGGCCTGAGGTCTTGATCGGTGGGGCCAGTTCCCCGAGGCCCGCCCGGGCGTTCCTACTGGTCGAAGTGGTGGCGCAGGACGTACTTGGCGGTCTGCTGGCCGATCGCGGTGCCGTCGTCGACGGCGCTGCGGAAGTGCACGCCGCCCCAGATCCTGGCGTTTCCGACCTCGAGCGTGAGGTCCTGCCGGGTTGCGAAGTGCCGGGCTGCGCCGCCGGTCACGCTGGGCACGGTGAAGTCGATGTGGGCGGTGCCCAGGAAGCGCGAGATCACGATCCCGGAGGCGGGTGTGATGCAGCCGTGCGCGCTCGGATACTCGGGGTGGTTCGGCGTCGGGATCAGCGGCGTCCAGGACGGGTCAGYGATCGTGCGGCGGTTCCCGTCGGTGTCCCCAGCGGGGATCGCAGTCACCGGGCGCCAGAACGCATACCGGTACTTGGCGTCGAAGCAGGCGATCAACGCGTCGGCGTAGGTCACGGACATCATGGCCTGGAAACGTGTCGCGTCGGCCAGGTCGAGGTCGTGCTGGTCGAGGAAGAGGCGGAACGAGGCGTGGGCCTGCGTGAACGGCGGTTCGCCCCAGAACCGGGCGGCCGCCGTCTGGTCCGGCGTCCGAACGGTGCTCGTGGCTGAACCGAACGCTTTCACCTCGGCGTAGTCCTTGGCCCACCGCCGGCTGTCGAGGTCCGGCGGTCCGTCGGGGCGGAACTGGTCGGCCGAGCGCAGCGCGAACGGGCGCATCCCGGGGAGGAACGTCCCCAGCGGCGGGGTCGGAGCGGTCGGGATCCATGTTCCGACAGGCGCCGGGACCGGCGGCGTGTAGGGCACCGTGGCGCGGAAGCCGTCGTCGCGGCGCAGCTCGATCAAGGCCGCGGCGACACGCTCGCCGACTGCGACGCCAGCCGTCTCGGCGCTGCCGTCGGGGATCGACCCGAGCGCCGTCTGGTACGCCGGGTCCAGGATCGTCGGCTTCTGCGCGGGCAGGTAGTGGGCCAGGACCCGGTGCGCGGCGGTCGACACCGCCGCCTCGGCGGATGCGCCGCGAGGGGCGTCGGCGTCCACGGCGAAGTGGTCGCCGTGGCCGTGGACTGCCACCGCGGCGTCGTACTCCGCGATCGCGACGTAGGCGAACATCACGTGGCTCTCGACGGGGTTGAACCCCGCGGCGGCGAGGGCTTGGGTGGCCGTGAGGTCCCACGCGGCCACGAACAGATCGGGGGCGCCGTGGGTGCGGTCACCGGCGACGGCGACCCCGGACCCGGCCATCGTGCAGCCGACGGCGAGCGCCGCCACGACGGCGGGAGTACGCCATCGACGGCCACCGAGGTTGCGTGCGTGCAGGGAGCTGCTTGTGCGACTGGACATCGTTGTCTCCTTCGGCTGACTTTCGGATACCTCGGGCATCCCGAGACATCGGCAGGGCCATCAGGTCCGGTCGATACGAATAGACGCCTCACAACCTGCAAATACGGTCAGCCTCCTTCTCTAGTGCGTGACAAGAAGCCGAGCGTGGTCGGGTGAGCGCCGGCCGCGCTCATTCCCCGCATGCCGGGGCGTACGAACGAGATCCCATGAACTCCGCCCACTCCTGCTGGGTGAGTACTCGTCCGGCGACCTGGCACGCGCGCTCCTCCCACACCGCGGGCTCGGCGACGACGACCTGCCATCGCCCGTCGGACTGTTCGAGCGCGACGGTGCGCTCATCGAGCTCGGCGGGTGCGTGCTCCCGTAGGAGCAGGTCGCTGCCGAAGGCCGCCTCCCAGTCGCCGAAGTCCGACGTGATGATCGTGCCGTCGTCTCCGGCCGTGACCAGCTCGCCGGTCGGTCGGAACTCGACCGCGGTGACCTCGCCGTCATGCTCCCGGAGCGTCTCCGCGATCTCGCCGGTCTCGGTGCTCGCCACGACGACGCCGGCGCCGGCGGCGATGGCGAGCCGAGTGCCGTCCGGGCTGAAGTCGGCCACCGTGGGAAAGGACGACAGCGAGACGGTGATGGGTCCTGCGGAGGAGTCGACGATGCGCACCGCGCGCGAGCCGTCGCGGACGGCGATCCGGCGGCCGTCCGGACTGACGGCGAGGACCCCGGTGCCGGCGATCCGCTCCAGCTCCTCGCCCGATGCCGTGTCCAGTACGACGGTCGGCCCGAACCCGCTGGCGTACAGCCGCGAGCCGTCCGGCGAGAACTTCACCGCACCGTATTGCCAGGCCGGACCGGGCAAGGCCTGAACGGGCGTGGAGGTCGGATCGGAACCGATCACGCCGAGCTCCAGGAGCATCGGGCCGGTCGGGTCTCCCGCGCCGCCCCGCCAGAGGGCGATGGTCATGGATGACTCAGGCTGCTGTGTCGCCGCGAGCGCTGCGAACAGGGATCCGTCGGCCGAGTACTCGACGTCTGTCGCGGTCCCGCCCATCCCCTCGTAGGTTGCGACGCCGGAGCGGCCCTGCTCTGCGACATCGAGCGTCCCCGTCCGCCGAGCACAACCGGCGTCAGTACAGGCGTCGGATGCCTCGCTGAACGCGACGGAGCCTGAGACGGGGTCGACGGCCGATGTCACCACCGTCTTTCCGAACGGGGAGTACTCGCCCAGCTGCGATCGGTCGTCCAGATCGAACAGCCGCAGGTCGTGGTCGCTGTCGATCACCGATGCTCGCGTCCCGGCCTCCGCAAGCGACATGCTCACGGCGGCGACTCCGTCTTCCGGTATGCGGATGATGCTGGTCAGCCGGGGTGCGCGCGAGATGACGCGTGCGAGGTTGACTCGAGTGTCGGGAGCGTCCCAGATGTGGATGGCCTCCACGGCGAGCAGGAGCGCACGGTCGAAGTCCGGCTCCTCCAGCGCCATCCCAGCGACCCGCCGGGCCTCTGCGACCGTCTCGCGCTCGCCTGCGAGGTTCGCCTGGACGCCGGCAACGAGGCTCGCCGTCACCGCAAAGATCGCGAGCGCGGCCGCGCCGGCGGACACGAAGGAGAGTCGCCGCACCATGCGGCGCTCCTTGCGAAGCTGGTTCTGCGCGGCAGCGAGTCCTGCGGTCTCGTTCGCCGACGAGGCATCGAGGAACTCTCGTTCGACGCCCGTGAGCGCGGGACCGGCCGTGTCCCGCCAGTGCTGGGCGGTCGTCAGTCGGCTGCCGCGATAGAGCTCGCTGTCGGGTCGTCCCATCGCATCCCAGGCGGCGGCCGCGGAGCCGAGGTGTCGCATGATGCGCTGGCCCTCGACATCATCGGCGAGCCACTCCTTCAACCGTGGCCATTCCCGTGCGAGTGCTTCGTGCGACAGCTGCACGGACTCGTCATCGGTGGTGAGCAGGCGTGCGTCGGCCAGCCGGTCGACGATCTTCGCATGGGCGTCGTCGATGGCGATCCGGGTGCGCTCGACCCGGCGAGACATCACCGCGCCGTCTGCGGAGGACTCGACGAGCCGCAGGAGGATGTCGCGCAGCAGCCGCGCGCCGTCCTGCGACAGTGCTTCGAAGACGTCTTCCGCGGTCTTCGCGACGGCACCGTCGATCTCTCCAGATGCGCGGTAGCCCTCGACGGTCAGAACGCGGCCCTCACGTCGGGACCACACCTGGCGCAGGGCGTGGGAGAGGAGCGGAAGGTTTCGCCCGTCGGAGTCGCGGACCAGGATCTCGACGAGGCCCGGCTCCAAGATGAGTCCGGACTGCTCGGCGGGCTTCTCGATCACGGCCCGCAGCCCGTCGGGGTCGAGCGCCGTGAGCATGAGCATGTGCGACTGGATGATCTGGGCGAAGCCTTCGCGATCGGCCAGGTCTCCGAGACGGTCGGCGCGGATCGTCACGACGAGCGGACCGCGGAACAGGGTGCGCGACAGGGCGTCGAAGAACTCCCGGACCTCGGCCGGGTCGGCCACGGCGAACGCCTGCTCGCACTGGTCGACGATGAGCAGCGACTCCCCGGCGGGAAGGTCGACATTGCGAAGAGCATCGACCGGGTGCTCGCCGGGCGTCACGACGGCTACCGCGACGCCGCGCGCAAGGAACTGCGCACCGATCCCCGCCCTCACGAAGGAGGACTTACCGACGCCCGATGAGCCCGCGACGAGCAGCACGCCATTCTCCTCGAGCGCCCGCAGCGCCCCGGACAGCTCCTGCTCGCGACCGAAGTACCGCTCCGCGTCACCCGTGCCCGCGGGAGGTAGGCCGAAGTACGGACATTCCGGGTTCGCGGCCCGGAAGACCCGGTCGGACACGAGCGAGGGATCCTGCCGGAGGATCGCCTGCTCGAGCTCAGCGAGCTCCGTGCACGGATCCAGCCCGAGCTCGGCAGCGAGCAACCCCCGCGCCCGGCGGACGGTGGCGAGCGCATCCGCTTGCCGCCCCTGGCGATATTGGGCCACGCTCAGCACGACCCAGCGCCGCTCGCGCAACGGCGCCTCCGCGACGCGGGCGCGCGCCGAGGCGGCGACCTCGTGAACCTCACCCGCCTGGAGGCGCGCGTCCAGGAGCAGCTCCTCGACGCCGAGGCGTATCTCCTCGAGGCAACCTGACGCGATCCGCGCCGGCTCCCAGTCGATGAGCTCGACGAACGGTTCTCCCCGCCAGAGTGCGAGAGCCTCCGAGAACGTGTGCGCAGCACGCTCGGGCTCACCGAGCTCCAGCTGCTGCGAGCCCCGCGTGACAAGTCGCTCGAACTGCTCGGCGTCGACCTCGACGTGCTCTGCGACCAGTCGGTATCCGTGCGTGGTGGTCTCGATCTGAGCCGGTGCGATCAGCCGACGCAACCGCATGATGCACCCTGGAACGATGTGCGACCACGACGGCGGTGGGTCGTCGCCCCATAGCGCCGCAGCGAGCGATGGAGCCGACAACGGCGCACCCAGGCGGACCGTGAGTGCAGCCATCACCGCACGATCGCGTGGAGCCAGTGCAATCGCACCGTCGTCGAGCGTCAGCGCTCCCAGGACGTGCACCTGCATGACGCCACCGTGACCCCGACTCCCACAGCCGTCAAGACGGCTGATATCGGGCCGATACACACGCGATGGGCGCCATTATCCTGCTGATACACGCTGGTCCTTGACTGATCGAGCAGCCCCGGCGCTGCATGGATCGAAGGAGAGGACCTGGACATGTGGACATCGACCCGGCGCTCCCGCGCCGCTCACGCGACACGCTCGCGGCGAGCGGGTGTTGCCGTCGCTCTGCTGGCGTGCGTCGGCCTCGCCGCGTGCACCGCGACCGAACCGCCGTCCCCCGCATCGACGCCCGAGGCTGACACGATCCAACCGTTCCCGCAGAGCGGCGACATCGACGCCGGCACCTACCTCGTGACCGGCTACCCGGTGCCCTTCGAGATCACCGTCCCAGACGGCTGGGAGACCTTCGACGGCGCGAGCCTGGGCAAGGACGACCCGGATCTTCTCCCGAACACATGGGATGCCGCCCTGTTCTTCTACCCCGTCATCTACGTCCCGACGGACGCATGCGCCTGGAGGGGCGCGCTGGTCCAGATCGATCCGACGGCGCAAGCGTTCGTCGATGCGATGGCGGCGCAGGCGTCCACGGTGAGCACCCCTGCCGTCGAGGTCATGGTGGGCGACTACGCCGGCTTCGAGTTCGAGCACGCGGCCGAGAGCGACGTCGACGTCACCGACTGCGACTTCGCCAAGGTGTGCATCTACTCGGACTTCGCGCAGGACTGCAACGGAAGCTGGTTCGACACCGGAAACGCTGACGAGCGCCAGACCTACCGAGCGGTCGACCTGAATGGTGAGCGCGCCGTGATCGCGATGGGATCCGACGTCTCGGTCAATCCGGCGCTGGCGAGAGAGGCACGCGCCGTCTTCGACTCGATCGAGTTCGTCAGGCCCGACGACTGACGGTCGGCCCGCTCCTCGCCGTCAGCGGTGAGAACGTGGCTCTTCGCATCGGGAAGACCTCGACCTCTCCTTGCCCTGCCGGTGCACCGGACGGTTGATGCGACTGGACCAGGACTGTCTTCGCTCGCTGCGGGACGCGTCGAGGAAACGGCGGACGGGTGCCACAGGCGCACCTTCGCGGCTACTGTCGTGCGAATGGGCGATGTGGGCCTCACGGTTGACGGCTACCAGATCGAACCGCTCGGGCCGCAGACCTGGGACGCGTTCGCGGATCTGGCGGAGCGGCACAACGGTGTCTGGGGCGGGTGCTGGTGCACCCACTTCCACCTCTACCCCGACCCCGTGGAGGAGCGCCGCGCGATCGGCAACCGCGAGTTCAAGCGACAGCTCGTCATGGCGGGCCGGACCCACGCGGCGCTGGTGTTCGACGGCGACGTCGCGGTCGCCTGGGCGCAGTACGGGCCGGTCGCCGAGCTGCCGAACATCCAACACCGCAAGGAGTGGGAGAAGGGTGTCGTGCGACGGCCGGACTTCCGGATCACCTGTTTGTTCGTGGACCGCCACTACCGTCGCAAGGGAGTGGCGTCGGTGGCTGTCCGAGGAGCGCTCGCGCTGATCGCCGACGCGGGGGGTGGCCTGGTCGAGTCGTACCCGCACGACCTCCCGCCGGGCAAGACGACCTCCTCGTCCTTCCTGTACAACGCGACGCGGACCATGTACGAGCAGCTCGGGTTCGACTACCAGCGGCCTAAGGGCCAGGGCAACTGCGTGATGACCACCGAGGTGCCCGCCCGCCAGCCGTAGCAGTGGGGTGCGGCGTGCGTTCGCGAACCTCTGGCCGAGCCGGACGCCAGCCGACGGGCGGGTGACGCCGCCCACCGGGTGCCGCGCGGTCCGTCCGGCAGTTGAGCACCCGCCGGATCTCGCTTCCTGAGCGTCCGGTGGCCACGGTGTCACGGGGGTGCCGTCACTAGACTCGGCGCATGCGTGGCCTGCAGCACGCCGTCACCATCGCAGCGCCGCCCGAGACGGTCTGGGCGGTGGTCGTCGACGTCGAGCGCTGGCCCGAGCGGATCCCGACGGTCGACGCGGTGGAGCGTCTGGACGACGGACCGCTGGCAGTCGGCTCCCGGACGCGGTTGCAGCAGCCACGGCTGTCCCCAGCGGTGTGGACGGTCACCGAGCTGGTGGACGGATCGTTGTACACCTGGGAGTCGAGCTCGCCCGGCGTCACCATCACGGCCTCGCACGTCGTCGAGCCGCACCCCGACGGGAGCCGGCTCACCCTCGCCCTGACGGTGTCCGGTCCGATGTCCGGGGTCGGCTGGCTGATGACGCGGTCGCTGACCGAGCGGTACGTCGAGACGGAGGCCGCCTCGATCAAGCTCGCCGCCGAGACCACGTAGAAGCAGACCAGGTCAGCGCCGCGCCAGCGTGACGACACGGGCACCGAACCAGTGCGCCTCGGCCAGGTCGTGGGTGATCAGGAGCGTCGTCCGCCCGGCACAGCGCTCACGGAGCCAGGTCATCACCTGGACCTTGCCCAGGGCGTCGAGACCCGTGAAGGGCTCGTCCAGTACGAGGAGGTCGGCATCGGCCATCACCGCCCTGACGATCGCCACCCGGCGCCGCTGCCCGCCGGACAGGTCGCGCACCGGCTTGGCGAGGCCCGTGTCGTCCAGGCCGGCGCGGCGCAGCTCGGCAGCGATCGCGTTGGACGGGACGGAGCGGGGCAGCACCAGGCGCACGTTGCCGACGGCCGAGAGCTGCTCGCAGAGCCGGTTCTCCTGGAAGACGGCGGCGCGGCGCAGGTCGTCCACTCCCAGGACCTCACCGTCGTCGGGGACGGACAGTCCGAGCAGGAAGCGGGAGAGGGTCGTCTTGCCGGACCCGTTGGGCCCCGTCAGCGCGGTGACTCGGCCCTCGTCCAGGTCGAGGTCGAGGTCGTCGAGCACCACCTCGGCGCCGAACCGGTGGCGGATGCCTCGGAGCGCGATCACGCCAGGCGCCTCTCGACGTACCGCAGGCCCGCCACCAGGAGCTTCTCGACGGCGAAGCTCACGGCGATGATCACCGCGGTCCACGCGAACAGGTCGGCGCTGCTGAGCAGGATCTTCGCCTCGTAGAGCCGCTCGCCGATGCTGCCCTCGGCGAGGCCGATGACCTCCGCGGCGACTCCGCTCTTCCAGGCCAGGCCGACCCCGACGCGGCAGGCGGCGGTGAAGAACGGCAGGACGGCGGGGACGTCGATGGCGGGCAGCCGCCGCAGCCTCGGCACCCGGAACACGTCGGCGACCTCCAGGAGCGCGCGGTCGCGGTGCCGGATGCCCTCCAGGACGTTGGTGTAGATGATCGGCAGGACCATGAGGAAGCTGATGACCAGGGCGAGCTGGTCGCTGCTCACCCAGATCAGCACGAGGATGATGAAGCTCACCACCGGAGCGCTGCGGACGGCGGCGAGAGCCGGGGTGACGAGGGCGTCGACGACCCGGGACGACGCCGCGAAGGTCGCGCCGAGCGTGCCGAGGACCGAAGCTGCCGCGAAGCCCCCGGCGATCCGGGCGAACGAGGTCCAGACGGTGCTCCAGAAGTCCGCGGTCAGGCTCAGCTCGCCGAGCCGGACGACGACGCTGCCGGGCGACGCCAACAGCACTTCGTGCCCGACGACCAGGGCCGCCACCTGCCAGACGACGACCCAGAAGGCGACGACCGCCAGGGGGCGCACAGCCCCCCGGGCGAGCGTTGCCGTGCTCTCAGCGGCGGAGGTAGAAGTCATCCCCTGGCACGCTCCCACCGACTGAGGCCGGGTCGGCGTCGAACAGCACCTGGAGGTAGCCGCCCAGGAGGCTCTTGAGCTCGGCGCCGTCGATGAAGGTGATGTGGGACGAGGGGATGGCGGCCTCGGCGATCGGCGCCGCCGGGACGATGCCGGCCTCGGCCACGAGGACGGCCGCCTCGGCGGGGTGCTCGTTGGTGAACGTCGTGGACGCCTCGTAGTCGGTGAGGAAGTCCGCGACGGCGTCCGGGTGCTCCTCGACGAAGGCGGTGCGGACCACGACGACACCGGTGACCAGCTCGGAGTCCGGGCTGACCTTGGCCCACTCGTCCGTGAGGTCGAGCGCGGTGCGGATGCCCGGGTCCTTCGCCGTCACGACGGTCGCGAAGGGCTGGGGCAGCAGGGCGATCGCGCCCGGCGTCGTCGCCAGCAGGGCGGCGACCTCGGTGTGCTCGCTGCGGTACTCGATCGTGAGGTCGGTCGCCGGGTCCAGGCCGTTGCTGGTCAGCAGGTGCTCCAGCACGTACTGCGGCGAGGCACCCTTGCCGGAGGCGATGACGGTCCTGCCGGCCAGGTCGGCGATGCTGTGCACCGTGTCACCGGCCTCGAGGATGTCCAGGACCCCGAGGGTGGAGATCGCGGCGACCTGGATCTGGGCGTCGGCGTCGTCGAGCGTCTTGTTGTACAGGACCGCCGCGAGGTTGGACGGGAGCAGGGCGACGTCGACCGCGCCCTGCACGACCAGCGGCACGACCTCGTCCGGCGTGCCGTACATGGTCACCTGGTAGTCCTCGGCGCCCGCGCCCGCCTCCGCCTCGTCCATCAGGTGGACCAGGCCCATCGTCGTGGGGCCCTTGAGCGACGCGATGCGGATGGTGGTCGGCTCAGCCGCAGGAGAAGTCGAGGGAGAAGCGGCGGGGGAGGCCGGGGGAGCGGCCGCGGGTGCGGTGCCGCCGCAGCCGGCGAGCAGCGCGCTCGTGAACAGCACCGCGGCCGCGACGCCTGTCATTCGCTTCATAGGATCATCTCTCGGTCGGGACAGCCGCGTCCCGGAACGGGGCGTAGCTGGTGTGCAGGAGGTGGTGGGCGGCCTCGGAGTTGGGTTCTCCGTAGAACTCGTCGTACAGCCGCAGGACGTCCGGGTTCTCGTGGGACTTGCGCAGGCTCGAGGTGCGGTCGATGTTGACCAGCACCTTCTGCCGGGCCGCCATCTCGCCGGCCCTGCCGGGAACCGGGTGCCCGGCACCGTTGATGCAGCCACCCGGGCACGCCATGACCTCGATGAGGTCATAGCCCACGTCCTCACCTGCGGCGATGCGCCGGGCGAGAGGCTCGATGTTGTTCAGGCCGGAGACCACCGCGACGCGCACGGTCACACCGCCGCCGGTCACGGTCGTCTCCTTGATGCCCTCGAACCCGCGGACCGCCTCGAAGTCGAGCTTGTCGAGCAGCGGCTCGCCCGTGAGCTTCTCGACGGCCATCCGCAGCGTGGCCTCCGCCACCCCGCCGGAGGCGCCGAACAGGATGCCGGCGCCCGTGACCCGCCTGTACGGCTCGTCGAACTCCGCCGGGGTGATGTCGGCCGGCTCGAGGCGCAGCATCTCGACCATCTCGAGGAACTCGGTGGTCGTGAGCACGGCGTCGACGTCGCGAACGCCCTCCGGCGCGAACTCCGGGCGGGCAGCCTCGTACTTCTTGGCCAGGCACGGCACGATCGACACCACGTACAGCTCGTCGAGGCTGATGCCGGCCTGCTGGGCGAAGTGGTTCTTCACCGTCGCGCCCATCATCTGCTGCGGGGACTTGCAGCTGGACAGGTGGGGGATCAGGTCGGGGAAGCGGCGCTCGACGAGGTTGACCCAGCCGGGGCAGCACGACGTGAAGTGCGGCATCACGCCACCGGACTCGACCCGGCCCAGGAACTCCGTGGTCTCCTCCATGATCGTCAGGTCCGCGGCGAAGGTGAAGTCGAAGACCTTGTCGAACCCGATCCTGCGCATCACACCGGCGATGAAGGCGGACGCCTCGTCGAACGGCAGGCCGAAGTGCTCGGCGACCACGGTGCGGACCGCCGGGGCGACGAAGCCGACGACGACCTTCTTCGGGTCGTTGATGGCCGTGAACACGTCGCCACGCTCGCGCACGTAGTCCAGCGCGCCGCACGGGCAGGCCCGGACGCACTGGCCGCACGACACGCAGTCCGTCAGTCCGAGGGGCTGGCCGTTGTGGGTGCCGACGGTCAGCCGGCCCTCGTGGAACTGGAAGGCCAGGACGCCCGGTCCCTCGATCTCGGAGCAGGCGGCGACACACAGCCCGCACGAGATGCACTTGTTGTCGTCGCGGACGATGAAGGGGTGGTCCTGGGTGAGCGGGACGTACGGGCGCACGTGCAACGGCGTGGCGAACACGACCTGATGGGCGCTGGCCTCCTGGCGCAGCGAGCAGGCGTTCTGCGTGCCGCAGCCGCAGCTCAGGCAGCGCGCGGCCTCGGCCTGGGCCTGCTCCTCGGTCAGACCCTGCTCGACCTCCACGAAGCTGCTGGTCCGCTGCGAGGGCACGAGCGAGGGCATGGTGGCGCGGGCGAGCCGGGGGAGGTCCTCGAACTCCGCGCGAGGCAGGTCCTCGAGCGACCCGCGGCTGCAGGTGTAGTCCTCCTGGCTGGGGCGCACGGAGCCGCGGGTGACGAACTCGTCCATCGCGAGGGCTGCACGTCGCCCTGCCGCCACGGCCTGGATGACGGTCGCCGGACCCGTGACGCAGTCGCCGCCGGAGAAGATCTTCCCCTCGCTCGTCTGCATCGTGTGGCCGTCGATGTCGACGTCGCCCCACTCGTTCAGCCGGACCGGCAGGTCGTTGAACAGGAAGCCGGTGTCGGTGCTCTGACCGATGGCCCCGATGATGGTGTCGGCCTCGATGACGAAGTCGCTGCCCTCGACGGCCACCGGACGCCGACGGCCGGAACGGTCGGGCTCGCCGAGCTCCATCGTCAGGCAGTGCAGCTGCAGGCCCTCGTCGCCCGCGCTGATCCTCGTCGGTGCGGTGAGGAACACCATCTCGATGCCCTCGTGCACAGCCTCCTCGACCTCGAACGGCTCGGCCGGCATCTCCTCGCGGGTGCGGCGGTAGACGAGCCTGACCGTCTTGGCCCCCTGACGCAGGGCGGTGCGGGCGCAGTCGATCGCGGTGTTGCCGCCCCCCAGGATCACGACGTCGTCGCCCAGCGGGACCTCGACGCCCTTGGTGACCTGCTCGAGGTAGTGGATGCCGAGCCAGACGCCGTCGAGGGTCTCGCCGTCGACCCGCAGCGGCGACGCGCGCCAGGAGCCGATCGCGAGGTAGACCGCGTCGAAGTCGCGTTGCAGGTCCTCCAGCCGATGGTGGGTGCCGAGCGCCTGGCCCGTGAGGATCTGCACACCCATGGCTTGCATGACGCCGATCTCCTGGTCGAGCGTCGACTTGGGCAACCGGTACTCGGGGATGCCGTAGCGCGTCATGCCGCCGGCGTGGTCCTGCTTCTCGAAGACCGTCACCGCGTGACCGTCGAGGGCGCTGTAGTAGGCGGCGGACAGGCCGGAGGGACCGGCACCGACGACCGCGATCCGCTTGCCGGTGGGCTCGGCGACCCGCGGGATCCACGGCGTCTCGCGGGCCATGTCCCAGTCGGACGCGAACCGCTTGACGGCGTTGATGGCGACCGGCTCGTCGGTGAGGTTGCGCCGGCACTCCGACTCGCACGGGTGGGGGCACACACGGCCGCACACCGACGGGAAGGGGTTCCGGTCCCGGATGACGCGGATGGCGGCCTCGTAGTTGCCGTCCGCCACGTGGCTCAGGTACGTCTGGATGTCGATGTTGCCCGGACAGGCGACGACGCAGGGCGCCACGCAGTCGGCGTTGTGGTCGCACAGCAGCTGCTCGAGCCGCACCTTGCGGTAGGCATCGAGGCGCGGCGAGTGCGTGGTGATCACCATGCCGGCGGTGATGGGGGTGAGGCACGCCTTCACGTCCCTCGGGGTGTCCGTCCCGAGCTCGACGACGCACAGGCCACAGCTGCCGTTCGACCGCTTGAGCCGGATGTCGTGGCAGAGGGACGGGACGTCGATCCCCTCGTTCGTCAGCGCTTGCAGGATCGTCAGGCCGTCGAGGACCTCGATCTCGCGGTCGTTCACCGTGACGGTCACTCGGTCGCGGTCTGAGATCTCGCGCACGCCAGCCCTCCGGGGGTGTGACTCGGTGCAACGAGGGCGGGTGCCGACGCTGGCACGTGGTCCATCGGTCGTCGTCGACGATGGATACAGGGCGCACATTAGGTCCGCGGCGCGCGCCCACCCCGGGACCTTCTGCCCAGGTGAGGGCCGGTGGAGTGGGGACCCGGCCGTGTTGTCCGCGGGCGAGCCAACGGGCCCCGGCAGCCGCGTGCGCGGCGCGGACGACAGCGCGGACGATGGGCCGTTGGCGGTTCATCCATGTGAGTCCGTCGAAACCACCATCGCGGGTGCGCCGCCGCGCGGCATAGCCTCGCATCGCGGCTCCATCGAGCACGTCTCGCCGCGGACGGGCGGCACCGTTGCCGCCTCGGCGCACCGAGCCCCCAGACACGTCCAGCACCCCGGCGCGGGGTGTTCTGCTCGAAGGAGACAGATGCACGCGCAGGTCGATCCCTCCCGGACCCTCCCGCGGATCCGTGTGCCGCTCCCGGCGGAACCTCGTCGGGACCACCTGCCCCTGGGGGAGCCGGAGGGCACGCCGGACCGCGTCGAGGTCACGAGCCGCTCGATCGAACGCGGTGGCCGTCCCTGGATCCCCGTCACGGGCGAGATCCACTACTCCCGCATCCCCCGCGAGCGCTGGTCGGAGGTCCTCGGTCACGCGCGAGCCGGAGGGCTCGACTCCGTGGCCACCTACGTGCTCTGGCAGGCGCACGAGCCGCAGCCCGGGGAGTTCAGCTGGACCGGCAACCTCGACCTGCGGGCGTTCGTCGAGCTTGCCGGCAGCCACGGGCTGCAGGTCGTCGTGAGGATGGGTCCGTGGGCCCACGGCGAGGCGCGCCACGGCGGCTTCCCCGACTGGCTCCTCGACCGCGGGACAGCGACCAGGACGAACGATCCCGCGTACCTCGAGCTCGTCGAGCGGTTCTACGCGCAGATCGTCGCCCAGATCGCCGACCTCACCCATGCGGAGGGCGGACCGGTCGTCGGCGCCCAGATGGACAACGAGCTCTACGACCAGCCGCAGCACCTCGCTCGGCTGCGCACCATCGCGGAGGACCTCGGTCTGCGGGTACCCCTCTGGACCGCCACCGGCTGGGGCGGTGCGCAGGTCCCCGACTCGCTGCTCCCGCTGTACGGCGCGTACGCGGATGGGTTCTGGGAGGAGGCGACGACCGGGTGGCCGGCCTTCGCAGCGTTCCACTTCCGCTACAGCCCGGTGCGCGACGACCTGAGCGTCGGTGCGGACCTGCGCGAGGCGCTCGACGGCATCGCCGTGGACCCGGGCGCCGTCGTACTCAAGGACGACGACGCCCTGCCGTTCGCGACCTGCGAGCTGGGCGGCGGCATGCACGTCGCCTATCACCGCCGGCCGCTGGTGGAGCCGCAGGACGTCGCCGCGCTCTCCCTGGCGAAGATCGGCAGCGGCTCGATCTGGCAGGGCTACTACATGTACGCCGGCGGGACGCAGCGCACCGGGCCTGGCGGGACGCAGCAGGAGTCCCACGTGACCGGCTACCCGAACGACGTCCCCTCCCGCACGTACGACTTCCACGCGCCGATCGGCGAGCACGGTCAGATCCGACCGCACCACCACCTCCTGCGACGCCAGCACCTGTGGCTCGCGACCGAGGGGGCGGCGCTGGCGGCGATGACCACGACCGTCGGGGGCGGCAGCGAGGACCCCGAGGAGCTGCGCTGGTCGGTCCGTTCCGACGGGCACCGCGGGTACGTCTTCCTCAGCACCTACCAGCCGAGCCACCACCCGATCGCCGCCCAGACGGCCGTCCAGGTGGAGGTCGAGCTGGACGACGGTGCCGTCGTCCGGATGCCCTCGCACCCGGTCGATCTGCCGGCAGGCGTCAGCGTGGTGTGGCCGCTGCGGTACCCGCTCACCGACGACGTGGTGCTGCGCAGCGCGACCGCGCAGCTGGTCACCCGCATCGCGCTGGTCGACGCCGACCTGGTCGTGCTGGCCGCCACGGACGGTCTCCCGGTCGAGCTCGTCCTCGAAGGGCACGTCCCGGTCGGGGGCGCTGGGGCGGCGCGGGCTATCGACGGCGCGACCGTCGTCGACCTGACGCAGGCACCCGGTCCGTCGACCGTGGTGGAGCTGCCGGGGGTCCGGATCCTCGTGCTCGACGAGGTCACCGCCAACCAGCTCTACCGGCTGGAGCTGGGTGGGAGGGAACGGCTCGTGCTCTGCGACGTCCCGGCCACGGCGCTGGAGGGGTCGCTGGTCCTGCGCACGAGCCAGGACGTCGCCTCGGTCGCCGTGCTGCCCGCGCCGGCCGGCCTGCGAGGCGCGTCGGGCGCACCGGTCGCGGACGGCCCATGGTCGCGCTGGACGGTCGAGATCCCGTCCGCTGGGACCCATCGGATCGCGGGAGGGCTTCGACCCGTCGCCGCCGACGTGCCCGACCCGGTGCGCGGCGGACCCATGCACCGGCTGAGCGCGCCGACCGACTTCGACGGCGCGGCCCGGGTCCACCTCGACGTCCCTGCACATCTCCTGGAGGGTGCCGACAGGGCGCTCCTGCGCGTGACGTGGACCGGCGACGTGGGGCGGGCAGTGATCGGCGACGAGGTCGTCAGCGACCACTTCTGGCACGGACGGGTCTGGGACGTCGACCTCACTCCCCATCGCTCGGACGTCTCCGCCGACGGGCTCACGCTGCAGCTGTTCCCGTGGCGGCACGAGGCCGGTGTCTGGGTGGACCCCTCCGTCCGCGGCGTCGAGGACGGCATCGTGGTGCAGGCGGTCGACGTGCTGCGCGTCCAGCGCGTCGAGCTGGAGCTGCTCGACACCTGATCCACCTGGAGCCGAGAGCCGGCGGACGGACTACCAACCCAGCGACTGCAGCCCCCAGCTGAGATCCCACGTCTCGTCGGGGGCGAGCCAGCGCAGGCCGAGTCCGGAGTTGAGCGCGTCGGGCGCCGCCGTCATCGGCTCGACCGCGATGGCACGGGTCCGGCCCTGGTCGGGGTCCGGGAACTGATCCGTGACGTAGATCTGCACATAGGCGAACGACATGTCCGTCCACACCTCGACCGCGCGCCCGTCGGCAGCTGCCAGCCTGTGTCGGTACGCGTGCCCCTCGGGGCTGAGGCCGTGATAGCAGGTGTTGACCTCCCTGCCCGCCAGGCCCCGACCCGCCCGCAGATCGACGTCGCCGTCGACCTGTTCGTCCCGCACCGGGATCAGCGTGGCGTCGACGGGCAGGTGGCGCGCAGCGTGGACCGTGAGCTGCAGAGCGTCGAGGGGTGCCGTGCCGACGCGGACGTACGGGTGGGCGCCGAGTGCCACCGGTGCCGGTCCGGCCGACAGGTTGTGCACCGTGTGGTCCACGCGGAGCCCTGTGGCCTCGGCGGTGTAGGTCGTGTCGAGGCCGACCTGGAACGGGTAGCCGGGCCGCGGCTCGACCACGGTCGACACCGTGACGCTCTCCGGGCTCATCGACGTGATGCGGAACATGGCCTCCCGGACGAAGCCGTGGTTGGCATGTCCCAGCTCCGGCTCGTCGACCTCGAGCTGGTGCTCGGTGCCGTCGTGCGACCAGTGCCCGCCGCGCACCCGGTTGGGCCACGGGAACAACAGCGCACCGGAGCAGTACGGCGCGGATCCCGCGGCGTCGTAGGTGTGGACGAGCGGCTCTCCGTCGAGCGTCAGGCTGTGCAGACCGCCTCCGCGCAGGTCGACCGTGGCGTGGGTCCGCCCACCCGGCGAGGCCAGGCGGACCAGCCGTCCGGTCCGCTCGGCCCCCCGGGCGTCGATCACTTGGGTAGCCCGACCCGTCGCTCGCCGTTGCGGACCTGCTGGATCGTCATCGCTTCTCTCTGAGGGTGTCGGGTGGTTCTCGACGTGCGGGGTGCGGAACTGTATAGGTGTGGTGACCGCCACCGCCTCGGTCGACCGCGCGGGACCCGCGGCTCGGCATCATCGGCCGGGCTCGGAGTCCAGGAGCCCGGACAGCTCGCGCCGCAGGTCGAGGGCGCGCAGCCGGCTGGGCTCGCGGACCAGGACCTCGTCGACGCGCGCAGCGGCGGTCACGTGGTCTCCACGCAGCGCAGCGACCTGGGCCTCGAGGAGCATCGCCGTCGTCGTGCCGGCCGCTTGCAGGTCGTCCTGGAACAGGAGGAGCGTCGGCAGCGAGGTGGCGAAGTAGTCGACCGTCGCGGGCGCCGAACGCAGGGCAGCCGCGTGCTCGGCAAGCTCCTCGACGAGCGAGTCGGCAGGGCCTTCGTCGCCGAGGCGGCGCATCGCGAGCACGGCGTAGTAGGTCATCTCGGAGAGCGCGACGGGCGCCATGCTCTGGAAGTCGCCCGTCGAGCTGGCTGCGCTGGACCATGCGGCGCGCGCACCGGCGTCGTCGCCCGTCGCTGCGAGCGCGTCACCGAGCATGAGGTGGAGCTGCGCGCTGTTGGTCAACGGGTGCCGGGCCTCGCCGAGGTTCGCGACGGGCTCGAGCGCGGCGCGCACGTGCTCGAGCGCGACCGCGCCGTCGCCCTCCTCGAGCGACCGGCGTGCGAGGGCCAGCAGCGCCTCGTCCCATGCGGAGAGCACCTGCCCCTCGCCGCCCTCCCACGGTTGGAACCACCGGGCCAGGAGGAGCTCGAGAGCGACCTCGGCCGCGCCGGTCGCGGTGTACAGCTGAGCGAGCTCGACGCTCAGGTCGTCGCGGGCGTCCACGGCGGCACGCTCGCCGGCGAGCGCCGCGAGGCGCTCCTCGGGCGTGACGCCCGAGCGCTTCGCCAGCTGGTCGCGCTCGTAGACGAGGCGGGGGTCGCCGGGGGCGACGGCCAGCGCCCGCTCGTAGAGCTCCGACGCGGAGTCGGGGTCGGCCGCGACGTTGAACGACGCAACTGCGAGGTTGCGCCACACGACGGGGTCGCTCGGGTCGAGGTCCGCGGAGGTCCGCCACGCGTCGATCGCGTCGAGGTGGCGGCGCTGGAAGTTCAGCCAGTGACCGAGGATCGCCCACGCACGTGCGTCGTCCGGATGGCTCGCCACGTGGGCCCTCAGCGTATCGGCGTCGTCGAGCCGCGAGGCGAGGCAGTGCTCGACGGGTGCCGTGCGCGCCAGGTCGCGGTGCCGCTCGGCCGCCGCGCGGTCGCCGGCTCGCTCGAGAACTCGGGCAGCGTGCAGGTGCACGAGCGGCCGAACCTCGACCTGACCCGGGGTGGGCTCGACTGTGGCGGCGACCTCCAGCAGCCGGACGGCGTCGCTCCAGGAGCCGAGAGAGTCGTACTCCAGGGCGACGTCGAGCAGCGTGGGGGCGTCGGTGGCGACGTCCATGCCCGCCAGGTCGCGGGTCCAGACGTCCAGCGGGTCCCGGTCGAGGGCACGGGCAAGCACCTCGGCGGCCTCGGCGTCGCGGCCGGCACGTCGCAGCAGGACGGCCAGCACCGACTGAGCCTGGAGGTGGTCGGCGTCGGCGACAGCCGCGACGCGGGCGTGGTCCAGAGCGGAGCGGTCGCGACCGCGTGCTGCGTCGAGCCGCGCCATCGCCAGGTGTGCCGCCCCCCGCCACGCCTGGTTCCACTGCGCCTTGCCCCACATCTCGTAGGCCTCGTCGGTGCGGCCGGTCCGCGCGAGCACCTGCCCGAGGCGGAAGGCCGTCTCGCCGTCGGCCGGATTGGTGTTGAGGCGTGTCTGCCGCGCCAACGCGGCGCGCAGGTGGTGCTCTGCCTCGGCGTACTGCCCGGCCCGGTACCGCCGCGCCGCCAGCGCGGTGTGCGAGCGGTGGTCGCCCTCGTCGCGCCGCAGCGCCTCGAGCCAGTACGGCTCCGGTGAGCGCGTCGCGTGGCGGTACTGCTCCAGGTGGACACCCGTGAGGTAGAGCTCGTCGACGGACGGCACGTCCCGCGGTGCCACCGGCTCCTGCGCAGGCTCGGGGAGGTCGGGAAGGGTGTGTGTCGCATGGGGCCGCCAGGCAAGCAGCTCCTCGCCGTCGTGCTCCACGACGACGGTCAGGTCCTCGGGGTGCCACGTTCCGGCGAGCTGCGCGGCATGCACGATCGGACGGTCTGGTGCGGCATCCGCCGTGGCCTGCCACAACGTCTCGCCGTCGGGTCCGGTGACCCGGACCGTGGCCCCGTCGCGGACGCGGGTGACCGCAGCGGCCACCCGGATGTCGGTCGACGCCGCTCCCGGCGTGGCGTCGAGCCGCACGGCGGCCTCGAGGCTGGCCTCGTGGACCGGACCGGTCTCCTGGATCGGGTACCAGTACTGACTGAACGTCTTCGTCTCGCCGGGGGCCAGGAAGGCGAAGTCCGGCTGGTTGTCGGTGAAGACGCCGGCCATGAGCTCGACGTAGGGCCCGTCCGTGTCCGTGAGGTTCGCGTCCCACGCCTTGCCGAACGCACCGTTGCCCCACGTCCACTGCTTCTTGCCGGGCGCGATGTGGTGGTCAGCCCAGTGCACGAAGCCCGCGCGGCGGCCGTGGTCGTAGCCCCCGAAGAAGTCGGACCGGGTGCCGAGCGCCATGTACGAGGTGGGCACCGGGATGTTGCGGTACCAGTCGATCCTGTCGCCGTCCGGGTGCTCGGCGTCCTTGCGGGCCTGGTAGTCGATCCCGTAGTACGGGCGATCAGCTGCGGGGAACGCGGTCACCGCGCGCTTGGCGTGGTCCGCCACGGCGTGCACGTCGGTGGGGAAGAACGACTGGTAGTCGTCGTTGACGGCCGCGGCGACGTTCGCCCACCACAGGAAGGTCTGGACCTCGTCCGTGCGGTTGAACAGGCGGGCGCGCAGCTCGATCACCGACGAGTCCGGCCGCAGGCGGATGCCGTGCATGCCCTTCATCCGGGCGAACGGGTCGTGGTCCGAGCACCACACCGTCACCGCACCGTCGGCCTCGTGCTCGATCGTCGCCTCGACCGGCAGGAACGTCGCGGGGCGGTGGTGCTGCGGCCAGTTGAACTCGACGCCGCCGGAGAGCCACGGACCCGCGAGGCCGACGAGAGCCGGCTTGATGACGTTGTTCCGGTAGAAGAAGTCGTACCCGTTGGTCGTGTCCATCCCGACGTGGATGCGCCCACCGAGCTCCGGCAGGATCATCAGCCGGATCCACGAGTTCTCCAGGTGGATGGCGTCCCACGAGTGGGGGGCCTTGGTGGGGCTGATGCGCTCGTGGAACGGCAGCGGGTAGACGCGGCCCGACGAGCCCTGGTAGACGCGGTTCTCCAGGAACGCCGGGTAGCGGTCTGCCGGATCCGGCATGTACGTGTCGATCGTGACCGGCTGGCGCCATGCGGCGACGCCTTGACCCACGAGGTCGTCGGGCACGGCCGGGAGGTCCAGGCGGGACTCTTCTTCGAGCATGTGCAGGACGCTACGGTCCGGCCACGGGGGTGCAGAATGGCAGTTCCCTCGACGGATATGGACGAATCAATGGATCCGATGCCTGAGCCGCAGCCTCGCCGGCGCGAAGGGTTCCCCGGTCAGCGCATGCGGGTCCTCCCGCGACCACTGGTCGCCGAGGCACTCTCGTCGGCACCGA
Organism: Cellulomonas sp. P1_G12_2; assembly: GCF_056405535.1. Lineage (NCBI taxonomy): Bacteria > Bacillati > Actinomycetota > Actinomycetes > Micrococcales > Cellulomonadaceae > Cellulomonas > Cellulomonas sp. P1_G12_2. The sequence continues at coordinate 202,679 of NZ_JBFUBX010000004.1, read as the reverse complement.
TGTCGCAGCTGCTCGTCACCGATGTGGGCTACTTCCCCCGGGCCTCGTCGCACGGACGTGCCCGCAAGAACGGGGCGGCGCAGCACGTGGTGATCGTCTGCGCGGCGGGGCGGGGGACCTGCACGCTGCCCTCAGGCGTCCACCAGGTGCGGGCGGGGCAGGCGCTCGCGATCCCCGCAGGCCTGCCGCACAGGTACGAGGCGGACGCCGCAGACCCCTGGACCATCTGGTGGGTGCACCTCGTCGGCCAGCAGGTCCCGTCGCTGTTCGCAGCCATGGGCGCCACGCCGGACCAGCCGGTCCTGGGCCTGAGCGACCCGGCGCGCGTCGTCTCGCTGATCGACACGATCATCCGGCGCATGGAGCGCGACGAGACCATGGCCACGCTGCTGGCGTCCTCCGGCGCTGCCTGGCATGCGATGGCGCTCCTGGCGGCCGACCGTCGCACGATCAGCAGGCAGCAGGCCGACCCGATCGAGGCGACGCTCGAGCACCTGCGCGCGAACGTCTCGACTCGCATCTCGCTGGCAGACCTCGCCGGCATGGCAGGGCTGAGCGTGTCCCACTACTCGGCGCTGTTCCGACGCGCCACGGGCTACGGCGCCCTGGAGTACCAGACCCGTCTCCGGATGGGCACCGCACGCGAGCTCCTCGACACCACCGACCGCTCGGTTGCGTCGATCAGCGCCCAGGTCGGCTTCAGCGACCCCTTGTACTTCTCCCGGCAGTTCCGGCGGATCCACGGCATGAGCCCCACGGAGTACCGCTCGCACGACAAGGGGTGAGGTCGCGCTCCGACGACTGCGAGAGGACCGGTCGCCCGGACCGGCTCACGCCGGTGGGATGTTCTGGTTGTGCCGGAAGACGTTGTCCGGGTCCCAGGCTCCCTTGACCTCCTGGAGCCGTGCGTACGTGGCCGCTCCGTACGCCCGGTGCACGCCCGCGGCACCCTCGGCCCCGAGCGCGTTGACGTACACCCCGACGCTCCATGGCTCGATCGTCGCGGCGAGCCGCCGGCACGTCGCGGCGTGGCCCTCGTCATCGGCCGGGTCCGCCCACCTGGCGCCGACGTCGTACTCGAACCGCGTGTCGCGGTGCGCGAAGGCCGTGGCGTCCGGGTCGACGTCCGCGACCGCGCCGCCGTAGGCCGTGAGGCTCGCCGCCCCCACGTCCGCCTCGGTGTGGGCGAGGAACGCCTCGAGCGCCGCATCGGGCAGCTCCCGGACGTAGTGACTCTTGGCGTAGCGCCGGAAGCCGTGCGCCGCTCCCACGTCCGACTGTCGCTGCAGGTCGAGGTAGCTGATCGGCGTGACACGTCGGGCCAGCGGGGTCCCGAGGCCGTCCAGCTGCGCGACCAACGGCGCGGCGTCGTCGGGCGGTCCGACCCAGACGAACCCGAGCGTGAGCGGACCCCCTGCGCGGGCCTCCGCGACGAGGGTCGCGCGCCGCGGTGCGGCCTCCGACGCCGCCAGCCAGGTCCGGAGCGCGTCGAGGCCGCTCGCCGCGTCGAGGTCCACCTCGGCGACGAGTGCCTGCGTGCCGATGTCGTGCAGCGCGAGGTCGAACCGCGTGACGACACCGAAGTTGCCCCCGCCGCCCCGCAGCGCCCAGAACAGGTCGGGGTGCTCGTCGGCGGTCGCGCGCACGAGCTCGCCGTCGGCGGTGACGACCTCGTACCCGAGTGCGTTGTCGCAGGTCAGACCGACCTGCCGGGCGAGCCAGCCGACGCCCCCGCCGAGGGCCAGCCCGCCGATGCCGGTGTGCGACACGATCCCTGCCGTCGTCGCGAGCCCGTACGGCTGCGTGGCCGCGTCCAGCGACCCGAGGAGCGCACCGCCCTGCACCTGCGCTGTGCGGGACCCCGGGTCGACGACGACGCCCCGCATCCGGGAGAGGTCGATCATCAGCCCGCCGTCGGGCACCGCCCACCCTGCGGCGCTGTGCCCGCCGCCCCGCACACCCAGGGGCAGGCCGAGCTCGCGCGCGACCCGGACCGCGGTGCGCACGTCCTCGGCGCCGGCGCACCGGACGACGTACGCCGGGCGGCGGTCGACGGCGCCGTTCCAGACCGCACGCGCGAGGTCGTAGTCGGGGGAGCCGGGGGCGAGGACCTCGCCCTCGAACCTGGCGGGCAGCGCTCCGGCCGTGGGCATGGGCATGGGCACGACTCTGGCGGGTGACGGGCGGGTCTGCCAAGGGTCACTCGTGCCGCATGCCCACCCTGTCGAATCCGGCGAGCGCCGTTCGTGGACAGAGGAGAATGTGGTCATCGGGACCACCCGGCACCGAGGAGGGCGAGATGAGCAGGCTCGTCGCGATCATGTCCGTGTCACTCGACGGCTTCGTCGCCGACCCCGACGACGGCGTAGGCGAGGTGTTCAGCTGGTACTTCGGCTCGGGGGACGTCGAGATCCGGACCGGAGGATCGGACCCCATGACGTTCAGGGTGTCCGAGCCGAGCGCCGAGCACGTCCGCGGTCTCACCGGCGGGCTCGGAGCCGTGCTCACGGGCCGACGGACGTTCGAGGTCGCACAAGGCTGGGGTGGCAACCACGCGTGGGGGCCAGCATTCGTCCTGACCCACCACGTACCCGATGGATGGCCGCGACCGGACTCGACCGTGCACTTCGTGACCGACGGCCTCGAGAGCGCGGTGACACAGGCGAAGGCCGCTGCCGGGGGGAAGTCCGTCGGGGTGCACGGCGCCGACACCATCCAGCAGTGTCTGAACGCCGGCCTGCTCGACGAGATCAGCGTCGACGTCGCGGCGGTCCTGCTGGGTTCCGGAGTTCGTCTCTTCGACCACCTCGTCGGCACGCCCTCCACCCTCGGCGATCCGACGGTGAGCCAGGGCGTCGGGGTGACACACCTGCGCTACCCCGTCCGCACGGCGTAGCTCCCCTCGTCAGGCGTCGTCGTCCTGGGCGCTCGCGCCGCGCGACTCGCGCAGGGCGCGACCGAGCCGCTCGTCCTCCTCCTGCTTGGCCTGCTTCCTCTCGCTCGCACGCGTGTCCCGCGGCGGGAGCTGGAGAGTCTTCTCGGCCTCGATGCCGCCCTGCAGCTGCCGCCCGCGCTCGATCTCGGCGTCCAGCTCGGCCCCGAACAGGAGGGCCAGGTTGGTGATCCAGAGCCAGAGCAGGAAGACGATGACGCCGGCCAGGGAGCCGTAGGTCTTGTCGTAGCTGCCGAAGTTGGCCACGTAGAAGCCGAACCCCAGCGAGGCGAGCACCCACACGACGAGCGCGACGATGGCGCCGAGGCTGATCCAGCGGAACCTCGGCTGCCGCACGTTCGGCGTCGCGTAGTAGAGGATCGCGATCGCCACGACGACCAGCGCGACGATGACCGGCCACTTCACGACGTTCCAGACGGTGACCGTGACGTCGCTCAGTCCGACGGCGGACCCCACCGACCGGGCCACGGCTCCGGAGAGCACGACGGCCGTCACTATGGCCACGGCGACGACCACGAGGAGCACGGTGACGAGGAGCAGCGTCGGACGGAGCTTCCAGATCGGGCGGCCCTCGTCGATCTCGTACACGCGGTTCATGCCCCGGCTGAACGCGGCCACGTAGCCGGAGGCCGACCAGAGCGCGAGGACGAGCCCGAGGACCAGCGCGAACCCGGCGGCCGGCGCCTCGGTGAGCTGGGTGAGGATGGGCTCCACGGTGTCGTCGACGCCGCTCACACCGACGTCGCCGGCGATCTTCAGCACGTCCGCGACCATCTTCTGCGGGTCACCCACGAGGCCGAGGAGCGAGACGATCGCCAGCAGGGCGGGTGCGATCGCGAGCACGGCGTAGTACGTGAGCGCGGCCGCCAGGTCGGTGCACTGGTCCTTGCCGAACTCGCGCAGGGTCTTGCGCAGCACGTAGAGCCAGGACCGCTTCGTGATGTCGTCGGGGGAGTCGGGCTTGCGGGGATCCGCGCGACGGGGCACCACGCTGTGCCCCGTCGCGCGGTTCCCTAGTAGCCGCGCGCGGTGTCGTCGGCGGCGTGGGCGCCCTTCACGGCGTCCGCCGCGTCGGTGGCGTCCGTGCGCAGGTCGTCGACGGCCGACCGGCCCTCGTCCCGCAGCGTCGAACCGGCCTCTGCGGCGCGGTCCTTGACGGCGGCCGCCGCCTCCTGAGCCGGCTCACGCAGCGTGTCGGCGAGGCCCTGGGCGGCGTCCTTGGCCTCCTGCACCAACGGCGCGGCCTGCTCCTTGGCGGACTGCGCCAGCTGCTGCTCCTGCCGGGTGCTGGGCAGCAGGGACGAGATCAGCCACCCCGCGCCGAACGCGACCAGCCCGGCGGCCAGCGGGTTGCCCCGAGCCTTGTCCTTGGCGGCGTGCGGCAGCTGGGACGCGGCGTCCCCGACCGTGGCGGCGGCGTGACCCGCCGAGTCGGCGCCGCCGGCGACACCGCCCATGACGCGCTCCTTCACGTCCGACACCGCGGAGCGGACCTTGTCGGCCTGCCGCTGCGCGACCTGGGTGGGGCTGACCTTGTCGGTCAGGGCGTCGACGTCCGAGCTGAGCTCGGCACGTGTGCGCTCGATGTCCTCGCGGATCTGGTCCGGGTCGGTGCTCATGCGTTCTTCTCCTCATGTCCTTGCAGGGCGTTCGGGATCTTCTTGACGGTGTCGGTGGTCTGCGGCAGACCGGAGACGCGCTTGGTCTCGGCACGACCGCGGGCGGCCAGGACCGCGGCGACGATCGCCCACAGGACCGCGACGATCACTGCGGACCACGCCCAGGAGTCCATCGCGTCGCCGAGGGCCCACCACAGGGCGATCGACAGGAACAGCAGGACGAAGTGGCCGGCCACCGCGGCGCCCGCGAACATCGAGCCGCCCTTGGTCGCCGCCTTCGCGGACTGACGCAGCTCCGCCTTGGCCAGCTCGACCTCCTGGTGCAGGAGGGTCGACAGGTCGCGCGTAACGTCGCCGAGCAGGTCGCCGACGGACTGGCGCGGGGGAGCGCCGACCGGGTCGCTCATCGCTGGTCCCATGCGGTCGAGCTCGGGACGGGCGACGCGAACGGGTCGGTGAAGCGGGGACGCTCCTCCACCGGGTCGGAGTACGCCGTCGCGGGCAGGGGCTCGGTCACCGACCTGCGGACGGGTGCGGGTGCGGGGGCGGGTGCGGAGGGCGCGTCCTTGAGTCCACGGGTGAGCCGGCCGAGGACGACACCTGCACCGGCGGCGATGACGAGGAACGTGCCCGGGCGGCGCCGGGCGAAGCTGCGGACCTCGTCGAGCACCTCGTCCGGCCCGTGGCCCTCGAGCCAGCGGCCCAGGGCGTCCACCTTGTCGCCCACCTCGCGAACGAGGTCGGTGGCGAGGTTCTGCTCGGCCGGGGCGGACGCCATCTGTGACAGCTGACCGCCCACGGAGGTCAGTCCGCCGGCGAGCCGGGACTGCTGGGTGGCGGCCTGTCCGGTCACCTCGGTGCGGGCCTGCGACCAGAGGTCGCCCAGCTGTCGCCGGGCCTCGTGGGTGACCGCCGCGGCCTCGCCCTTCGCGTCGTCGAGCAGGTGCCCGCCGGCATCCGCGGCCTTCGCCTTGAGGGTGCTGGCCTGCTCCCTGGCGGTGTCCGCGGTGCTCCCGTTCTCCGGGAGGGGATAGCTGCTGGTGTAGTCGTCAGTCATGGTGCGGTCTCATCTCGAGTCGTCGGACGGCCGACAGCCCGGCCGACGTGGCCGGGCGCAACCGATCCGAGAGGGGTTGGGTGGGCGCGGACTTTCTGCCGCGCGACCGTCCGCACGGGTCCAGGCCGATCGCTTCAGAGAACGCGATCAGGCGTGTGCGCGGGCCTGCGCTCCTGTGCCCAGAGCCCGTGCCCTGCCCCGGAGACGCTTCTTGTCCCGGGTGACGGTGTGCCGGTGACGATGTCGATCCGACTCATCGGACGGTAGGCCCGTCGTTCCGCGCTCGCCACCCGAGCCGTCCTGTTCCTGCTGGTTCCGCTGCGCAAGTCGCCGCCGGTTGCGAGCGGTGGTCGCGCGGGTACGGTCGGGACCGATCGCCGTCCCAGCGCGCGCACCTCGAGGAGGACCGATGGCTTCGCACGGGGTCGACGTCGACCGACGACTGCTGAGGATCTACCTCTCCGACCACGTCGCCGGTGCGACGGGTGCGATCGCGAGGTCGCGACGGATGGCGCGCGCGTATGACGGCACACCGCTGGGCCACCCGATCGGCGGCTTCGCGGAGGAGCTGACGCGAGAGCGCGCGACCCTGCTCGATCTCGCGGAGGGTCTCGGGGTGCGGCTGAGCCGCTGGAAGCCCGTGGGTGCCGCGGCCGGAGAGCGGCTCGGCCGCCTCAAGCCCAACGGACGGCTCACCTCGGCGTCACCCCTGTCCGCACTGCTCGAGCTCGAGCTGCTGCGGGGCGGTGTCAACGCGAAGCGCGGCCTCTGGGAGTCGCTCGCGTCCTGGAGCAGCGCGCTCGGTCTGGAGCGCGAGCGGTTCGAGGAGCTCGACCGGCGCGGGCTCGCCCAGGTCGAGCTGTTGGAGCGGCTCGCGACGGTGGCACGGGACCGTGTCGCGGCCGGCGCGCGCGACGTGAGCGAGACCTGACGCGGGCGTTCGCCGCGCGCGAACGCCCGTTCTCACCACTGGCACTCTCGCGGCGAGAGTGCTAAGTCTGCTGGTGTAGCCAGTCCGGCCCTGCGGGGTCGGCCGACACTCGGGGCCCGGACGGTCCGGTGCCCTCGACGCAGAGGAGGTGGGGTCATGGCTACGCGATTCGACCCGTTCCAGGAGTTCGACCGCCTGTTTGCCCAGGTGCTGACTGCCGAACGGGCGTCGGCGACCATGCCGATGGATCTGTACCGCTCGGGCGACCACTACGTGCTCCACGTGGACCTGCCGGGCGCGGACCCGGGAACGATCGACGTGAACGTGGAGGACCGCACCCTGACGATCCGGGCGCAGCGCACGGCGCGCGCCGAGCAGGACGTGCAGTGGCTGGCCAAGGAACGCCCCGTCGGCACCTACGCCCGACAGCTCACCGTGAGCCGGGGCCTCGCGCTGGACGCCATCTCGGCGACGTATGCCGACGGTGTGCTGACCCTGACGATCCCCGTCGCGGAGGATGCCAAGCCGCGGCGCATCGAGGTGCAGCACGCGGGTGACACCGCAGCGATCACGTCCGGGAGCGACGCGATCGCGTGAGGGTCGTGGCGGGGGCGCTCGGCTGCGAGAGCAACACCGGGCGACGAGTGCACGCCTTGTGCGGGCGAGCCGAGGCCCGCGCCCCCGCCACCGCCCCGTGTTCCCGGTTGCGGCAGCCGCGACACATGTGAGGCTGTTCGCAGGCGCCCCCCGCTCCAGGGTCGGGCTGGAGGGACGCCGGCGTCGAGAAGGACCGGCCGTGAAACTACCCAGCCCGCGGGGGCCACTGAGTCGTGCCGTGACGGAGGTCCTGAGCACTCCGCTCGACGGGGGAACGGGCGTCGGAGAGCTGGCGCCACTGACCCGGCGGGTGCTCGAGCGTTCCGCCGACCTGCTCTCGGACGAGGACGTGCAGCTGACGCTCTACGTCATGTACGAGCTCTTCTACCGCGGCTTCGAGGGCGTCGACGACGACTGGGAGTGGTCGCCGGAGGTGCTGGGTGCGCGGCGCCTGATCGAGTCCGCGGTCGAGCGGCACCTGTCCGAGCGGGTCCAGGTCCCTGAGGAGGTCGCGCCCGAACGGGCGGCGGTCGCCGAGGCGTTGTTCGCCCTGACGGCGCCGAGCCCCGGTCCCAGCGTCGCGCGGTACGTGGCCAAGCGGGCGACGCAGGAGCAGCTCCGCGAGCTCCTGGTGCAGCGGTCGATCTACCAGCTGAAGGAGGCGGACCCCCACACGTGGGCGATCCCGCGCCTCGTCGGACGACCCAAGGCCGCACTGGTGGAGATCCAGGCCGACGAGTACGGAGGCGGCGACCCCGAGCGGATGCACTGCGAGCTGTTCGCGCGGACCATGCGGGGCGCCGCGCTGGACCCGGAGTACGGCGCCTACGTCGAGCAGATCCCCGCGGTCACCCTGGCCGGCGTCAACGTCATGTCCCTGTTCGGGCTGCACCGGCGGTGGCGCGGTGCGACCGCCGGACACCTCGCCGCCTTCGAGATGACGTCGTCGTTGCCGAACCGGCTCTACGGCGACGGGTTCCGCCGCCACGGGTTCGACCAGAGCACGACGGAGTACTTCGACGAGCACGTCGAGGCGGACGCCGTGCACGAGCAGATCGCCGGGCGCGACCTGGCGGGTGCCCTGGTCCAGCAGGAGCCGGAGCTGCTGCACGACGTCCTGTTCGGCGCCGCGACGTGCCTGTACCTGGACGAGGTGGTCGGGCAGCACCTCCTGTCCGCCTGGGAGGCCGGCGTCTCCTCGCTGCGGACCGCATGACCACCTCCGACCGCCCCGTGGACCGCCGACCGACCCGGACGCCGTCGATCGTGGCGTGCCCGGACGGCCCGATCCTCGTCCGGGGCGACGTGATGATCACCGACGACAGCGGGCAGCCGATCCCGCGCCGTCGCTCGACCGTGGCCCTCTGCCGCTGCGGCGCGTCCGCGATCAAGCCGTACTGCGACGGGACGCACAAGGCCATCGGCTTCACCGCACCCTGACCGACACCAGCCACGAGCAGCGCTGTCAGCCGTCCAGGCGGGCGGCGACGTCGGCGGGGAACCCTCCGGTGGCGACCGGACCCCACCGGGTCGGGGTGATCCGGATCAGCGACTTGCCCTGGACCCGCATCGCGGCGCGGTACTCGTCCCAGTCGGGATGCTCGCCGGCGATGCAGCGGTAGTAGTCCACGAGGGCGTCCTCGGCCTCCGGCATGTGCAGCACCTCGGCGTCGCCGTCCACCTGGACCCAGGCCCCGCCGAAGTCGTCGGACAGCACGCACACGCTCACCGCCGGGTCCCGCTCCGCGTTGACCGACTTCGCTCGTCCGGGGTAGGTGGAGATGACGAGGCGGCCGTGGTCGTCTACCCCGCCTGAGACCGGGGAGACCTGGGGCCGTCCGTCGGTGCGCGTGGTCACGAGGATGAAGCTGTGCCGGTCGCGGACGAAGTCGAGCAGTCCGGTCAGGTCGACGGTGCGGGTGGTGGCGACGGGTCGGGGCATGGCCCCACGCTACGGCCGGCGCTCTGTCTGCGTTCGCCCTGCGGAGGCCTTCCCGTGCCGTCATGGCGGGAGGATCCTGGCAGTGGTGCGGCGTGGCACCGGCTGCGCCGCCGCACGCGCCGGGGGGCTGCGATGGTCGAGCTGCGAGTCGCCACGTTCAACCTGGAGAACCTGGACGAGACCGCGCCGGGTGAGCTCCCCACCCTGGCCGAGCGGATCGCCCTGATGCGCCCCCAGATCCTGCGGCTGCGGGCCGACATCCTGTGCCTCCAGGAGGTCCATGGTCAGGAACGTCCGGGACAACCCCGCGCACTGCTGGCGCTGGCAGAGCTCCTCCACGGCACCCCGCTGCAGGGGGCGACGATGACGAGCACGAGACCGCTGAGCGACGCCGTCTACAACGAGCGCAACCTCGTCGTCGTCACGCACCTGCCTGTCACCGGGGCCGAGCAGCTGCGCAACGACCTCGTCGCACCCGTGACCTACCGCCGCCTGAGCGCGGTCCCTCCCGACGCGTCAGCCGTCGAGATCGGCGTCGAGCGCCCGATCCTGCACGTCGAGATCACGGTGCCGGACGGATCGACCCTGCACGTGGTCAACGTGCACTGGAAGTCCAAGATCCCGACCGACATCCCGGGCCAACGCATCGACAACTTCACCTGGCGCACCGCAGACGGGTGGGCGGAGGGCAGCTTCGTGTCCTCGATGAAGCGGATGGCCCAGGCGCTCGAGACGCGCCGCCTGGTCGACCGGATCCTCGACGTCGACCCGGACGCGCAGATCGTCGTCGCCGGTGACTTCAACGCGGAGCCCGACGAGGTCTCCGTCACGGCCGTCCGGGGTGACGTGGAGAACACCGGCAACCCTGCGCTCGTCTCGCGCGTGCTCGTCCCCATCGAGCAGACCGTGCCCGAGCCCGCCCGCTTCACGCTCTACCACCAGGGTCGGGGGCAGATGCTCGACCACATGCTGGTCACCCGGAACCTCCTGGCCCGCTACCGCGGCTCGGAGATCCACAACGAGCTGCTGCACGACGAGTCCGCTGCCTTCGCGGTGGACCGCAAGTACCCGGAGTCCGACCACGCGCCGGTGGTGGGCACGTTCCAGTTCGTCTAGGCGGTGTCAGCTGGTGAGGATGCGGTTCTTCTGCACCTCGAACTCCGTGTCGCTGAGCACGCCCGAGTCCCGCAGCGCGCCCAGCTGCGCGAGCTGGGCGAGCTTCTCGTCCATGTCGGGTGCCTCGGCGGCCGGGGGCGGTGCATAGGCAGGAGCCGGCGGAGGGGCTGCGTACTGCGGCTCCGGCTCCGCCTGGGCGGCCCAGCGTCCGGCCTGGCGGCGGGACACCCGGTTCGAGACGGCCGTGGCCGTCCCCGCGATGGCGGCGGTGCGTGCGACACCTCGGATCAGTCCGGGCATGGTGTGCTCCTCGGCGAGTTCAGGCGACGGGTTCGCTGGCGTCCAGGGAGGCGATGATCGCCTGCACCGGGATGCGTCCGCCGGCGACCAGCTGACCGCCGGCGCGACGGAGGGCGACCGCGAACGGTGCGGCCCAGACGTTCTCGTAGACGAACACCCCGGCCGCGTCACCGGGTTCCAGCGCGTTCGCCGCCTCGCTCAGGTCGTCGTCATCGAGCAGACCCGACGATGCGCCCTCGAAGATCGTCAGGTCGACGCCGCCGTCGCGCAGCTCGGAGAGCTCGAGCGCGGTGACCGTACCGTCCGCCGCCTTCTGCATGAACACGAGGTCGAGGATGCGGATGATGCCGCGTTCGACCAGGTCGATCAGGAGCGGGAACGCCTCACCGGTGAAGTGTGCCCGGGGGAACGCGACCACCACGTAGTCGATCGGCCCCATCTCCTCGAACCCTGCCAGGTCCTCTGTCATGACCGTCCCCTCGCCATCGTCGGCTGAGATCTGTCACGGGGCCGGGCGGGGGAGAGTCGCAGCCACCCGAGGTCCCAATACTCCCGAAACGTACCACCGGCGCTTCGCGTGTCCAGGGGCCGCATCCCGATTGCGGCGGGGGTGGCTCGGGTGAAGGCTGGAGGTCCGCACACGGACTCGACGAGGAGACCCCATGTCCACGACCGTCGCCAGCATCACGCACATCAGTGCCCGTTCCGACACGAGCTTCGAGGACGCCGTCCGCGGCGGGATCGAGCGGGCGTCGACCACGCTGCGCAACGTGCAGGGTGCCTGGGTCAAGGATCAGAAGGTCGAGGTGTCCGACGGGAAGATCACCGCCTACCAGGTGGTCCTCGAGGTCACGTTCGTCCTGGACCAGTAGCCCTGGAGGCAGCCGAGCGTCACCCCCGGAGGGCGGCGAGCAGCGCGCCCGCGGTGAGACCGGCACCGGCGATCCACACGAGCGTGGGCAGCCGCGTCCAGAACGACCTCATGCGCGCAGCACCTCTCCCTGGTCGGTGACCTCGATCTCCTCGGCCTCGAGCGGCTCCGTCGCGGGTCCCTGGACCACCGCTCCCGTGGCGGCGTCGAACGCGCTGCCGTGGCACGGGCACCGGATCTCACCGTCGCGCACACCGCCGACCAGGCACCCCTGGTGGGTGCAGACCGCCGAGAAGCACCGGACCGTGTCCCCGTCGCGCGTGAGGACGAGCTTCCTGTCGGCGATGACGAGGCCTCCTCCGTCCGGGATGTCGTCCACGGCGGCCAGCCGGTGGGAGTCGACGCCGTCGTCCTGCTCGGCGTCCGGGCCGGTGGAGTACTGGCCGTCGTCGTCCGCGCCCGGTGCCGGGCCGAGCGTGGCGAACCCCACGTACCCCACGGCACCGGCCGCGAGAGCGACGCCGGCGCCCTCGAGCACCGACCGCCGACCGACCTCGGGGGCGTCCACGTCAGTAGCTCGCAAACCCGCTCTGGCCGAAGAACCAGAGCGCGGAGCTGAACCAGAGGACCACGAGGACGCCCGCCAGGAGACCGCCCAGCACAGGGACCGCCGCCGAGGGCAGGCGGCGCAGGCGGAGCGCCAGCATCTTGGCGGCGAAGACCCCGTAGAACACGCAGCCCGCCACGGAGTGCACGAGCACCCGGGCGGACTCGACCTCGAACCCGAGCGACCAGACGCAGTGGAACACCACCGGCAACGTGAGCAGGAACGCGACCGTGCCGCTCCAGCGGTGCAGTCCGGTGACCCAGCCGGGGGCGTCCTTCACCCCGGGCAGCCGGCCCCACATCGCCAGGGCGGACAGGATCTGGACCACGACCAGGGCGGCAGCCGCGGTGGTGAGCCACGACTTCATCTGGAGCATGCCGCTGAACCCGAGCGTGGTCAGGGCGGCGCCGTCGCCGGGGTGCACCTGGGCGTAGGCGGCCAGCGCGGCCGCGACCGCCAGGCCGACGGCGCCGAGAGCGGCCAGCCCCCACTGCGGCGGCAGGTCCGCCGCTCGCGTCGCGGTGCTCACCCGTCGATCGTGCTGCCCGGAGGGTGTGCAGCGGTAGCCCTGGCGACGACGAGTGGGCGGGTGAGGTGCTGCACGGATGTGCAAGGACGCTGGACGGATGTCCGAACTGGTTCTAGCGTCGATGTGCCGGTCCGCCGACGGACGGTGGGCCCGCACGGGAGGACACTCATGCTCTCCGACCACGCCTCGATGCCCGTGCTCGCCGTCACCGACATGGAGCGAGCGCGAGCGTTCTACGAGGGGACGCTCGGATTCACCAGTGCGGGCGAGGTGCCTGACGGCGTCGTCTACAGCACGTCCAACGGGGGGTTCCTCGTGTACCCGTCCGCGTACGCCGGGACCAACAAGGCGACCGCGATCTCGTTCCAGCTACCGACCGACGCCTTCGATGCCGAGGTGGCCGCACTACGGGGAGCCGGGATCGAGTTCCAGACGTTCGACCTGCCCGGCGAGGTCACGTGGGCCGACGGAGTCCTGTCCGACGGGAACATGCGGGCCGCCTGGTTCGCCGACCCCGACGGGAACGTCCTCAACGTCGAGACGCACCCGGAGGGCGCCGCGGGCTGAGGGGCCGCGGCGGAGGCGCCGGGCGACGACCGCGCAGGTCGCCGCCCGGTACCTGTGTCAGTCGTCGTCGATCTCCGAGCCGTCCGGCGCGATGACGTACCAGACGTCGTTGACGCCCTGACCCTTGACGTCGCCCGGGGCCGTGTCCTGCGCGAACGTGTAGATCGGCCGACCGTCGATGGTGATCTGCTTGGCGCCGTCGGTGCCGGTGATGGTCCCCACCTCACCCGTGACCCCCGTGACCGTGGGGGTGTCGGACTCGGTGGTGATGGCCGGCCACGCGGTCGCGCAGTCGCCCGAGCAGGCGCTCGCGCCGGAGTCCTTGGTGTCCTTCAGGAAGTAGTACGCCGTCATGCCGTCGCCGTCCACGACGATGGTGCCCAGCGACGTCTCCGCCGTCGCGAGGTCGGTGGACATCTCGTCGGCGGGCGTCTCCGCGGCGGTGGACTCCTCCGAGGTGGTGGCCTCGCTCGCAGGTTCGGTGGTGTCGCCGTCGGAGCCCCCGCAGGCGGTCAGCGTGGCCGCCGCCACGAGGGCGGTGATCGTGAGCGTGATGGTGCGTCGCACGGTGGTCTCCTCTGGTCGGTGCCGGTCCCGCCCCCGGGACCTGCTACCTGGGACCACGAGGCCGGGCGCGTGCAGGTTCACCGTGCGGTGAACCTGGGGCACGGGTGCATCGTTGACCGGGTAGGACGCAGCGACTGTGGGGAGGGAGGCGGCGTGGCCGAGGAACCCGACGCGCTCCTGCGCGCGCTCCACGAGGCCTACGCGCGCCCCCTGCAGCACTACGTCGTGCGTCTCACGGGCGACCATGCGCTCGCGCAGGACGTCGTGCAGGAGGCGATGGTGCGGGCGTGGAAGCACCCCGAGGTGCTGGCCCGCGAGCAGGACGCGACCCGCGCGTGGCTCTACACCGTGGTGCGCAACCTCGTCATCGACGACCGCAGGAGCGCGCGGCACGTGCGGGAGCGGACCACCGACCAGACGCCCGACTCCGTCCAGCCCGACGGGACGCAGGCGGTGCTCGACAGCTGGCTGGTCGCGGACGCCCTCGAGCAGCTGACTCCGGAGCACCGGGCGGTCGTCGTGGGCGCGTACTACCGGGGGCGGTCCGTGGCGGAGCTGGCCACCGAGCACGAGATCCCCGAGGGCACCGTCAAGTCCCGCTTGCACTACGCGTTGCGCGCGCTGCGGCTCGCGCTCCAGGAGAGAGGGGTGTCCGCATGACCGGCCGGGACGCGGACGAGCGGTACGGACCGGGCGACGACCCGTTCCGTGACTGGGACGCCGCCTACGTCCTCGGAGCGCTCAGCTCGCAGGAGCGACGCACCTTCGAGGAGCACCTGCGCACGTGCGACGCCTGCCAGTCGGCCGTGGCCGACCTCGTCGGGCTGCCCGGGCTGCTCCGGATGGTGACGCCGGACGAGGCGGAGGCACTGGGCGGTGCACCCGACGCCGAGGTGGTCGAGCTGGCCACCCTCGCTCGAGCCGCCCACCGGGACCGGCGACGCCGCGTCGCCGGCCTCGTCGGAGCCGCGGCGGCCCTGCTGCTGCTCGGCGGGATAGCCGGGGTCCTTCTCGGGCGACCGGTCGACGCGGGAGCACCGGTGGCCTCGCCGGCACCGTCGTCGACCAGCCAGGTCACCGCCCTCCAGCTGGAGCCGGTCGGGTCCGTGGCCGTCACCGCGGACCTCACCCTGCAGCAGAAGGCCTGGGGCACCCGGATCGACTGGGAGTGCCGCTACCCCGCCGATCCCGGACCGTACGGCACCGACGCCACGTACGAGCTGGTCCTGGTGGCCGACGACGGGACCAGCACCGTGGTGGCCACCTGGCGCGCGCTCGACGGCGGCGCGCGAGGACTCGGAGCGTCGTCGAGCATCCCGACGGGCACGATCCAGCGGGTGGAGATCCGCGTGCAGGGCTCCGACGCGGCGGTGGCGGCCGCGCAGACCTGACGCGACCGTCAGGGCAGCGAGGGCCGGAAGGGCGTTCCCGCCACGTCGAGCGTCTGCGCCGCCGGGGTCCCGGGCGGCGCGACGACGTTGAGCCGGTCCGTCGTCCGCAGCAGCGACTCGAGCACGCGGACACCGGCGCTGCCCAGATGCACTACGCCCTCGAGGTCGACCGTCACCGGCACGAGCCCGTTGCGGGAGCGTCGCAGGACCTCGGCCTCGACCTGCGCCGCCGCCGCCCGGTGGTCGACCGCGCCCCCGACACGCACGACGTGCGCCTCGGTCGGGTCTGCGCTGATCACCAAGGGAGCGGAGGCCAGCCGGACGGACTCCGCGACCGCGTCGGCCTGGTCGACGGGTGCCGGCCGACGAGCCGGGCACTCGAGCGTCACGGTGGTGCCGTCGACACTGGTCGCCACGTCCACCTGGAGGCCCGCGGACGCCATCATGCTGAAGCCGCGGCCGCGATCTCCCGGGTCTCGGTCGGGCTCGCGCCACAGTCCGTGGTCCCGCACGACGACCTCGATCATCGCGTCGTCCCGGATGGTCGCGTGCAGCTCCACGGTGCCGTCCGCAGTCCCGCGATAGGCGTGCTCGATCGCGTTCGCCATCACCTCGCTGACTCCGAGGACCAGGGCCGACCGGTCGCGCGAGCCGAGTCCGACGCCGAGGCCCCAGGCGTCCACCGCGCTGCGCGCCCCGGCGAGCTCGTGCGGGTCGGCGGGGACGCTCAGGTCGAGCGGGTGCGGGGCGCTGCGGCGGTGCGCCGCGAGCACGGTGACGTCGTCCGTGAACCCGTCGTCGGTCAGAACGCGGGGCACCACCTGGCAGATGCGTCCCGCCACCGAGCGCCCCCCGGCCGAGTCGCGGTACGCGTCGAAGGCGGTGCGCTCGAGCACCGCGAGCCCGTCGCGCACCGGCCGGTGGATGTTCTCCACGAGCCCGTCGGTGAACAGCAGGATCGCGTGCCCGTCCGGCAGGTTCGCCCTGAGCACGTTGCCGCTGGTCCGGGAGCCGAGCGGCCCGTCGCCGGTGGTCGGCAGCAGGTGCGCGCCGTCCGGTCCCACGACCAGGGGAGCGGGGTGGCCGCGCGTGGCGTACTCGAGGTCACCGGTGTGCGGATCGAGCAGGGCGACGCACAGGGTGGCAGCGAACGCGCCCGAGACCCGCCCGGCGAACGCCTCGACGGCCTCCAGCGCGCTCGGGATCCCGGCACCCTCCAGGAGGCGGGCCGCCAGCACCGCCCGGAGCTGGCTCATGATCGCGGACGCCTCCACGCCGTGGCCCACCACGTCGCCGACGGTCAGCGACACGCGTCCGTCGGGCAGCGTCGCCGAGTCGAACCAGTCGCCCCCGGCGGCCTGCTCCAGGCCGGCGACCAGATAGGACGCCGCGACGTCCACGCGGGGGAGCAGGGGGACGGTGGACGGCAGGAGCGCCCCCTGCAGCCGCAGGACCACCTCGCGCGCCCGCGCCAGACGTCGGTCGGCGGTCGCTGCTCCCGCACGCTCGAGGATGGCGGCACGGGTGGCAGTGGTGACGTCGATCCCCGCGGCGATCGCGCCCAGGACGGTGCCGTCGGCGTCGCGCCAGGGGGTGACGGTCAGGTCGAGCCAGATCCCCGACGCCGGGTCCGACCAGTCGGGGACCACGGAGACCTGGTCGTCGTGGACCGGCTTCCCACCGTGCGCCACCTCCGTCAGGGCCGCGACGAGAGCCTCGAAGCCCGGGTCCCGCAGGTCGTACAGGCTGACGTCGAGCAACGGGCCACGCTGGAGTGCCTCGCGTGCGCCCTGGTTCGCGGCGACGATCCGCAGACCGTCCGCACGGACCACGAGCTGAACGCCGGGGGAGGCGTCGAACGCGGAGAGCACGGCGTCCTGGTCGACGTACGCGTCGGGCGCCATAGGCTCCGCTCCTCAGCTCGTGGGGATCGCGCGTCCGTGCGTGCTCGCGCCGTCGTCGGCGGATGCGCTGATGACGTCAAGCCCGTGCGCTCCGGCCAGGCCGAGGCTGGCCCCGGGGGAGAGCACGATACGCATCCTCACACCTGCGGACGCACTCCGCCGGTGGGCGGCGGTCAGAGCCGACACGCCGACCGAGCCCAGGTGGGTCACGTCCCGCAGGTCCACGACCATGGCGCCGACCTCGCGGGCGGCGATCATCAGCTGCGTGATGGCCGCAGTCAGCTGGTGCGCCGTCGCCAGGTCGACCGGACCCTCGACCCGGACCAGCGGGACGTCACCGGCGGTGTCGAAGGTGATCCCCAGGGTCGGGCTCGTGTGCTGGGTCACCGGTTCACCTGCACTCTCGTCGAGGCTGGCGAAGAAGAAGTCGTCGAGCCGCTGGCGGGTGTCCGAGCCGAGCCCGCCACCCACCTCGACCGCAGCGACGATGCGTTCCGCCAGCGTCAGCAGCCGGACGTTGCGCTGCTGGGAGCCCCAACGCAGCAGCTCGAACGCCGAGTCGCTGTCGAGGCCGTACCCGAGCATGAACGCGCCCTTGGCCTGGTCGATGACGGCGTGTGACCGCAGCGCCTGCGAGAGCTCCTCGTTCACGCGGTGCGCGACCGCGTCGCGCTGGGACGCGGTGATGTCCACGAGGAATCCGGTGACGGTCCGCAGGACGCCGTCGTCCGACGTGCCGGCCCCGGACAGGGTGACCGACCGCTCGGCCCCGCCGAGGTCGAGCAGGCGGTAGTGGCAACCGAACGGCTGCCCGTCCACACCGCACCGGCCGAGGGCGTCCAGGACCCGCCCGCGGTCCTCCGGGTGGATGTGCCTCGACATGAGGGCGAGGGTGGGTACGACGTCGCCCGGGGACATCCCGTGGATCAGGAACATCCCGTCCGACCACGACCATCTACCGGTCGGAGCCGTGTAGCCGAACCGACCGACCTGCGCAGGAATGGGAGTGGGAGTGGGCACGACATCCTCCCCGACGCCCCAGCGTTCGGGGCGAGAGATCGGTACGCGGGCTCGAGGCTGAACCCGGTGCGCCACCCGGGCGCGGGGGCCCGCCGTGCGCGACCGCAGCGTACGTCAGGATCGCGCCCGCCACCTGTCGAGAGGGTCAGTGCAGGCGTCGGCGCCAGTCGTCCGGGACCCTCTCCGCCGGGCCCGGCACGGTCTGCTCCAGCGGGCGGTGCTCGGGCGACGCGAGCGCCGGGCCGTCCGTGTAGTCGTCCGCCGGGTAGGACCAGAACCAGTCCTCCCCGGGCTCGAACGTGCGCACCACCGGATGGCCCGTCTCCCGGTAGTGCGCGGTGGCGTGCTGGGACGGTGAGGTGTCGCAGCAGCCCACGTGACCGCAGGTCGCGCACCGGCGCAGGTGGAACCACCAGCCGTCGGTGGCGTCGCACTCGACGCAGCCCGTGCCGCTCGGGGGGACGGTCGGGTCGATGACGGTCTCGGTCACGGGGTAGGTCCTTCCGTCGAGGTGTAGGGCAGCCGGACGCGGAAGCGGGTGTCGCCCGGCACGGAGGTGACGGTCAGGTCGCCGTGGTGCTTGCCCACGACGATCCGCCACGAGATGTCGAGCCCGAGCCCCGTACCGGAGCCGACGGGCTTGGTGGTGAAGAACGGCTCGAAGATCCGGTCGACGACGCCGTCCGGGATGCCCGGTCCGGTGTCGGCGACCTCGACCTCCAGCCAGTCGTCGACCCGGCGAGTCGTCAGGGTCAGCGTGCCGTGGCCCTCCATCGCCTGCGCGGCGTTGTCGATGAGGTTGGTCCACACCTGGTTGAGCTCGGCGGCGAACACGTGGATGGGCGGCAGGGTGCGGTCGTAGTGCTTGACGACAGTGATGCCCTCGCCCAGCTGTCGCTCGAGCATGGTGACGGTGCTGTCGAGCAGCTCGTGCACGTCGACGGTCTGGTCGGGTGCGCGGCCGATCTGCGAGTACTGCTTCGCGGCGCCGACCAGTGAGGAGATCCGTGTGGTGGCGTCCTCGACCTCGTTCATCAGCGACTCGGTCTCGAGCGTGTAGGAGAGCCAACGGACCGCACCCTCGAGCACGTCCGGTCCCACCCAGGAGGCCACGGCGTCGAGCCACTCCGGGCCCAGGCCGGCGGCGACGAAGTTGGGGGCCAGCTCCCACCCGCCGCTGATGTCGTGCTCGTCCATCCACTCGCCCAGGGAGTCCTCGAGGTCGGTCACCTCGAGGGCCGTCGGGACGACCTCGGACGCGCGCTGGGCCGCCAGAGCCTTCACGGCCTTCTCCTGCAGATGGATGATCTGCTCCAGCTGCTCCCGGTCGTAGATCCCGGACGCGAGCATCGCGAGCTTGTGCCGCATCCCCGCGACGCGCTCACGCAGGGTCGCCGTCGCCCTCGTGGCGGCGGCCGCCGGGTTGTTGAGCTCGTGGGTGAGCCCCGCCGAGAGGGAGCCGAGCGCCAGCAGCCGCTCGCGCTGGCCGGTCGCCGCCTGCGAGCTCTGCTGACCGAAGAACAGGCCCTCCAGCAGGTGCACCGCCATGGGGAACCAGTCGTCCATGAACGAGGCGAAGTCGGCCGCGGCGAGCACGTAGTAGCGGGACGGCTCGAGCACCCGGAGGGTCTGCGTGTACGTCTGGGGTACCCGGTCGCCGAGGTACGCCGCCCAGGCGCCGGCGTAGACCCCCACCTGGTTCGTCCGGGCGATCTCGACGTCGTCGGCCCCGACACGGCGGTACATGGCCAGCGAGCCCTCGAGCATGACGTAGAAGTCCGTCGCCGGGTCACCCTCGCGGTACAGCACGCCCGGGTCGATGATCTCGACGTGCCCGTGCGAGCACAGCCAGAGCAGCTGCTCGTCGCTGAGGTGCTCGAACAGGAACAGTGTCCGCAGCTCGTCGATGTCGCACGCCAGCTGGGTGCGGACGGTCGTCGCGATCGGTTCGGTGGTGGTCACAGCTGCTCCAGGTAACGGTGGACGAGCATCACGGCCATGGCGCCCTCGCCCACGGCGGACGCCACACGCTTGGCGGACTCGGCGCGCACGTCGCCGGCCGCGAAGACCCCGGGGACGCTGGTCTCCAGGTGGTACGGGGGTCGGTCCAGCGGCCACGAGTCCGGCACCTTGCCCTCGACGAGGAGGTCGTGGCCTGCGCACACGAAGCCGTGCTCGTCGCGGGTGACGGTGCCGTCCAGCCACGTGGTCAGCGGAGCGGCCCCGATGAACACGAACAACCAACCGGTGTCCACAGATTCCTTGTGCCCGGTCGCGGTGTCTCGCAGCACGATCCGTTCGAGGTGGTCGTCGCCGACGGCCTCGACCACCTCGCTCTGCGTCCGCACGTGGATGCGCTCGTTCGCCTCGACCTGCTCGACCAGGTACCGGGACATGGACAGCGAGAGCGACGCCGCGCGCACGACGAGCGTCACGGACCGGGCGTGCCGGGACAGGTACATGGCCGCCTGGCCCGCGGAGTTGGCGCCGCCGACCACGTAGATGTCCTGGTTCTCGCAGGCCGTGGCCTCCGTGAGGGCCGACCCGTAGTAGACCCCGCGGCCGGTGAGGGCGCCGATCCCGGGTCCGTCGAGCTCCCGGTAGGCGACCCCGCTGGCCACGATCACGGTGTGGGCGTCCACGGAGGTGCCGTCGTCGAACCGCACCGAGCGGGCCGCGCCCTTGACCTCGAGCCCGACCGCGTCCCGGGTCATCACGATCTCCGCCCCGAACTTCAGCGCCTGCCGGCGGGCCCGGTCGGTCAGCTGCGCCCCGGAGACCCCGTCGGGGAAACCGAGGTAGTTCTCGATGCGCGAGCTCTGTCCCGCCTGGCCGCCGGTCGCGCTCCGCTCGACGAGCGCGGTCCGCAACCCCTCCGACGCCCCGTACAGCGCGGCGCTGAGGCCTGCGGGGCCGCCGCCGATGACGACGAGGTCGTAGAACCGCTCGGCCGGGCTGACCGCGAGCCCGACCTGCGCGGCGATCTCGCCGTCGGAGGGGCAGACGAGCACCGTCCCCTCGCTGGTGACGAGCACGGGCAGCTGGCTCTCGTCGGCGCCCGCCACGTCCAGCAGCCGCTTGCCCTCGGGGGAGTCGGAGGAGTACCAGCGGTACGGCACCTGGTTGCGGGCGAGGAACTCGCGGACCTCCGACGAGCGCGCCGACCAGCGGTGCCCGACCACCTTCGTCTCGGCGACGGTCCTCGGTGGGTTCGCGTTCCACGCCTCGAGCTGCGCGTCGATCACCGGGTAGAACTTCTCCTCCGGTGGGTCCCAGGGCTTGAGCAGGTAGTGGTCGAGGTCCACCACGTTGACGGCGTCGATGGCCACGTCCGTGTCGGCGTACGCGGTCAGCAGCACGCGACGCGCGTGGGGGTAGATGTCCATGGCCTGCTCGAGGAACTCGATGCCGGTCATCGCCGGCATCCGGTGGTCCGCGAGCAGGACCGCCACCTGGTCGCCGCGGAGCTTGAGCTCGCGCAGGGCGTCCAGGGCGAGCGGACCGGAGTCGGCGCGGACCACCCGGTACGCGTCGCCGTAGCGTCGCCGCAGGTCACGTGCCACCGAGCGGCTGACCGCGGGATCGTCGTCCACGGTCAGCAGCGCGGGCTTGCGGGTCGAGGTGGCTTCCACGCGGTTCCCTTCGTCGTGCCCAGTGTGGTGCGGTGCGGGCGACCGGGTCAGTCGCCGACGACCAGTGCGGCGCCGCCGGTGATGCGGACCAGCTCGTCGAACGTGGTCGGGAACACCGTGTGCGGAGTCCCTGCCGCCGCCCAGACCTGCGGGTGGTCCGCGAGCGCCACGTCGACCACCGTCTCGATCCGGTGCGGGTGACCGAGCGGCGCGACGCCGCCGATCGCCTGGCCGGTGGCGGCCCGCACCTGCTCGGGGGTCGCCCGTCCGACGTGCGAGCGGCTCAGCTGACGGGCCAGCGCAGCGGTGTCCACGCGGTGCCGGCCGCTCGTCAGGACCAGCAACGGTCGCTCGTCGGCCCAGAAGACCAGGCTGTTGGCGATCGCCCCGACCTCGATGCCCAGCGCTGCCGCGGCCTCGGCAGCGGTGCGGGCGGAGTCGGGCAGGGTGACGACGGTGCCGACCACGCCGGCGTCGGCCAGAGCGTTGGCCACCAGGCGGGAGCGGGTCGGCAGGTGGGACAGGTCGGTCACGGGTTCTCCTGCGGGGTGCGGGGGAGCCGACGGCGCGGCTGGAGGCGGATGTTGGGCAGCTCGGGAGCGGGGATCCGCGCGCCGTCGTGGCCTGCGACCACCCCGAAGCGCTCGGCACGGTCGTCGGACTCCCAGTCGGCGCGCGCCTGGGCGATGTCGGCATGGGTGCGGCCGACGAAGTTCCACCACATCACCAGGTCGTGGGCGAACGGTGCGCCGCCGAGCAGGAGGAGCCGGGCGCCGTCGCGCGACCGTACCCGCACGTGGTCGCGACCGTCGCCGAGGTAGAGCAGCCCGCTGGTGGTGTGGGGTGTCCCGGCCACCTCGGCGGTCCCGCTCAGCAGGAGCACGGCATGCTCGAAGCCACGCACCAGCGGGATCTCGACGTCGGCGCCCGCATCCACCACGACGTCCGCGCCGAGCAGGGGCGTGTGCACGCGCGCCGGCGACCAGGAGCCGTCGAGGTCGCCCACGAAGACGGTCGCACGGGCGCGGGGCGCCTCCCACACGGGCAGGCCGCTCACCTGCACGAACCCCGGCGCACCCGAGGCCACCCCGTCGGGCAGCGCCACCCACAGCTGCACCGCGTGCAGCATCGGCTCGGAGCCGAGCGATAACTCGGAGTGGGAGACGCCGTGGCCGGCCGTCATGAGGTTGAGCTGCCCGGGACGGACCACCGCCTCGGACCCGACGCTGTCGCGGTGCAGGATCTCGCCCGCGACGGGCCAGGTGACCGTCTGCAGGCCGGTGTGCGGGTGGGGGAGCACGCGCATGTCGACGTGCTGCGGGCCGAACTCGTCGAGGAAGCACCACGCCCCGACCATCGGCAGGGCGCGCTGGGGGAGCGTCCGCCGCACGCGCATGGCACGCACCCCGCCGAGCGGGACGTCCCGCGCCTCGTGCAGCTCGACGACGGGTCCACGGGACGGTACGAGGTCGCACAGCTCCGGCACCGGCCGTACCTCGAGGTTCGTCATGGCCCCACTGTAAAAGTCGGACCTCACGCGCGGGGGACCTGGTGCGTCTGCACACTGTGAGCGTGAAGGAACCCTTCGAGCGCGTGGTGTCCGTCCATGGCGCCACCGTGCTGCGTGTGTGCCGCGCGGTGGTGGGACCTGTGGACGCCGACGACGCGTGGTCGGACACGTTCCTCGCCGCCCTGCGCGCCTACCCGGACCTCCCGGCCGACGCGAACGTGGAGGCCTGGCTGGTGACGATCGCGCACCGCAAGGCGATCGACATCGTGCGGCGGGCGGCCCGGCACGCGCTCCCGGTCGCCGACGTGCCCGACCGCCCGGTCGCAGCACCGAGCCGTGACCTGGACCTGTGGTCGGCCCTGGCCGAGCTGCCGACGAAGCAGCGGCAGGTGGTCGCCTACCACCACCTCGGCGGACTGCCCTACGACGACGTCGCCGCGCTCGTCGGCGGCACAGCGGCCGCGGCCAGGCGAGCGGCGTCCGACGGCGTCGCGACCCTGCGCCGGACCTACCCCGCGATCGACCAGGAGGAGTCATGACCTACGTGCCCGACGTGGACGAGTCCGATCTCGTCCGGCTGCACCGGGACCTCGCGGTCCGCGCAGCCGCGGACGACCTGCTCGACGTCGCCTACCGCACCGTGGACAGCCCGGTCGGCCCGCTGTTGATCGCCCGCACACCCGTGGGACTGGTCCGCGTCGCGTTCGGGGTGCAGGACCACGACGCCGTCCTCACCGCGCTCGCCTCGACGGTCAGCCCGCGGGTGCTCGAGGCGCCGGGGCAGCTGGACGACGTGGCCCGTGAGCTCGACGAGTACTTCTCGGGTCGGCGCACCACCTTCGACCTGCCGCTCGACCTGCAGCTGCTGCGCGGCTTCCGTCGCGACGTCGTGCTCCACCTGCCCGACATCGAGTACGGGCACACGGCCAGCTACGCCGAGATGGCCGGCCTGGCGGGGAGCCCACGGGCTGTCCGGGCGGTCGGCACCGCGTGCGCGCTCAACCCGCTGCCCGTGGTGCTCCCGTGCCACCGGGTGGTGCGCTCCGACGGCTCGCCCGGGCAGTACGCGGGCGGAGCAGCGGCCAAGCTGACGCTCCTCGACCTCGAGACGCGTGTGGGGGTGGCGGCGTAACGTCGGTCGGCATGTGCCGGAACATCACCACGCTCCGAGGGCTCGAGCCGCCGGCCACCTCGGAGGAGATCGAGGCCGCCGCGCGGCAGTACGTCCGCAAGGTCACGGGCGTCCAGTCGCTCAGCGACGCCACGCGCGAGCCGTTCGAGGCCGCCGTCCGGGAGGTCGCCGCGATCACCGCCCGCCTGCTCGACGAGCTGCCCCAGCGCCGCCAGCCGCCCACCACGGTGCCGCCGCTGCGCCGGGCCGACGTGCAGGCACGGATCGCCGCGCGGGAGGCCCACGAGCGGGCGCACGAGCTCGGGCTGCCTCACGAGCACGAGGACGACGACGCGGACGAGCACGTCCACGCGAGGGTCTAGAGGGGCCAGCGCACCAGTCGGGGGATGCCCAGGGGGGCGACGGCCGCGAGGGCGAGGAACCGTGCCTCGGCACGGTGCAGGCGGATGTGTTCGTCGAGCGACCACGTGGGGCCGTTGGTGAGCTCCATGCCGCACGCGCAGGCGATGGTGACTCGCCCGTCGGCCGTGGTGATCACCTGACCGACCGTGGTGTGGTCGGTGGCCGCGCGGACCTTGGCGTGGCGCATCTCTGCGCTGACGGCTTCGACGGGGTCGGTCACGGCCCCATACTCGCGCATCCCGGTCAGCGCTCGGACCCCACCTGCTCGTCGTCCGCGAGGTGCTCCAGCTCGAACGACTCGTCCCACGCGGCGCCACCCAGGCTCGGCATCATCGTGCGCAGGCGCGGCTGCCAGGCCTCGGAGCGCTCCGGGAAGCACCGCTCGAGCAGGTCGAGCATCGTCGCGACCGCCGTGGACGCCCCCGGAGAGGCACCGAGCAGGCCGGCGATGGAGCCGTCCGCGGACGTGACCAGCTCGGTGCCGAACTCCAGCACCCCGCCCTTGGCCCTGTCCTTCTTGATGACCTGGACGCGCTGGCCTGCGGTGACGAGCTCCCAGTCGCGCGGGTGCGCGGTCGGCATGAACGCGCGCAGCGTGCGCAGGCGGCTGGTGTCCGTGGCGGTCACCTCGCCGATCAGGTACTTCAGCAGGTCGAGGTTCCGCACGCCCACCGCGAGCATCGGAACCAGGTTTCCCGGGCGGATCGACCGGATCAGGTCGGTCCACGAGCCGCCCTTGAGGAACTTCATGCTCCAGCCGGCGTACGGCCCGAACAGCAGGGCGGTGCCGCCGTCGACCACGCGGGTGTCGAGGTGCGGGACGGACATCGGGGGAGCACCGATGTCGGCCTTGCCGTACACCTTGGCCTGGTGCCGGGCGACGATCTGCGGGTTGGTGGTCTTGAGGAACTGCCCGCTGATGGGGAAGCCGCCGAAGCCCTTGGCCTCGGGGATGCCCGAGCTCTGCAGCAGCGGCAGGGCGCCACCGCCCGCGCCGACGAACACGAACCGAGCGTGGACCTTGCGGGTGCGCAGGTGCCCGTTCCAGCGCCGGTCGGCGACGCGCAGCGACCAGGTGCCGTCCCTCTTCTGGCGCAGCCGGGTGATCTCGCTCTCGAGGTGCAGCCGCGCGCCGCGCTCGACCGCGTCACCGATCATCGCGCGGGTCAGTCGTCCGAAGTCGACGTCGGTGCCCGCTGCAGCGCGCGTCGCCGCGATCGGCTCGGCCGGGTCACGGTCGTCCACGAGCAGCGGGGCCCACCGGGCGATCTGCGCGGGGTCGGTGCTGAACTCGAGGTCGGAGAACAGCGGGTGCTTGCGCAGGGTCTCGAAGCGCCGGCGAAGGTAGTCGGCGTTGTCGGCACCGCGCACGAACGTCATGTGCGGCGTGGTCGACAGGAACCCGTCGCCACCCGGGAGGCGGTCGTGCGTCGCCAGGTGGTGCCAGAGCTCGCGGGACAGCTCGAACTGCTCGTTGATCGTCACGGCCTTGGTGATGTCGATCGAGCCGTCGGGCCGTTCGGGCGTGTAGTTCAGCTCGCAGAGGGCTGCGTGACCGGTCCCGGCGTTGTTCCACGCGTTCGAGCTCTCCTCGGCGAGAGCCGGGCGCCGCTCGTGGATCTCGACCGTCCACGTGGGCTCGAGGGTGGTGATGAGCGCGGCGAGGGTGGCGCTCATGATCCCGCCCCCGACGAGGACGACGTCGATGGTCTCTTCGCGTTCTGACACGTTTTCGATCGTATGTTGACGTCGAGATACCCTTCCGCCCGTGTGCGTGTGATCTTCCTTACGTCAAGGGACCGAGGTCCCGGCCCGCCGCGGGGTCGGTGCGGCGAGCCGGGCCCGGGAGCGGGGCGGGCGGCGGGTCCGTGTCACACGCCGCCCACCCCGCAGCTCATCCGTTGCTGCACGTGCTCCCGTTGACCGTGAACGCGGCCGGCCTCGGGTTGGTCCCGGTGTGGGACCCGTTGAACCCGAGCTCCACGCTGCCGCCCGCGGGGATCGAGCCGTTCCACGCGGCGTTGGTCACCGTCACGGTCGACCCGGACTGTGTGTAGGCGCCCGACCACAGGTTGGTGATCTGCTGGCCCGCGGGAAAGGTGAACCCGAGCCTCCAGCCCGTGATCGCCGCGCTGCTCCCGTTGGTGATGCGCACGGACGCGGTGAAGCCGGTGTTCCAGTCGTTGATCGTGTACCTGACCGAGCACGCCCCGGGCTGGACCGTGGGCGTCGGGGTCGGGGTCGGTGTGACCGTCGGGGTGGGCGTGGCGGTCGGGGTCGGTGTGGCCGTCGGCGTCGGGGTGGTCGGCGTCGGCGTCGGTGACGTCGTCGGGTCCGTTCCCGTCAGGTTGCCGACGATGATCCCCCGACCGTTGGTGCCCACGTAGACGCGCCCGTACACGTCGGGGTCACCGATGACGACCGACCCCGTCCAGCCCCACTGGTGCTGGTCGTCGTTGATCCGCACCCAGGTGGCGCCAGCGTCGATCGAGCGGAAGATCCCGCGGACCCCGCTGATCTTGGACGAGGTGTAGATGGCCGGGTACGTGGCGCCGGGCGCGGCCTTGCCGAACCCGATGGCGTCGCCCTGGTCGACCGCGGCGATCTTGGTGAACGACGCGCCCGAGTTGGTGGAGTGCCACATGCCGTAGGTGCCTGTGGTGGTGCCGCCGGTGAGCCAGACGTCACCCTCCTTGCCCGGGACCGCGGCGAACCGCACGTTGCCCGCGCTCGGAAGTCCGCTGGCCGCCGAGGCGGTGAACGTGGCGCCGCCGTCGGTCGAGGTCCAGAACGTGCCGCCCGAGAACGCGTAGAACTTCGACGGGTTGACCCGGTCGGACTCGACGCGCGCACCGGTGGCCGGTCCGGTCGACTTCGTCCAGCTGGAGCCCAGCGTCGACGACGTGTGGACGCCGGCTCCGTCGGCGCTCCAGACGATGCGGCTGCCGTCGGCGCCCATGGCCACGTTGCCGCCGCCCGTCACGCCGCCCGGCTCCTGGCCGGCCCACCAGGAGCTGCCGCCGGAGGTGGACACGCTGAGGTGGGAGCTCCCGGCGTCCCCGGACCCGACGCGCACCATCGTGGCCGGCGTCTTCTCGGCGAAGTCGGTGCCGTTGACCGAGCCCATGAAGGGAGCGGTGGCCGAGTAGGCGGGCGGCGCCTTGGTGATGTCGGTGTGCACGAACCCGCCGATGTCCCCGAGACCCGACACCAGCTGCGTGGCGCCCGGAGGGGCCGCCAGGTCGAGCACCGCGGTCTCCTCCAGGCCCTGGGCCTTCACGGAGATGGCCACCTTGCCGCCGGTGTCCCACGCGGTCAGGTTGGAGCCGCCGTAGATGGTGGCGCCCGTGCCGTAGAGGAACGAGCCGGAGTCGAACGGGTCGATCTCGAACGACTCGGTCATCCAGCCGAGCTTCGGGCTGGTCTCCGGCGGCGCCGACTGCTTGCCGAACGTGAGCCACCCGGAGGCCGAGATGTCCTGGGTGTAGCGCAGGGTGCGGTCGGGGTAGCCGTTCCAGTCCCAGATCCTCGACCACGTGGCGCCGCGGTCGGTGGACCGGAACACCTGGATGTCCGGGAACCACGAGATCTGCGTGACGGCCATGATCGTGTCCGGGTCCTGGCGGTCGATCGTCAGCCCGCTGTACCCGAAGTAGTTGTCCGTGCTCGAGGACGGTACGGGGCTGATCTGCGTCCACACGCCGGTGGCCGCGTCCAGCCGCCACAGGTCACCGTGGCCGCCGTCGTAGGGGCCGCCCGTGTCGCTCGTCGCGATGTAGAGCTGCTTGCCGACGGCGTCGAACACGCCCTTGTGCGCGATGTACCCCGTCGGCTGCCCGGCGATCCGTGACCAGGTCGCCCCGGCGTCCGTGGACCTGTAGACGGTGTTCTCCTTGTCGGCCACGCCGACGTAGATCGTCCTGGTCGGCGAGCCCTTGGTGCCGCTCGTCGGGTCGAACGTCACCCACACGACGCCCTGGTTGGTGGTCAGGTACCCGTTGGGGTCGCTGGGGTCCTGCGCGTAGTTGCCCACGTTGGTGAAGCTCGACACCTTCGCCCAGGTCACGCCGGAGTCGGTGCTCCGCCACAGACCGTTGCCGCCCTCGGTGCCGAAGTACAGGACACGGTCGTCGTTGGGGTCCACCTGCAGCCGTTCGCCCATGCCGCGGCCGGGCATGTTGCCGCCGACCTTGAACGGGAGGGTCGTCTTGGCCCAGGTGGCGCCGCGGTCCGACGACCGCAGGATCGCGCCGTTGTTCGGGTCCCAGCTGTTCGTGTACGTGCCGACCGCGGCGAACACCTTGTTCGGGTTCACCGGGTCCGTGGCCAGCGACAGGACGCCGTTGTGGCTCCAGTCGTCCCAGCCGACGTGGTCGAGCAGCGGGATCCACCGCTTCGTGGCCTGGTCGAGGCGGTACGCGCCGCCGATGTCGGTCCGGGCGTAGACGAGCCCCTTCTCCGACTGGTTGTAGACGATGCCGGGCACGAAGCCGCCCCCGACGATCTCGACGTTCCCCCAGGTGTACGGGGAGACGGCGGCA
Organism: Cellulomonas sp. P1_G12_2; assembly: GCF_056405535.1. NCBI lineage: Bacteria > Bacillati > Actinomycetota > Actinomycetes > Micrococcales > Cellulomonadaceae > Cellulomonas > Cellulomonas sp. P1_G12_2. The sequence continues at coordinate 173,491 of NZ_JBFUBX010000004.1, read as the reverse complement.
TGGGCGGCTTCCTGGGTGGCGACGGCGACGAGCGCGCTGGCGACCAGGGCGCCGGCGGCGGCGAGGGCCGCGAACCGGGCGGGCGTGCGAGCGACGAGCGAGGGGGCGGACATCCGCAGCACTCCTTCGTGAGGGCCGTGAGGGGCCTCCGGCGGCGGTGCCGGGTCCCTGGGATCGACGCCGAGCGACGACCGCCGCGACCGTATCGAAGCGCTTCGAACGTGCAGCAGAGCGCGAATCGTTTAGCCCGGCGGGTGCGAGGCGCGGGACGCGCCGGACCAGGTGCTGGTCCGCGCGTGCGCGGGGAGACCGCGAGCGGTAGAACCGAAGCATGAGCCGCGACCGCGACCTGACGTCCGACCCCTCCGCCGAGCACCTTGCCGACCCCGCACGTGCCCAGGCCGAGCTCGATGCCGCCGACGCACGCTCCGGCGGCGACCCCGACCACGCCCCCCGCTCGCTGCACGCCGTCGAGCTCGAGGCCGACGACGAGGCCATCGCCAGCAGCGACGAGTGGGACGACCCCGAGCGGCTCTAGGACAGGTCGACGCCGCGTTCGCGGACGCCCCGCAGCAGCGCCTTGCCGTCCTCCCCCTGGATCACCGGGATGCCGTCCGGACGTCGGGCGGCGTCCTGCTCGGCACGGACCTGGTCCGTCGTCGGCACCGGCACGCCGTGCGCGAGGACGTGCTCCCCGAACGTCAGCTGCCGGATGAGGATCGCCCGCACACGCTCCGGGAAGTGCTGGGCAGCGCCCGCGTAGATCTGCGGGTCCCGTTGGCCGTCGTCGCCCACCAGCACCCACTGGACGTCCGGCAGCTCGTCGAAGAGCCGCCGCAGCTGGGCGACCTTGTGCGCGGGACCGCTGCGGAACCAGCCGCTGTTGGTGGGGCCCCAGTCGGTGAGCAGGAGGGGGCCCGCCGGGTAGCGGTGCCGCCGCAGGAAGCGGGCGAGAGTCGGCGCGGCGTTCCAGGCGCCGGTGGAGAGGTAGACCACCGGGACCTCGCGGTCGCCCGCGCGCAGCTCCGCGTACAGCCGGGCCATGCCCGGGACGGCCTCACGGGCGTTCTCGTGCCGCATGAACACGTTCCACGCGGCGACGAAGGGGCGGGGGAGGCGGGTCACCATCACGGTGTCGTCGATGTCGCTGACGATGCCGAGTCGCACGTCCGGTCCGATCACGTGGACCGGCGCGGTCGCCGTGGCGCCGTCGGCGGTCGTGAGTCGCACGTCGTGCCAGCCGGGGGCCAGGTCGGACTCGAGGACGGTGTCGACGTACCCGCCGCGGTCGGTCACCACGCGGTGGGTCCGGTCGCCGACCTGCACCTCGAGCTCGGCGCCCGAGACCTGGGCGGTCGCGAAGCTGCGCCACCCGCGCAGCGCGGTGGCCGAGCGCGAGCCGGCCTGCGCGCTCCCACCGGCACCCGGGAGGTCCTCGTCGCGGACGTGCGGGGCGGCCAGCAGGGTGCGGGCGAGGATGCGCACCCATCCGGTGCCGCCGTAGCCGGCGTACGGCTCGATCCGCACGGTCCATCCCCGGCCGCGCAGCTGGTGCGCCACGGCCCGGTCGAACCCGTTCTCGATCCGGGCGGCGAGGTGCGTGCGCGGCACGGACGACGCGGGGTTGGTGGAGGCGCCGGAGGGGCCGCCCGGTCGGGCGGTACGAAGCACCGGCCCGCCGTCGGGTTCGACGACGGGCCGGGCGCTGGGGGTTGCGCTCACGCGGTGTCCTTCGCGGACGCCTTCCGCGCGGCGGTCTTCTCGGTCTGCGCGTTGCCGGTCGTCAGGACCCCGCCTGCGGACTCGAGGTGGGCACGCACGAACCAGTGGAACAGCTCGAGCTCGTGCAGGTGCCCGATCAGGAGGTCGTTCGTGACGGCGTCGATCTCCTCGACCTCGTCGGCCGCCTTGCGGTGGTCCTCGATGACTCCGATGTAGACCACGTCCAGGGCGCCGAGGTGGGCGATCGCACTGTCACGTCCGATCGAGTAGTCCTCCCAGGTGCGGTTCTTCACCAGCTCGCCGGGGGTGCCCACCGGTGCGACGCCCAGCGTCGCGATCCGCTCGGCGATGGCGTCGACCATGAGGCGCACGGCGTCGACCTGCGGGTCGAGCATCTCGTGCACCGCGATGAAGTGGGGCCCGACGACGTTCCAGTGGATGTGCTTGAGCGTGAGCGCCAGGTCGTTCAGGGCGTCCAGCCGCTGCTGCAGCACGGCGGCGACGTCGGCCCCCTCCTGCAGGGTGAGGGACGGGACGGTGTACTTCGGCAGGACCATGGGGCGTTCCTTCGGTCGATGATGCGGGGTTTCTGCCCGACTGCGTCCACCGTGTCAAAGGTGGGCGGGTGCCGCCATCCGAACCGGTCAGGCGAAGGGGTCACCGCGGTCGGCCAGGCGCCGTGCGACCTCGTCCGGCGTCAGCTGCTGGAGTCCCGGCCCGATCTCGTCCCACCACCGCGGTGCGGCGACGTGGGGAACCTCCCGTCCGCGCAGCGAGTACGGGGTGATCGTCGTCTTCGCGGGATGGTTCTGGGACCAGTCGATGAGCACCTTGCCGCCGCGGATGTCCTTCTTCATCACCGCGACCACCAGCTCCGGGTGCGCGGCGGCTATCTCGTAGGCGATGTCCCGCGCGTACTGCCGGACCTCGAGCACGGTCTGCGTGCCCGGCAGGGGTGCGTACAGCTGCATGCCCTTGCTGCCGGAGGTCACGGGCACCGTGGTGCCGAGCCCGTCCTGCCGGAGCCGGTCCGCCACGAGGTGGGCAACGGTCGCGCACTCGGCCAGCCCCGCGGGCGCGCCCGGGTCGAGGTCCACCACCAGCCGGTCGGGCTTGTGGATCTTCCCGCGCGGACCCACGCGCCACTGCGGCGTGTGCAGCTCGAGCGCGCCCTGGTTGGCTGCCCACACGAGCCCGGCCAGGTCGTCGAGGAACGGCAGCTCCAGCTCCGCACCCTCGTCCTCGGCACCGGGCGCCGCGCGCAGGGTCTGCCGACGGATCCAGTCCGGGGCACCTCGCGGGGTGTTCTTCTCGAAGAACTTCTCGCCGCCGACACCGCCGGGCCACCGGATCCGGGTCACGGGGCGGTCCTTCAGCTGGGGGAGGATCGCCGGCGCCACCTGGACCAGGTAGTTCATGACCTCGGCCTTGGTCGTCCCCGTGGACGGGTACATGACCTTCTCCAGGTGGCTGACGCGGACCTGGCGGCCCTCGACGTCGACCATCTGCCGTTCGGGTGTCATGGCTGCTCCCACGGGTCGGCGTCGGTGTCGGTGCGCACGGCCCGCACGACCGGCTGCCGCAGCCGACCGGTGGGGTTCCTGGCGAGGTAGAGCGTGTCGACGACGACCGTCGGCTCGCACCACCGGGTACCGCGCGCGTCGATCGGGGGGACCTCGTCGTCGAAGGGCGAGTCTGCGCGGGGCACCAGGAGCTTCTGCAGGTCCGTCGCACGCCTGCCCGTCAGCCCGCTGCCCGCCCGGCCGAGGTAGCGCAGGGCGCCGTCGGCGTCGCGCGCGCCGAAGAGCACCGCACCCATCCGGCCCGACCCGTTCGTCTCCTCGCGCCAGCCGCCCACGAGCGCGGCGCGGGTGCGGCGGTGCGGCGCCTTGACCCAGTCGCGCGAGCGCCGGCCGGGCACGTAGAACGACGACCGGCGCTTGGCGACGACGCCCTCCAGGCCGAGGCCCTTCGTGACCTCCCAGAGCTCGGCGCCGTCGGGGTAGACGGGGGAGAGCTGCACGTGCTCGGGGAGCTCGAGGCCGCTCAGGGCCTCGCGGCGCTCGTCGTAGGTCCGACCCGTGAGATCCACGCCGCCCAGCCGCAGCGCGTCGAACAGCAGGAACGTCACCGGACGCTGGGTGGCGAGCGCCTGCGCCCGGCGAGGCTCGCGGACGTGCATCCGCTCCGCGAGGGCGGTGAAGGAGGGGATCCCGTCGGCCATCAGGACGATCTCGCCGTCGAGGATCGCGTCCGGGACCTCACCGAGACCCGCCAGCTCCGGGTACGCCACGGTGATCTCGCGCTCGTTGCGGCTCCAGAGCCGCAGCCGGCCGGAGGTCGTGTCCGCGAGCGCCCGCACGCCGTCCCACTTCACCTCGAACGCCCACTCCGGCCCGCGCGGAAGCTCCGCCGGACCGGTCGCAGGGGTGGCGAGCATGGGCTCCACGGGTCCATCCTGCCCATAGGAGGTCGCGCGAGGCGCGGTCAACATCCACATGCCCTGCTGCCATCGACGGAGGACACGGCCATGCGAGCGATCTGGAAGGGTGCCGTCGCGTTCGGGCTGGTCAACGTCCCGGTGCGGCTGTACTCGGCGACGGGGGAGCACGAGGTCACGCTGCACCAGGTGCACAAGGAGGACGGCGGGCGGATCCGCTACCGCAAGTTCTGCAGCATCGACAACGAGCCGGTGGAGATGTCGGACATCGCCAAGGGCTACGAGACGGACGACGGCGAGCTGGTCGTCCTGACCGACGAGGACTTCAAGTCGCTGCCGCTGTCCACGGAGCGCGAGATCGAGGTGCTCGAGTTCGTGCCGGTGGACCAGGTGGACCCGATCCTGCTGCAGAAGACGTACTACCTGGAGCCGGAGAAGACGGCCGCCAAGCCCTACGCGCTGCTGCGGGGCGCGCTCGAGCAGGCCGACCGCGTCGCGGTGGTCAAGGTGGCGCTGCGGCAGCGCGAGTCCATGGCGATCCTGCGGGTGCGCGACAACGTGATCGTCATGCAGACGCTCCTGTGGCCCGACGAGGTGCGCGCGGCCGACTTCCCGATCCTCGAGGACGACGTGTCCGTGCGTCCGCAGGAGCTGGCGATGGCGGCGTCCCTGGTCGAGTCGCTCGCGGCGGACTTCGACCCGTCGCAGTACGAGGACCGCTACGCGGGCGCGCTCGAGCAGCTCATCGAGGCCAAGGTGTCGTCGGGGAGCACGCGCGCGGTGCCCGTTCCTGCGGGCGAGGAGGCCGGCGCCGACGGCGGAGGGGACGTCGTCGACCTGCTGGCGGCACTGCAGCGCAGCGTCGAGAAGGCCCGCGGTGCACGCGCCGAGGAGCCCGCCAAGGACGACGAGGAGAAGCCGAAGGCCAAGGCGAAGAAGGCCAAGGCCAAGGCGTCGTGAGCGCGGCGGACCGGCAAGCCGATGCCGTCGCCGCGCTGAGACGGATCGCGTTCCTGCTGGAGCGTGCCCAGGCGAGCCCGTACCGCAGCGAGGCGTTCCGCAAGGCGGCGGTCAGTGTCGAGCGGCAGCCGGCCGACCGCCTCACGGCGCTCGCCGCTTCGGGCTCCCTGGCGGACCTGCCCTCGGTCGGCGCGCGCACGGCCGACGTCGTGGCGCACGTGCTGCGCGGCAAGCGGGTCGAGTACCTCGACACGCTCGAGGCGGAGTACGCGGAGGCCCGAGCGGCCGCCGCCGACCCCGGTGCGCTGGCCCTGCGTGAGGCGCTGCGCGGCGACCTGCACTCCCACACGGAGGCGTCGGACGGGGCGACGCCGATCCAGGAGATGGTCCTGGCCGCCCTCGAGCTCGGGCACGAGTACCTCGCGATCACGGACCACTCGCCGCGCCTGACGGTGGCCAACGGCCTGTCGGCGTCCCGGCTCCGCGCCCAGCTGGACCAGGTCGCTGCGCTGAACCGTGCGGTCAGCCCGTTCCGCGTCCTCACCGGGATCGAGGTCGACATCCTCGACGACGGCGCGCTGGACCAGGACCCCGACCTGCTGGACCAGCTCGACGTCGTCGTGGCGTCGGTGCACTCCAAGCTCCGGATGGAGTCGGCGCCGATGACGCGCCGGATGATCGCCGCGGTGAGCAACCCGCGCACCGACGTCCTGGGGCACTGCACGGGCCGTCAGATCAAGGGCAAGAGCCGCCCGCAGAGCGAGTTCGACGCCCGCGCGGTGTTCGACGCCTGCGCGGAGCACGGGGTCGCGGTCGAGATCAACTGCCGGCCCGACCGGCTGGATCCTCCGCACGACCTGCTCGCGATCGCGATCGACGCCGGCTGCGACTTCTCCATCGACACGGACGCCCATGCACCCGGCCAGCTGGACTGGCTCATGGCGGGCTGCGCGCGCGCCGCGGAGCACGACCTGGACCCCGCCCGGGTGATCACGACGCTGCCGGTGGAGGGGCTCCTGGCGCGAACGCACAGGTGACGCGACACGCCCGATGCACGGAAACATGCCTCTCCCGGGTTAGTGTCAGCCGATCGTCCCCGGTTGCCGCGGTTCTGCCGCGCGCCCGGGGGATGGCCCGGAAGTGGGCCTGCATGTCCGAGTGAACACAGAGGAGCACATCCAGTGAGCGTGAACCGCACCGAGCTCGTCCAGGCCGTCGCGGCCAAGACCGGCCTGTCCAACACCGACGCGGACAAGGCCCTCAAGGCCTTCCAGGAGGTTCTCGTCGAGAACCTCAGCGCCGGCGAGGCCGTCACGATCCCCGGCTTCCTGGCCGTCGCCCGCGCCGAGCGCGGCGCCCGCACGGGCATCAACCCCCAGACGGGTGAGAAGCTCGAGATCCCCGCGGGCTACCGCGTGAAGCTCACGGCCGGCAGCGCCCTCAAGCGCGCCGTCCAGGGCTGACCTCAGCGCCTCGACCGGGCCCTCGATCCTCCGGGATCGGGGGCTCGGTCGCGTTATAGTGGGAACCAGTCTCAGCAAGAGGGGGTCGCTCTGATGGTGGTCGTGCCGCGGCAGACGCGTCAGCGCGCCGAGATCCTCGACCTCCTCGAGGACGTCGACGAGTTCCGCAGCGCCCAGCAGCTGCACGAGATGCTCCGCGCCCGGGGCTCGAGCGTCGGCCTGGCCACCGTGTACCGCGCGGTGCAGAGCCTGTCCGAGCACGGCGACGTCGACGTCCTGCGCACCGAGGACGGCGAGTCCGTCTACCGCCGGTGCGAGCAGCGCAGCCACCACCACCACCTCGTGTGCCGCTCGTGCGGGCGGACGGTCGAGATCGAGGCGGGTCAGGCGGAGGCGTGGGCGGCCCAGGTGGGCGCGGCGCACGGGTTCGACGACGTCGACCACACGATCGAGCTGGTCGGCACGTGCGCGAGCTGCCGGGAGTCCGCCACGGCCTGAGCGCCGTCAGTCGCGGGCGCCCCGGGCGAGCAGCTTCGGGAACGCCCACCACACCGCGGTGATCACGAGGATCGAGACGATCCCCACGGTCCAGCCCGCGGTTCTGGTGAGCACGACGTCGAACACGAGCATCGCGCTGCCGGCCATGACGAAGGCCAGGACCACCAGCCCCGCCCGCGCGAGGCGGTTCCCCGCCGAGACGAGCTCCGGCTTGAGCCGCTGCCGGAACAGGACACGGTGCAGGCTCGCCGGCGCGGTGATCAGCGTCGTCGCCAGCACGGCGAGGAGGACGAGGACCAGGTACAGGTCCTCCTGGTAGGCGTCCAGGTCCGCGAACCGCTGCTGGAACGGGATCGTGAGCAGGAAGCCCGTGAGGATCTGCGTGCCGGTCTGCGTGACCCGGAGCTCCTGCATGAGCTCGTCCCAGTTGCGGTCGGCTCGCTCGTTGTCGGTCTCGCGACGGCCGTCGTCCGGGGCTGCGTCGTGCTCGTGCACCGTGGTCCTCCTTGGGGTCTGGACGGATCATCCCGCACGGGCCCGTCCTGCGCAGGAGCGGGCCTGACGTCGGGGAAGATGGACCCCGTGACCCGACTGCATGACGCCGACCGCCGTGACTTCGCCTCCGACAACTACGCGGGGGTGCACCCCGAGGTGCTCGCCGCGATCGCGGAGGCCAACGGGGGCCACCAGACCGCGTACGGCGAGGACGTGTACACCTCCCGGCTCCAGGAGGTCGTCGCCCACCACTTCGGCGACCAGGCGACGGCGTTCCCCGTGTTCAACGGCACGGGTGCGAACGTGCTCTCGCTGCAGTCCGTGCTCCCGCGCTGGGGTGCCGTGGTGTGCGCGGAGACCGCCCACATCCACACCGACGAGAACGGGGCGCCCGAGCGGATGGGCGGCATCAAGCTGCTCACCGTGCCCACCCCCGACGGCAAGCTGACGCCGGAGCTGGTGGCGACGCAGGCGTGGGGCTTCGGCGACGAGCACCGGGCGCAGCCCGGCGTCGTCTCGATCACCCAGGCGACCGAGCTGGGCACCGTGTACACGCCCGACGAGGTGCGCGCGCTGGCGGACCAGGCGCACGAGCACGGGATGCGGCTCCACCTCGACGGGGCGCGGATCTCCAACGCGGCGGCATCGCTCGACGTGCCGCTGCGCGCGTTCACCACCGACGCGGGCGTCGACATCCTGTCGCTCGGGGGTACGAAGAACGGCCTCCTGTTCGGTGAGGCCGTGGTCGTGCTGGACCCCGCGGCGGACGGCGGCCTGACCTACCTACGCAAGATGGACATGCAGCTCGCGTCCAAGATGCGGTTCGCGTCCGCGCAGCTCGTCGCCCTGTTCGAGGGCGACCTGTGGCTGCGCTCGGCGCGGCACGCGAACGCCATGGCGGCCCGGCTGCGCGCGGGGATCGAGCACCTGCCGGGGGTGCAGGTGACACGGCCCACGCAGGCGAACGGCATCTTCGTGATCTTCCCCGCCGGGGTCGCGGACGTGCTGCGCCGCCGGTGGCGGTTCTACGACTGGATCGTCGAGACCGGCGAGGTCCGGCTGATGTGCTCGTTCGACACCACCGAGGCGGACGTGGACGAGCTGGTCACCGCGCTCAAGGACGCCGTCTCCTGAGGCGCGGGACGACGCACCCCCGCGCCCCACGGCGTCATCGCACGGTGCAGGCCGCGCCGTTGACCGTGAACGCGGTCGGCGCGGTGTTGGTGCCGGCGTGCGAGCCGTTGAACCCGATCTCGGTGCTCGCCCCGGGCGCGAGCGTCGAGTTCCAGGCCAGACCCGTCGCGGTGACCGCCGACCCGGTCTGGGTGAACGTCGCGCTCCAGCCCTGCGTCACGGTCTGCCCGTTCGCGAACGAGAACCCGAGCGTCCACCCGGCCAGCGCGGACGTCCCGGTGTTCGTGATCCGGATCGACCCGGTGAACCCGGAGCTCCAGCTGTTCGCCGCGTAGGTCACGGCGCACGAGCCCGTGACCACGTCCGGGGCGGTGTACGCGGTCAGCGCGGCGGAGGGTGCGGACCGGTTGCCGGCAGCGTCCTTCGCCACGACCGTGAACACGTAGGACGTCCCCGCGGCCAGGCCCGTCGCGGTCCAGCTCGGGGTCGTGCTGCTGCCGACGAGCGTGCCCGCCCGGTAGACGTCGTAGCCGGTCACCGCCACGTTGTCCGTGGACGCCGTCCATCGCAGCGGGATCGTGGTCGTCGTCCCCGTGCCGGCCTCCAGACCGGTCGGCGCCGTCGGTGCCACGGTGTCGGACGTGCCCCCGACCGCGGTCCGCGCCGTCACCGGAGTCGAGGCCGCGGACACGTTCCCGGCGGCGTCCTTGGCCCGCACCGTGAACGAGTACGACGTGTCCGCCGTCAGCCCGGTCACCGTGAAGCCGGTCGACGTCGTCGTCCCCACGAGCGTGGTCCCGCGGTAGACCTCGTACCCCGCGACCCCCGACCCGGAGTCCGTGGACGCGGACCAGGTCAGCGGCGCGCTCGTGGTCGAGGGCGTCCCCGCGGCAAGGTTCGTCGGCACGCTCGGAGCGGTGACGTCGCCCGGCTGCCCGCCGACCTCGGAGAGGGACTTGCCCGTGGTGCTGGCCGCCCCGCCGAGCCTGACCGTGTGGTCGAGGCTGACGAACTTGCCCCCGTCCTGCCACAGCGAGGGCTTCAGGAGCGCGTACTTGGGCTCGTCCCACGTTGTCCAGTCGTGGTTGAGCAGGCCGCCGGTGTCGCCCGAGTTCGGGTTGAGCACCCAGAACGTGTGGCTGAGCCGTCGCTCGACGATGAGGTCGCGCAGCGCCTTCATCCACTTCTCGTTGCGGCCGCCGTCCATGAAGCCGCCCCACTCACCGATGAGCAGCGGCGCGGTGTTCTGCTTGTGCAGGTACAGCCAGTTCGGGTCCCACACGTCACGCTCGAGCGTGGTCCGGTCCCACGTGCCCTGGAACCACGGCTGGTCGAACACCAGCGGTCCGTAGTCGTGCGGGGAGTAGACCAGCTGGTCCTGGTTGGCTCCGAGGTCGATCGGGAAGTCCTTCACCCCGCGCAGGTTCCCGCCCCACCAGGTGCCGTAGTAGTCCGTCAGGCCCGTCGAGGTCCACGGCACGCCCGGCTTCGGGTAGACCTCGATGCCCTCGACGAAGATCAGCCAGTGCGGGTTGATCGCGAGGATCCTGCGGCCCGCGGTCTGCGCGAAGTGCTTGAAGTTGTCCTTGTCGGTCGACCCGTCCCACTTGGCGCGCTCGGTGGCACCCTGCGTGCCGTGCGGCTCGTTCTTCACGTCCGCGCCGATGATCGTGTCGTTGTTCTTGTACCGCTCGGCCACCCACTCCCAGCCGGCGTAGACGTCCTCGGTGGTGATCGACCCCTTCCACCACACCGGGTACACGTGGCCGGCGTTGTCCGCCTCCGCGCTGTGCACGTCGAGGAAGACCTTGATCCCGTACTTCTCGCAGAGGGTCAGCCAGTAGTCGAAGATCTGCAGGCTGTTCTTGCCCAGCAGCTCAGGGTTGGCGTACGTGTTGACGTTCGGCTGCAGGAAGGTGCCGGCCTTCCACTCGAGCAGCAGCTGGGTGGAGATGGGCACGCGCACGGTGTTGATGCCCCGGTCGGCCATGCTCTTGGTGATCGTGTCGATGTTGCCCGACCAGAGGCCGTGGAAGACGCGCTCGCTCGCGTTGAACCCGAACCAGTTGGTGCCCGTCAGCCACACCTCCTTGCCGGCCTCGTCGACGATCTTGTTGCCCGTCACGTGCAGCCAGTCGTCGCCGGCTGCGGCGTGGGCGGGGACGGCGCCGAGCACGAGCGGCGCCGTCAGGGCGGCGGTGGCGGCGACGCTCGTGGCGAGCGCGCGCAGGCGATGGGTGGACGACACGGTTCTCCTCAGGTGGTCGGTCGGAACGGTCGAGCGGGGGCCCTCCTGGCTGGAGGACCCCCGCTCGTCATGCCGCTAGGTCACGCGATGGCGCAGGTCGCACCGTTGAGCGTGAAGGCGGTGGGCGCGTTGTTCGTGCCCGTGTGGGAGCCGTTGAACCCGATGTCGGTGCTCTGGCCGGCACCGAGGGTGCCGTTCCACGCCGCGTTCTTCGCGGAGACCGCCGGGCCGGACTGCGACCAGTCGGCGCTCCAGCCCTGCGTGACGGTCTGGCCGTTGGCGAAGGAGAACCCGAGGGTCCAGCTGCTCAGCGCCGTCGTGCCGGTGTTGGTCACCTTGACGGAGGCGGTGAAGCCCGTGTTCCAGCTGCTGGCGGTGTACTTGACCGAGCAGCTGCTGTTCGACGAGCCCGACTGGGTGGTCGCCGAGACGGCCGCGGACGATGCCGAGACGTTGCCGGCGGCGTCCTTGGCGCGGACGGTGAACGAGTACGCGGTGGCGGCGCTCAGGCCGGTCACGGTGTAGCTCGTCGAGGTGGTCGTCGCCACGAGCGTGGAGCCGCGGTAGACGTCATAACCGGTGACTGCCACGTTGTCGGTCGACGCGGTCCAGGACAGCGGGACGGACGTCGAGGTCGTCGTGCCGGCGGTCAGGCCCGTCGGCACCGAGGGTGCCGTCGTGTCCGTGATGGTGCCGGACTGGGTGGTCGCCGAGACCGCCGTGGACGCCGCCGAGACGTTGCCCGCCAGGTCCTTGGCACGGACGCTGAACGAGTACGCGGTGGCGGCGCTCAGGCCGGTCACGGTGTAKCTCGTCGAGGTGGTCGTCGCCACGAGCGTGGAGCCGCGGTAGACCTCGTAGCCGGCGACGCCCGTGCCGCCGGTGTTGTCCGTCGACGCGTTCCACGAGAGCGGGACCGACGTCGAGGTCGTCGTGCCGGCCGTCAGGCCCGTCGGCACCGAGGGTGCCGTCGTGTCCGTGACCGTGCCGGTCGCCGTCGTGGCGGAGACCGCGGTGGAGGCAGCCGACAGGTTGCCGGCGGCGTCCTTGGCGCGGACGGTGAACGAGTACGCGGTGGCGGCGGACAGGCCGGTCACGGTGTAGCTCGTCGAGGTGGAGGTGCCCACCAGCGTGGTGCCCTGGTAGACGTTGTAGCCGGTCACGGCCACGTTGTCGGTCGATGCGGTCCAGGACAGCGGGACGCTCGTCGAGGTCGGCGTGCCGGCCGTCAGGCCCGCCGGCACCGAGGGCGCCGTCGTGTCGACCGGGGGAGTCGTGCCCCCCGCGAGGACGGGGTAGGCGTTGGCGACGAGGGTCTTGAACTGGTCCTCGAACCACTGGCCGGCGAGCGGCGCGTTCGGCGTGGCGCCGGTCAGCTGGTTGGACAGCTTGGGCGACACGAACGTCGGGTCGCACATGCGGTCGAACCGCTTGCCCTGGTCGTTCGGGATGTCGGAGGACGCACCGTCGGACTCACCCGGGGGCTTGATCCAGACGAAGGCGTCGAGGTGGGAGCTGGCGTAGCCGGACGGCGTGGCCTGCGGCAGCTCGCCGATGCCCGCACCGAGCGGGTTGCACCACGCGCCGCGGTGGACGCGCTTGTCGACCTTGGACTCGTTCACGTAGGTGTTGTGGTTGGTGCTGGTGGACACGGCGGTCGGACGCGCCGCGCCACCCCAGCCGTTGCGGGAGGTGTCGACGAGCATGCCGAGCGACGACGGGAAGCCGGCCGCCACGAGCAGCCGGTGCATGTGCGCCGTGAAGTCGATCTCGTCGAAGTCGAAGTTCCACTCGTAGAAGGAGCTCGAGCGGATCGGCGTGCCGCCCACCGAGATCGTGGAGTCCGGCAGGAACGGCTCGTTGAGCGGCGTGGTGTTCGCGACGTCGCTGACGAACCCGTCGATCGAGGCGAACCCGGCGGTGGTGGACTTCGCCACGTCGGCGAACAGCGTCGCCGCGGGACCGGCGTTGCTGTCCCAGCCGAGCCAGCCGGAGTGGCCGATGTCGATGTAGTTGTAGACGTTCGGGATGGCGTGCAGCTTGTCGAGCGCGTACTTCACGCCGGCCTTGTAGTACGGCGCCGCCTGCTGGCAGGTGGCCTCCGAGATGTTGGTCACCAGGTTGGGCAGCGAGTCGGGCTCGATGGTGGCCGAGATCCGGATGTCCGCGTACTTCGGGTCGCTGAGCAGCGCGGCGATCGGGTCGATGTACTCCGCCTTGTACCGCGCCAGGCCCGCGTCGGTGGCGGGGAGCTCACCGTTGGACGCCAGGGCGTAGCAGTCGCGTCCGGGCAGGTCGTAGATGACCAGGTTGAAGACGATCGGTCCGGAGCCCTTCTGGGCGACGGCGTTGTCCAGGTGGAACTTCAGGCCGTTGCCGTCGGCGTTGCCGGTGATGGCGCTGATGCGGTCCATCCAGACGGCGGTCGGCTGCTTCGCCACGGTCCGCATCTTTGCGGCCAGCGAGGCGTCGCCGGCACGTGTGGCAGCGCTCTCAGCCGCTGCCGCATACGTGGGGTTCACGTACTGCGTCGCGCCGGCGTAGGGGTTGTCGACGTGCGCCTCCGCGGCGCTGGCGCTCGTCGTGATGCACAGGGGTGCTGCGAGCAGCGCCGTCGCTGCCGCGGCGGTCGTGGCCGCGCGCAGGCGCTGCCTCACCGCTCTCTTGCCGTGTGTGGACACGTAGTCCTCCGGGTGTCGATCGAAGTGCCCGGTCGGCCATCCCGTCCGGGCGCAAGTCGTCCGGGGAAGTCCACGGCGACTGGTCGCTAGATCACCACGGGGACTTTCTGGGCGGCACGGGGCAAATCGTTTAGGTAGCCCGCGTTACCAAACTGTGACTCGCATGAGAGCGTTCTCATCTCGACCGCGGACCCGTGCTGCCCCGCACCGCGAGGCCTCCGATCTGGAGCGCGCGGCGGGCACGGAGGTCCCCGTCCAGGACCGCGAGGACCGCCTCGCCGGTGGCGGTACCGAGGTCGCGCTGGGCCGACGGGAGGGTCGTGATCGAGGGCGTGGCGAGCCGGCACAGGGCCGAGTCCGACCCCGCGACGATCGAGAGGTCCCAGGGCACCGCGAGGCCCGTGCGGCGTGCCACGTCGAGAGCAGCGACCGCCATCTGGTCGGAGTCGTAGACGATCGCGGTCGGCGCCCGACCCCCCGTCAGCAGCCGCCGGGTCGCCACCGCAGCCTCCTCCGCCGTGCCGCCCGTGGCCTCGTGGACCAGCACGCCGGAGGCCGCGTCGAGCACGCCGGTGAGCGCACCGAGCCGCTCGCGCGTCCGCACCAGCTCCTTCGGACCGCTCACCAGGGCCACGTGGCGGTGCCCCAGCTCGAGCAGGTAACGGCCGACGCGCCCGAAGGCCTCGGCGTCGTCCAGGGTCACCGCCGCGAGGTCGACATCGCTCTGACCTGCACCGACGACCACAGCCGGTGCCCGCAGCCGCCGCAGGGCGTCGAGCCGGGGATCCTCGAGGAGCACGTCGGTGACGACCATGACGTCGAAGCGACGCTCCGCCCACCACTCGCCGTACAGGGCGACGGCAGCCTCCGGTCCGTCGACGAGCTGGAGCACGAGGGCGAGGTTGCGGGCGGCCAGGACCTCCTGGAGCGAGATCACGAACTCGAGCACCCCGGTCGCCTGGGCGACGGGTCCGGCAGCCCCGCGGTCGAAGACGAGACCGATGGCGCGCGGCCCCGTCCGCATCGACCGCGCGGCCGCGCTCGGCCGCCAGCCGAACTCGTCGGCCACGCGCAGCACGCGCTCCCGGGTGGCGGCGGAGACACCCGGCCGGCCGTTGAGGGCGTACGACACGACGGCGATCGAGACCCCCGCGGCGCGCGCCACGTCGGTGATCGTCGGGCGTCGTGCGGGGGCGGTCGAAGGGCTGGGGGAGGACGGCCCGGGCGACGGCGTCGACGGCGACGCGGAAGAGCCGGGTACTCCGGAGTCATATGCAGGTGTGACCACGATCACCTAGTGTGTCGCCCGATGCGGGTGAAATGCATCATCTCGGCTCCGACGACGTGGGCGAGGGATGTGGGGTCATGGGAACAGTGCGACGCGGACCGGTCTCACCGACGGCACGACGGACGATCGGCGTGCTCTCGCCGGTGGTCGGCGGGTTCTACTTCGGAGCGTTGATCGCGGGGGTGGCCCGCGCGGCACGAGCGGCCGGGCACCGCGTCGTGGCCGTGCAGACGTATCCGGCGGGGCTGGACCGGGAGCGGTACCCGGACGAGTCGATCCTCGACGCACCCGTCGCACTCGGCGCGGTGGACGGGCTCGTCGTGGTGGGCAAGGCGCTGCGCAGCGACCGGCTCGCGTCGGTGCAGCAGTGGGGCCTGCCGGTGGTCCTGGTCAGCGAGGAGCCCCAGTCGGCCGACGACGCGGTGGTGCTCCCGGACAACCTCGGCGGTGTGCGCGCGGCGGTCGAGCACCTGCTCGGGCACGGCCACACGGCGATCGGCTTCATCGGCTGCCTCACGCAGCGGGACATGCGCGAGCGCTTCGCGGCCTACCGCGCGACGCTCGCCGAGCACGGCATCGAGCCGCCCGACGCCTGGATCTTCGAGTCGTCGGACAACCACGAGCAGGGTGGTGCCGACGCGGCCGCCCGGATGCTCGCCGCCGGCACACCCACGACGGCCGTGATCGCGGCCACCGACCGGAACGCGATCGGCTTCCAGCGGGCCCTGCGTGCTGCCGGGCTCGTGCTCCCGCGTGACCAGGCGGTGATCGGGTTCGACCACGCCGACTCCGGCGCGCGCGTGACACCTCGGTTGTCCACCGTCGACGCGCACTACGACCGCGTGGGTGAGACCGCGGTATCCCTCTTGCTCTCCCGCATGCGCGGCGAGGAGGTCCCCGGCGGGGAGTACCGGGCTCCGTCGACCCTGGTGCTGCGGGAGTCCTGCGGCTGCACCGAGTCCGCGCAGTCCGCCCCGGCCGCCGGCGCCGTGACCGGCAGCCGCAGCGGGTACCAGGTGCTCCGGGCGCTCGCCGGTACGGCCTTCGTGGGGCCCGCCGGTGTCGGCGGTGCACGTCGGACCGGCGTCGCGCCCCGCGAGACCTGGTGGCACGCCGTCGTCGAGCCGATCGAGACCGCTGCCGAGCGCGGGGCCACGCCCGGGACGGCGACGCTGACCCGGCTCGCCGACGTGACGGCGGCGATGCAGCCGCACCCCGAGGCGCTCGAGCAGCTGGTGACCTGCCTCCGCGGTGTGGAGGCAGACGTCGTGGAAGCGCTCTCGCACCCGGACCACGAGGTCGCGGTCCGGCGCGCGGTCACGGAGGTGCTCCTCGCTCTGACGCGGGGCTGCACGCGGGCGATGCTGGCGCGCAGCGGGCAGCTCGAGCGCACCATCGTGGACCAGTACGAGGTCGACATGGACCTCCTGCGCGGTGACGGAGCCAGCCCGCGCGCCCTCGGCTGGCTGCCGCGCGGGGTCCGAGGTCATGCCTGCCTCGGGCTCTGGCTCGGCGCCGACCGGGGGCCGGGCGACCGGGAGATGGAGATCGTCGGCGTGCACGACACGTCGGGCACCCTGTCGCGCCTCGTCGGCGTCCGGACGACCGCCAGCCAGTTCCCCCCGGCCGCCCTGACCAGGGCCGGGACCGTCGGCTCGAACGAGCTCACCTTCGTCGTCCCGGTGACGTTCGGCGGCAGCGACTGGGGGCTGCTGGCCATCGACGGCACCGTCGAGTCGCGGGCCACCAGCGCCCGCGACCGGTTCAACCACTGGGCGGCCCTGCTCGCGGTCGCGCTCGACCAGGAGCGCCTCCTGGCCAACCTGCGCGAGCAGCGTCGTGCGCTGGAACAGGCCGCTGCCCGTGAGCGGTCCCTGGCGGACACGGTGCGCGCGAGCGAGGAGCGCTACGCCCTGGCGTCGATGGCCGCGCACGACGGCACCTGGGACTGGGACGTGTCCGCGGGGACGGTCTACTACTCGCCCCGCTGGAAGCAGACCCTCGGGTACGACGACGACGTCATCGGCGACTCGCCGGGGGAGTGGCTCGAGCGTGTGCACCCCGCCGACCGCGACGAGCTGTCGGCGTCGATCGCCTCGCAGCTGGCCGGCGCCGGCTCACCGCTCGAGCTCGAGCACCGCGTCCGTACGTCGTCCGGCGACTACCGCTGGATGCTCTGCCGGGCCGTCACGGTGCTCGACGACGCCGGGTGCCCTGCGCGGCTGGTGGGAGCCCTCGTGGACGTCACGGAGCGCAAGGAGCAGGAGATCGCCCTGCAGCGCGACGCGCTCCGTGACCCGGAGACCGGGCTGGTCAACCGGCTGCTGTTCCTGGACCGGCTCGGCGCCGCGGTGCTCCGGACCAGGCGGTCGCCCGGGTACGACTGCGCCCTCGCCCTCGTACGGGTGCTCGACGGTCCGGCGATCCCCACGCAGGGGCACCTGGACGCGGACGGGGACGCGCGGCTCGACCTGCACCGCGAGCTCGTCCGCCGGCTGCGCCGTCCGCTCCGGGAGGGGGACACGCCCGCGCGGATCTCCGAGGACGACTTCGTCGTGCTGCTCGACGACGTCGGGCCGGGCGGGGTCCCGAGCCGCCTGTCGCTGCTGCTCGACCAGCTGCGTCAGGAGCTGGGCTCGAGGGTCGCCATCGGGGTGCTGGGGAGCATCCGAGGCTTCCGTGACGTGGGGGAGGTGCTCCGCGAGGCGGACATCACCCTCCTTCGGGGGGCCTCTCGACAGGGCCGCCCGGGGTCGGTGCTCCGATAGCACGAAGCCCCCGCCTCCCCTGGAGGGAGACGGGGGCTGGGCCGTGCGATCAGCTGCGGCCGCGTGCCGGGCCGTGCGTCGGGCGCGAGGCACCGTGGCCCGGGCGCGGGCCCGAGTCGAGACGGATGCGCAGCGGGCGCCCGGCGACCCGGGTGCGCGCCAGCCGGTCGATGACGTCGGCCGACAGACCCGCCGGGATG
Source organism: Cellulomonas sp. P1_G12_2 (assembly GCF_056405535.1). Classification (NCBI taxonomy): domain Bacteria; kingdom Bacillati; phylum Actinomycetota; class Actinomycetes; order Micrococcales; family Cellulomonadaceae; genus Cellulomonas; species Cellulomonas sp. P1_G12_2. The sequence goes on along the minus strand of NZ_JBFUBX010000004.1, from coordinate 155,594 downwards.
TCGACCAGCGCGAAGCTGCCGAAGATGTCGATCTTGCCGACGTCCTTGCCGGTCAGGCCGCCCTCACCGGTGAGCGCGCCCACCAGGGCGCCCGGCTGCAGACCGTCCCGGTGACCGACGGCGACACGCCAGCGCGGCGAGCCCCCGGCGATGTGCGTGTCCGCGCGGCGACGCTCGCCGCGCTCCGGACGGTCGTAGCTGCGCTCGCCGTCGCGCTCGCGACCGCCACCGGTGAGGTGCGCACGCGAGAGCGCGTCGTCCAGGTCGTCGCCCTGCACGGCCACGGGGCCCTCGTCGCCGACCGCGAGGGCCGTCAGCGTCGCGAGCAGCTCGTACGGGTCGACGTCCGGGTTCTGCGCCAGGTGCACGGCGATGGCCTCGCGGTAGAGGTCCAGGCGGTCGAGCTCGGCCCGGGCGCCGGTGCGGGCGAGGAGGGCCTGCACGCGGTGCGCGGAGACCTCGGCGGGCGAGGGGATGTCCACCTGCAGGAGCGACTGGCGCGTCGTGCGCTCGATCTGGCGCAGACGCGACTGCTCGGCGGGCGTGACGAACGACAGCGCCTCGCCCTCGCGGCCGGCGCGGCCCGTGCGGCCGATGCGGTGCACGTAGATCTCGGGCTCGCGCGGCACGTCGAAGTTGACGACGAGGCCGATGCGGTCCACGTCGAGGCCGCGGGCGGCGACGTCCGTGGCGACGAGCACGTCGAGCGCGCCGGTCCGCAGGCGGTCGACGATCTTCTCGCGCTCCGTCTGGGCGACGTCACCGGAGATGTACGCGGCCGAGATGCCCCGCTCGATCAGCGCGCTGCCGACCTCCTCGGCGGCACCGCGGGTGCGCACGAAGACGATGGCCGCGTCGGCCTCGGAGACGGCGAGCACCCGGGCGAGCGCGCCGGTCTTGTGGCGGTGCGGGACGACGGCGTAGGTCTGGCGCACGCTGGTCACGGTCGACGCCTGGCGCGAGACCGTGATCTCGACCGGTCGGTTCAGGTGCTGCTCGGCGACGCGACGGATCTGCGGCGGCATCGTCGCGGAGAACAGGGCGACCTGACGCTCGCGCGGCGCAGCGGACAGGACCTTGTCGACGTCCTCGGCGAAGCCCATGCGGAGCATCTCGTCGGCCTCGTCCAGCACGAGGAAGCGCACCTGGTCCAGCTTCAGCGTGCGGCGCTCGAGGTGGTCGAGCACGCGACCGGGGGTGCCGACGACCACCTGGGCGCCGCGGGCGAGCGCCCGCTGCTGCGGCAGGAACGGCGAGCCGCCGTAGACCGCGAGCACGTTCAGGCCGGGCAGGTGGGTGGCGAACGACTGGATGGCGTCGGCCACCTGCATCGCGAGCTCACGCGTCGGGGTCAGCACGATGGCCTGGACGGCGGGGATGTCGTAGTCGATCGCGGCGAGCAGCGGCAGACCGAACGCGGCGGTCTTGCCGGTGCCGGTCTGGGCGACGCCGACGATGTCGCGGCCGCTCAGCAGCGCGGGCACGGCCTGCGACTGGATGGCGGAGGGGACGGTGAAACCGAGGTCGGCGATCGCGGCCTCGAGGGCCGGCGGCAGCCCGAGGTCGGCGAAGGTGGCGTCCTCGGGCAGGGCAGAGGGCAGGGCAGAGCTCATGAAGTGGGGAACCGATCATCGCGGGGCGGAGCCCTGAACCGTGCACCGGGACGGCGAACAGCGGGTCGCAGCCCCGGACCACCCAGTGGCAACCGCTCACGCGATGCCTAGACCACACGACGCGAGGCGGGTCACGACCGGCTGAGCGGTGGTGACGACGCCTCGAAGGGGGACGCGACGAACTCCAGATTCGTGACGGAGTCTACCGGGCGGAGGCCTCCAGCGGCAGGCAGGCCGCGGGTGACCTCGCGCACACGCCTACAGGCCGAGCCGCGGACCCTCGATCGCGGGGCAGGTGTCCATGACGACGTCGAGACCGGCCGCGCGGGCTCGCTCCGCGGCGTCCTCGTCGACGACCCCGAGCTGCAGCCAGACCGCACGGGCGCCGACGGCGATCGCCTGGTCCACGACGGCGCCGGCCAGCGTGCTGTTCACGAACACGTCGACGACGTCGACGGGCCCGTCCACGTCGGCGAGCGTGCGCACGCCCGCTGCCCCATGGACGGTCTCCGCGCGCGGGTGCACGGGCACGATCTCGTGGCCGTGGGACTGCAGGTACCGGGCGACGCCGTACGCCGCGCGGGACGTGTTCGTCGACAGGCCGACGACCGCCCAGCTCCCGGGAGACGTCAGGAGGCGCTTGATGACGTCCGGGTCGTTGCGGTGCACCATCCCTGAACTCTTGCACCCGCTGACCTGCGCCGCAGCCGAGGGCGCGCCGCCGTCGGGAGCGGGGCCCCGGGCCGCATAGTATCGACGCCGCCAGGACGGGACAGTGACGGGGGAGGCAGTGGCGAGCAACGACGTCGTCTCCACGCGCGTGCTGACCGTGCCGAACGCCATCAGTCTCGTGCGTCTGCTCCTCGTCCCCGTGTTCGCGCTGCTCATCGCCCACGGCGAGGACGGGTGGGCGGTCGCGGTCCTCGCGGTCTCCGGAGCCAGCGACTGGCTCGACGGGGTGCTCGCCCGGCGGCTCGGGCAGGTGTCCCGGCTCGGTCAGCTGCTGGACCCCGCTGCGGACCGCCTCTTCATCATCGTGACGCTCGTCGCGCTCGCCTGGCGCGACGTGGTGCCGTGGTGGCTGCTCGGGGTGCTGGTCCTGCGCGACGTGGTGCTCGCGGTGATGCTCATCGTCCTCGCCCGTGCGGGGTACGCACCGTTGCAGGTGCACCTGGCGGGCAAGGCCGGCACGTTCGCCCTGCTCTACGCGTTCCCGCTGCTCCTCCTCGCACAGTGGGACTCGTGGGTCGGCACCGTCGCCGGGGTCGCCGGGTGGGCCTTCGCCCTCTGGGGCGTCGCGCTCTACTGGTTCTCGGCGGTCGTCTACCTCGCCCAGGCGCGCCAGCTCCTGCGCGACGACGCGGGACGCTCATGAGCGCGCGGCACGGTTCCAGCGAGCCGCCGCGCAGCCCGGACGCGTCGATGACGCTGCTCAACGAGTTCTACCGACGCCCGCTCGACCCGGGGTATGCGGAGGCCACTGCTCGCCGTGCCGCCGGCACCGGCCCCAGGCGCACGTGGCGGTCGACCGCCGGTCTGGTCGCTCTGGCCGTCGGGCTGGGCCTGGGCGCGACGGCCGCGACGATCGCCCTGCGGCAGCCTGCCGGGGCGGTGCTGGCCGCGCGCGAGCTCCTGGAGGCGCAGATCGAGGAGCGCCGCGCGGAGGCCGACGAACAGCAGTCGGACATCACCGCGATGACCGACGAGATCGCCAGGCTCCAGGAGGAGCTCCTCGGGGACGAGGGCCAGTCGGTGCGCGACGAGATCGAGGCGGACTCCGTGCAGTCCGGCGTGACGGCGGTGACGGGGCCGGGTCTGCGGCTCGTCCTCACGGACGCACAGTCCGACAACCGCGACGAGGAGGACCCGGAGCTGCGCGTGCAGGACGTCGACCTCCAGGTCGTGGTGAACGGCCTGTGGGCGGCCGGGGCCGAGGCCGTCGCGGTGAACGGGCAGCGCCTCACCGCGATGACCGCGATCCGCAGCGCGGGGGACGCGGTGCTCGTCGACCTGGTCGCCCTGAGCAGCCCGTACACGGTGGAGGCCGTGGGCGACGCGGTGAGCATGCAGACGGAGCTCGCGCGGGCCAGCGCGGGCCAGCACCTGGCGACCCTCCGGACGACGTACGGGATCGGCGTCCAGATGACGTCGCAGAGCAAGCTCGAGCTCCCGGGGACCGGCCTGGTCACCCTCAACGAGGCCGAGGTTCCGGACGCGTCCTCCGCGCCCGAGCCGGGGGCGCGTGCGGGCGGGGATGCATCTGGACGGAGCCTTGTGGCAGGGTCTGCAGGTCTGACACGGAGGGACGGCACGTGATCGCAGTCATCGGTCTGGTCATCGGCGTCGTCGGGGGTCTGCTCCTGCAGCCGACCGTGCCCGTCGAGCTCCAGCCCTACCTCCCGATCGCCGTGGTCGCCGCCCTCGACGCCCTGTTCGGTGGCTTGCGCGCCATGCTCGACGGGATCTTCGACGACCGGGTGTTCCTCATCTCCTTCCTGTCGAACGTGGTCGTCGCGGCGCTGATCGTGTTCCTCGGCGACCAGCTCGGCGTGGGCACTCAGCTGTCGACCGCCGTCGTCGTCGTGCTGGGCATCCGGATCTTCTCCAACGCCGCCGCGATCCGTCGGCACCTGTTCAAGGCATGAGCGTGACTCCGACGAGGGACGACCGGGACGCCGACGGTCCGATGCCGCCCGACGACGTGGAGAACTCGCTGCCTCCCGTCGTGCCGGAGGACGAGGACCCCGCGGCGGCCAACTCGCTGCCTCCCGTCGTGCCGGAGGACGACGAGCCAGTGTCGGCCAACTCGCTGCCCCCCGTCGTGCCCGAGGACGAGGAACCCGTGCAGGCCAACTCGCTGCCTCCCGTCGTGCCCGAGGACGACGAGCCCGCGCAGCCCGTCGTGCCCGAGGACGAGGACTCCGCGCAGCCGAACTCGCTGCCTCCCGTCGTGCCCGAGGACGACGAGCCCGCGCAGCCGAACTCGCTGCCGCCGATCGTCCCCGACGACAGTGACCCCGAGCCTGCCGACGGGCCGGACGCACTGCCGTCCGGCTCGACGCCCGCTCGGGAACCGTCGGTCGACGACGCGACGGCTGTCCCGGTGCCGAAGGAGCCGAGCGGATGGGCGGTCCTCGGTCGTGCGCTCAAGCCCCGCTCCACCCGCGCTCAGCTGGTCGCGGGCGTCCTGTGCGCCGTGCTCGGCTTCGCGCTGGTGGCGCAGGTGCGCCAGTCCGGTGAGGCGGACCTCGGCGGGATGCGGCAGGGCGACCTCGTCCGGATCCTCGACGAGACCACGAACCGAGGCGACGCCCTCGCCCGGGAGTCCGCCGACCTCGCGCGCGAGCGGGACGACCTGCTCTCGGGCTCCGACCGCCGGCAGGCCGCTCTCGATGCGCTGCGCCGCAGCGCCGAGACGCAGGGGATCCTCACCGGTCGCCTGCCCGCGGAGGGGCCGGGTGTGGTGGTCACGCTCACGGAGCCGGACGGCTTCATCAAGCCGATCACGATGCTGAACATGCTCGAGGAGCTGCGGAACGCGGGCGCGGAGGCGGTGCAGCTCAACGACCAGCGGGTGACGGCGAGCAGCGCGTTCACGGGGACGGGTGGCGCGGTGGTCCTCGACGGCGTCGAGCTCACGGCGCCGTACCGCTGGATCGCGATCGGTGACCCCGACATCATCGCCCCGGCGCTGCAGATCCCGGGTGGTGCGATGGCGCAGGTGCGCAATAACGGGGGCAGAGGGGTTGTCGAGAGCGAGGAGCTCGTGCAGGTGGACGCCATCCGGGTCGTGCCGGATCCGGTGTACGCGACGCCGGTGCCGCCGCAGGGCGATTGATCCTGTTCTGTACCGACCGCGCAGCGCGCAGCAGGCTGTCACCTGGTGCCGACGTGCTGCGCCGACCCGCCCGGTCCGCATAGGGTGTGGCTGACCCCGAGGAACCCCGGGCGTCGAGGTGAGAGACGGGCCCGGGAGGTGGCATGAGCGGCGAGGACCCGCAGGTCGGACGCTTCGCGGGCGGACCCGACACCACGATGAGCTTCGGGGCGATCGAGCCCGTCGAGATCGAGGCGTCGGCACCCGTCGGGCTGACCCCGGACGAGGTCGCCGCGGTGCACGCCCTCCCGCCCACCTCTGCCCTGCTCGTCATGCAGCGGGGACCGAGCGCCGGTGCGCGGTTCCTGCTCGACGCGGATCGGACGGTCGCAGGCCGCTCGACGGCGGCGGACATCTTCCTCGACGACGTCACCGTCTCCCGCAAGCACGCGGAGTTCGTCCGGGAGGGCCAGACATTCGTCGTGCGGGACATCGGGTCGCTGAACGGGACGTACGTGAACCGGACCCGCATCGACCAGTCGGCGCTCCGGGCGGGCGACGAGGTCCAGATCGGCAAGTACCGCATGACGTTCCACCCCAGCCCGCACCGCGACACGGCCGGCGCGTGACCGGCCGGTCCCTGCCGCTCGGCCCCACGGGGAGCACCACGTGACGAGCGCCCGAGCACAGCGCGTGCAGGTCGACACGAGCACCGCGGCCGAGGTCACGCACGAGCCGTGGCCGCGCGGCATCTCCCGCCGCGCCTCCATGCGGATCTCCGACGTCCTGGCCGCGCTGCGCATCGAGTTCCCCGCCGTCACCACGTCCAAGCTCCGCTTCCTCGAGGAGCAGGGGCTCGTCGAGCCGGTGCGCACGGCGGCCGGCTACCGGCAGTACTCGCCGGCGGACATCGAGCGCCTCCGGTTCGTCCTGCGCCAGCAGCGCGACCGGTACATGCCCCTGAAGGTCATCGGCGACCGCCTCGCCGCCCTGGACGCGGGGGAGGAGGACGAGCCGGCTCCGCGCGCCCGGCTCGCCACGCGGGACGGCGTCAGCGAGGGCACCGGGACGCGGTGGACGCTCGAGACGCTCGCACGCGAGTCCGGTGTCGAGGTGGCGTTCGTCGAGGATCTCGTCGCCGCGGGGGTCCTGCGCACGCACGGGACGGGGTCGTTCGACCTGTGGGCCCGCGAGATCGTGGTCTCGGCCGCCGCGCTGGCCGAGCACGGGATCGACCCGCGTCACCTGCGGCAGTTCCGGACCTCGGCCGACCGTCAGGCGGACCTCGTCGAGCAGGTGGTGGCGCCGTGGCGCGGCCAGCGGAGCGCGTCGTCGCGGGCCCGGGCGGGCACGCTGGCGGCCGAGGTGGGCGAGCTCTGCACGCAGATGCACACCGCGCTCGTGCGCGCGGCGGTCGCCGACCTCGCGCCGTAGCCGGATCGCGGCCATAACGGCTGTCCCTGGGGGGCGCCGGATCGGCGTCGGCGTCGTAGCGTGGGCTGCATGGGAGAGGACGCCGAGCTCGTACCGGTCGAGGTCGTCGGGGTGCGCCAGCACATGGCCGACGACGAGATCGTCGTGCTGCTCCTCGACCCCGACTCCGAGCTCCTGGTGCCCATCCTCATCGGGCCTACGGAGGCGAGCGCCATCGCCTCCGCGCAGGCGGGCATCGTGCCGCCCCGACCGATGACGCACGACCTGCTCCGGGACGTGCTCATCGCGGTGGGCTCGGGCCTGACGCGGGTGGAGATCACCCGCCTCGAGGAGGGCGTGTTCCACGCCGAGCTGGTGCTCCGGACCGGGCCTCGGGTCGACTCCCGGGCGTCCGACGCGATCGCGATGGCGCTCCGGTTCGGCTGCCCGGTCCTGTGCTCCGCCGAGGTCGTGGCGATCGCCGGCGTCGAGGTACGGACCACCACGTCCGAGCAGGATCTCGAGCGCTTCCGGCGGTTCCTCGACCTCGTCACGCCCGAGGACTTCAGCACGGGCGCGGAACCCGAGGAGGAGGGCGGCGCGGAGGGTCATTAGTCCCAAACCTTCGCGTTCAGGTCGAAGGTGAGACTCGCCCGTCGCGACACGCCCGGCGGGCGTCATGGCGTCCGTACCGCCGCGGGCCTAGTCTGGCAAGCAGCCGGGGGAGATGTCCGCCGACCGGCGTGCGACGAGTGGAGGATTCGTGACCAGCAACGAGAGCGCCGAGAGCGTCAGCGGGGCAGTGCCGCAGCGCGCTCAGGGCATGCTGTTCGACGACGACCTCCCTGACCTCGACACCGCGACCGGCTACCGCGGCCCGACCGCGTGCCGCGCCGCGGGCATCACGTACCGCCAGCTCGACTACTGGGCCCGCACCGGCCTGGTGGAGCCGTCCATCCGGCCGGCCACCGGTTCGGGCACGCAGCGGCTCTACAGCTTCCGCGACATCCTCGTGCTCAAGGTGGTCAAGCGCCTGCTGGACACGGGCGTCTCGCTGCAGCAGATCCGCACCGCCGTGAGCCACCTGCGCGAGCGGGGGGTCGACGACCTCGCCCAGATCACCCTGATGTCCGACGGCGCGAGCGTGTACGAGTGCACCTCCGCCGACGAGGTCATCGACCTCGTGCAGGGCGGCCAGGGCGTGTTCGGCATCGCGGTCGGCCGCGTCTGGCGTGAGGTCGAGGGCACCCTCGCGGCGCTGCCCACCGAGCGTGCGGACGAGGACGAGGAGCTCATCGCGACGCCGTCGGCCCACGACGAGCTCGCACTGCGCCGGCAGGCCCGCACCGCCGGCTGACACGGACCGACTCGACGAGCGGCTGCCCTTCGGGGTGGCCGCTCGTGTCATGTCAGTGGCGCGGTGCGCGAAGTGCGCGGTCCAGCAGGGCGTCGAACGTGCGGGCCAGCTCGGCGGCCGCGGCGCCCGGCCACGCGTGCACCGGCTGGGCGGCACCCTGGGCCTGCTGGAGCGCCGCGCGCTCGGGGACCGGGGGAGTGAGCACCAGCGGGCCGTAGAGCGTCTGCAGCTCCTCCAGCCGGAACGCCTGCTCGATCGAGCGGGCACGGACCCGGTTGACGACGATGCCGAGCGGCTGCAGCGCTGGCGCGGGTCCGCGACGCAGCTCGTCGATGGTCCGCATGGCGCGGCCGACCGCCATCACGGCGAAGAGGCCCGGCTCGGTCACCACGAGGGCGCGGTCGCACGCGGACAGTCCCGTGCGGGTGAGGCCCCCGAGCGACGGCGGGCAGTCGATCAGGACGAGGTCGTAGTCGCGCACCCAGGACAGCGCGTAGCGGAGCCGGTCCAGGTCGTCGCCGTCGAGACGGTCGTGCGCCGCGGACCGCTCGGACCCGGCGAGGACGTCGAGGCCTTCGTCGGCCCACGACGACAGCACGGTGGCCTTGGCCATCGTCGCCTCGCCCGGCTCGTCGAGGACGGACGCGACGTCGCCGGCCTGCGGACGTGCTCCGAGCGCCATGGTGCTGTCGCCCTGCGGGTCCAGGTCGATGACCAGCGTGCGCAGCCCGCGCTCCAGGGCAGCCGACGCCAGACCGAGGGTGATCGACGTCTTGCCCACGCCACCCTTGAGACTGCACACCCCGAGCACCAGCACGTGCGCAACCGTAGCCGGGGCACCGGCGTCCGGCGAAACGCCGCGCGCATCATCCCAGGTCAGGACACACTGAACGGATGAGCACCCGCCTGAGCCGTTGGGGACACGCCTGCATCCGTCTCGACAGGGGCGCCGACCACCTCGTCATCGACCCCGGCGTCTTCTCCGACCTGCCGGGTGCACTCGACGGTGTCTCGGCCGTCCTCATCACGCACGAGCACCCCGATCACGTGGCCACCGAGCCCGTGGTCGAGGCGGTGCAGGGGGGCATTGAGGCGTGGGCGCCGCAGTCCGTGGTCGACGTCCTCGTCAGCGCCGGGGCGCCCGCAGAGCGCGTGCACGCCGTGCGCGGAGGCGATGCCTTCTCCGCCGGCGGGTTCGACGTGGCGGCGCTGGGGGAGTGGCACGCACTGGTCCACCCGGACGTGCCGCGAGTGCACAACGTGGGCTACCTGGTCGCCGGCGTGCTCCATCCGGGTGACGCCTACATCGACCCGGCCGGCGCGCACGTGGACGTCCTGTGCGCACCGCTCGGGGCTCCGTGGCTCAAGCTGGGAGAGGTCGTCGACTACGTCCGGCACGTGCGGCCAGCGCGCCTCGTCGTCGTCCACGACGGCTTGCTGAGCGCGATCGGGCAGGGCATGGCGATCGGATTGCTGGGCCGGCTCGGCGACGCGGGGGAGCCGCTCTCGCTCGACTCCGGCGAGGGCATCGACCTCTGACGGCGTCCGGCTTTCGCTGCCCGCCGTCCGCCCGTAGCGTGAACGCGTCGGAAGGAGACCGCCATGACGGAGTCCGCAGGGCACGAGGTGCCCGAGCTCGAGTACGACGAGTCCGTGCCGCCCCGCCCGGAGGAGGAGATCGCCGACGCCGCACGCTCGGTGCCCGACCCCGCCGGCCACGGCGGTACCCCGGCCGACCAGACGACGGCGCGCGAGCTGCCCTGACCGGTGCTCCGCCCCAGATGAGGCATCCTGTGGACGTGGATATCCGACAGGTGGGGGAGAACGACTGGCGTCTCGTCCAGGGTGTGCGGTTGCGCGCCCTGCGGGAGAACCCGGACGTCTTCGGCGCCTCGCTGGCTCGGGAGGAACGGTTCGCCGAGTCGCACTGGCGCATGCGCCTGCGCACGTCGGCCACCTGGGTCGCCGTCGACGACGACGGCGTGGGCCGCGGGATGGTCACGATGATGCAGGAGCCGGGGTCGCCGGTCGACGACCGGCACGTCGTCGCCCTGTGGGTGGCCGCGGAGTCACGACGCCACGGCGTCGGGTGGACGCTGCTCGACACCGTCCGTCGGGCGGCCGTCGTCGAGGACGCCCGGACGGTGTCGCTGTGGCTGCTGGACAGCAACCACGCCGCCGGCGACCTGTTCGTGCGTTCCGGGTACACGCGCACCGGGGAGCGTCAGGTGCTGCCGCGCGATCCGTCGCAGACGGAGGAGCGGTACGTGCTGACCCTCCGTGACCCCTCCCAGCCATAATGTCATAATGTGCATTATCGGCGTTGGACATCCGCACGTGGCGACGACTGATCTATAGTTGAAGCATCAATCACTAGGGAGATGCTTCGATGCCCGACTACGGCCACGATCTCGTCTTCGGCAGCTTCCTGACCCCGGCAGCCAAGGACCCGCAGCTGACCGTCGCGCTGGCGCAGCTGTCCGAGCGTTCCGGGCTCGACCTGGTGACGTTCCAGGACCACCCGTACCAGCCGGCGTTCCTCGACACCTGGACTCTGCTGTCCTGGGTCGCTGCGTCGACGCAGCGGGTCCAGGTGGCCGGGAACGTGCTGAACCTGCCGCTGCGGCCACCGGCCGTCCTGGCGCGCGCCGCGGCGAGCCTCGACCTGCTGTCGGGCGGCCGGTTCGCGCTCGGGCTCGGGTCAGGAGCGTTCTGGGACGCGATAGTCGCCATGGGTGCGCCGCGGTTGACGCCCGGGCAGGCCGTGGACGCGCTGGACGAGGCGATCGACATCATCCGGGGCATCTGGGACACCGACGAGCGCGCTCCGCTGCGGGTGCACGGGACTCACCACCACGTCGACGGCGCCAAGCGCGGCCCGGCGCCCGTCCACGACGTCCCGATCTGGCTCGGCGCGTACAAGCCGAGGATGCTCGGCCTCGTCGGGCGCAAGGCCGACGGGTGGCTGCCGAGCCTCGGATACCTGAAGCCGGGCGACCTTGCGGCCGGAAACGCGCGCATCGACGACGCCGCGGCCGCGGCCGGCCGTGACCCCCGCGAGATCCGGCGCCTGCTCAACCTCGGAGGCGGGTCGTTCCAGGGCAGCGGGTTCCTGCAAGGCACTCCCGACCGGTGGGTCGACGACCTGCTCACCCTGGTCCTGGAGGACGGGATCGCCACCTTCATCCTGGGTACCGACGACGAGACCACGATCGCGGTGTTCGGCGGAGAGATCGCGCCGGCCCTGCGGGACGCCGTCGCGTCCGAACGTGCTGCCGCCGGCACCGCCACAGGCTCCGTCCGGCCCGTGATCGCGTTGGCCAAGCGGCGCTCCGGGATCGACTACGACGGGCTGCCCGCCTCGCTCGTCGCGACCGCCGTGGAGCCCGGTGACCGCGAGTACGCGCGCGTGCGGTCGTCCTACGTCTACTCCGGCTCCCCCGGGCTCGTCCTGCGGCCGCACACCGCCGAGCAGGTCGGCGAGGCGCTCCGGTACGCGCGTGCGCAGGGCGTCCCGTTCGCCGTCCGCAGCGGCGGGCACGGGATCAGCGGTCGGTCGACGAACGACGGCGGGATCGTCATCGACCTCGGCGCGCTGGACACCGTCGAGGTGCTCGACCGCGCGACGCGCGTCGTGCGGCTCGGCGCCGGAGCCCGGTGGGGTGACGTCGCCTCGGTGCTCTCACCGGTCGGGCTCGCCATCAGCTCCGGCGACTACGGCGACGTCGGAGTCGGCGGGCTGGTCACGGCCGGCGGGCAGGGCTTCCTCTCGCGCTCCTACGGCCTCACGCTCGACCACGTGGTCGCCGCCGAGCTGGTCCTCGCCGACGGTCGGCTGGTCCGGACCGACGCCGAGCACGAGCCGGACCTGCTCTGGGCCGTGCGCGGCGCCGGGGCGAACTTCGGCATCCTCACCGCGGTCGAGATCGAGGCCGCGGAGGTGGGCAACGTCGTCTACGCCACGATCGTGTACGACGCCACGGACACCGCGGCGTTCGTCGAGTCGTGGGCGGAGCTCGTGGAGTCGTCGCCGCGCGAGCTCACCAGCTTCCTCACCCTCGTGCCCGCCCGGGAGCAGAACCCCGCCGTCGGCTACGCGATCATCGTGTGGGCGAACGACGACACCGGTGCGGCGATCGGGGCGCTCGAGCAGTTCCTCGACCTGGCGCCCGTCCTGCAGCAGCAGGCGCAGCTCGTGCCCTACGCCGCGACCGTGGCCGCGCAGCACGGTCAGCACACGGGCGGCGCCGACTCCGCTGCGCGCGGTGGCCTGGTTGAGCACGTGACACCCGCGCTCGCCGTGCTGCTCAGCGACCTGCTGGCCGCCGGCGACGCCGACATGCTGCAGCTGCGTGCCGTCGGCGGCGCGGTCAACGACCTCGACCCGGCCGCGACCGCGTACGCGCACCGGACGCAGAACTTCTCGTTGCTCGCGTCCGCCCGCGGAAGCCGCCGCACCCAGATCGACGCCTGGTGGGAACGCCTCGCCCCGCACCTGCGCGGTGTCTACCTCAGCTTCGAGACGAACCAGTCCCCCGCTCGCGTCTCCGAGGCGTTCCCGCCGGAGACGCTCGCGCGGATCGCGCGGCTCAAGGCGCTGTACGACCCCGAACACGTGTTCGACGGCAACTTCGGGGTCGCTCCCCTGGCGTCCGGGGCGCCCGTGCCACGATGACGTCATGAGCACTGACGACATCGCCGGCACCGTCGCCCACGTCGAGCAGCAGGAGCACGACCTCGTGTTCCGCACGTTCACCAACGACGACGCGTGGCGCCTGGGCTGCCTGATCGTCGAGCTCGCGCAGGAGCGTGACCTGGCCGTCACGGTCGACATCCGCCGGGGCACCCAGCAGCTGTTCCACGCGGCGCGACCGGGCACCACGCCCGACAACGACAGCTGGATCGAGCGCAAGGTCCGCGTGGTCGAGCGCTTCGGGGCGTCGTCCTACCTGGTGGGTCTGCGCGCCGCGGCCAAGGGCACCACCTTCTCCGCGCAGCACGACCTCCCGCTGCAGCAGTTCGCGGCCCACGGCGGGGCCTTCCCGATCCGCGTCCACGACGTCGGCATCGTCGGCGTGGTGACCGTCTCCGGGCTCCCCCAGGCCGAGGACCACGCCCTCGTCGTCGAGGCCGTGACCGCGCACCTCGCCTGAGCCGCCCCCAGCCCCGGCTCACCGCGGGCTCCTCCACCGACCGGTCCGGCCCCTCCTCCGTGCGCCCGCGGCGGTCCCAGGCTCGTCCGCATGACGGAGCGCGAGGACCACGGCTGGTTCGACGAGGACTGGGACGACGACCCCGACGACGCGCGGGCCGACGTGCCGTGGGTGCTCGACGTCGACGGTCCCGACCACGACCTGCCCGACCCACCCGGTGCGCCCCTGCGGTCGGGCGGCGATGCGCTCGCTGTGCTGCTCGACCTCGTGGGACCCGAGCGGTCCGGGCCGCCGGCGCTCTGGTTCGTCGTGCTCGACGCGCAGGACCGCACGATCCCCGTCGTCCTGCCGATCACCGACGTGCCGCTGCGCGCCGACCCGGCGGTCGCGCGCCGGCTGGTCGCGGTGCTCGCCTCGGTGCTCGCGTCCGACGCACCGGGCGGGTCGGTCGTCGTGGGGCTCGTCCGCGCGGCCGGTGGGGACCGCGGAGCGTTCGAGGCGTCCTGGGTGCCGGCCGTGCGGGAGGCTGCCGACGACGCGGGAGTCCGCCTGTGGTCGGTCGTCGCGATCGGCCAGAGCCGGGCGCGGGTGCTCGAGTGGTGACTCCGCTCAGGCCGAGGGTCCGGGCGCGGCCTCGTCGATCGCGGCCAGCTGGTCGAGGGTCGGCTCCCAGGCGATCGACGCCACGTTGGCGCGCAGCTGGTCCGGCGTGCGGGCGCCGGCGATGACCGTCGCGACTGCGGGCTGCGCGGCGAGGCCACCCAGCGCGAGGGTCGGTAGGTCGATCCCCCAGCGCTGAGCCAGCGCCTCGAGCGCCTCGATCCGGTCGAAGTCGGCCCGGGCCAGCCGCTCGGGCATCCGCGTCAGCCGCGACCCGTCGGGAGCGGACTGCCCTCGCCGGTACTTGCCCGTGAGCAGACCCGATGCCAGCGGGACGTACGGGATGAGGCCGACACCCGCCTGCTCGGCCGCAGGCACCAGCTCCGCCTCGGCGGACCGGTCGAGCAGGTTGTAGCGGTTCTGCGCCGAGACGAACGGCGTCGCACCAGTCGTCCGGGCGCTCCAGTCGGCGTCGACCACCTGCCAGGCCGCGAAGTTCGAGGAGCCGATGTACCGGACCTTGCCCTCGACCACGAGCTCGTGCAGCGCAGCCAGGGTCTCCTCGATGGGCGTCACGGGATCGGGGGCGTGCAGCTGGAACAGGTCGACGTGGTCGGTCCGCAGCCGCGTCAGCGATCCCTCCACCGCCCGGCGCACGTACCGGCGCGAGCCGCGCACGCCCCAGTCCGGGCCGTTCAGACCTCGCGCGTCCATGCCGAACTTCGTCGCGATGACGACGTCGTCCCGGTGTCCGACGAGCGCGTCCCCGAGCAGCTCCTCGCTCTGGCCCGGCACCCCGCCGTAGACGTCCGCCGTGTCGAAGAACGTGATCCCCGCGTCGAGCGCGGCCGCCACCAGGGCCGGGACCTCCTGCGGATCCAGCGTCGCGCCGAACGTGTTGCAACCGAGACCGGCCACCGAGACGGTGAGACCACTGTCACCCAGCTGTCGGAAGGACATATCCGCGTCGGTGCGGGAGGCTTGAGGGGTAGTCACGGGCGACGGGCTCGAAGAATTGCTCACTCGGGCAACCCTAAGCCTCTCCCCCGCACACCACCCGCGTTCACGAGACCTTCACGTCCTCCTGGAACACTGGAGGGGCGCCCGCCGTTGACACCGGTGGAAGTTCTCACTCTCGACGGCCGTACAACGGCACGGAGGTTCCCCAGATGGCAAACCGGTCCCTGCGCGGCATGCGCATCGGGTCCCACAGCATGGAGACGGAAGACGGCGTCGAGTTCGCCCCCCGCCTCCAGGCTCACTACGACTGCCCCAACGGGCACACCATCATCCTGCCGTTCTCGGTCGAGGCCGACGTCCCGGTGGTGTGGGAGTGCCGTTGCGGCGAGGAAGCATTGCTCCGTGACGCGTCGCGGCCCGAGGTGAAGGCCGGCAAGCCGCCGCGCACCCACTGGGACATGCTGCTCGAGCGCCGGACGGTCGGTGAGCTCCAGGAGCTGCTCGACGAGCGCCTGGACCTGCTCCGCTCGGGCAAGCTGCGCCGCAGCGCCTGAGGCACTCAGCCTCGAGATCGACGGAACGCTCCCGCCACACGGCGGGAGCGTTCTGCTATCCCCCACCGGGTCACGTTGACCAGCGCCTCGACGACGATCGCGCGGCTCATCTTCGACTGGCCGAGCTCGCGCTCGACGAACGTGATGGGCACCTCGACCACCCGGGCACCGGAGCGGACCGCGCGCCACGCCATGTCGACCTGGAAGCAGTACCCCTGCGACGCGACGTCCTGCAGGGTCAGCTGGTCCAGGAGCGACGCGCGGTAGGCGCGGAATCCACCGGTGGCGTCG
Organism: Cellulomonas sp. P1_G12_2; assembly: GCF_056405535.1. Classification (NCBI taxonomy): domain Bacteria; kingdom Bacillati; phylum Actinomycetota; class Actinomycetes; order Micrococcales; family Cellulomonadaceae; genus Cellulomonas; species Cellulomonas sp. P1_G12_2. The sequence continues at coordinate 139,836 of NZ_JBFUBX010000004.1, read as the reverse complement.
TGCAGCGGGATGCCGAGCGCGATGCGGGTGTAGGTGTTCGCGCCGCGCGACAGCAGGAGCCGGCTCATCGGCCAGTTCACCACGCTCCCGCCGGGCACCCACCGGGAGCCGAGCACGAGGTCCGCCTCGCCGATCGCGGCAAGCAGGAGCGGCAGGTCCTCGGCGCGGTGCGAGCCGTCGGCGTCCATCTCGACCACGACGTCGTAGCCCCGCTCGAGCGCCCACCCGAACCCGGCCACGTACGCGGTACCCAGGCCCAGCTTGCCGGCCCGGTGCAGGACGTGGATGCGACGCGAGCCGTCAGATGCCGTCTCGGTCTCCGCGATCTTCTCCGCGAGCTCGCCGGTGCCGTCGGGCGAGCCGTCGTCGACCACGAGGACGTCGGCGTCCGGGACGTGGGTGCGCAGGCGGTCCAGCGCTCCCGGCAGGTTCTCGCGCTCGTCGTACGTCGGGACGACGACGAGCACCCGCTGCGGGGTCTCGGTCATGCGGCTGTCTCGATCCGGTCGGAGCGACGCACCCGGTGTGCGCCGGCTGCACCGGCGAGCACCACGCACACCGCGAGGGCGTCGATGATCCATGCGGGCCACGAGCCCAGCCTCGTCGCGGGGGTCAGCGTGTCGCGCAGAGGAAGGGTAGCCACCATCTGCTCCGCGGTGAAGAGGCCGGTCTGCTGGCTGACCACCCCGTTGGGGTCGATGACCGCGCTGACGCCCACGGTGGAGATCTGCACCGTCGCGCGCCCGTGCTCGATGGCCCGGATGCGGGACATCGCCAGCTGCTGCGTCGACTCGTCGGACACCCCGAAGGAGGCGTTGTTCGTCTGCACGACGAGCACCTCTCCCCCGGCCTGCACCGCCCCGCGCACGATGCCGTCGTACGCCACCTCGAAGCAGATGACGTCCCCGATGCCGACGGTCCGGCCCAGGCGCTCGGAGTCGAGCGGGATGTAGCCGGGCTCGTCCCCCGGCAGCATGTCCCGCGTCACCAGGTCGACGGCCGACGAGAACGGCCGGACCAGCGAACGCATCGGGATGTACTCGGCGAAGGGCGCCGGGTGCTGCTTGGTGTAGGTGGCCGTGACGCCGACGCCGGGCTCCCACAGGACGGCGGTGTTGTACCGACCGCCGCTGGGCGGGTACTCGACAGTGCCGACGAGCATCGGTGCACCCACCGCCTGCGCCGCGCTGTCGATGAGCGACGCCGCCGTCTGGTCGACCTGCGGGTCGATGTCCGTGCCGTTCTCCGGCCAGAGGACGAGGTCCAGCTCCCCGGGCTCCACCTGGTCGAGCAGGGCCATGGTGCCGGCCACGTGGTTGTCCAGCACCGCCTGGCGCTGGCCGAACGCGTCGAGCCCCACGCCCGGGACGTTGCCCTGGACCGCGCCGACGCGCAGGCTGCCGGTCTGCGCCTGGGTGTCGAGCGGGATCAGCAGGCCGACGACGACGAACGCGGCCACGACGGCCGTCGCGATCACCAGCCGCCCGATCTCCAGCCGGCGGGCAGCGAGCAGGATACGGGCGAGCAGCACGCCGACGGCCACCACCGCCCCGGTGAGCAGCGGCGTGCCCCCCAGCGACGCCAGGGCGGCGAGCGGCGAGTCGGCCTGCGAGAACGCCAGCCGGCCCCACGGGAACCCGCCGAACGGCCACGCGGCGGCGAGCTCCTCGGTCGCGACGAACAGGATCGTGAAGACCAGCACCTGCAGCCCGACGCTGCGCCACACCGAGTTGCCCCGCCGCGCCCAGGCCCACGCTGCGCCGAACAGCGCGAAGTAGGACGCCTCGAGCGTGCTGAGGGCCAACCAGGGCACCTGGCCGACCGCCTCGTCGGCCCAGGTGATCAGGGGCGCGACGAACGCAAGGCCCCACAGGAGCCCGACGAGGGCGTTCCAGCGGGCGCTGTCCCGGCGCAGGGCCAGGTACAGCAGGGCCACACCGAGGAACGCCGTGCCCCACCATCCGGGTGCCGGGAACGCGAGCCGGGTGAGGACGCCACCTGCGACGGCGAGGACGAGAGTCCACCAGCGGGCGGGTTCACGGGCGGGCACCCCTGGAGGGTACGTCAGCGGACTGAGGCCGGAGAAAGTGGCGGGTGTCAGGGCTCCGGCCGAGGTCCGACCGACCGGCCCGCGCGTCCTTCGTACCGGTCTGCGTGCAGGCGCACGGACCGTTGTCTACTGAACACGCGGGCCCGGTCGGAGCCCTACCCCCTACCGCGGCCCCCAGGCCCGACGTCGTCGTGGGCATGTCTCCGCGGTGGATCTCCTGAGGAACCTACCGAGATCCACGGAGGTGTCAAGGTGGCGTCGGTGCAGGTGGGAGCCGTACGCGCAGGTCACCCGCGCACCATCGGTCCCGTCTGTACTGTTCGGCTCGGCGTGTCGCTCCGCGTGTCGGCGGATCGGGTCGAAGCGGGCGGATCCGGTCGGCTGTCGGCGCCGCAGAATTCACCCGGTCGGACGTCAGAGCGCGTCGTGCAGGACGATCCCGTCCCGGACCGTCCGCAGGCAGACCGGCGCCGGCGCGTCCGGCGCGAGATCCGGCAGCAGCGGGATCCCCGCCCGCGCGTCGGCGCTCCAGGAGGAGAACCGGCCCTCGGCGGACTGCACGGTGAGGTGCTCGGCACGCCAGACCGCGAAGTGCGCGGGCGAGCCCACGCGCAGCTCCCCGGCGCCCGTGTGGTCGAGCCCTGCGACCCGCCAGCCGCCGCGGGTCGACGCCCGGAAGGCTGCACGCGCGGAGATCCGCTGGTCGGCCGCGTGATGCTGCACGGCGGCCCGGACCCCCGCCCACGGGTCCACGGGTGTCACGGGTGAGTCGGAGCCGAACGCCAGGGGGACGCCGGCCGTGGCCAGGTCCGCGAGCGGGTTGAGCGCCGCCGCGCGGCCCGCGCCGAGCCGCGTGGCGTACATGCCGTCCGGTCCTCCCCACGCGGCGTCGAACGCCGGCTGCATGCTCAGGCGCACACCGAGCAGGACCAGGGCCGCGAGCGTCGGCGCGTCCACCATCTCCGCGTGCTCGAGCCGGTGTCCCATGCGCGCGATCGCGTCCGGGCCCTCGACGTCGACGGCCGTGCGCAGGCCGAGCAGGAGCTCGTCCATGGCGCGGTCGCCGATGACGTGGAAGCCGCCCTGCACCCCCGCACGTGTCACGGCTGTCAGGTGGTTGCAGATCTGCTCCGCGCTCAGGTACAGCACACCGGAGGTCTCCGGGGCGTCCGCGTACGGCGTGCGCACGGCGGCGGTGTGGGAGCCGAGCGAGCCGTCGACGTTGAGGTCCCCGCCGATCCCCGTGAGGCCCGGGATCGCCGCGAGGATCTCGCGGGCGTCGTCGACGGTCACGCACGGCTCGCCGCGGTAGGCCACCAGGTGCGGCAGCCCGTCGTGCGCGTCGGCCGTCAGCTCCAGGAGCTCCACGAGCCCGGCGCGCGTGTCGATGGAGGGCGCCGAGTGCTCGTGCACGGACACGACCCCCTGGGCGGCGGCGTGCGCCAGGGCGCGGCGGTACAGGGCGGTGCGGCGCTCGGGGGTGACCACGCGCGCGGCGTCGCGGGCCGCGTGGTGGGCGTCCCGCTCGACCCGGCCGTCGAAGCTCCAGCCGGGGAGCATGTCGAGCCCCGCGCTGCGGGACAGCGCGGTCGAGACGACGGCCGAGTGCACGTCGACCCGCGCGAGGTAGACGGGCGCTCCGCCGCCGGCGGCGTCGAGCTCGTCCCGCGTCGGCGGGCGCCCTTCGGGCCAGCGCAGCTCGTCCCAGCCGAAGCCGAGCACCGGGTCGGTCCCGGCACGGCCCTGAGCGGCTCGGTGGACCGCGTCCAGGGCGTCGGCCAACGAGTGCACTCCGCCCGAGGGAGACAGGTCGATGCTCTCCAGCGCGAGCCCGGTCTCGAGCACGTGGACGTGCGCGTCGACGAACCCGGGGGCGACGAGCGCACCGTCGAGGTCGACCACCTCGTCGGCGCGCGACACCAGGCCGTCGGCGGTGTCGTCGGCACCGAGCCAGGCGACGGTGCCGTCGTCGATCAGGATCGCCTCGGCGAAAGGGTCGGCCGCGGTGTGCACCACGCCGTGTCGGTAGAGGGTCGAGCTCACAGGGGCACACGATAGGGCAGGTCAGCGCAGGCAGAGGCCGCAAAGCGGGGCGAACCCGTCCCCGGAGTCCGACAAGGGCGTCACGTCAGACCGACGAGTACGCCACCACCCCGTGCCGGAGGGCGTCGACCGCCTTGCGTGCGGTGTCCCGCAGCCGCTGGTGCGGCGCCGCCTGGGACACCTGGTCGAGCACGTCGATGACCTGCTTGCACCACCGCACGAAGTCGCCCGCGGACAGCTCGCTGCCCTTGAGCACCGCGTCCAGGCTGCGGCCGGCAGCCCAGCGGTGCACGGCCTCGACGAGCCCGGCGTCGAGCGGCTGGATGGTCTCCACCTTGTGCGCCGTCTCCAGGTCGTCCAGCTCCGACCACGCTCGGACGCACGCGTCGAGCGCCACGCCGAGCCGGCTGTTCGGACCCCCGGGGATCCGCGGCTCGCCCTGGTCGTCGCGGCGCGACCGGTACACGAGCGTCGACACCGCGGCAGCCAGGCCGGGGGCGTCGAGCTCGTCGAAGATGCCCCGCCGCAGGCACTCGGCGAGCAGGAGGTCGTTCTCGGCGTAGATTCGGCGCAGCCACCGTCCGTCGTCCGTGACCTCCAGGGCACCGCGGCCGGAGTCGTCGGTGGACCTCTCCAGGTAGCCGAGGCGCAGCAGGATGTCGCAGATGCGGTCGAAGACCGCCGCGATCGAGCCGGTGCGCCCTGCGATCCGCGCGACGAGGGCGTCGTGCTCCCCCGCCAGCCGCGCCCACCGCTCGGCCCAGCGCGCGTGCTCCTCGCGATCAGGACAGCCGTGGCACGGGTGCGCCCGCAGCCTGCGCCGCAGCGCCGCGATCTCCGCGTCGTCCGCGGCAGCGCGCTGGCCGCCCTTGGGACGGTCCTTGCGGGTGGGCCCGGTGCTCGTGCCCACCGACGACCGCAGCGCGGCCGCGAGATCCCGACGGGCCGCCGGGACGCGCGCCGTGAAGCCCTTGGGCACGCGCAGGAAGCCGACCGTGCGCACCCCGGTGCCGACGTCGGCCACCGTGAGCTTGCGCACCTGGCGGTCGATCGTCAGCACCGTGGGCCGCGGACCGTCGAAGCCGGCGTCGCCGCCGGGGTCGATGACGACGGCGTGACCGGACCGCCGGCCGACGGGAATCTCCAGGACGTCACCGACGCGCAGCCCCTCGAGCGTGCGTGCCACCTCGGCGCGCCGCGCTGAGGCCTCCGCCCGGGTCAGGTCCTTCTCGCGGGCCGCGATCGTGCGGCGCAGGGCGGCGTACTCCGCGAAGTCGCCGAGGTGGCACTCCATCGCCTTGGCGTACCCCTCCAGGGCCTCTGCGTGCCCCTGTGCCTGCCGCGCGAGGCCCACCACGCCCCTGTCGGCCTGGAACTGCGCGAAGGACGTCTCGAGGACCTCACGCGCCCGGTCCCGGCCCACCTGGGCGACCAGGTTGACGGCCATGTTGTAGGTCGGCCGGAAGCTCGAGCGCAGCGGGTACAGCCGCTTGGACGCCAGGCCCGCCAGCTGCACGGGGTCGAGCCCGGGGTGCGCGACGACGACCGCGTGGCCCTCCGTGTCGATCCCGCGCCGGCCCGCCCGCCCGGTCAGCTGCGTGTACTCCCCCGGCGTGACGTCGACGTGGCTGGAGCCGTCCCACTTGACCAGCTTCTCCATCACGACCGAGCGCGCGGGCATGTTGATCCCGAGCGCGAGCGTCTCCGTGGCGAACACGACCTTGACCAGGCCGCGCGAGAAGAGGTCCTCGACGGTCTCCTTGAACAGCGGGAGCATCCCGGCGTGGTGCGCGGCGACCCCGCGCTGCAGGGCGTCGCTGAACTCCCAGTAGCCGAGGACGTCGAGGTCCTCCGGCGGGACCGCGGCGCAGCGCTCCTCCACGATGCGGCGGATCTCCGACACCTCGGCGGGGCTGGTGAGCCGGACGCCCGCGGCCAGGCACTGCTGCACGGCGCCCTGGCACCCGGCGCGAGAGAAGATGAACACGATCGCCGGCAGGAGCCCGTCCCGGTCGAGAGCGTCGACCACCGCGAACCGCGGCGTCGGGCGACCGCCGCCGGGTCGTCCTCCGCCCGGTCGGGGCCGGCCACCGCGGTCTCGCGGTCCGCGGCGCGGCTGCCCGGGCTCCTCCCGGTTGCTCCGGCGCAGCAGGTGCGTCAGGTCGGGGTTGATCGGCGGGTCGACACCTGGCGCCGTGGGGTCCACGTGCCCGGCGTACAGGTCGAGCAGCTCGCCGCGTACCAGCACGTGCTGGCCGAGCGGGACCGGTCGGTGCTCGCTCACCACCACCGTGGTGTCCCCGCGCACGGTGGCCAGCCAGTCCCCGAACTCCTCCGCGTTGGACACGGTCGCGGACAGCGAGACCAGCTGCACGTCGTCGGTGAGGTGGATGATCACCTCCTCCCACACCGGGCCGCGGAACCGGTCCGCGAGGTAGTGCACCTCGTCCATCACCACGAAGCCGAGCCCCTGCAGGGTGCTCGACCCCGCGTAGAGCATGTTGCGCAGCACCTCGGTGGTCATCACGACCACCGGCGCCTCGCCGTTGATCGTGGTGTCCCCGGTCAGCAGGCCGACGCGGTCGGCGCCGTAGCGGCGGACCAGGTCCGCGTACTTCTGGTTGGAGAGCGCCTTGATGGGGGTCGTGTAGAACGCCTTGCGCCCGGACGCGAGCGCTAGGTGCACCGCGAACTCGCCGACCACGGTCTTGCCGGCACCGGTCGGGGCCGCGACGAGCACCCCGCTCCCCCGTTCGAGCGCCTGGCACGCCTCGACCTGGAAGTCGTCGAGGGGGAAGCCGAGCAGCTCACGGAACTGGCCCAGCTCGCTGCGGTCCACCTCGGCGCGTCGCTTGGCCGCCGCGTAGCGCTCGGCGGGCGATGGTTCGGCCGGGGACGTGCTCTGGTCCGACGACGAGGACGACGGGGCGGACCTACGGGATCGGGGCACCACGTGCACACCCTAGGCACACCGTCGGTGCGCCGACCGTGCGGCGCGCACTCAGCAGAGGACGGACAACGCCCCGGGGTCGACCGTCACCCGCAGGGGCAGCGGACCGATGCGCTCGCCGTCCGCGAAGGCGACCGGCGGCGTCGGCCCCAGATCCGTCAGGGGCTCGATGAGCACGGACCTGCTCCGGTAGACGTCCACCGAGGGGTGGGTGACGTGCTTGCCCTGCGGGATGCCCGGGAAGATCTTCAGCACCCCGGTCCGGGTGAACGGGCCGGCGACCACGACGTCGAGCAGCCCGTCGTCGACCTCGGCGTCGGGGGCGATCTTGAACCCACCACCGAACCACGACGTGTTGGCGACGGCGACGAGAGTTCCGGCGGACTCCCACACGGAGCCGTCGAGCGTCACGCGGTACCCGTAGGGCCGGAACCGGCCGAGCTCGGCCCCCAGCGCCCGCACGTAGCGCGCCGACCCCTTGGGCCAGGTCATCTCGTTGGCCCGCGCGTTGATCGCCGCGTCGAAACCGCAGGAGAGCACGCCGAGGTACCACTCGTGCGCCGCGTGGTCGGGAGACCCGACGCGCACCGCGTCGACCCGGCGCGGGCCGTCCAGCAGCCCGTGCTCGATCGCCTCCACCGAGGCCTCGACGTCTCCGCGCGGCAGCGCGAGGGACCGGGCGACGTCGTTGCCCGTCCCGGCCGCCACGATGCCGAGCGGGAGCCCCGTGCCCGCCACGACGTTCACGCCGAGGTGCACCATCCCGTCACCGCCGACCACGACGAGCGCGTCCAGGCCCTGCACCGCCGCCGCGCGAGCCCGGTCCGTCGCCTGGGCCAGCGTCGAGGCGGACAGGTCCTCGACCTTGTGCCCGCGCGACCGCAGGATCTCGTGCGCCCGACGGCCCGCCAGCGTGCCCCGGCCCCTGCCGGCGGTCGGGTTGACGACGAGGCCGAGGTGGATCACGCGGTGCCCGGCTCGTCGGCGATCGTCCCGTCGAGGCGCGGGAGCCCCGCGGCCACGCGCTGCCGGTCGACGCGGCGGTCGTGCAGCACGCACACACCGAGCGCCACGAAGTACAGGCCGCTCATCGGGATGGCGACGGCGAGCATCGTGATCGCGTCGGGAGTCGGGGTGACGATCGCGGCGAACACGAACGAGAGGAGCACCGCCCACCGCCAGCTCTTGCGCCACGTGGCCGCGGTGCCGATCCCCGCGAAGTTCAGCGCGACCATCACGACGGGCAGCAGGAACGCGATCCCGAACGCGAGCATGATCCGCATGACGAAGCCGAGGTACGTCTGCGCGTCGATGAGGTTGGTGGCGCCGGTCGGCGTGAACTCGGTGAGCAGGCGCACCGCGTTGGGCAGCACCCACCACGCCATGAACGCTCCCGCGAGGAACAGCGGCACCGCCACGCCGACGAACCCGAACGCGTAGCCCCGCTCCTTGCGCGTCAGACCGGGCGTCACGAACGCCCAGAACTGGTACAGCCACCACGGGCTGGACAGGATCACGCCCAGGAAGAACGACACCTTGACGCGCATGTCGAACGACGTGGCGATCCCCGAGAAGTTGAGCGCGATGAGGCTGTCGCGCTCCTCGGCGACCCGCACGATCGGCTGCTGGAGGGCGGTGAAGACGGGGTCGTAGAGGAACCAGCCGATGACCGCACCGACCACCACACCGAGGGCAGCGAGGAAGACGCGGCGGCGCAGCTCGACCAGATGGGCACGCAGCGGCATCCGGCCGCCGGGTTCAGCCCCGCGGCGAGCGCTCATGTGAGGTTCAGGCCTTCGGCGGGGTGTTGCCCTCGGTGGGCTCCGCGGCGGGCCGGACCGGGGTCACGTAGTGGGGCTCGACCGTTGGGGGGACCGCCGGCGGTGCGCCGACGGGCGTCACGCCGCTCGGTGCCACGGGAGGCGTCGCGGTCGTGGTCGTCGTCGTGGTGACCGGGGCGTCGTCGTCCCGCAGGTCCTTGACCTCGTTCTTGAAGATCTTCATCGACTGGCCCACGCTCTTGGCCAGGTCGGGCAGCCGCTTCGCGCCGAACAGCAAGACGACCACGAGCAGCACGACGAGCACGTGCCAGGCGCTGATGTTTCGGAACACGTCGAGTCCTCCGTCGGATGTCGATGACCGGGTGATCCTACCCGTGCCACCTGGGGATCGGGCGCAGACGGCTCACGTCCAGTACGCGCGCCACCGCAGTCGCGTCGCCGCACGTCGTTGCTCGCGCTCCACCCGCCGGTCCGCCGCGCCGGCACGCACCTCGGCGAGCCGGGCGCGCAGGACGTCCCGGTCGGCGAACAGCGTCGGACCTGTCTCCCGCGTCTCCGCGGCAGCCTGCAGCTCGTCCACACGGTCGGCCAGCTGGGCGGCGACGTCGGCCGCGCGGGACAGCTCGCGTCCGAGCGCGACCGCCGACCGCCACAGCCGGCGGCCGAGCAGGAACGCGCCGCCGAGCGTCGCCAGGACGAGCACGGTCCAGACCGTGAACCACAGCACGTCAGCCCACCTCCCCGTACGCGCGCAGGGCGGCGCGCGCGGACGCGGCGACCTCCTGCGCGATGCGCGCCGGTCGCACCTCGAGCACGTCGTCCGCCACCTGGAGCACGAGGTGGCGCAGCCAGGCGTGCTGGACCACGCGCAGGTCCACCTCGAACGACCCGTCGTCCAGGTTGCGCACGGCCTCCACGGGGGTCGTCTCCGCGACCCACCGGGCCTGGCTCGTCAGGTGGAGGGTGACCAGCTCCCCGTCCGTTCCCGGCGAGAAGACCTCGGCACCGGGCCGGACCTGGTGGTCCTCCGCGTCGGTGTCGAGCACCTCGGCGGCCAGCACGCGATCGATGCGGAACAGGCGCTCGCCGTCGACGAGCAGGCACCACCCCAGCAGGTAGGAGCGCTCGTCGTCGGTGACCAGCCGGATCGGGTCGACGTCGCGTTCCGTGCTGACGTCGGACGCGTTCACGTACCGCAGGTGGAGCCGACGGCCGTGGCGCAGCGCGGTCGCGACCGCTGCTGCGACGTCGGGGGCGGCATCGACCGAGAGCTGCACGTCCACGGCGGCGGCCGCGTCACCCGTCGCCGCGGTGAGCTTGGCCAGGGCGGACCGCAGCACCGCCGCCTGCTCGGGCTCCAGCGCCGAGCCGAGGGCGGCGTCCAGAGCGCGCAGCGCCGCGACCAGCGCGACCGCCTCCCGGGCACCCAGCCGCAGCGGACGGGTCATCCCGCGCGACTCCGTGAGCCGCACGACGCCCTGCTCGTAGGACGCGGCGTCGAAGTCGATCAGGTCGTGCGGGTAGTAGCCGGGCGTGCCGGTGACCCACAGGGTGTCGATGTCGTCCATCACCTGCCGGGCGGTCACGCCGAACTGCTCGGCGATCGCGTCGACCGGGACGCCCTCGTGGCGGTCCAGGTACGTGATCATGCCGAGCATCCGCAGGAGCCGGTCGCTGGCGCGCTCAGCCATCGGAGGACACCCCCTGGTCGAGCGTGGCCGCCGTGCGCAGCAGGTGCAGGACCGAGCTACGCAGCCCGGCTGGGGCGAGCACGACGACGGCGTCGCCGTACCCGACCAGCTCCTCGGCCAGCTCCCACTCCGCGCGGAACGGGACGTGCACGAGATCACGGTGCGCGAGTGCGGGGTCCGCAGACCAGTCCGGGCCGTCCGCCGGAGCGGGGACCGCGCGGGCCCGGGGGGCACTCGCGCGCTCGGGCAGGATCGCCAGGGTCGCGATCCGCTCGGGACCGCTCCCCCACGTCTCCAGGGCGTGCGCGAGCTCCTCGGCGCTCGGCGGCTGGAACGCGCCGGGCTCGCCGACCGTCCGCACCGTCCCCTCGATCCGGCTCAGCCGGAACGACCGGCTGGCTCCGCGGTCCCGGTCACGGCCCACGAGCACCCACCCGCCGCGCCGCGCGAGCAGCTTCCACGGCTCGACGGAGCGCTCGCGGACCTCGCCGGTCGTCGCGGCGCGGTAGGTGAACCGGACCGCCTGGCGGGCCTGCACGGCGTCCACCAGCGGCCCGAACGCGCCGCCACCCGCCCGGACGCGCGGGGCGAGCCCGGCGACGAGGTCGCTGGACTCCGGCGCCTCCCCGACGGCGCGCAGCTTGGTCAGCGCGCGTGTGGTGTCCGCGCGGACCGCCTGGTCCTGCCACACCTGTGCGGCCATCGCGAGCACGCCCAGCTCGGCGGCCGTGAGGTCCAGGGGCGGCAGCGCATAGGCGTCCAGGTCCACGCGGTAGCCGATGTCGTCGCCGTGGCCGGCGTCGGTGACCGTGAGGATCGGGATCCCGAGGTCGCGCAGGGTGTCCTTGTCCCGCTCGAACATCCGCTCGAAGGCGTCGTCCGACGGGGCCTCCTGATATCCGGCGACGCTGGTGCGCACCTGCTCCTTCGTCATCCGGCCCGCGGTGTTGACCAGGGCGATGACGAGGTTGAGCAGGCGCTCGGCGGGGGCGATCTGAGCGGCCATCGGGCACCACCGTAGTGGCCGGTAGCGTGGGCGGGTGATCACGTGGCGTGCGGGTGTCGTGGTGTCGCTCGGGGCCACGTGGCCCGGCGCCGCCGAGGTGACGGTCGAGCTGGAGGCCCCGGTGGGCACCGCGACGGCCGGTGACACGGTCCGCGCGCTGGCCTTCCCCTCGCTGGTGGGGAGCCCGGAGATCGGCGACCGCGTGCTGCTCAACGTCTCGGCGCTGGCCCGCGGGCTGGGCACCGGCGGGTACGCCCTCGTGATCGCCCTGCCCGACCGCACGCCCACCGACCCTCCCGAGGGACCGGGCCACCTGGTCAAGGCCCGCTACACGCCGTTGCAGGCCATGGTGCTCGGAGTGGACGACCAGGAGTCGCCGCACCACGACGTGCTGCGTGACGCCGACGACCTCGACGGCCTCCCGGTCGTCGTCGCCGACCTGCACTCCGCCCTGCCCGCCATCGTCGCCGGCGCACGGTTCGCCGCGGACGTGGCCGGGCGCCCTGCCCCGCGGGTCGCGTACGTCATGACCGACGGCGGTGCCCTGCCCGCGTGGTTCTCGCGGACGGTGGCCGGGCTGCGGTCCGCAGGCTGGATCGAGGCGTGCGTGACCACCGGGCAGTCGTTCGGGGGCGACCTGGAAGCGGTCACGGTGCACACCGGGCTGCTCGCGGCGCGGCACGTCGTCGGCGCCGACGTCGTCGTCGTGGCGCAGGGGCCGGGCAACCTGGGGACCGGCACGCGCTGGGGGTTCTCCGGGGTGGCCGCCGGCGAGGCGGTGAACGCGGCCGCCGTGCTGCGCGGGCGACCGGTCGCGTCGCTGCGCGTGTCGGGCGCGGACCAGCGCGAGCGGCACCTGGGCGTGTCGCACCACTCGCTGACCGCCTACGGCCGGGTGTCGCTCGCGTCGGCGGACGTCGTCGTGCCGCTGCTCGACGGGGACCTCGGCGCACGGGTCCGCGAGCAGGCCGCCGCCCTGGCGGAGCGGCACCGGCTCGTCGAGGTGCCGACGGGCGCGGCTCTGCTCGCGGCGCTCGCGGCCACGCCCGTGCGGCTGTCGACCATGGGGCGCTCGCTCGACCAGGACCCCGCCGCGTTCCTCGCCGCCGCAGCGGCGGGCGTGTACGCCGTCGGCCTCTGACCGGGTCTGCTCAGTCGTCCCGGGCGGTCGCCGTGTGCATGGCCACGAGCGTGGCCAGCCGGCGGGCCTCCGCGTCCGCGAACGCGCCGTCCGCGCGCTGGATCCCCATGACCGCGAGCGTGTCGCCGTCGGACAGGTCCAGCTGGACCCACGGTCGACCTGAGCCGAAGCGCACCGAGACGATCTCCGCCCACTCGAGCCGCCGCGTGAACACGAGGTTCCGGACCACCAGCCCGTCGTCGGACACCCGCGCCACGACCGAGGCCTGCCGCCAGAGGAACCACACGATGAGCCCGCCGACCAGCGCGAAGCCGATGCGGTCTCCCGTGGAGAGCACGGACATGGCCAGCATGATCGCGACGGTCGACCCGATCACGAGCACCGCCAGGGCGAGAGTGACCACCCGCGCGAAGCGGGGCCGGAACGGGGAGGTCAGCGCATCCACGCCTGCGCCCCGCTCACCGCTCAGAGCCGGCACGCGTGGATCGACGTCACGAGGATCGCGCGCGCACCGATGTCGTACAGGGAGTCCATGACCCGGTTGGTCTGGTCGCGCCGGACCATCGCCCGCACGGCCGCCCAGTCGCGGTTGTGCAGGGGCGACACCGTCGGCGATTCCAGGCCGGGGGTGATCGCGACGGCCTGGTCGACCAGCGCGAGCGGCACGTCGTAGTCCATGAGCACGTACTCCCGGGCGGTGAGCACGCCCTGGATGCGTCGGGTCAGCACGTCGAGACCGGCGGGCTCGTCGACGTCCGCACGGCGCACCAGCACGGCCTCCGAGCGCAGGATCGGGTCGGCGAAGATCTCGAGGCCGGCGGCACGCAGGGTGGTCCCCGTCTCGACGACGTCGGCGATCACGTCGGCCACGCCCAGCTTGATCGCGGACTCGACCGCTCCGTCCAGCCGCACCACGCCCGCGGGCTCGATGCCCAGGGACCGCAGGTACGAGCGGACCAGCACGGGGTAGGACGTGGCCACCCGGCGTCCGCCGACCTGCGCGACGTCGGTCCACTCCCCCGCCGTCCCGGCGAACCGGAACGTCGAGCGCGCGAACCCGAGCGGCAGGTGCTCGACCGCCTCGGACTCGGAGTCGAGCATGAGGTCGCGGCCGGTGATGCCGACGTCGACCGTGCCCGCGCCGACGTAGACGGCGATGTCCCGGGGGCGCAGGAAGAAGAACTCGACGTCGTTGTCCGGGTCGGGCAGCACCAGCTCGCGGGAGTCGCGACGCTGCCGGTACCCGGCCTCCTTGAGCATCTCGACGGAGGGCTCCGACAGGGAGCCCTTGTTCGGGACGGCGATCCTCAGCACGGTCGTTCTCCTCAGAGGTGGGTGTAGACGTCGGCGAGCGTGAGCCCGCGCGCGATCATCAACACCTGCAGGTGGTAGAGGAGCTGCGAGATCTCCTCGGCCGTCCGCTCGTCCGACTCGTGCTCCGCGGCCATCCAGACCTCGGCGGCCTCCTCGACGACCTTCTTGCCGATGCCGTGCACGCCGGTGTCCAGCTCCGCGACCGTGCCGGAGCCGGCGGGGCGGGTGGCGGCCTTGTCCGAGAGCTCGGCGAACAGGGTGTCGAAGGTCTTCACGCGGGCACTCTAGACGTCGTGCCGCGCAGGGCGCGCAGGGCGACCACGGTCGCGACGGCGGCCTCCGCGGCCTCGGCGCCCTTGTCCTCGTGCGAGCCCTCAAGACCGGCGCGGTCGAGCGCCTGCTCCTCGTTGTCGCAGGTGAGCACGCCGAACCCGACGGGCACGCCGGTCCGGATGCCGACGTCCGTGAGGCCGAGGGTCGCGCCCTGGCAGACGTACTCGAAGTGCGGGGTGCCGCCCCGGATCACGACGCCGAGCGCGACCACCGCGTCGGCACCGTTCTCGGCGGCCACCTGCGCGGCGACCGGAAGCTCGAACGTGCCCGGCACGCGGACGATCGTCACGTCCTCGACGTGCGCCGCGGCCAGCGCGCGCTGCGCCCCCGCGAGCAGGCCGTCCATGACGACGGTGTGCCAGCTGGCGGCGACGACGACCACCTTCAGGCCGGTCCCGTCGACGGTCAGGGTGGGTGCTCCAGCACCGCTCATGCCAGGTCCTCCAGGCTCTCGAACGCGTGGTCCTCGTGGTCGGCGCCGGGGGTGGCCGGCGTCGCGTGGACGGGCGAGACCGCGATGGGCTCTCGCTCCGTCCCGGGCGGCAGGTGGAGCAGGTGCCCCATCGACGTCGCCTTGGTGCGCAGGTACGCCTCGTTCTGCGGGGTGCGCCCCACCTCGAGGCTGCGGATCTCCGCGACGTCGATCCCGTGCGCGCGCAGCCCGGCCACCTTCGCCGGGTTGTTGGTCAGCAGGCTCACCCGCTGCACCCCGAGGTCGGTGAGGATCGCGGCCGCGGCGCCGTACTCACGCCGGTCGGCCGGCCACCCGAGGTCGAGGTTCGCCTCCACGGTGTCCCGACCCTGGTCCTGCAGCGCGTAGGCCGCGACCTTGGCCAGCAGGCCGATCCCGCGACCCTCGTGCCCGCGCAGGTAGATCACGGCGCCGCCCTGCTCGGCCGCGAGCTCGAGGGCCGCGTCGAGCTGCGGACCGCAGTCGCAGCGGGCCGACCCGAACGCGTCACCCGTGAGGCACTCGGAGTGCACGCGGACGACGGGCGCGTCGGCGAGGCCGGCGGTCGGGACGAGGGCGACGTGCTCGGCGCCCGTGCGCAGGTCCCGGTAGCCGTGGATGCGGAAGTCGCCGTGCTTGGTCGGCAGGTAGGCGGTGTGCGTGGCGTGCACGCGCTCCTTGGGCGGCGCAGCGACGGCCACCTCGGCCGTCACGTCGTCCCCGTGCTGCGTGCGCCAGGCGACGATGTCCTCGATGGTCAGCAGCACGAGACCCTCGGCCTCCGCCAGCGCCGACGCCACGGGCAGCCGGGTCATCGACCCGTCGTCGTTCACCAGCTCGGCGATCGCCCCGACCGGCTCCAGGCCGGCGAGCCGGCACAGGTCGACGGCTGCCTCGGTGTGACCGGCGCGGTGCAGGACGCCCCCGGGGACCGCGCGCAGCGGCAGCACGTGACCGGGACGGATGAGGTCCTCGCGGCCGGACGCCGGGTCGGCCAGCACCCGGAGCGTCCGGGCCCGGTCCGACGCCGAGATGCCCGTGGTCACACCCGTGGCCGCGTCGACGGTCACCGTGTACGCGGTCCGTCGGGGGTCCTGGCTGTGCGGGACCATCAGCGGCAGGTCCAGCGCGTCCGCCCTCGACGCCGGCATGGGGGCGCAGAGGTAGCCGGACGAGTGCCGGATGGTCCAGGCGATCCACTCGGGCGTCGCCGACTGGGCGGCCAGGATGACGTCGGCCTCGTTCTCCCGGTCGGGCGAGTCGGCGACGAGCACCGGCCGACCGGCGCGCAGGGCCTCCAGGGCCTGCTCGACGGTGCCGAGGCGCACTCCGGCGGGGGCGGTCATCGCAGGATCCCGGCCGTCGAGAGCAGCCGTTCGGTGTACTTGGCCAGCACGTCGACCTCCAGGTTGACCCGTGCGCCGGGCGCCAGGGTGCCGAGGGTCGTCGCCTCGAGCGTGGTGGGGATGAGGGAGACGCCGAACGACTCGTCCGTGACATGGGTGACCGTCAGCGAGATCCCGGAGACCGCAATCGACCCCTTCTCCGCGACGTACCGCGCGAGCTCCGGCGCGAGGCCGATCTCGACGTCGTCCCAGCGCGGCCCGGGCGACCGGGACAGGATCGTGCCGACGCCGTCCACGTGCCCCTGCACGACGTGCCCGCCGTACCGGCCGCCGACCGGCAGCGCGCGCTCGAGGTTGACCGGGCTGGACACGCCGACGTCCTCCAGCGCGCTGCGGCGCAGGGTCTCGGGCATGACGTCCGCGAAGAACGTGCCGTCGCCGGGCAGCTCCGTGACCGTCAGGCACACACCGGAGACACTGATCGAGTCGCCCAGGTGGGCATCGGAGACGACCAGCGGGCCCCGGACCCGCAGGCGCGCGTCCGACCCCTCGGGTCCGTGCTCGATCGCTTCGACCGTGCCGATCTCCTCGACGATTCCGGTGAACATCAGTGCTCCTCCGTGGGGCTGTGCGGGTCGACGGTCGCGACGACGAAGACGTCGGGGCCGAGCGGAAGGACGGATCGGGTGGTGAGGCGGACGGCGTCGCCGATGCTGGTGACGCCCAGGTCGGCCACGGCCGACGGGCCGGAGCCGAGCAGGACGGGGGCGATGTAGGCGTGCACCTCGTCGACGAGCCCTGCCTGCAGGAACGCCGCGGCGAGCGTGGGCCCGCCCTCGACGAGCACGTGTCGGACCTCGCGCTCGGTGAGCAGGGCCAGGACGTCGGCGGGGTCGTGCGTCCGCACCTGGAGCAGCTCCCCGCCGGGTCCGCGCAACCGCGCACCGGCGGGGATCTCACGGTGGCCGACGACCACGCGCAGCGGCTGGTGCCCGTGCAGCTCGCCCGCCGCGTTGCGCGCGGTCAGCGACGGGTCGTCGACGAGTGCGGTGCCCGTGCCGACGACGATGGCGTCGACCTCGGCGCGCAGGTCGTGAGCGTGGTGCCGGGACACGTCGGAGGTGATCCAGCGGCTCGAGCCGTCGGCGGCCGCGACGCGCCCGTCGAGTGAGGTCGCGATCTTCAGCGTGACGAACGGGCGCCCGCGCTCGACCGACGGCAGCCAGGCGCCGAGCAGCTCGCGGCCCTCGTCGGCCAGCAGGCCGGTCTCGACGTCGACGCCCGCCGCGCGCAACCGCTCGGCACCGCCGGCCGCGACGGGGTTCGGGTCGGGGACGGACACGACGACCCGGGCCACTCCCGCGGCGAGGAGCGCCTCGGAGCACGGGCCGGTGCGACCGGTGTGGTTGCACGGCTCGAGCGTGACGACGGCGGTCGCGCCCCGGACGTCGGCGCCGCGCTCGGCAGCGTCCGTCAGCGCGGCGACCTCCGCGTGCGGCGTCCCTGCGCCGCGGTGCCAGCCCTCGCCGAGCACGTCACCGGACGGGTCCAGCAGGACGGCGCCCACCCGCGGGTTCGGGCCCGTGGCTGGTCCGCGTCGCCCGAGCTCGAGGGCGCGGCGCATCGCGTCGGCCTCGGAGGGTGCGCGCACACCGGTCTCGACGCTGGACATGCTCACCTCCGGACGCGCTGGGCTCCGGGGTGAGGGCGGCAGGACGGGTCCCGCAACCACGGCGCGAGCGCGCCGCCACGTGATCCTCCCATCCGGACTTTCACCGTCGGTCCTGGAGTTCCACCAGGTCAACCGCCCGATCCTTGCGGACCGTGCGGGTCGCGGACTGTCACCGCCGGCTCGGAATTACACCGACCCCGGAGCACGTGTATGTGTTCGTACTGCGCCAACGATCATGCCACACGGCACATTCCCGCCGGGCATTCCCGCCGGTCAGGCGCCCGCGTCCGCCAGGGACCGCAGGGCGGCGATCTCGGCCGCGATGTCGGCCGCGCCGTACACCGCCGAGCCGGCGACGAACACGTTCGCCCCGGCGGCCGCGATCCGGCCGATCGTGTCGCGGGCGACCCCGCCGTCGACCTGGATCCACGTGTCGCCCCCGGACGCGTCCAGCGCGGCGCGGGCGCGCCGGATCTTGGGCAGCATCCCCTCGATGAACGACTGCCCGCCGAACCCCGGCTCGACCGTCATCACGAGCAGCATGTCGAACTCGGCCAGCAGGTCGAGCAGCGGCTCGACGGGAGAGGCCGGACGCAGCGCGATCCCCGCACGGACCCCGCGGGACCGCAGCTCGCGGGCCAGCCGCACGGGCGCCTGCGTCGCCTCCGCGTGGAACGTCACCGAGGCGGCTCCCGCAGCGGCGTACTCGGGGGCCCACCGGTCGGCGTCCTCGATCATCAGGTGCACGTCGAGCGGAACCGGTGCTACCTCGGCGATCCTGGTCACCACCGGCAGACCGAGCGTCAGGTTGGGCACGAAGTGGTTGTCCATGACGTCCACGTGCACGAAGTCGGCCGTCGCGATCGCCTGGAGGTCGCGCTCGAGGTTGGCGAAGTCGGCGGACAGGATGCTCGGGTTGATCAGTGCAGGCACCCGGCCAGCGTAGAGGGCCTCTCAGCGCGTGCGGCGGAGGAGGGTGAGGTGCATCGCGTCCGTGCCGTGCACGTGCGGCCAGAGCTGGACGTCGGTCCGCGTGTCGTCGAGCTCCACCGCGCCACCGGGCGCGATGCCGCGGACGACGGCGGGTGCGTCGACCACCGACACCTCGACGCCCTCGCGTCCCGCGGCGCGCACCGCGTCCTTGACCACGAGCTGGGTCTCGACGAGGTGCGGCGAGCAGGTCACGTACGCGACGACCCCGCCGGGGCGCACCGCGCGCAGCGCCGAGACGAGGAGGTCACGCTGCAGCGCGCTCAGTCCGGCCAGGTCCCCGGGCGTGCGGCGCCAGCGGGCCTCCGGGCGCCGACGCAGCGCTCCGAGCCCGGTGCAGGGCGCATCGACCATCACGCGGTCGTACGCGCCGGGCTCGTCCGTGCCGACCGTCCGGCCGTCGCCGGTCCGCACGTCCTCGACCGCGTCGGCGGGCACCGCGCGCAGCGCCTGCTCGACCAGACGCGCGCGGTGCGGCTGGATCTCGTTGGCGACGATCCGGGCCCCGCGCTCCCCCGCGACGGCGGCGAGCAGCGCAGCCTTGCCGCCGGGTCCGGCACACAGGTCGAGCCAGCGTTCGTCGGGGCCGTCGAGCGGCGCCTCCGTGAGGGCGAGCGCGACCAGCTGGCTGCCTTCGTCCTGCACCCCCGCGCGACCGTCGCGCACGCTCGGAAGTGCGGCCGGGTCGCCGCCCGAGAGGATCACGGCGGTGGGCGCGAGCACACCGGTCGTCCCGACGCCCTCGCCGGCGTCGGCGACGACCTCCTCGGTGCCGGCCAGTCCCGGCCGCGCGACGATGGTCACCCGCGGGGCCGCGTTGTCGGCGGCGAGCAGCGCGCCGATCTCGTCGGCCGACCGCCCGTTGCCCACCAGCGCCTCGCGCAGCGCGCGCACCACCCACAGCGGGTGACTCTCCACGACCGCCAGCCGCGCCAGCTCGTCGGCACCGGCCGCGTCCGCGATCCGCTGCTCCCACTCCTCCGGTGTCGAGCGGCCGACGGTCCGCAGGACGGCGTTGACGAACTGCGACGGACCCGTGCCCAGCTGTTCGCGGGCGAGACCGACGGTCTCGGAGACCGCTGCGTGCGCGGGGACCCGCATGCCGAGCAGCTGGTGGACACCGAGGCGCAGGACGTCCAGCGCGGGCGCGTCGATGGTGCCGACCTCGCGGGAGGCCGCCTGCGCGATGACCGCGTCGTAGCGGCCGCGCAGCCGCAGGGTGCCGTAGGCGAGCTCCGTGGCGAAGGCCGCGTCGCGCCCGGTGATCCGGCGGTCCCGCAGGAGCGGCGGCAGGACGAGGTTGGCGTAGGAGTCGGAGCCGTCCACCGCCCGGAGCACGTCGTAGGCCGCGGTCCGCGCGGGGTCGCTCCCCCGGCGGCGCTGCGACGGTGCGGCCGCGGTCCGCTGGGTCCGCCCCTGCGCGCGTGCCGCACCCCGCTGACGACCGCTCGGGTCGCGCCGGTCGTCCGCGGGGCTCACGCCGCACCGCCCAGCACGGTGTCCGACGCCAGGCGCGCGCCGCGGGCCCAGTCGGCCGCGTCCATCGCTCGCTTGCCCTGCGGGGTCACCTGGGACAGCCGAACGGCGCTGCCGCCCGTCCCGACGAGGACGTCCTTCTTCCCCACGAGCAGCTGCCCCGGGGCCAGGTCGGTGACGTCCGGCATGGGCAGCACGGGCGCGACCCCCAGCCGCGAGCCGTCGGGCAGCGTGGTCCACGCGCCCGGCGCCGGGGTGCAGCCGCGGATCCGGCGGTCGACCGCGTGCGCGGGGTGCGACCAGCGCACGCGTGCGTCCTCGACCTCGATCTTCGGGGCGTGGCTGACGCCGTCGGTCGCCTGGACGACAGGACTGAGGATCCCGTCCTCGAGCGCGTCGAGCGTCTGCACCAGCAGGCCGGCGCCGGCCACCGCGAGGCGTCCGAGCAGGTCGCCGGACGTGTCGCGCGGGCGGATCGTCTCGGTGAGGAACCCGAACACCGGGCCCGTGTCCAAGCCCGCCTCGAGGCGGAAGGTCGTGGCGCCGGTGACCTCGTCCCCGGCGATGATCGCGTGCTGCACCGGCGCAGCCCCGCGCCAGGCGGGCAGCACCGAGAAGTGCAGGTTGACCCATCCGTGGACGGGGACGTCCAGGAGCGCCGGCGGGATGAGGGCGCCGTAGGCGACCACGGGTGCCGCATCGACCTCGAGCTCCGCCAGCCGCGCCTGGAACTCCTCGTCCCGGGGGCGCTGCGGCGTGAGCACCTCCAGCCCGGCCTCCAGCGCTCTCGCCTTGACCTCGCTCTGCGTCGAGGACCGCCCACGACCGGACCGCGCGTCGGGACGGGTGAGCACCGCGACGACCTCGTGACGGGACGCGAGGAGCGCCTCGAGCGACGGCACCGCGGCCGCGGGGGTTCCGGCGAAGAGCAGTCGCATGGCGTCGATCCTAGGTGCGCGGCAGGTCGACCCCGCGCGCCACCAGGTCGGCCCGGAGGGCGTCCGCCGTGGTGAACAGGACGGCGTCGTAGCCGGCCGCCGAACCGGCGGCGACGTTCGCGGCCGAGTCGTCGGCGAACACGGTGCGCTCCGGACGCAGGCCGAACCGCTGCGTCAGCAGGGCGAAGATCCGTGGGTCGGGCTTCGCGACGGCGACCTCGCCCGAGACCAGCACGTCCTCGAGCAGCCCGATCGCGGGCGCCGCGGTCTCGGCCAGGTGGAACGTCTCGGCCGACCAGTTGGTGAGCCCGAGGAGCCGGACGCCGCTCGCGCGGAGGTCGCGCACGAGCTCCGCGGACCCCGGCACGGGTCCGACGAGCGAGTCGGCGATGTGCTCGACGTACAGGTCCAGCGCGGGCAGGTGCTCGGGCGCGCTCGCGGCGAGGGCGACCCGCGCGTCGGCCCAGGACCGACCGGCGTCCTGCTGGTGGTTGAAGGCCATGAAGTCGAAGTCGACGAGGAACGCCTCGGTGTCGCGAGCGGGCAACCGACCGGCGAACGCGCGACGCGGGTCCCAGCGCACCAGCACGTTGCCGAGGTCCAGCACGACGGTGTCGATCATCCGAGCTCTGCCGGGTCCAGCTGGACGCGCACCGTGCCGCCCTCGCGGCGGGCACTGCGCACCGCGAGCGACGCGGCCAGTGCCCGCGCGAGAACCGCACCGCCGGGACGCGGTACACGCACCAGGGCGCGCACGTCGGGCTCGAGCGCACCCGGCTCGGCTGCGCCGACCGGGACGGGCCCGAGGATCTCGGCGTCCGGGAGGTCGAGCCGGCCGAGCAGCGTGTCGACGGCGTCGCGGGGGCCGGTGACCGCGGCGATCCGCACCGCGGGCGGGAGTGCGAGCTCCGCACGCTCGGCGAGCTCGCGCGACGCGTACCCGGCAGGGTCCCAGCGCACGAGGGCCTGCGTGACGCGCTCCTCGGCGTCGCCGACCAGGACGACGATGCCTCCCTCGCCTGCCGGACGCACCAGCGCGGCGGCGGTCAGCCACCGGCGCAGCGCGTCCTCGCCGGTCCGCAGCGAGGCCCCGGCCGTGCTCACGGCGGCGTCCAGCAGCAGCGCAGCGGCGTACCCGCCGGGGGCCACGGGCTCGGCGCCCGGGGTCGCCACCACGACGGCGGGCACGTCCTTGACGGTCGCCAGCACGCCGCCGGCGGCACGGGCACCCGAGACGCGGATCGGCACCCCGGGGAACGCGCGCCCGAGCTCCTCTGCTGTGCGTTCCGAGCCGACGCGGACCGAGCGCAGCGCGCCCGCACCGCACTCGGTGCAGCGCCAGTCGGTGGCCAGCCGCCCGCACCAGCCGCACGTGGGGACGCCGTCGGCGGTGGTCAGCCCGAGCGGGCCGTGGCAGACGCCACAGCGCGCCGCCGCGCGGCAGCGCCCGCACGCGACCGCGGGCACGTACCCCGCGCGCGGCACCTGCACCAGGACCGGGCCGTGCGCGAGCCGGTCCCGCAGCGTGCGCCAGGCCGGCGCGGGGAGCCTCGCCGCGGCCGCCGGCCCCTCGCGGGCGAGCTCGACGGACGTCAGGGCCAGCACCCGCGCGGCACGCGCGCGCGTCGTCGGGCGGTCCGCGGCCACCTCGTGCGCCCAGCCCGCCTCGACGAGGGCCTGCGCCTCGACGGAGCGCCCGTGCGCAGCGACGAGCAGGGCGCAGTGCTCCAGCTCGGAGCGCAGCGCCAGCACCTCGCGGACGTGCGGGTACGGCGCTCGAGGCTCGGCGTGCAGCGGGTCCCCGTCGTCCCAGACCACCGCGAGCCCGAGGTCTGCCACCGGGGCGAACGCCGACGCCCGCGTGCCGACGACCACCGACGCCTGACCCCGCAGCGCCGCGAGGAACGACCTGTACCGGAGGGCGGGGCCGTCGTCGGCGGCGAGCCGCACGGCGCCGCCCGTGGACCCGGGCGCCCAGCGCGGGATGCCGGCGTCGTCGAGCGCGGCGAGCACGCGGTCGATGTCCCGGGCGTCAGGGACCACGACGAGGGCACCCCGACCGCCCAGCACGCAGGCAGCGACCGCCTGCGCGATCGCGTCCGGCCACCGCTCCCCCGCAGCGGCGGGCAGGGCTGACCACACGGCGCGCGGCGCGCCCCCCGCGGTGACGTGCTGGACGAACGCCGACCCGCCGCGGTAGGCCGCCCAGGCGGTGGCCGACGGCGACGGAACGGGCAGCGGGTCCGCCGCAGGGGGGACCTCCGCCTCGACGCGGGCGTGCCGTGCGGGGACGGCGAGCCGCAGCACGTCGTTGAGCGTGCCGGCCCAGCGGTCCGCGACCGCGCGCGCCAGGCGGGCGACCTGGGGCGTGAGCACGGGCTCGGCGGACACGACCTTGCGCACGGGCTGGAGTGCGCCGTCGTGCTCGGCCTCCTCGACCCGCTCCAGCACGTAGCCGTTGACGTCCTGGCCGCCGAACCGCACCTTGACGCGGGTGCCCGGCACCGCGGTGTCGGCGAGCGCCGCCGGCACCGCGTACTCGAACACGCGGTCGAGGTGGTGCGGGACCAGGTCGACGCACACCCGGGCGATCGGCAGGTGCTCGGCGAGCGGGGCACCGCCGACCGCAGGGCGCGCAGGCCGCTTCGGCTGCGGCAGGCCCTCGAGCATCAGCTGCTCACCGCCCGCGCTCACGCCCACGCGCCCATCAGAGCATCCGCTGCCCACGCAGGACCGGGAACGGCTGCGGCAGGCGTCAGCCCACCGCGGACTGGAGGTCCGCGACGCGGTCGGTGCGCTCCCAGGTGAACTCCGGCAGCTCGCGGCCGAAGTGCCCGTAGGCGGCGGTCTTGCGGTAGATCGGCCGCAGCAGGTCGAGGTCGCGCACGATCGCGGCCGGGCGCAGGTCGAAGACGTCGCGGATCGCGCTGGTGAGCCGCTCCAGGGGCACCGTCTCGGTGCCGAACGTCTCGACGTACAGGCCCACGGGGTTGGCCTTGCCGATGGCGTAGGCAACCTGGACCTCGCACCGGCGCGCGAGCCCGGCGGCGACGACGTTCTTGGCCACCCACCGCATCGCGTAGGCGGCGGACCGGTCCACCTTCGACGGGTCCTTGCCGGAGAACGCCCCGCCGCCGTGACGGGCGATCCCCCCGTAGGTGTCGACGATGATCTTGCGGCCGGTCAGCCCGGCGTCGCCCTGCGGACCGCCCACGACGAACGTGCCCGTCGGGTTCACCAGCAGGCGGAAGTCGGTGGTGTCGAGGTCGAGCTGCGCCAGCACGGGTGCGATGACGTGCTCGGTGATGCCGGGGCGCAGCGTGGTCTCGAGCTGCACGTCGGGGTCGTGCTGCGTGGACAGGACCACCGTGTCGAGCCGGACCGCGCGGTCACCGTCGTAGCCGATGGTGACCTGGGTCTTCCCGTCGGGGCGCAGCCCGGGCAGGATCCCCTCCTTGCGCACGAGAGTCAGGCGCTCGGCGAGCCGGTGCGCCAACCAGATCGGCAGGGGCAGCAGCGACGGGGTGTCGTCGCTGGCGTACCCGAACATCAGTCCCTGGTCGCCGGCGCCCTGGGCGTCCAGCGGGTCGAGGTCGGACGCGTCCTCGCGGACCTCGAGGGCCTTGTCGACGCCGGCGGCGATGTCGGGCGACTGCTGCCCGATCGACACGGAGATGCCGCACGAGTCGCCATCGAAGCCGATCGCCGACGAGGTGTACCCGATCCCCTTGACCACCTGGCGCACGATCTGCGGGATCTCGACGTACGCGCTGGTCGTGACCTCCCCGGCGACGTGCACGAGACCGGTGGTCACCATCGTCTCGACCGCCACGCGGGCCTGCGGGTCCTGCTCGAGCATCGCGTCGAGGATGGCGTCGGAGATCTGGTCACAGATCTTGTCCGGGTGCCCCTCGGTCACGGACTCGGACGTGAACAGGCGCATGTCGGGCTCGGTCATGGCGGACAGCGTAATAGGAGCGGTCCGCAGCCGGGGCGACATCTCAGGCGCGCGCGACGACCGCGTCCCAGACGGCGTCGGCCACCACGTCCTTGCTCCCCGCGGCGGTGCCCACGATCGCGCCGGACCCGTCGAGGATCGTGACGTCGTTCGCGTCCGTGCCGAACCCCCGGCCGCCGCCCACCGCGTTGACCACCAGGAGATCCGCGCCCTTGCGTCGGGCCTTCGCCTGTCCGTGCTCGAGCACGCTGCCGGAGTCGTCGCCGGTCTCCGCCGCGAAGCCCACCACGACCTGCCCGGCGCGCAGCCGGTCGTGGGCCAGCTCCGCGAGGATGTCGACCGTCTCGACGAGCTCGAGCACCGGGGCGCCGCCGCCCGGCTCCTTCTTGATCTTGCTCTCGGCGCTGGTGCGTGGGCGGAAGTCGGCCACCGCCGCGGCCATCACGACCACGTCCGCGTCCTTCGCCGCCGCGCGCACGGCGTCCCTCAGCTCGGCGCCGGTCTCGGCCCGGACCACGTCGACGCCCGTCGGGACCGGGACGTCGAGGTTCGCGGCCACCAGCGTCACCCGGGCACCCCGGGCGAGCGCGGTCCGTGCCAGTGCCACGCCCTGGCGGCCGGACGACCGGTTCCCCAGGAAGCGCACCGGGTCGAGCGGCTCACGCGTGCCGCCGGCGGAGACGACGACGTGCCGACCCGCGAGGTCCTGGGGCAGGTGGGAGACCAGGGCGAGCGCGGCGGCGGCGATCTCGTCGGGTTCGGGGAGTCGTCCGGGCCCGGTGTCGGTGCCCGTCAGGCGGCCCGCCGCGGGGTCGAGCACGTGCACGCCGCGGGAGCGCAGCGTCGCCACGTTCGCGACCGTGGCAGGGTGCTCCCACATCTCGGTGTGCATCGCCGGCGCCAGCAGCACCGGGCAGCGGGCGACCAGCAGAGTGGCGGTCAGAAGGTCGTCCGCCTGACCGGTCGCGGCGCGGGCCAGGAGGTCGGCCGTGGCGGGGGCGACGATCACCAGCTCGGCCTGCTTGCCGACGGCGACGTGCGCCACCTGGTCCACGTCCTCGAACACGTCCGTCGTCACCGGCTGCCCCGACAGGGCCTCCCACGTCGCGCGCCCGACGAACTCGAGCGCCGCACGCGTGGGCACCACGCGGACGGAGTGGCCGTCCTCGCGCAGCAGACGCAGGAGCAGGACGGCCTTGTAGGCGGCGATCCCGCCCGCGACGCCGAGGACGATGTGCATGGGGGCAGGTCAGCCCTCGGTGGCCTCGGAGGTGAGCAGGCCGGCGTCGATCTCGCGCATCGCGATCGAGAGCGGCTTCTCCTGCGGGCGCGTGTCCACCAGCGGGCCGACGTACTCGAGCAGACCCTCGTTGAGCTGCGAGTAGTAGGCGTTGATCTGACGCGCGCGCTTGGCCGAGTACAGGACGAGCGCGTACTTGGAGTCGGCGCGCTCGAGCAGACGGTCGATGGGCGGGTCGGTGATGCCGGTGGGGGCGGCGACGGTTCCGGACACGGTGATCTCCCGTACGTAAAGGGGTTGGACTGCCCTCATCCTACCTGGTCGCGATGCCCATCCCGCGGACCAGCTCGTCGGTCGCCCGGTGGACGTCGTCGTTGACGATCACCTGGTCGAACTCGGCCTCCGCGGCGAGCTCCACGCGCGCGGTCTCCAGGCGGCGCTCCCGCTCCTCCGCGTCCTCGGTCCCCCGGCCGACCAGCCGACGCTCGAGCTCCGCGAACGACGGGGGCGCCAGGAAGACGAAGTGCGCGCCGGGCATCGACTCGCGGACCTGCCGCGCACCCTGCAGGTCGATCTCCAGCAGTGCCGGCAACCCGGCGGCCAGACGCTCCTCGACGGGCCGTCGCGGCGTGCCGTATCGGTTGCGTCCGTGCACGACGGCCCACTCGAGCAGGTCGCCACGCTCGACCATGGCGTCGAACTCGTCGCCCGTCACGAACAGGTAGTGGACCCCGTCGACCTCGCCGGGCCGAGGGGGCCTCGTGGTCGCGGACACCGACAACCAGACCTCGGGATAGCGGGTCCGGACGTCGGCGGACACGGTGCCCTTGCCGACGGCGGTCGGTCCGGCGAGAACGGTCAACCGGGCTGGCGTCGTCGTCATGGGTGGCGCGGTGCTCCTCGAGATGCGCGGCGCGGCCCCCGACGTCACCCGAAGCGGTCGACGAGAGCCTTCACCTGGTGCGGCCCGAGACCACGCACGCGACGCGTCTCGGAGATTCCGATCTCGGAGATGATCGCACGCGCCTTGACCTTGCCCACGCCAGGCAGGGACTCGAGGAGCGCGAGGACCTTGAGCTTGCCGATCGTCTCGTCCGCCTGCCCCTGCGCGATCACCTCGGAGAGGGTCCCCTGCGAGTACTTGAGGCGATTCTTGACCTCAGCGCGGGCCTGCCGGGCGGCGGCGGCCTTCTGGAGCGCTGCCGCTCGTTGTTCGGGAGTCAGCGGAGGGAGTGCCACGCGCGTCACCTTCTCGTCAGTGGGCCGGCGACCCACGTGGAAGTGCGCGGGATCGTGAGAACGAAACTAGCGAGCGCCACCCTCATCGGCAATGCGGACGCGCGTTCAGCCGCCCGCGACCTGCACCGACACAGCCCGTCGAGCTCAGGACAACGCCGCAGCCGCCTCGTCCGAGGCCCGCCGGGCGGCCGCCCGCAGCGCGGCCACCGACGGGCCGGCGACGAGCACGCCGCGCGACGAGGACGCCAGCACCTGACCGCGCGCGGACCCGAAGACCTGGGCCAGCTCGCGCGGTCCCGCACCCTGCGCACCCACGCCGGGGGCGAGCAGCGGGCCGTTCACCGCGGCCAGGTCCACGCCGGTGCGGGCCGCCGCGTCTCCGACCGTCGCGCCCACGACGAGCCCGACCGACCCCATCGGCACCGCCCCCGCATTCAGCGCAGCCGCTCGCGCGGCCACGACGGCCGCGACGGTAGCGCCGTCCTCGGTGCGCGCGTGCTGCACCTCCCGGCCCTCCTTGTTGGAGGTCAGGCACAGGACGAACAGGCCCCGTCCGGATGAGAGCGCGAGGTCGACGGCGGGGTCGAGCGACCCGAACCCGAGGTACGGCGACACGGTCAGGGCATCACCGGCGAGCGGCGAGCCGTCGCGCAGGAAGGCGTCCGCGTACGCGCCCATGGTCGAGCCGATGTCCCCGCGCTTGGCGTCGACGATGACCAGAGTGCCGGACTCGCGGCCGACCGCGACGACCTCCTCGAGCACCGCCACCCCGGCAGAGCCGTGCCGCTCGAAGAACGCCGCCTGCGGCTTCACGGCGGCCACCTGGCCCCCGACCGCCTCGAGGACGGTCACGGCGAACCGTCGCAACCCCGAGGCGTCGTCCGGCAGGCCCCACGCGTCCAGCAGGCTCGTGTGGGGGTCGATGCCGACGCACAGCGGCCCGTGGGCCTCCATGGCGGCCGCCAGGCGCGTCCCGAACGGGGCGGTCACGTGCGGGCCGCCGCGCGTGCCTCACGGCGCACCAGAGCGGCCGCGTCGTGCTCCTGGAGGCTGGTCACCCGGAACGGTCCCGCCTGTCGCGCCTCGATGGCCTGGACCGCCGCACCCAGCTGCTGCACAGTGGTGACCATCGCCTTGTCCGCCGCGACCGTGGCCGCGCGGATCTCGTAGCCGTCGGCGCGAGCACCCTGGCCGGACGGGGTGTTCACCACGATGTCGACGTCGCCGGCGGTGATGAGGTCGACGATCGTCGGCTCCCCCGCCGCGCCGCGACCCGACGAGTACTTGCGGACGACCGTCGAGGCGATGCCGCTGCGGTGCAGGACCGCCGCGGTCCCCTCGGTCGCCAGGATCTCGAAGCCGAGCTCCGCCAGGCGCTTCACCGGGAAGACGATCGAGCGCTTGTCCCGGTCGGCGACAGAGATGAACGCCCGGCCGCCCGTGGGGAGTCCCCCGAACGCGGCGTCCTGCGACTTGGCGAACGCGGTCGGGAAGTCGACGTCGAAGCCCATGACCTCGCCCGTCGAGCGCATCTCCGGGCCGAGCACGGTGTCGACGACGACGCCCTCCTTGGTGCGGAACCGCTTGAACGGGAGCACCGCCTCCTTGACCGCGATCGGTGAGTCGAGGTCGAGGACGCTCGCGTCGTCCACGGGCAGGATGCCCATCGCGCGCAGGTCTGCGATCGAGCGCCCCGCCATGACCAGGGCCGCGGCCTTGGCCAGGGAGACCCCCGTGGCCTTGGAGACGAACGGCACCGTGCGCGACGCCCGCGGGTTGGCCTCGAGGACGTAGAGCACGTCGGAGACCAGGGCGAACTGGATGTTGAGCAGCCCGTGCACCCCCACGCCGCGCGCGATGGCCTCCGTGGACAGCCGGATGCGCTCCAGCTCCGAGGTCGAGAGCGTCACCGGCGGGAGCGTGCACGCGGAGTCGCCGGAGTGGATGCCGGCCTCCTCGATGTGCTCCATGACGCCGCCGAGGAACAGCTCCGTGCCGTCGAACAGGGCGTCGACGTCGATCTCGATGGCGTCGTCGAGGAAGCGGTCGATGAGCAGCGGCGGCAGCGTGCCCGCGCGCCCCCCGTCGGCCGCGTTGTCGAGCGCGCGCTTGACGTACTCGTCCAGCTGCGGCTCGCTGTAGACGATCTCCATGCCGCGGCCGCCGAGCACGTAGCTCGGCCGCACGAGCACCGGGAAGCCGATCCGGCGGGCCGTGTCGCGGGCGCCCGCCTGCGTGGTGGCGGTGCCGAACGCCGGAGCCGGCAGGCCCGCGGCCTCGAGCACCTTGCCGAACTCCCCCCGGTCCTCGGCGGCGTCGATCGCGGCCGGCGAGGTGCCGAGGATCGGCAGTCCCGCGTCGAGCAGGCGCTGGGCCAGCGACAGGGGCGTCTGACCGCCGAGCGTGACGATGAGGCCCTCGACGGGTCCGGCGGCGAGCTCGGCGGTGTAGACCTCGAGCACGTCCTCGAACGTCAGGGGCTCGAAGTACAGGCGGTCCGAGGTGTCGTAGTCCGTGGAGACCGTCTCGGGGTTGCAGTTGACCATGACGGTCTCGAACTCGCCCTTGAGCGCCAGCGCGGCGTGCACGCAGGAGTAGTCGAACTCGATGCCCTGGCCGATCCGGTTGGGGCCCGAGCCGAGGATGAGGATGGCCGGCCGCGTGCGCGGGGCGACCTCGGTCTCCTCGTCGTACGTGGAGTAGTGGTAGGGCGTGCTCGCGGCGAACTCGGCGGCGCAGGTGTCGACCGTCTTGAACACCGGCCGCAGGCCGACCGCGTGGCGTGCACGGCGCACCGCGTCCTCCGACGTCCGGCGCAGCGTCGCGATCTGCGCGTCCGACAGTCCGTGACGCTTCGCGTGCAGGAGCACGTCGCGGGTCAGGGCGTCGGCCGTGCGGGTCTGCTCGGCAACCTCGTTGACCAGCTGGATCTGGTCCAGGAACCAGGGGTCGATGCCCGTGAGCTCGTAGACCTTCTCCAGGGACACGCCGAACCGCAGCACCTGCTGCACGTCGACGAGGCGGTGCTCGGTGGGCCGCGAGATCGTCGCGACCAGCGCGTCGAGCGCGTCGCCCGCCAGCGCGTCGCCGGTCCAGTGGAAGACCGAGTCCTTCTTGTCGAGGGACCGCATCGCCTTCCCGAGCGCCTCGGTGAAGTTCCGTCCGAGCGCCATGGCCTCGCCGACCGACTTCATGGTCGTCGTGAGCGTGTCGTCCGCCGCGGGGAACTTCTCGAACGCGAACCGCGGGACCTTGACCACGACGTAGTCGAGCGTGGGCTCGAAGGACGCCGGCGTCGAGCCGCCGGTGATGTCGTTCGGGATCTCGTCCAGCGTGTAGCCGACCGCGAGCTTGGCGGCGATCTTGGCGATCGGGAAGCCGGTCGCCTTGGACGCCAGGGCCGACGAGCGCGAGACCCGAGGGTTCATCTCGATGACGACGATGCGGCCGGTGGACGGCTCGATGGCGAACTGGATGTTGCAGCCACCGGTGTCGACCCCGACCTCGCGGATGACGGCGATGCCGATGTCCCGCAGCCGCTGGTACTCGCGGTCGGTGAGGGTCAGCGCCGGGGCGACGGTGACCGAGTCGCCGGTGTGCACGCCGACCGGGTCGACGTTCTCGATCGAGCAGACGACCACGACGTTGTCGTGCTTGTCGCGCATGAGCTCGAGCTCGTACTCCTTCCAGCCGAGGATCGACTCCTCGAGGAGCACCTCGGTGGTGGGCGAGTAGTGCAGCCCCTGCCCGACGATGCGGCGCAGGTCGGTCTCGTCGTACGCGATGCCCGAGCCGAGTCCGCCCATGGTGAACGAGGGCCGCACGACGACCGGGTACAGGAGATCGTCGACGGCGGCGAGCGCGTCGTCGATGGTGTGCACGATCGCGGAGCGCGCGCTCTCGGCGCCGCAGACCTCCACGACCTCCTTGAACTGCTCGCGGTCCTCGCCCTTCTGGATCGACGCGATGTTGGCGCCGATCAGCTCGACGTCGTACTTCTCCAGCACGCCGGCCTCGTCCAGCGCGATCGCCGCGTTGAGGGCCGTCTGGCCACCCAGCGTCGGCAGGATCGCGTCCGGGCGCTCCTTGGCGATGATCGTGGTGAGGATCTCGGTGGTGATCGGCTCCACGTAGGTGGCGTCGGCGAACTCCGGGTCCGTCATGATCGTGGCCGGGTTGGAGTTCACCAGGATGACCCGCAGGCCCTCCTCCTTGAGCACGCGGCAGGCCTGCGTCCCCGAGTAGTCGAACTCGCACGCCTGGCCGATGACGATCGGGCCGGACCCGATGACGAGAACGCTCTTGATGTCTGTGCGCCGGGGCATCAGGCAGCACCCTTCTGTGCGTTCATGAGGTCGAGGAACCGGTCGAAGAGGTACGCGGCGTCGTGCGGACCGGCGGCCGCCTCCGGGTGGTACTGCACCGAGAACGCGGGGAGGTCGAGCGCTTGCAGGCCCTCGACGACGTCGTCGTTGAGGTCGACGTGGCTGACGACGACCCGGCCGTAGCGACCGCCGTCGTGCGGTGCGACGGACTCGCCGTCCAGCGGCGCGTCGACCGCGAACCCGTGGTTGTGCGCGGTGATCTCCACCTTGCCCGTCGCCCGGTCCATCACCGGCTGGTTCACGCCGCGGTGGCCGTAGCCCAGCTTGTATGTGCCGTAGCCGAGCGCGCGGCCCAGCAGCTGGTTGCCGTAGCAGATGCCGAAGAACGGGATCCGTCGGTCGAGCACGTCCCGCAGCAGGTCGATCTCGTGGGTCGCCGCGGCGGGGTCGCCGGGCCCGTTCGAGAAGAAGACGCCGTCGGGCGAGGTCGCCAGGACGTCGTCGATGGTCGCGTTGGAGGGCAGCACGTGGACCCGCACGCCGCGCTCGGCGAGGCGCTGCGGCGTCATCGCCTTGATGCCCAGGTCGACCGCCGCGACCGTCGCGACGTGCTCCCCGATCGGCTCGACCACGTAGGCGGCGTCCGTGGACACCTCGCCGGCCAGGTCGGCACCCGCCATCGCGGGCGCGGCCAGCACGACGTCGAGCAGCTCGTCGTCCGGCTTGCGCTCGCCGTTCTCGTCCAGCAGCGCGGCGCCGGAGAAGATGCCCGCGCGCATGACGCCACGCTCCCGCAGGTGACGGGTCAGCGCACGGGTGTCGATCTCGCTGATGCCGACGATCTCCTGCGCGACGAGGTCGTCGTCGAGCGTGCGGACCGACCGCCAGTTCGAGGCACGACGTGCGGGGTCGCGCACCACGTAGCCGGCCACCCAGATCCGCGACGACTCGTCGTCCTCGTCGTTCACGCCGGTGTTCCCGATGTGCGGGGCCGTCATGACGACGATCTGGCGGTGGTACGACGGGTCCGTGAGGGTCTCCTGGTAGCCGGTCATGCCGGTGTTGAAGACGATCTCGCCCAGCGTGGAGCCCTCGGCGCCGTACGGACGGCCGGTGAACGTCCGGCCGTCCTCGAGGACGAGCACCGCGTGCGGGGTGTCGGTGGCAGTCATGAGTTCTCCTCCTGCGCGGGCGCGGGGCCCGAGGTCAAGGTGGTCAGTGCGTCGATGAGCCGCTCGCGGTCCGCGGCGTGCTGGGGTCGCAGGCCGGTGTCCAGACCGCGCGGGTCCTCGGGGTCGGCCTGCCAGGTGAGGACGACGAGGCCCTCTCCCCCGACGACCTTGCCGGCCATGCCGGGCGCACGCGTCGCGTCCCGCAGGGCTGCGGTCGGCACGAAGAGGTCGGGCGCGCCCTGGCGGGTGATCCGCACGCCGGCGTCGAAGACGCTGACCTGCGCGGGGCTGCGCACCCCGAGCCCCTCGGCGGTGACCCGGTCGAGCCAGTCCCCCGCGCGGGTCGTCGAGACGTAGGTCGCGTCGACCGGCCCCAGCCGCTCGGCACCCAGTGCGGCGGGAGCGACCGGGAGGGCCGGGACAAGCGCCGACGACCGCCGCGTGCGGGCCTTCCAGCCGGCGCGCATGCCCCAGAACGCCACGATCACCACCAGGACGAGGACGACCGTGGAGACCGCCTGGCGGGTCACGAGCTGACCACCACGCTCTCGTCGCACGCCGACCCGTCCATCACGGTCGCGCGGCCGCGCAGCCACGTGGCGATCACGCAGCCCGACAGCTCGCGCCCGCGGAACGGCGAGTTCACGCTCTGCGTCGCCTGCTCCTCAGGCACCACGGTCCGGCGGATGCCCGGATCGACCAGCGTGAGGTTGGCCGGCTCCCCCACGGCGATCGGCCGGCCGTGGTCACTGACCCGACCGATGCGCGCCGGGGTGGTCGAGAGCACGCGGGCGACGTCGGCCCAGGTCATGCGGCCGGTGTCGACCATCGTCTCCTGCACGACGGACAGCGCGGTCTCGAGACCGGTCATGCCGAAGGCCGCGGCGCCCCACTCGCAGTCCTTGTCCTCGCGCGTGTGCGGCGCGTGGTCGGTGGCGACGATGTCGATCGTGCCGTCGGCCAGGCCCTCGCGGACCGCCTCGACGTCCCGCTGGGTGCGCAGGGGCGGGTTGACCTTGAACACCGGGTCGTACCCGCGGGCCAGCTCGTCGGTGAGCATGAGGTGGTGCGGGGTCACCTCTGCGGTGACGTCGATACCCCGGGACTTGGCCCAGCGGATGATCTCGACCGAGCCGGCCGTGGACAGGTGGCAGACGTGCAGCCGCGAGCCCACGTGCTCGGCGAGCAGCACGTCGCGGGCGATGATCGCCTCCTCCGCGACCGCGGGCCAGCCGGCCAGACCCAGCTCGGCGGAGACCACGCCCTCGTGCATCTGGGCGCCCTCGGTCAGCCGCGGCTCCTGCGCGTGCTGCGCGATGACCCCGTCGAACGCCTTGACGTACTCCAGGGCGCGCCGCATCACGACCGGGTCGTGCACGCACTTGCCGTCGTCGGAGAACACCCGGACCTGCGCCGCGGACTCGGCCATGGCGCCGAGCTCCGCCAGCCGCTCGCCCTCGAGGCCGACCGTGACGGCTCCGACCGGTCGCACGTCCACCCAGCCGGCGTCGCGCCCGAGCCGCCAGACCTGCTCGACGACGCCCGCGGTGTCCTGCGTCGGAGTCGTGTTCGCCATCGCGTGCACGGCGGTGAACCCGCCCATCGCGGCGGCGCGCGTGCCGGAGCGGACCGTCTCGGCGTCCTCCCGGCCCGGCTCGCGCAGGTGCGTGTGCAGGTCGACGAGGCCGGGCAGCAGAATCAGCCCGGCGCCGTTGATGATCACCGGGTCGGGGCCGGCCTGCGCCTCGGCGTCCGGCCCGATCGCCGCGATCACGCCGTCGGCGAGCAGCACGTCGGTCGTGCCGTCGCCGAGCGGGCTGACGTCCCGCAGCAGGTAGTTCCTCGTCACGCGTCCACCTTCGTCTCGTCGGAGCTCTTCTCGGGGGCCCCCGAACCCGCCGTTCGAGCAGGGGCGTCGCCGCCCGAGAGCAGCAGGTACAGGACGGCCATGCGGACCGCCACGCCGTTGGCCACCTGCTCGACGATGACCGCGCGCGGCGAGTCGGCGGCGTCGGCGGAGATCTCCAGGCCGCGGTTCATCGGACCGGGGTGCAGCACGATCGCGTGCTCCGGCAGCAGGGCGAGCCGGCGGGCGTCGAGGCCGTACCGGCGCGTGTACTCCAGCGGGCTCGGGAAGAACCCGCCCCCCGCGCTCGACATGCGCTCGCGCTGGACCCGCAGCATCATCACCGCGTCCGGCTTCTCGTCCGCGATGACCTCGTCCAGGTGGTACGAGACGCGCGCGGGCCAGGCAGCGACCCCGACGGGCAGCAGGGTCGGGGGCGCCACCAGCACGACCTCCGCGCCGAGCGTGTGCAGCAGGTGCACGTTGGAGCGTGCGACGCGGCTGTGCAGCACGTCGCCGACGATCGCCACGCGCAGCCCGACCAGGTCGCGACCGGTCACGTCGCCCGGACCGGACAGGTGCCGGCGCAGCGTGTACGCGTCGAGCAGCGCCTGCGTGGGGTGCTGGTGCATCCCGTCGCCCGCGTTGATGACGGCACCCGTGGTCCAGCCGGACGTGGCGAGCGTGTGCGGTGCCCCGGACGCGTGGTGCCTGATCACGACCGCGTCGGCGCCCATCGCCTGCAGCGTCAGGGCGGTGTCCTTGAGCGACTCGCCCTTGGAGACGCTGGACCCCTTCGCGGAGAAGTTGATGACGTCCGCCGACAACCGCTTGGCGGCGGTCTCGAACGAGATGCGGGTGCGCGTGGAGTCCTCGAAGAACAGGTTCACCACGGTGCGGCCGCGCAGCGTGGGCAGCTTCTTGATCTCCCGGCCCTGCGTGGCCGCCATCGAGCCGGCGGTGTCGAGGATCCGGACGGCGTCGGCGACGTCGAGGTCGGCGGTGGACAGCAGGTGCTTCATCGCACCCCTCCCTCGATCAGCACGGCGTCGCGGCCGTCGTTCTCCTCGAGCAGCACGCGGACGCGCTCGCTCGTGGACGTCGGCAGGTTCTTGCCGACGTAGTCGGCGCGGATGGGCAGCTCGCGGTGCCCACGGTCGACGAGCGCCGCCAGCTGGACCGCCCTCGGCCGGCCGAGGTCGCTGATCGCATCGAGGGCCGCCCGGATGGTGCGTCCCGAGAACAGGACGTCGTCGACGAGCACGACCACCTTGCCGTCCAGGCCTCCGCCCGGGATGTCCGTGGCGCCGATGGTCCGGGTGGGGTGGTGCGCGAGGTCGTCGCGGTACATCGTCACGTCGAGGCTGCCCACGAGGAGCGCGGGGTCGAGGCTCGGCTCGACCGCGATCAGGCGCTCGGCAAGACGACGCGCGAGCGGCAGGCCTCGGGTGGGGATGCCCAGCAGGACGACGTCGGCGCCGCCCTTGTTGCGTTCGAGGATCTCGTGCGCGATGCGGGTGAGGGCCCGGCCGATCTCCGGGGCGCCGAGGACCACGTTGGCGTCGTCGTCGACAGCATCCGAGGCGGGCGCGGGCGTACCTGTGCTCATCAAGCAAACTCCTTCCCCGCCTCACTGGACGGGTCTTAAAGGAATGTCTCTGCGGCGCTCACCCTACCGCCCGCGAACGGTCCTCCGGACGCGACGTCCATCACGTGCCACGTGCAGGAACGCACCTCCGTCACCCGGATGCCACGTCATCCTGGGGCAACGATGTGACGATGCCCCCATCGTGCTCGGAACCGTTCCTACGTGGGTCACCGTGCTGCAGCTTCTCGCTGCAGGCCTGGTCGGCGGCTTCTGCGTGCTCCAGTGGGTGTGGTGGCGCGGGGAGGTCCGGCCGGCCAGCGCCGCCTGGTCCCTCGCCTGGTCGATCCACATGGCGCTGGTGCTCCTGGCCGGTGGGCTGTTCGCGCTGACCACGCCCGGCACCGTGCGCGACGTCCTCGTCTTCGTCCACGCGCAGCTCGTCGCCGGCTTCCTCGTCATCGCGATCCCCGCCACGCGGGCCATCGCTGGTGGACCGAGCACCCGGTACTGGCTCTGGGCCACGATCGCCCTCTTCGTCGCACGCGCAGGGCTCTGGTGGATCCCGCTCGACAGCTACGTCCCCGATGCCGACGTGCTCTCGGCCGCACTGCTGCTGGCGCCCGCGGCCGTCGTCGTGTCCTACGTCGTGGTCGCGGTCGGCCGGACCCGGGTGACCGCCTTCGGGTTGCTCCTCGTCATCGCCGGTGCCGAGTCGCTCGCCATCTTCACCGCGGGCGTGCTGGTGCGCGACTTCACGTTCGGAGCCATGTGCGCCGCGCTGTGGGCCATCCCGCTCGCCGTCGGCATCGAGGTGCTCGCGCTCTACCGGCTGCGCGACGCCCAGGACGCGGCCGTCCGTCAGCACCAGATGCGCGACGCCCTGGCCCGGCTCGCCAACTCCGCCTGGTTCGTCAAGGACGCCGACGGCCTGCTCCTCACGGCCCGCGACGAGGCCCGGACGATCCTGCGCGACCCCAGCATCGAGGGATCGCTGCGGCCCATCGCCCGCGACCGCTTCGTCACCGAGCTGTTCTCCTCCGACAAGGTCGAGCACCCCCCGGCCGCGCGGACCTTCCTCATCGACCTCGCGCAGATCGTCTCCGCGGCCGCGGAGCGCTACCAGCTGAGCGAGCGGCTGCACACCACGGCCTTCGCCGACCCGCTCACACGCCTGCCCAACCGCCGAGCGGTCGAGGAGCACCTCCTGGCCACGCTGGAGCGGGCGAACGTCGAGCGCACCCGGGTCTCCCTCATCTACTGCGACCTCGACGGGTTCAAGCGGGTCAACGACTCCTTCGGTCACGCCCACGGGGACGCGCTGCTCGTCCGCGTCGCCGACTACCTGCGCAACGCGCTCTCGGACCATGAGGCGTACGTCGGGCGTGTCGGCGGCGACGAGTTCGTCGTCGTGCTCGGCCGGGCGCCCCAGGACGCGGACCTGGTCGCGATCGCCCGGGCGATCCGCGAGGGGTTCATCGACCGCGCCGGCGGCAGCCGACCTGCTCGACTCACCGTCGGCGTCGCCACGTGGCTCCCCGGCGACGTCGTGGACGCCGACGCCCTGGTCCGGCACGCCGACACGGCGATGCTCGAGGCCAAGCGCTCCCGGTCCGGGTTCCGGGTCTTCGACCGGGCGCTGCGCCGCCGGGTCGAGGCGGAGCGACACCAGCGGGCCGCGCTCGAGGCGGCGGTGGCCGACGGTCACTTCACCGCCTACTTCCAGCCGATCGTGGACGCCGAGTCGCTCGAGATCGTCCAGGTCGAGGCGCTCGCACGGTGGGACCACCACGGCCACCTCATCCTCCCGGCCGACTGGCTCGAGCTGGCCGAGGAGTCGGGCCTGATCGTGCCCATCGGGCTCGAGGTGCTGCGCCAGGCCCGTCGGGCGCTCGAGCGGTTCCAGATGCCCGTGTCGGTGAACGTCGCGGCTCGCCAGCTGGCCGAGCCGGACGCCCTCGAGCAGATCGAGACCGCCTGGGGCGACGCCTTCTGGGAGCACCTCACCCTGGAGATCACCGAGAGCGCCCTCGTGCGGACGTCGTCGGCGGTCCCCGTGCTCTCGGAGCTGCGAGCCCGCGGAGCCCGGATCGCGGTCGACGACTTCGGCACCGGCTACAGCTCGTTGGCGCGGATCGCCCGGCTGCCCGTCGACGAGCTGAAGATCGACCGGTCGTTCGTGCGGGACATGGGCTCCGAGCGCGGCCGTGGCGTCGTCCGGGCCATCGTCGCCCTCGCGCAGACCCACGGTCTCGGGATCGTGGCCGAGGGTGTCGAGACGCCGATGCAGCTCACCGCGCTCGCCGCGATGGGGGTGACCCGCGTGCAGGGCAACTTCCTCGGCAGGGCTGCTCCCAATCTCCCGGTCCGCGGTCCGCGGCCGACCACCGGCGCGATGGCGATCGTCCCCGAGCCGGCCCGCCCGCTGCGTTCGCTCGGCGTGCCGACGCCGAGCACCGGCCGCGACGGCGTGCGCCTCACGGCGGTCCCGCGCCCCTGACGCCCGTTCGCGGCTACTGCTCGAGCGCCTCGGGAGCGATCGCCGCCGCGATGCTCGCCACCATCTCGTCCCACAGCCGGTGCGCGTCCGCGCTGCGGGAGATGACCAGGTGCTCCGAGCCGCCCCAGAACGTCCAGACGACGGACATCTGCGGGATCGAGGGCATCGGCGCGCCGTCGGCACCTGCGGCCGAGAACCCGCGCACGACGGCGTCGTCGGTGATCTCCTCGACCGCGGCCCGCAGCGCCGGTGCGCGCCCGCTCTCCCGGTAGAGGGTCAGCTGCGCGTCCGGGGTCGCCAGGAAGTCGGTCACGAAGTCCGTGGCGGCCGCCGCGCGCAGGCTCGAGCTGTTGACGAACGCGCCCTGCACGCCCACGAACGGCTGGGACGGCAGCGGGCCGGCGGGCGGCACCGGCAGGACGCTGATCTGCAGGCCGGCGTCCACGAACTCCCCCGTGTTCCACGGACCGGTGACGATGTACGGCGACTCACCGGCCAGGAAGGCCGCCTTGGCGACGTCGGACGTGATGGCGGGGTCGAGCACGCCCTGCTCCCCGAGCGCGGCGAGGTAGTCCGCGTACGCGTGGCCGGCGTCCCCGCCGAGCGCCAGCTGGTCCGAGTAGGAGCCGTCCTCGTTGGTGGCGAACACCGGAGCACCGAACGAGGTCTGCAGCGGGTAGAGGTGGTACGGGTCGCTCGCGGCCTCGGTCTGCTGCAGCAGCACCGGGTAGGCGGCGGCGCCGCGCTCGACGACCTCCTGGCCCTGCGCGACCAGCGCGTCGAACGTCGCCGGCGTCGACGAGACGAGCGCGTCGTTGCGGACCAGCGCCACGTTCTCGGTCGACAGCGGGACGCCGTAGGTCACGTGGTCGTACGCCATGGCCTCGACCGCGACGGGCACGAACGCGGTGGGGTCCGGCAGCTCGACCGGCAGGACGCTGCCCGTCGACACCAGCTGTCCGAGCCAGTCGTGCGCACCGATGAGGACGTCGGGCCCGTCCCCGCGGTCGACGGCCTGGGAGTAGTCGTCGCGGATGGTCTCGTTGTCGTGCCCGACCACGTGGACCGCGACACCGGTGTCGGCCGTGTACTGCTCCCCGAGCGACTCGAGCGCCGCGGTCCTGGACTCGTCGGCCCACACGGTGATCTCCGCGCTGGGGTCGAGGGCGCTCTGCGCGCTGCTGGAGCACGACGTGAGTGCAAGAACGGCCAGGGGCGCGGCGAGGAGGGCGGCGTAGCGGATGCGACGGTGCATCGGTGGCTCCGGGGTTCGACGGGCGGGCACGACCCGTCGTCGGGCCGCGGCGTGCCCGAGGTTAGGGGCGCAGCACGACCGGTGCAAGGCGTTGCTGCAACTTGCAGTCACCTGTTGTGGGCCCCACCTGCGCATTCGCCCCATCCGGTCGCACCACGATCACCCGGACGGCCGAGACCCGGGAACGACGACGCCCGCGCTCCCCTGGGATGCGCGGGCGTCGACTGCAGGTCAGGCGAGCAGCGTCGGCTTGAGGTCGACGATGCGGCCCAGGAGGCCGTTGACGAACTGCGGCGAGTCGTCCGTGGAGAGCGACCGCGCCAGCTCGACGGCCTCGTCCACGGCGACCGCGTCCGGGACATCGTCGTTGAACAGGATCTCCCACGTGCCGATGCGCAGCAGGGCACGGTCGACCGCGGGCATCCGGTCGATGGTCCAGCCGTGGGCGTGCGTCGCCAGCAGCTCGTCGATCCGGTCCTGCTCGGCGATCACGCCCTCGACCACGTCCACCGAGTACTGCGGCAGCGAGGCCTCCGTGCCGGGGTGCGCGATGCGGTCCGCGAGCAGGCTCACGGGGTCGATGCCGCGCTGGTCGGCCTCGAAGAGGACGTCGAGGGCCCGCTTACGGGCCTTGGTGCGAGCTCCCACCTCAGTCGCTCACGCGGCCCAGGTAGCTCCCGTCACGGGTGTCCACCTTGACCTTCGTGTTCGCCTCGAGGAACAGCGGCACCTGGATCTCGTAGCCGGTCTCCAGCGTCGCGGGCTTGGTGCCGGCCGACGAGCGGTCGCCCTGCAGGCCGGGCTCGGTGTAGGTGACCTCGAGGATCACCGACGGCGGGAGCTCGACGTACAGCGGCACGCCCTCGTTCGTCGCCACCATCGCGTTCTGGTTCTCGAGGAGGAAGTGCGAGACGTCGCCGACCGTGACCTCGGGGATGTGGATCTGGTCGTACGTGTCCGTGTCCATGAACACGAAGTCCGTGCCGTCCTTGTACAGGTACTGCATGTCGCGCTTGTCGACGTTCGCCGTCTCGACCTTCAGGCCGGCGTTGAACGTCCGGTCGACGACCTTGCCCGACATGACGTTCTTCAGCTTGGTGCGGACGAAGGCGCCACCCTTGCCGGGCTTGACGTGCTGGAACTCGATCACGGTCCACAGCTGGCCGTCGATCTTCAGCACGGTGCCGTTCTTGAGGTCGTTGGTGGTCGCCACGATCGTCGCTTCCTGTCGAGTGAGTTCTGTGCGGTCCGCCGGAGGCGCGGCCCCTGCAGGGCGTGCGCGGCCTCCCCGGCCGCAGACCGCCGACCATCGTACCGTGCGGCGACCTGCCCACCGTCACACCCGGGCGGCGACGACCTCCAGCGCGAGGCGGTAGCCGAGCACGCCGAAGCCGGCGACCGTGC
The DNA here is from genome assembly GCF_056405535.1 of Cellulomonas sp. P1_G12_2. NCBI lineage: Bacteria > Bacillati > Actinomycetota > Actinomycetes > Micrococcales > Cellulomonadaceae > Cellulomonas > Cellulomonas sp. P1_G12_2. The sequence continues at coordinate 98,130 of NZ_JBFUBX010000004.1, read as the reverse complement.
CCGTGGCGATCGGTCCGATCACCGAGACGTGCCGGAACGACTCGCGCGCGTACGGGTTGGACAGGTGCACCTCGACCAGCACGAGCCCCGCGTGCGTGACCTGCGCGGCGGCGTCCCGCAAGGCGTAGGAGTAGTGCGTGAACGCCGCCGGGTTGAGCGCCACGTGGGCGCGCGCGTCGACGGCCTCGTGCAGCCAGCCGACCAGCACGGACTCGTCGTCGGTCTGGCGCACCTCGACCTCGAGGCCGAGCTCGTCGGCCCAGCCGGAGACGGACACCACCAGGTCTGCGTGCGTCGCCGAGCCGTACACCTCGGGCTCCCGCACCCCCAGCCGACCGAGGTTGGGACCGTTGAGCACCAGCACGCGCGTCATGCCGGGAAGCCTAGGTGACGGTCGTGCTGGTCAGAGGGAGATCGCTCGCGACGGCGCCGGGGCGCCCTCGCTCAGCTCGGCGTACGCCGCGGCCAGGAGCGTGGGATCGGGGCCCTCGAGGCGCACGGGCTTGCCGATGTCCTCCAGCACGACGAACCGCAGCAGGTCCCCGCGGGTCTTCTTGTCCCGTCGCATGGCGGCGAGGAGCCGGTCCCAGCGGTCCCCGCGGTAGGTGACAGGCAGCCCGAGCGAGGTGAGGATCGCGCGGTGCCGGTCGACGACCTCGTCGGGGAGCCGCCCGGCCAGCCGCGCGAGCTCGGCGACGTAGACCATGCCCACCGAGACAGCCGCGCCGTGCCGCCACTGGAAGCGCTCGACGTGCTCGATCGCGTGGGCGAACGTGTGCCCGTAGTTGAGGATCTCGCGCAGCCCGCCCTCGCGCAGGTCCTCCCCCACCACCCGGGCCTTGACCGCCACCGCGCGCTCGACGAGCTCGAGCAGCACGGGCGACGACGCCGCCGACACGGGATCGGTGAGGACGTCGGTGTGCGCCTCGACGAGCTCGAGGATGCGCGGGTCCGCGATGAAGCCGCACTTGACCACCTCGGCCAGCCCGGCGACGAAGTCGTGCTTCGACATGGACTCCAGCGCGGCGAGGTCGCAGAGCACCCCGGCGGGTGGGTGGAACGCGCCGACGAGATTCTTGCCCTCCGCGGTGTTGATCCCCGTCTTGCCCCCGACGGCGGCGTCGACCATCGCGAGCAGCGTGGTGGGCACGTGGACCACACGGATGCCACGCAGCCACGTCGCGGCGACGAACCCGCCGAGGTCCGTCGTCGCGCCCCCGCCCACCGCCACGATCGCGTCGGTGCGTGTGAAGTCCGCCTGCCCGAGCACCTGCCACAGGAACGCTGCCACCTGGGCCGTCTTGGCCTCCTCCGCGTCCGGCACCTCGGCGATGAACGCCTCGTACCCGTGCGCCCGCAGGTCCTCCCGGACGGCGTCGGCGGTCGTCGCCAGCGCCGCCGGGTGCACCACCAGGACCCGGCGGACTCCCGGCCCTACCAGGTCGGGGAGTGCACCGAGCAGGTTCCTGCCGATCACGACGTCGTACGGCTGGTCCCCGGACACGCGGACGGTCCGCGACTCGGTCATGACGTGCTCCCCTCGCCGCGGCGCAGGACCGCGAGCTCCTGTTCGATCAGCTCCGCGACGTCGGCGGGCCGCTGGCCGTCCGTCAGTACGCGGACGGTGGCCAGGCGCTCGTACACGGGCCTCCGTGCCTCCATGAGTGCCTGCCACTGCGCCCGCGGGTTGCCCAGCAGCAGCGGCCGCGACTGGTTGAAGCCCACGCGGGGCGCGGCATGGGCCAGCGTCACGTCGAGGAACACGATCACTCCCCCGCCCGCCGCGTACGCGGTCAGCAGCTCCTGGGTGGTCTCGTCCAGGACCGCCCCGCCGCCGAGCGCCAGGACGCCGTCGTGCTCGGCGAGCGCGTCCCGGACCGCGTCCCGCTCCAGCCCGCGGAACACGGGCTCGCCGTCCTCCACGAAGATCTCGGCGATCGACTTCCCCGCCGTCGCCTCGACGTCGGAGTCCGTGTCCCGCACGGCCAGCTGCCACCGCTCCCCGAGGGCGAGCGCGACCGTGGACTTGCCGGACCCGGGAGGTCCGACGAGGACGATGTGCGGGCCCGGCGCCGGGCTCACGCGAGCAGGTCCGGGATCGACGCGACATACGCCTCGAGGTTCCGGCGGACCTCCGCGACGGAGTCGCCGCCCGTCTTGGCGAGCAGCGCGTCGGCCAGCACGAGGGCGACCATCGCCTCGGCGACGACCGCGGCCGGCGGGACCGCGCAGACGTCCGAGCGCTGGTGCTGGGCCTTGGCGGCCTCACCCGTCGCGGTGTCGACCGTGTCGAGCGCACGCGGCACCGTGGAGATCGGCTTCATCGCGGCACGCACCCGGAGGATCTCGCCGTTGGTCATCCCGCCCTCGAGACCGCCGGCGCGGTTGGTCCGGCGCACGATCCGCCCGGAGGCGTCCCGCTCGATCTCGTCGTGCGCCTGCGACCCGCGCCGCGCCGCGGTGCGGAAACCGTCACCGACCTCGACGCCCTTGATGGCCTGGATGCCCATGAGCGCGGCCGCCAGCAGCCCGTCGAGGCGGCGGTCGGAGTGCACGTAGGAGCCGAGGCCGGACGGCAGTCCGTACGCGAGCACCTCGACGACGCCGCCGAGCGTGTCGCCGTCCTTGTGGCACTCGTCGATCTCCGCGACCATCGCGGCCGAGGCCGCCGGGTCGAAGCAGCGCACCGGGTCGGCGTCGAGCGCCGCGGCGTCGTCCGGCGTCGGAAGTGCGGCGTCGTCCGGCGCGAACACGGGTCCGATGCTCACGACGTGCGACACCAGCCGCACACCGGCTGCCTGCTCGAGGAACCGCGCCGCGACGGTGCCGAGCGCGACGCGGGTGGCCGTCTCCCGGGCACTGGCGCGCTCGAGCACGGGCCGCGCGTCGTCGAAACCGTACTTGCGCATGCCGACCAGGTCCGCGTGCCCGGGTCGAGGCCGGGTGAGCGGTGCATTTCGCGCCCGGAGCAGCACGTCGGGGTCTGCCACCGGGTCCGACGACATGACGTCGACCCACTTGGGCCACTCGGTGTTCCCGATCTCGATCGCGATCGGACCGCCCTGCGTACGACCGTGCCGCACCCCGCCGAGCAACCGCACCTCGTCCTGCTCGAACTTCATCCGCGCACCGCGGCCGTACCCGAGCCGCCGCCGGGCGAGCGCCTCCTGGATGTCGGAGCTCTGCACCTCGACGTCCGCCGGGAGGCCCTCGAGGATGCCGACGAGCGCCGGACCATGGGACTCACCGGAGGTCAACCAACGCAGCATGGACGGATCCTCCCATGACGCGGTCCACCCCCCGGGCTGACGCCCGGAGGGTGGACCGTGAGTGCGACGTCGGTTAGCGACCGGCGATCGGGACCAGCGGGTTCTTGCCCGGGACCGCACCCGGGAGCGCCGGCGGAGCGGCGTTCGGGTCGACCGGGGCGGGAACCCCGAGGGCGTCGGGCAGGACGTACGTGAAGCCGGTGATGACCAGCTCCTGGTCGCCGACCGCCGTCGCCGGCTTCCCGGCGGACGCCTCGGCCTCGTCCTGCGACGTGCCTGCCAACGCACTGACGAGGAAGAGCCGCGTCGTGACGTTCTGCAGGTCGTAGAGGAAGGCGTTCGTGTTCTCGTAGGTGCCGACGACGGTCAGCGCGATCGGGATCGAGGTGAACCCTGCCGGAACGCCGCCCTGTGTCGTGGGCACCGCAGCGGGATCGACGACCGGCGCCGTCCCGTCCGTCGAGGACGACTCGCCCTCGGCCGCGGGCGTCTCGGCGGGGGCGGGGGCGACGACGACCGGTGCGGCCACGGACACTGCCTGCGGCGTCGACGGCGTGATCGTCGTGATGGTCACCGAATGAGCGGCCGCGACCTGATCGAGCTGACGCAGGTAGTCCGAGAGCATCGCGCTCGTCGGGACCTGCTGCTGCAGCACTGCCAGCTGGGCCTTGTACTCCGGGAGCTTCTCGAAGTCGGCCTTGAGCTTGGCCACCTTCATCTCGGTCAACGCGTTCTGCTCACGCGTCTGCTCGGCCTGGTCGCGCAGCTCGGATGCCGCCGACATGGTCGGGGAGACTGCAAGGAACCACGCCGCGGCGGCGATGACGACGCCGACGAACACGGTGCCGCCGATCCAGGTGCTCTTCTTCGCGCCGGCCATGTCAGCCCTCCCCCTCGATGGCGTCGAACCGGTGCGAGTACGCCGTGTCCTTCACCTGGACCGTCGAAGCGACGGTGTAGTAGATCCCGGACTCGTCCTCGGTGATGGTGGCCGAGGAGGCCCACGCGTCACCCAGGCCGGGCACGGAGTTCAGGGCGTCGATCCATGCGGACACGTCCGGCATGGTCGACGTCCGCGCGGTGAACTGGATCTGTCCGACGCTGGGCTGCTGCAGGGGGTCGGTCGGCGCCGGTGCCCCGGTCATGGGTGTCGCGACGTTCACCGTGAGGGTGTCGAAGCTGACGTTCGCGGGCAGCACCGCGGCGATGGCGTCGATGTACGACTTCCACTGCACATCGGTCGCCATGCCGGTCGCACGTGCACTCGTCGCGCCGTCGAGTGCAGCCAGGACCACGGGGACCTCGGCGTACTGCGCCTGCGCCTCCTGGAGCCGCGTGGTCTCTGCCTGCGCCTCCGCGAGCTCGGTCGCTGCCTGAGCGCCCGAGATGAGAGCCAGCCCGAACGCGCCGATGCACAGGACGACGACCAGGACGAGGCTCATCACCAGCCAGCGCTTCGTGGCGCGCAACCCACGGGCAGCCCGGATCTCCGGCGGCAGCAGGTTGACCTGCGGGAGCGTCCCGCTCAGCGCCGTGCCGGCGCTCGGCCGGCCCTTCGGTCGTTCCAGAAGCGTGGTCATGCGGCAACTCCGTAGGCCAGTCCGACGGGGAGGGCGATGAACGACTCATGTCCGTTCAGCGCGTCGCGCTGCACGGTCTTCGCGGAGCGGAGGCCGGCGAGCGGGTCACCGAGGGTGACCGGCAGCCGGCTCGCGCTCGACAGGTACTGCCCGAGGCCGGGGAGGTGGGATCCACCGCCGGTGAGCACGCACATGTCGATGCCGGCACCGGGGTTGTTGCTCGAGTAGTAGACGAACGTGTTGCGCACCGACTCGACCAGCGCACGGACCACGGTGCTGATGGCCTCCGCCGCGTCGGCCCGCTCGGGACCGACCGCGTAGCCGATGCCGACCTCGCGCTTGACGGCCTCGGCCTCGGCTGCGGCGATGCCCAACGCGGTGGCGACGGCGGCGGTGACGTTCTGGCCGCCTGTGGGCAGCGACCGGACGAGGCGGGGAGATCCCTGCGCCGAGATGACGACCGTGGTGATCGTCGCGCCGATGTCGACGAACGCCGCGGTCGCCCGTGCGAGCTCACCGCGCGCGAGGGCGCGGTGGAGGGCGAAGGCGTTGAGGTCGACCATGCGCGGCCGCAGGCCGGCCCCTTCGACCGCGATGACGTTCGCGTTGACGGTGTCCCGCTGCGCCGCGACGAGCATGCCGTGCACCGTGCGGCCCTGGGGGCCGTCGTACTCGGCCGTCGGGAAGTAGTCGAGCAGGGCGTCGTCCGTCGACATGGGCAGCAGCTCGCTCACCTGGAACGGCAGCGACGCCTTCAGCTGGGCCAGCGGCATCCAGGGAAGGTCGAGCTCGCGCACGACGACACGCTGGTTGCCGACGCCGATGACCACGTCCTTGGACTCGAACTTGGCCTGCGACCACAGCTGCCGCAGCGCGCTGGAGACGGTCTCGGGCTGGACGACCTCGCCGTCCCGGACTGCGCCGAGAGGCAGGGCGACCTGGCCGAAGCGCACAAGCATCGGGGGCGTCTTGCCCGTCGGGCCGCCGTTCCCGAACTCGAGCTCCGCAGCCCGGACGCACGACGAGCCGATGTCCAGCCCGATAACGCGTGTGGTACCCACGAGAGTCCTTCCCACGGCCGAATGAGTTCATTCGTCCTATCGGGTGGCGCGGGTCGCGACTTGAGGCCTTGTGCCGCAATCGCTCGGTGCAATCTCGGCCGTCAGAGCGCGCCGATGTACCAGTCCCACAGCGGCTGACCGGCGACGATGCCGACGGCGGCGCCGAGCAGCATCCACGGTCCGAACGGGATGCCGGACTTGCGGCCGGCGCGGCCGAGCACGAGCAGCCCGACGGAGAACAGACCGCCCAGCAGGAAGGCGGCGAACCACCCGACGAAGAGCGCGCCCCAGCCGAACCAGCCGAGGTAGAGGCCGAGAACGCCTGCGAGCTTCACGTCGCCGAACCCCATGCCCGCGGGGTACACCAGCACCGTGACGAAGTAGACCGCGTACAGCACCGCGCCGCCGAGGACCGCCCGCAGGAGCGCGGACCAGTCCGACTCGCCGCCGGGGTTCCAGCTCGCGAGGGTGAGCAGGACGAGCGCGACCGGGTAGGCCGGCAGCACGATGGCGTTCGGCAGCCGCTTGGTGTCGATGTCGATCAGCGCCAGCGCGACCGAGATCGCCGCGAGGTACAGGAGCGCCGGCAGGATCCACGTCGGCCCCGCGAACCAGGCCGTGAGGGCGAAGAGGACGCCGGTCCCGAGCTCGACCCACGGGTACCTGGCGGAGATCGGTTCGCCGCAGTCACGGCACCGGCCCCGCAGCAGCAGCCAGGAGAGCACGGGCACGTTGTCGCGCGCCCGGATGGTGTGGCCGCACCGCGGGCAGGCGCTCGGCGGGTTCACCACCGACTCCCCCCGCGGCACGCGCCAGACGACGACGTTGAGGAACGAGCCGATCAGGAGGCCGATCACACCGACCGCGAGGACGAGGGCGACGTTCAGGACGTCGTCAGGTACCACGGTCACCGCGTCGTCGCTCCCGTTCCGGCGGCCGTCACGCGGACTCGCGCTTGTAGAGGATCTCGATGGAGTAGGAGTCGATCGAGGCCTGTGACGCGATGCCACCCCAGACGGGCAGCGGCACGTACGCCATGTCGAGCTGGTTGTCGACCGAGAGGGTCGATCCCGAGTAGACCTGGCCGACGATCGTCGACTGGTTCGCCTTGCGGATCGCGCACGGCGAGTACAGCAGCGTGTTCACCGTGCTGTCCACCGAGACCTGGTTGTCGAGGGAGATGCCCTCCCCCGAGCAGGTCGTCGTCGTTCCGTAGTACGACGCCGGCTGGATGAAGTAGAGCAGGTTCGGGTCGGCGGCGGTCGCAGTGCCGGCCACCGAGGTGATCTGCGAGTTGTTGGTGAACTGGATGCCTGCACGGGAGACGAGCAGGAGGTTGTCCTTCATCAGGATCCCGACGCCCTGCAGGATGATCTTGCTCGTCGGGCAGGTGTTGATGACGATCGTCGGACCGGTGAGCTTGTAGGAGTTGGCGTAGAGCCACATCCCGACCCCGTCGGCCTTGCCGTTGAGGTTGACCGCCTTGCCGTCCGGGCCGGTGACCTTGTCGGTCCCGCCGTACAGGCCGCACGTGTAGATGCCCTGCGGGAACGTCACGACGTTGGTGTACCCGTGGGCAGCCCACTGCGCCTGCGTCGCGGCGTCCCACACGAGCTCAGGGAACGCGACGGTCGGGGGTGCGTCCACCGCGACGTTCGAGAAGCACTTGCCGGCGGTCCCGCACACCTGTCCCGAGACGGCGCCCTTCGCGCGGGCCTGCTGGCCGAGCGCCGCCTTGTCGAGGCTGACCGTGCTCGTCGACGAGAGCACCCGCCCGCCGACCGATGCCGACGGGTTGGTGATCTGGACCTTGCCCTTGGCCCAGACGTCGACCGAGACCGTGCACTGCGACTCGAGGTAGACGGAGCCCTGGGCGTAGATCGACCCGTGGAACTCCTGGTTGTTCCGGCAGTAGAAGTCGCCGTTGGTGTACACGTCGGCGTCGGGGGTGCCGGAGGCGCTGGTGAGCACCGTCTTGTTCGACATCGTCAGGTTGGAGTTCGAGAAGATGGCCTTGTCGAGGTCGTTGCCGTAGGCCGGCGTGAGTCGTACGAGGCTCTCGACGGAACGCTTCGCCGCTGACGTGCCGGCGAGCGAGTCTGATGTCGCGGCCGTGCGGATCTTCGCGTAGGCCACCTGCGTGGTGGGGATCGAGGCGCACGGCACCGCAGTCACGCCGTCGGCCTTGTAGTAGGTGACCGTCGAGGAGACGCCGAAGTCGTCGCGCGCGACGTCCGCTGAACCCGCGAGCGTGCCGCAGAACGACGTCAACGCCGCCGGTGCCGACGACTGGATCTGCGCCATGATCGTGTCGACCTGCGACTCTGCGACGGACACGGCCGACGACCGCTGGCGGTCCCGCCCTGTCGCTGTCGACTCCGCGATCGCGATCTTGATGGACACCACCACGAGAATCCCGACCAGCATCACGACCGCCATGGCGGCGACGAGCGCGACGCCGTCGTCGTCGCGCCGAGGGAGGAACCTACGCATCATCGTCTTCACGCCTTCCGTCTGGATCATGCCGGCGGGACCGGGACGCACTGGCTGCCCGTGTAGCCATAGCTGGTGTTGCGACCCGATATCGACGCATCGACGGCGACGTCGCGGCCGGACTCGGCATTCCGTGCCACGAGGTGCACCTTGAGCAACCGCTCGCCGTAGATGTTCCCCGCGCCGACATCGAGCTCGAACGGCGCCTGAGCCATCGTCAAGCCGCGTGCGACGACGCCCCAGCCGGTCACCGTCCCGCCGGTCTGCCAGGTGGTCTCCCAGCTACGCATCTGCAGCTGGTACGTGCCCGTGCCGTCGGCCGCCATCTGCCACTGCACGCACTTCTCGGCGCCGTTGGACTGTGTGAAGATCCGCATGCACGAGCCCTTGTTGGTGCCCATGTCCTGGCACGTCGAGACGAACGCGACCTCGTCCGCCGGACTGAACAGCACGTTGCCCGACCGGACCTGCCGGTCGATGGTCGCCAGAGCCTGCCGCGTGGCGAACACCGCGTCGGACGCCCCCTGCGACTCCTTGGTGACGCCCATGACGGCGATGACGGCCGACATGATCATGGCCATCGCGATCGAGAAGACCATCATCGAGACGAGAACCTCGGCGAGCGTCATCCCCGAGTCGGTGCTCGGGCGCGCCCGAGAGGCGAGCCACCGGCGCCGAAGCTCACGCATTTGCCGCAGCCTTGTACGTCGCGTCGGCCGTGACACCACCGAGGTCGCTCACCACCGCGAACTTCGTGAGCACAGTGGCTCCGCTGCTGATCGTGACCGTCACCTGCGAGGTCACGGATCCCGAGGCGTCGACCGACGTCTCGCAGGCATCCGTCTTGCAGATCGTCGAGAGCGCTCCGGTCCTCGTCGCCGGCAGACGCGTCACCTTGGGACGCTGCACCGTCACGGTGCCCTCGTAGTCGATCGTGACACCCCCGTACCCGATGCTCGTCGGCGGGATGGCGAACGTGTCCGACGCCGGGACGCTTCCCGTCGCGGGCGTCTGGTAGGTCGCGAGGTTCACGGTGGTGTACCCCGTGCCGTTCCAGACGACGAGCGTGCCGGTCCGGGTGAACGCGGGAGCTCCGGCGCCGTAGCCCTCCTCCGAGCGGACGTACTCCTGCAGACCGCTGACCGACCACAGACCCTGGTTCTGCACGAACCCCGCGGGCGCCGACGCGAACGCCGAGGTGCCGAAGCTTGCCGTGCCGAGCGAGCGGGCGGAGGCCGCGTGCCCGCAGTCGACGTTGCCGCCGGCCGCGCACGCGCCGGTGTTGTTCGCACCGAGGATCGCCGCCACGGCCCGCGAAGGAGCGCCACCGGTGCCGAAGGAGGCCACCGTCACGTCCGTGCCGCTGGGCGAGGTGTAGGTGAGCGTGGCTGCCGACCCGGCGGACTGGACGGTGGATGACGCGCACGGCCGCAGCATCGACGCCGGCCCTGTCGACAAGGAGGTGCCGGTCGCACCGACGCACGTCGCGGTGTCGGCGAAGATGGCCGCCCGCGCCGAGCCCGAGTCGGCGGTGGACGGGACCAACCGCAGCGTTCCGGCCGAGCCGGAGGCCGTCAGGGTGCTGGACGAGTGGGCGGGGGTGTTGGCCGCGAGCGACTGGGCCGGGACGGAGGACGGGTCGGAGTCCACGGCGACACCTGCCGACTCTCCACCGGTCTCGATCGTGGTGGACCCCACCTTCGACGCCCCGGAGGTCGCGGCGCCCGCGGTCCCGTTGGCGGTCTGCTCGACGAGGAAGTTCGTCGAGGTGTTCGCGAAGTCGAGCTGGAGCTTCGACGCGTCCAGGCCCTGCATGAGCATGGCCGAGTCGACCGGGTCGGTCACGGTCACGCCGCTCAGCGCCTCCCCGGCGCGCACCGTGAAGTAGGCCTGGCACGGAGCGGCGAAGGGGCTGGTGGCCGTCGACAGGCAGCCGGCGGGAGAGAACGTGGTCGAGCGCAGCACCGTCTCCCGCCCCGCGGGGATCACCGAGCTCTTCCACTTCACGATCGCCGTGAGGTTGAAGGCCTGCGAGCCTGAGGACGTGGGTGCCGACTTGGTGACGTAGGTCTGCACCCGGTACGTCACGCCGTTGATCGACTCGTCGGTCCACTGGCCGGAGACCGTGTTGACCACGAGCGGCTCGGCGACGGACGGAAGGAGCTGCGCAGACRGCGTGAACGTGGTGGTGCCCGCGACGGCCGAGACGTAGGACAGTCCGGCCTTGACGGTCATGGTCGCGTTGGGCTGCGTCACCATGTCGTACGGGAGAGCGCGCAGGCGCTCGAGCTGCTGGGTCGCGAGCGCTGTCGCCGTCTGGCGCTGGCGTGCCTGCTGGATCGTCTTCAGGCTGGAGATGACGGAGTACGACAAGGAGAGCATCACCGTCACGGTCACGAACATCGCCACGATGACCTCGATGAGCGTGAAGCCGTCGTCCGTGTGCGCCGCAACCACTCGACCGCGAATGCGTTCTCTCACTGCAGACCTGCCTTCCCGCCACCCTCGTCGATGCACACCAAGGTGTGAGAGCGGTGCACGTGCCTGCTCCTACGCCCTGAACGGCACATCTGCCGCGTAACTTGAGCCTGGAGCGCGAAACTGCTCCGACAACTCAGCTCTTGACCGCCGGCGGGGTGGTCACCTCGCCGCTGTAGCGCAGCGTGTACTTGGCGTTCGCCCACTTGGGGAAGTACGGAGGCGTCGAGTACTGGAGGCGGGTGTCGTACTTGTACAGCTTCAGGTAGCCGTTGAAGACGCCGCTGACCGTCTCGCCGACGATCCCGCGCCATCTCTGCGCGATGGAACCGACGACCAGGAGCGTGCCGGCGTCTCCGCCGACGTCGTACTTCTGCACGAGGAACGAGTGCTGCAGCGTCTGGATCGACCCCGCGATCTGGATGCCGTCGACCGGCGTGTACACCGACGCCGACGGCTCCTTGTACCGCCGCGGCCATCCTGCGACGTCGGCCTCACCCGTCACCTTCGTCGTCCACTCGAACTGCGTGGTGCTGTACTTCGTGCAGCTGCCGTCCACGGGGTCCGTCTTCGTGCACTTGCCGATCGACTTCACGGTGCCCACCCGCGGGTGGAACACCTCGACGGCGTTGGTGGCGACGAGGCCGAGCATGTCGGTGCTGCCGGTGCCGGTCCCGCCCGCCATGACGAGGTCGCCGGTCATGATGATCGACTGGGCGGCGGCGAGCGTCACCCGGCCCTTGAGGACGCCCTCGGCGTAGAGGTTGCCCTGGCCGCAGTACTTGGTGACCTCGAGCATGTTGGCGTCGGCCGTGTAGGTGCTGTCCTTGGTGGCGGGCGGGGTCCCGTTGTAGGTGCCCAGCGGCAGGCGGTCGGACGATGACGTCCCCCCGCCGAGCTCCTGGGCGTAGCACTGGCGCTGAGCGGTCAGGCTCGCGGAGGCGGCCACGTACACCGCCATCTCGTTCGGCACCGCCACCGTGGCGCCGGCGTCGCTGTTCAACGAGATGAGGTCGCCGCAGGACGGGGTCGCGCCGCCGGGGATGGGGACCGCGAGCGGCGCCTGGTTGCCGTTGACGGAGGTCTTGTTCCAGACCGTCATCTTGCCGTCGGCGGTGAACTTGATCCGGGTGGAACCGAAGTAGTGGCAGCCGGGCACGCTCGCGAAGGCGGCTGACGAGTCCTCGAGGTACAGGGGGTCGTGGGCCTTCGGCTGGATGCCGTTGAAGTCGGCGACGCTGCCCGAGCGCAGGCAGGCCGCCTCCCAGGTGCTGGCGGCCGCCGTCGCGGTCTTGCAGTCCTGGTCCGCGGTCCACACCTGCTTCTTGAACAGCGCCTTCTTCCCGCCTCGCAGGTTCGCGTAGATCGTGTCGTTCGTCATGACCTCGCCGTCCAGCTCGTCGCCACCGACGAACTGGATCTCCACGCACCCCTTGCCCGAGCGTGAGGGCTTGCCGTCGGTCGCGGCGGACGAGTGCCAGTACGACGCGTTGGTGGAGCCGTCCTTGCCGCAGACCACCTTGGTCGTCCCGCTGGGGTCGTAGGCCTGGACGTTCGCCGGGTCGGCGGACTCGAAGTCGGTGTAGTACACGTAGTCCGTCGAGCCGCCCTTGCCCACCGTCACGTCGATCGTCCGGTAGCGGTTGTTCACCCGCCCGGTGACGTAGAGCTGGTAGATGCCGACTCCTTGCTTGCTCGAGTCGACCGAGTAGTGGAAGGCGGCCGCCTTCGGGCCGGTCTGCCCCGCCTCGACGACCTGCCACCCGGGCGCCGTGGTCGGCGACCACGAGCACGAGTTGCTCGCCGTGGGCATGGGGCCCTTCCACGCCGGGTTGCTGCAGTCGGGCGTGTAGCCGTAGACGTCCTCGCGGTTCATCCGGCTGATGAAGTCCTCGACCCCGGACTGGGCGGCGGCCATGGCACCGGTGTAGTCCTGGTCGAACCGCGCGAACTTCGTCCCGGACAGCGAGAACGACAGCGCGGTCAGCGCCAGCATGGCGAGGACCAGCATCGAGCCGATGACGAGCACGATGGCTGCGCCTGCGTCCGAGCGCTGCGCACGCAGCAGGCTCCGGCGGCGGGAAGGCGTCTGATCCGTCATGGCGTGGACTCATCTCCGGGACGTAGGACCGCTTGTGAGTTCGGCAGCAGGACGCGCTGGATGTACGTGGTCGGCTTGACCGCCGACGCGGTCTTGAGCTCGACCTTGACGTTGAGCTCGATCGCGAGCACCTTGCTGATCTGGTCGACGGTCAGCGCGGCGCCGGGCGCGACAGGCATGGGCTGTCCGAGGTCGTCGAAGTACGAGAACAGGGGCGTCGGCGACGTGATCACCCCGGTGGCCACCCGGCGGACCTTGAGGTTCGCCTTGCACGACGCGGGAGCGCTCGCCAGCTCCGCGTTGCAGTAGGTGTACCCGGTCGACGTCAGGACAGGCTTGCCCGCCGCGTCGTGGTCGGGGATCTGGATCTTCTCGATGAGGACGCCGGCGTCCGCACCGGTCGTCGCGACCGCATAGGACACCTTGCTCGCGCCGATCGAGTTCCCACCGTTGTCGAGGTTCGCGTAGAACTGCATCCCGCTTCCGGACGCGGAGATGAACGCCGTGATGTCGTCGCACGCTGAGGTCACGCAGTCGATCAGCTGACTGGGCTTGACCGCGGTGCGGACGACCTTGCTGAGCCGCTCGCTGGCGGACCGTGCGACGTCCACCTGCTGCTGCCGGGTGATGTTCTGCCCGTTGGTCCGCTGGAACCCGATGGTCAACGTCGCCGTCGCGATGATGACCACGGAGAGGATCATCATCGTGACCAGCAGCTCCGCGAGGGACGACCCCCGCTGGTCCCGGCGCACCGGGCGGAGGGCGGTCACGGGGTCACCGCCGGGAGCTTGACGTCGATGGTCCCCGAGCCGCCCGCAGGGATCACCACCGGGGTGTTCGGATCCCCCGAGGGCGTGCTGCCCCAGAAAGCCGTGTACTGCGTCGGCCACAGGCCGGTGACCACCATGGTCGTGCCCGTCACCGGGATCAGCTTGGTCCCGCTCGCGCCGGCGAACTCGGCCGCCGTGACCGACACCTGCCCGCCCGCGACCTCGGCCGGCGTCGCGGGGGCACCCGCGGCGGTGACGAACCGCAGCGTGAGGGTCGCCGCCTGAGCCACGGTGAAGGTCGTGGTGTTGTTGAGCTGCCCGCGTGCGACGACCCCGACGATCTTGGTCGGCCCGCTCGTGCTCGACATGTCGACGAAGTTCGCGTCGGCGACGCGTGCGGAGTAGGAGCTCCCGGTGAGCGCCGGGTTCACCTGCACGACGGCGCACCCGGACGAGTCGGTGACACCGGATCGCGTCTCGGCTGCCGAGGACACGACGACCGTCCGCCCGACGCTCGCGCCGCCGGTGGCATCGGAGACCTTCACCGCGACGTAGCCGTTGAAGCCGAGAACCTTGTCGTCCTTGCGCGGCGCGAACGACGAACGCGAGACGACGGGCTCCGTCGTCCCCATCGACGACCACGTCACCGAGACGGTCACGCGGAGGGTCGGGTACTTGACGCCCACTCCCCCGGAACACGCCGAAGCCCCCTCGCCCGTGATGTTCCACGCGACGCTGCGCTGCACGGTGTACGCCTTGCCGTCGACGCGCAGCGGCTGCCCGGCGGTGCCGCCGGCGAGCGGGTGCGGGTTGGTGACGGTGCCCTGGTTGGCGATGTTCATCGGCGCGTCGGCCGTCCGGGAGAACTCCTCGCGCAGGATGTCCACCTCGCGAGCCGCCAGGTTCGCCGCCGCGACTCGAGACCGGTTGGTCACGCCGAGCGCCTGCGTGTTCATGATCACGCCGATCACCGCGACCGCCATCGTGCCCAGGACGACCATGGCGATGACGACCTCGATCAGCGAGAAGCCGTCGTCCCTCCGGGACGTGCGCTCCCTGAACACCTTGACCACGTGCGTACCTCTCCGAGAACGGGGGTGCAGCTGGGCGGATCGCGCCGCGGGGCAATGCAGTGCGGCCGCCCCGKGGGGGCGGCCGCACCTGTCACTGCCGGGTGGATCCCTGACCGATGGTCAGACATCCACCCGGCAGCAGGTCGATCAGGAGTTGGTCGCAGCGGTGCAACCGCCGGGGCGCAGGCCCTTGTCGGCCGAGTAGCTGTAGACCTTCTGCTTGCCGTCAGCGTTCGTGGCCTGGACGCACCACGCGGTGTCGCTCACGATGCTCGTGGCGGTCGAGTCCGTCACGTCCGTGCCGGTGCTCACGCGGATGGTGGAGCCGGCCGCCGTGACGTCGCCGCCGATGGCCGCCTGCGAGACCGAGGGCGCAACGGTGCCGTCGATGAAGAAGGTCGCGATCTCCTTGCCGATCGTGGAGATGTCGGCCTTCGTCGACGTGTCGCGGGCCTTCTGGCGCTGGCTCAGGAAGACCGGGATCGCGATCGCGGCGAGGATGCCGATGATGATCATGACGACGAGGAGCTCGATAAGGGTGAAGCCCTTGTCCTTCTCGTCGATGGACTTCTGCATGCGAGCAATCATGCTGTGCTCCAGGTGTGAGTTGCGGTCGAGTTGTCATTTCCATCCCGCGACGCCATCTTCGACGAGGCGGTTCAGTCATACGCTGCTGGATCGGCGTCGAGGTCGAGCAGGTTGAGCACTCGACGGGGAATTCTCTGGGTTTCACCCGAACGGACGCTCCACCCGTGTTCCGAGCCGGAACGACCGCGGCCGGGAGGGATCACGAGATCCCTCCCGGCCGTCAGGCGGCGGAGCCGTGCATCAGGGGCAGGCGCCTGTCGACAGCGCGCCGGTGGCGGTGAACTGGTAGTCGACCACCTTGCCGTTGTCGTTCTTGAGCGAGACGCACCAGTTCGAGTCGCTGACGATGTCGGCGTCATCGCTGGTGAGCACGCTGCCGTTGCTCAGTCGGATCGCGCCGCTGGTGTAGCCGGCGCCGTCGGAGAACGTGAGGGACACCGGGTCCGTCCCGCTGGAGGTGATCGCCAGCGTGCCGGTGCCGTCGACGAAATAGGTGGCGATCTCCTTGCCGAGCGTCGAGACGTCTGCCTTGGTCGACGTGTCACGAGCCTTCTGGCGCTGGCTCAGGAACACCGGTATCGCGATGGCGGCAAGGATGCCGATGATGATCATGACGACGAGGAGCTCGATAAGGGTGAAGCCCTTATCCCTCTTCTCGATGGACGTGCGGACGCGAGCGATCATGCCGATCTCCCAGGGAGTCAGGAAGGAATGTGCGGATTCATTGACGGCCCGGAGGCCGTCTGTTCGGGTGGTGCAAGGGATCAATCGGCCGCGGCGGACGCACTCTTGAGCGGGCCTCGGCGGAGAGTCGGCATTCACCCGTCCGCGTCACTGCAGGGAGATCAGTTGATGAGGTTGAACACACCGAAGATGGGCATGTACATGGCGATGACCATGGAACCGACGATCGCGCCGATGACGACGATCATGAGCGGCTCGATCAGGCTCGTGAGCTGCTCCGTGGTCGACTCGACCTCGTCGTCGTAGAAGTCGGCGACCTTGGCCAGCATCGTGTCGAGCGCTCCGGTGTCCTCACCGACGGCCATCATCTGCACGACCATCGGTGGGAACACCGGGTGCTGGGACAACGGCCCGGCCAGGGACTCGCCGCGTCGGACGGACTCCTGAACCGCCTTGGCCGCACGTTCGATGACGAGGTTGCCGCTCGTCTCACCGACGATGTCGAGCGCCTGCAGGAGCGGGACGCCGGCGTGGATCATGGTGCCGAAGTTGCGGGTGAACCGCGAGACCGCGATCTTCCGGAACAGCTGCCCGAAGACGGGCACCTTGAGCTTCCACGGGTCCAGGCGCTCGCGGATGCCCCGGTCGTTCTTGTGCTTGCCCCACCACACGGTGAAGATCACGAGCGCGATGATCAGCGGGATGATCGTGATCTTGAGGGCCTGCGACATCCACATGAGGATCTGCGTCGGGAGCGGGAGCGTCCCGCCGAGGTCCGAGAACATCCCTGCGAAGACCGGGACGATGAACAGCAGCATGCCGGCAGTGGCCAGGATCGCGATGACGAACACCACGACCGGGTAGGTCATCGCGGACTTGATCTTGCCGCGGAGCTTGACCTCGGCCTCGAAGTTGTTCGCGACCGACACGAGCGTCTGGTCGAGGAAACCACCGACCTCGCCGGCCTTGACCATGTTGATCATCAGCGGCGGGAAGACGTCGACGTGCTTGCCGAGCGCGGTCGAGAACGCGGTGCCGATCTCGACGTCGTTGCGCACCTGCGCGACGACCTTCGCCAGCGGCTTGGACTCGGTCTGCTCCGCCAGGATCGTCAGAGCCCGGAGGAGTGAGAGGCCGGCGTCGATCATCGTGGCGAGCTGCCGCGACATGATCGCGAGGTCCTTGAGCGTGATCTTGTTGCCGCCGAAGCCCGGGATGTTGATCTCGGCGTTCATGCCGCCGGTCGACACCTCGGAGATGGAGACGGCGGCGAGCCCCATCTCCCGCAGCCGGTTGGCCACTGCCGCCTGGTTGGTCGCCTCGACGCGACCCTTGACGATCTTGCCGCCCTTGTCCCGGACGGCGTACTCGTACGTCTTCGTCCCGCCGGCCATCAGAAGGCCTGGCTTCCGAAGGCGGAGCCACCCATGCTGGCCTGGTCACCCAGGCCGGCGGCGCCCTGCGAGCCGCCGGAGAAGCGGCCGGTCAGTCGGTTGAAGTCCTCCACGTGATGGCACTTCTCCAGCCCGGTCTCGTAGGTGATCTTGCCCGTCTTCACCAGCTCGGACAGGTGCTGGTCCATGGTGTGCATGCCCTGCTTGGCGCCTGCCTGCATCGCCGAGTAGATCTGGTGGGTCTTGCCCTCACGGATGAGGTTGCGGATGGCGGGGGTGGCGACGAGCACCTCCGTGGCCACCGCCCGGCCCGGCGAGTCGGAGCGCTTGGCCAGCGTCTGGCAGACGACCCCCTGCAAGGCACCGGCCAGCTGGGTGCGTACCTGGGACTGCTGGTGCGCGGGGAACACGTCGATGACGCGGTCGATGGTCTGCGCCGCGTCCTGGGTGTGCAGCGTGGCGAAGACCAGGTGACCGGTCTCGGCCGCGGTCAGGGCCACCGAGATCGTCTCGAGGTCGCGCATCTCGCCGACCAGGATGATGTCGGGGTCCTGCCGGAGCACGTGCTTCAGGGCGTTGGCGAAGGAGTGCGTGTCCTGGCCGACCTCGCGCTGGTTGACCACGCACTTCTTGTGCCGGTGGAGGAACTCGATCGGGTCCTCGACCGTCATGATGTGGTCCTCGCGCGTCCGGTTGGCGAGGTCGACGATCGAGGCGAGGGTGGTCGACTTGCCGGAGCCGGTGGGTCCGGTGACGAGCACGAGCCCGCGCGGCATGCCCGCGAACGTGCCGACGACCGCAGGGATACCGAGCGCCTCGAGCGGCTTGATCTCGTAGGGGATCACGCGGAAGGCGGCGCCGATGGACTCGCGCTGCTGGTAGATGTTCACGCGGAACCGCGCGAGACCGCGCACGGAGTAGGACAGGTCGAGCTCGAGGTTGGTCTCGAACTTCTCCCGCTGCTTCTGCGTCAGGAACGCGTACAGCGTGCGGCGCAGACCCTCCGGCATCACCTGGCCGAAGCCGTCGAGCGCCTTGAGCGAGCCGTTGATGCGCACCATCGGCGTCGTGCCGGTGGTGAGGTGCACGTCGGACGCACCGAGCCGGACCATCTCGGTGAGGATCTCGTCGATCGGGAGGTCACCCTCCTGCTGCTCCTGACCCATGCCGCGGCGCTGCCCGCGGTCGCGGGCCGGGGCGGCCGGAGCGGGCGCTGCGGGCTCGGCCGGGGCCTGGGGCGCGGGGACGTGCCCGGGAGCGCCGACAGCCGGAGCCTGGGCCGGCATGAAGACCCGGGTGGCGCCCATCGCGGAGGTGGTCGGCCCCTGGGGCGAGAACGACGTCGCCGGCGCGGCGGGCGGCGGCGTGTAGGGCGGCGGACCGG
This sequence comes from Cellulomonas sp. P1_G12_2, assembly GCF_056405535.1. NCBI lineage: Bacteria > Bacillati > Actinomycetota > Actinomycetes > Micrococcales > Cellulomonadaceae > Cellulomonas > Cellulomonas sp. P1_G12_2. The sequence continues at coordinate 79,255 of NZ_JBFUBX010000004.1, read as the reverse complement.
ACGGACCGGCCTGGTAGGCGGCCCCGGGCGCGGCCGGAGCCTGCGCCTGGTACGGCGGTGGGCTGGGCGGCGCCTGCTGCGCGGTGCTCTGCGACGGGATCGGCGAGAACATCGCCGGCGCCCCCGCCTGCGGTCCGACGGGTCGGTAGGGCGGCAACGGCCGCGAGGGCTCCCCCGCGGGTGCCTGATAGTTCTCGCTCACGTCATTCCCTCCACGTGGTCACCCGGTTCGACCGGCACGGGCGTGCCGGTACCAGGCCTTCGTCCTGGACCGTTCATCGGCGGTGCGGATGCCCGACTTGAGGCATCAGCACGCGTCGCTACTACGTGACGACGACGCGCAGGATCTCCTCGATGGAGGTCTGCCCGAGCGCGACCTTGTGCCAGCCGTCGTCGCGCAGCGGGATCATGCCCTGCTTCACCGCCGTCGCAGCGATGTCGGCGGACGACGAGTGAGCGACTGCGTGGCGCTCGATCTCCTCGGTGACCCGCATGACCTCGTGCAGCGCGAGCCGACCCCGGTACCCCGTCTTGGAGCACGTGGCGCAGCCGACCCGGCGCATGAGCTCCGGCAGCGGCTCCCCGTCGACCCACGGGAAACGGGCCGCGAGGAGCTCCGTGGGGGTCGGCGTGTACGGCTCCTTGCACTTGTTGCAGAGCTTGCGCGCGAGCCGCTGGGCCACGACCGCGTCCAGGGCCGAACCGACGAGGAACGGCTCGATGCCCATCTCCGTCAGACGGGTGATGGCGGACGGCGCGTCGTTGGTGTGCAGCGTGGAGAGCACGAGGTGACCGGTGAGGGCGGCCTCGATGGCGATCTGCGCGGTCTCGTGGTCGCGGATCTCACCGAGGAGGACGACGTCGGGGTCGGACCGCAGGATCGATCGGAGCGCCCCGGCGAACGTCAGGCCGGCCTTCACGTTCACCTGGACCTGGTTGATGCCGGCGAGCCGGTACTCGACGGGGTCCTCGACCGTGATGACGTTGATCTCCGGCTTGGACACCGCATTGAGGGTCGCGTAGAGCGTGGTCGACTTGCCCGATCCGGTCGGCCCGGTGACCAGGATCATCCCGTACGGCTTGGTGTACGACTCGCGGTACACCTCGTAGTTCGACTCGAGGAACGACAGGTCGCGCAGGTCGAGGCTCGCGGTGGAGTTGTCGAGGATTCGCATGACGATCTTCTCGCCCCACACGGTCGGCAGCGTGGCCACCCGGAGGTCGATCTTGCGCCCGTTGTGCACCACGGACATGCGGCCGTCCTGGGGCTTGCGGCGCTCCGCGATGTCGATGTCGCTCATGATCTTCACGCGGCTGATGACGCCGCCGGTGATCTGCTTGGGCGCCCGCTGGGTCTCGTGCAGCACGCCGTCGATCCGGTAGCGGACCCGGAGGTCGTGCTCGGACGGCTCGATGTGGATGTCCGAGGCCCGGTCGGTGATCGCCTGCGTCACCAGCAGGTTGACGAACCGCACGATCGGCGCGTCCTCGTTGCCGATCTCCGCCATCTTGGAGAGGTCGGCCTCGGCCTCGGCGTCGGCGTCCTCGAACGCCTGCGACAGGTCTTCCATCTCGTCGTCGGCACGGCAGTACCGGTCGATCGCGCGCAGCAGGTTGTCGTGCGTGGCGATGACAGGGATGACGGACATGCCCGAGACGGAGCGCACGTCGTCGACCGCCATGACGTTGCCGGGGTCGGAGGTCGCGAGCACGATCGACCCGCCCTCGAGAGCGACGGGAAGCACGGAGTAGCGGCGGCACAGCGCGCCGGGGACCAGGCTGACGGCCATGCGGTCGACCGGGTAGTCGTCGAGGTCGACGAAGTCCATGCCGACCTGGTTGGCGAGCGCCTTGACCAGCTGGGACTCGGTGAGGACCCCGAGCTCGACCAGCGTGCGTCCCAACGTCGTGCCCCGGGCCAACGTCTCGTCCAGCGCGGCGAGCAGCTGCGCCTCCGTGACCAGTCCGTCGTCGAGCAGGATCTCCCCGAGCTGCTTCACGCGCGTCCCTCCGTCGAGCTGGCGGCCGGGTGCTGGCCGCGCGGATGTCTCTGTAGACATCGGCAGGGAGGTCGACGTGCCTGAGGAAGTCAGCCGCTGAGTTTGTCCTCGAGGGCGGCCGACATCGCGGCAAGAGGTGCCGGGTGCCCGGTCATCAGGCGGACCTGCTCGGCGGCCTGGTGCAGCAGCATCTGCTCACCGCCCACCACCACTCCCCCGGCAGCCGCCCAGGCGAGGGACAGCGCCGTGGGGCGCGGGTCGTACGCGACGTCCAGGAGGGTGCCCGCGGCGTGCTCGAGCCGGCCCGCCAGAGGATCGGCGGCGTGCGGCGGGAGGGTCGACACGACGACGTCCGCCTGCCCGATCTCGCCGGCGTGATCGAGCGTGCGGTACACCGGGGTGACCCCCATCCGGTGCGCGGCACGCATGAGACCGCCGGCCCGTGCGACCGCGCGCACGTAGACCACCGGGGAGGTGCAGCCCAGCTGCGCGAGTGCGGCCAGCGCCGACGACGCGGTGGCGCCCGCGCCGAGCACGGCCGCGGTCCCGACCGGGCCGTCCAGGCCCAGGGCGGCGACGATCCCGTGCACGTCCGTGTTGGCGCCGACGAGCGTGCGGCCCTGGAACAGCACGGTGTTGACCGCACCGACCACCTCGGCGAGCGGCTCGACGTGGTCGAGCAGCGGGATGACCGTCTGCTTGAGCGGCATGGTCAGGCTCAGCCCCGCCCAGGAGCCGTCGAGCCCGCGCACGAACGCCTCGAGCTCAGCCTCGGTGACGTCGACGGCGTCGTAGCGCCAGCCGTCGAGGCCCAGCGCCGCGTAGGCGGCACGGTGCAGCGTCGGTGACAGCGAGTGCGCCACCGGGTGCCCGAGCACCGCCGCCCGTCGAGGGGCGGCGATGGTCACCCGCTGTTCTCCGCCTGCCACTGACGAAGCAGTGCCTTGTTCGCGTTGTGCTCCTCGTTCGTGACGGCGAACCGGGTCTCCCCGGTGTCGAGGTTGACCGCCACCCAGAAGAGCCAATCACCCGGCTCAGGGTTGAGGACCGCGTCGATCGACACCGCACCCGGGGAGGCGATCGGCGACGGCGGCAACCCGAGGTGGGTGTAGGTGTTGTAGGCGTTGGAGTCGTCCTGCGTCATCTCCGTGGTCAGGTCCATGCCCGAGATGCCCAGCCCGTAGGCGACCGTCGCGTCGATCTGCAGGACCATCTCCTTGTCGAGCCGGTTCTCGATGGCACGGGCCACCTTGGGCCGGTCCTCGGGGAGCTTCGCCTCGCGCTCCACCAGCGACGCCTTGTTGAGCACGGTCTCCCACTGGTCCTGCGGGACACCCTTCTGCGTCAGCACGGCGACGGTCTGCGCGGTCATCTGCGCCAGCACGCTCGCCGGCGTGGCGTCCGGCTGGATATCGTAGGTGGCAGGGAACAGCCAGCCCTCGGCGTTGCCGTTGGCCTCGGCCGGGAGCGCGATGGCAGCGGGGTCCGCGATCGCGGCCTGGACGTCCTCGACGGGGACGGCCATCTTCTCGCTGAGCTTCGTCGCAATCTGGTCCTTGGTGAGCCCCTCGGGGATCGTGACCTTGAACGAGACCCGGCTCGACGGGTTGAGAAGCGCGGTGACGGCGTCGGAGGCCTTCATCTCGAGCAGCATCGAATAGGTGCCCGGCTGGATCGAGCCTGCCTGCGGGTTCGCGGCGAAGGCGTCGTTGAAGGCCTTGGCGGTGGCGACGACCCCGGCGTCCACGAGCGTCGTCGCCATGTCCGCGCCGGTGTCGCCGGGCTTGATGACGATCTCCACCCTGCCGTGACCGACCCCGGTGTAGTCCTTGACCCCGCTGCCGGAGCCTCCCTGACCCTGGAAGAAGCCGCCCATCAGCTCGACGACCACGTAGGCGGCGCCGACCACCATGAGGAGGGCCACGACGAGCACCCAGATCGAGCGACGACGGCGACGCTTGCGCTCGCGCTGCTCCTTGGCTCGACCGCGGGATCGCGAGGGCCGGTGCTCAGGAGGGGCGACGCGGGTGTCGCCGCCGAAGAGATCACTCACCTCGTCGCTCCGTTCTCCAGGGGCCCAGCGGTCGGTCTGGCTGTTGGTCACGTGCGAGTCACTCCACAGTCGTCCGTGCGTCGCCCGCAGCCCCCCCGCGCGCCACTGGAACGTGCTGTCCTGGGTCGACCGGGACCCGCTCACCGGGACGTCGTCCCGACGCACGCTCCGCGTCCAGCGCGGACTGCAAGATCACCACCGCGGCCGCCTGATCGACGACCTGCCGGTGGCTGCGTCCGGATCGGCCGGACGCATGCAGCGCGTGATGGGCGGACACCGTGCTCATCCGCTCGTCGACCAACCGCACCGCGACGGGTGCGACGGCCTGCGCCAGTTGGACAGCGTACGCGCGCGCGGCCGCAGATGCGGAACCTTCGGCACCCGACAAGTGCATCGGGAGTCCCACGTACACAACACCCACACCTCGCTCCTGCACCTCCCGCACCACCTGCGCGAGGTCGGCAGGGAGCCGACCCTTCGTGCCGGTCGCACGGGCGAGCGTGGCCACCGGCGTGGCGATCAGCCCGTCGGGGTCGCTGCTCGCGAGCCCGACGCGGACCGAGCCGACGTCGACGGCGAGCCGGGGGCCGCGGACGACGGCCGCGTCGGGATCAGGGGCGGCGGGCACGTCAGCCGCTCACCGCCGTGGCGACCGCCGCCAGTGCCTCGGCGAGCCGCGCGGGATCCGTGCCGCCACCCTGAGCCAGGTCGTCCTTGCCGCCCCCGCCGCCGCCGAGGATCCCGGACGCCGTTCGGACGAGAGCCCCGGCGCGCACGCCACGCTCCCGCGCGGCCGCGTTGGTCGCCACGACGACGACCGGCCGTCCCTTGCTCACGCCTCCGATCGCGACGACCGCGGGCGACGCCTCGCCGAGCCGCACACGGACGTCGAGCACGAGGGTGCGGAGCTCGTCGCCACCGACCTCGCCGGCGTCGTGCGTGACCACGCGGGTCTCCCCCACGGTCTGCGCGCCGGACGCCAGGGCGCCGGCCTGCGCGAGCAGCGTCGCCTGGCGCAGGGTTGCGAGCTCCTTCTCGGAGTCCTTGAGCTTGGTGAGCAGCGAGGACACCCGCTCCGAGAGCTCGTCGGGACGCGCCCCGAGCAGGCCCGAGAGCTGTCCGACGAGCGCGCGCTCCTTCGCCTGGTACCCGTACGCACCCGCACCGACGAGCGCGTCGACACGCCGCACGCCGGAGCCGATCGCGGACTCGGACAGCAGGGTGACGAGGCCGAGCTCGCCGGACCGCTTGACGTGGGTGCCGGCGCACAGCTCGAGCGACCAGCCGTCGCCGATGTCGACGACGCGGACCTCGTTGCCGTACTTCTCGCCGAACAGTGCCATCGCGCCCCGGCCACGTGCCTCGTCGATCTTCATCACCGAGTCGGTGACCTCGAGGTCGTCCTGCAGCCGATCGTTGACGCGAGCCTCGATCTCCGCGACGACCTGCGACGGGGTCGCCGAGGGCGACCGGAAGTCGAACCGGAGCCGGCTCGGCGCATTGAGCGAGCCCGCCTGCGTGGCGCTCTCCCCGACGGACTCGTGCAGCGCCTTGTGCACCAGGTGCGTGGCCGTGTGGGCGCGCGCGATCGCCCGGCGGCGGTCGACGTCGATGGTCGCGGTACCGGACTCGCCGAAGGTCACCGTGCCGTCGACCAGCCGCCCGTGGTGCACGGACAGACCCTTGACCGGCGCCTGGACGTCGTCGACCTCGATGCGGGCACCGCCGTCGAGCAGGATGACGCCGGTGTCCGCCAGCTGCCCGCCCGCCTCGGCGTAGAACGGGGTCACGTCGAGCACGACCTCCACGTCCGCGGGCGCGGTCGCGGCCGGCGCCGGGACGCCGTCCACCAGCAGGCCGACCACGCGCGAGCGTGCCGTCGCGTCCGTGTAGCCGATGAACTGCACCGGCTTGGCGGTCTCGCTGCTCAGCGTGCTGTGCAGCTCCTGGTAGGCCGCCGTGTCGGCGCGGCCCGCGCGCTTGGCCAGCGCGTCCGCCCGAGCGCGGTCCCGCTGCTCCTTCATCAGGGTGCGGAACGCGGTCTCGTCGACGGAGACGCCCTGCTCGGCCGCCATCTCCAGCGTGAGGTCGATCGGGAAGCCGTAGGTGTCGTGCAGCTGGAACGCCTGCGAACCCGTGAGCAACGGCTCGGGAGACGACTTGGCCGCCTGCACCGCGGTGTCGAGGATCGTCGTCCCCGCCGCGAGCGTGCGGCGGAAGGTGTCCTCCTCCGCGTACGCGACCTGGCTGATCTTCTCGAAGTTCGCCGCCAGCTCCGGATAGGACGGGCTCATCGCGTCCTTGCTCAGGGGCAGCAGCGACGGCAGCGCGAGGTCGTCGACGCCCAGCAGGCGCATCGCCCGGATGGAACGGCGCAGCAGGCGGCGCAGCACGTAGCCGCGGCCCTCGTTGGAGGGCGTGACGCCGTCGCCCATGAGCATGAGCGCGCTGCGCACGTGGTCGGCGACGACGCGCATCCGGACGTCGTCGTCGTGCACCGCGCCGTACTGCTTGCCGGACAGCTCCTGTGCGCCCTGGATGACGGGGAAGACCTCGTCGATCTCGTACAGGTTGTCGACGCCCTGCAGCAGGTACGCGACGCGCTCGAGCCCCATGCCGGTGTCGATGTTCTTCTGCTTGAGGTCGCCCAGGATCGGGAAGTTCTCCTTGCCGCCCCCGTCACCGCGCTCGTACTGCATGAAGACGAGGTTCCAGATCTCGAGGTACCGGTCCTCGTCGACGACGGGACCACCCTCCGCGCCGTACTCGGGACCGCGGTCCACGTAGATCTCCGAGCAGGGACCGGACGGCCCGCGCGCACCGGTGGACCAGAAGTTGTCCTTCCAGCCCCGGCGCTGGATCCGCTCGTCGGGCAGCCCGGCGATCTGCTTCCACAGGTCGGCCGCCTCGTCGTCGTCGTGGAAGACGGTCACCCAGATCGTGTCGGGGTCGAAGCCGAACCCGCCCGACTCACGCGACCCGGTGACCAGCTCCCAGGCGAAGGTGATCGCGCCTTCCTTGAAGTAGTCCCCGAACGAGAAGTTGCCGTTCATCTGGAAGAACGTGCCGTGCCGGGTGGTCTTGCCGACCTCCTCGATGTCGAGGGTGCGCACGCACTTCTGCACGCTGGTGGCGCGCGGCCACGGCGCGGTCTGCTCCCCCAGCATGTACGGGATGAAGGGCACCATGCCGGCGATGACGAACAGCGTCGACGGGTCGGGCGAGATCAGCGAGGCCGAGGGGACGACGACGTGACCCTTGCCCTCGAAGTAGTCGAGCCAGCGCTGGCGGATCTCGGCGGTACGCATCGGTGTCCTCGTCGTCGTTCTGTGGTGATCGGGGTGGTGCCTAGAAGAAGGTGTAGCCGTCGTCGTCGTCGGGGTCCTCGGTGGGACCCGCCCAGTCGTCGCCGTGGCGGGAGGACCGGGCCGACCACGCGCTGCGCAGCTTGTCGACCCGCTCGGGCCGTTCCGCCCGGAGCGCGTCGATGTCGGCGTCGCCCACGAGGTCGTGCCGCAGCTGCTGCTCGCGCTCGGCCATCCCGGCGAGGAACTCGCTCTTCAGGGTGGCGACCGCGTGCGAGACCCGCTGGACACCGTCGACGGCGTCGGTCGTCCCGGCGGGCAGGTACGTCTCGACGATCGTGCGCCCCTTGCGCAGGACGACGACCGTGACGACGACCCCGACCGCGAGCCAGGTGAGGCGGCGGGCCATCATCGGCTCCGGCGCGCGCTCGCCGCGAGACCGGACAGCGCCCGGCGCACGCCGTACGAGAAGGCGGCGACCTTGATCATGGGCGATCCGACGGTGGCGGCGAACAGGGACGTCAACGCCGAGACGTTCTCCGAGACCTGCGCGGCCGCCGTGGTGACCGTGTCGATGTTCGCCAGCTGCGTGTTCGAGGACGCCACGAGCGTGGCGGTCTCGTCGAGCACGGGCACGGTGTGGTCGGTGATCTCCTTGACCGAGGTCCGCGTCTCGTCCAGCACGCGTCCCAGCTTGATCAAGGGGACCGCCAAGAAGCCCACGAGCAGCACGAACGCGATCGCGGCGATCAGACCCGCGACGTCACCCACCGACATGTCCAGCCTCCTGGTCCTGGGGTCGTCGACCCCGCCGAAACCCTACCTGTCCTGAACGCACGGACGCCCCGCTGCGCAGCTGCGCGGCGGGGCGTCCGTGAGGAGATCAGATCAGCGGGCGTAGTACTCGACGACCAGCTGGACCTCGCACGTCACGGGGATCTCCGCGCGCTTGGGGGCACGGACCAGGACGGAGCTGAGCTTCTCGAGCTGCACGTCGAGGTAGCCCGGGACCGTGGGGAGCACGTCGCGGTGGGCACCGGCGGCGGCGACCTGGAACGGCACGGTCGCCTGGCTCTTCGGCTTGACCTGGAGCGTCTGGCCCGGCTTCACGCGGAAGGAGGGACGGTCCACGATCTTGCCGTCGACGAGCATGTGACGGTGCACGACGACCTGGCGGGCCTGGAGGATCGTCCGGGCGAAGCCGGAACGCAGGACGAGGGCGTCGAGACGCGTCTCGAGGTTCTCGACGAGCGCCTCACCGGTCAGGCCCGGGGCCTTGCGGGCATCCTCGTACGCACGAGCCATCTGCTTCTCGCGCAGCGCGTACTGGGCGCGCAGACGCTGCTTCTCGCGGAGGCGGACCGCGTAGTCCGACTCGGTGCGACGACGCGCACGGCCGTGCTCGCCGGGGGGGTACGGCCGCTTCTCGAAGTGCTTGACGGCCTTGGGCGTCAGCGCGAGGCCGAGGGCGCGGGAAAGGCGCACCTGGCGACGCGAGCGGGTCACGCTGCTCACAGAGTTACTTCCTGTCGTTGTAGACGTCACACCCGAAGTCGGAGAGCTCCGCCGGGCGTGGGGCCGACCGTGTGGTGCGCCGTGTCTTGTTCCGACGCTGGCTAAGGCCCCAGGTGGCCGTCCGAGCTGGGGGCGTGGATGCACACCCGTCCCGCGGACGACCGTGACACTCTACCCTGCGGCGGCGGTGAAACCCGAATCAGCCCTGCTCGTCGAGGATCGCGCGGATCCGGTCCAGCCGCTCGGTCACCTGGCGCTCGTACCCACGGTCGCTCGGCTCGTAGTACCGCGTGCCCACCAGCTCGTCGGGCAGGTACTGCTGGGCGGCCACCGCGTGCGGCTGGTCGTGCGCGTACAGGTAGGACGTCCCGTGCCCCAGCTGCTTCGCCCCCGGGTAGTGCGCGTCGCGCAGGTGGGGCGGCACGGACCCGATACGACCCGCTCGCACGTCGGCCAGCGCCCTGTCGATGCCCGTGTACGCCGCGTTCGACTTCGGGGCCGTCGCCAGGTGCACGACGGCCTCCGCCAGGATGATCCGCGCCTCGGGCATACCGATCAGTGCGACAGCCTGAGCGGCCGCGACCGCCGTCTGCAGCGCGCTCGGGTCCGCCATGCCCACGTCCTCGGCGGCGGCGATGACGATCCGGCGGGCGATGAACCGGGGGTCCTCCCCCGCGGCGATCATCCGCGCGAGGTAGTGCAGCGAGGCGTCGACGTCGGAGCCGCGCATCGACTTGATGAACGCGCTGATGACGTCGTAGTGCTGGTCGCCGTCGCGGTCGTAGCGCACCGCGGCGACGTCGATGGCCCGCTCCATCGTCGCGAGGTCCACGGCGACGGGTGGGACGGCGTCGTCCTCGGACAGGGCGGAACCGGCGGCGGCCTCGAGGATGGTCAGTGCCTTGCGCGCGTCGCCTCCGGCCAGGCGCAGCAGGTGCTCCTCCGCGTCCTCGGACAGGCTGATCGAGCCGTCCAGGCCCCGCTCGTCCTCGACCGCGCGGCGCACCAGGCGACGCACGTCCTCGGTGTCCAGCGGCTGCAGCGTGAGCAGCAGGGAACGCGAGAGCAGCGGCGAGTTCACCGAGAACGACGGGTTCTCCGTGGTGGCGGCCACCAAGGTCACCCAGCGGTTCTCCACGCTGGGCAGCAGCGCGTCCTGCTGCGCCTTGGTGAACCGGTGCACCTCGTCGATGAACAGGACGGTCTCGGTGCCGTCCGTCGCCAGCCGCCGACGGGCGTCCTCGATCACGGCGCGCACGTCCTTGACACCTGCGGTCACCGCCGACAGCTCGACGAACCGGCGGCCGGACGTGGCGGCGATGAGGTAGGCGAGCGTCGTCTTGCCGGTGCCGGGCGGTCCCCACAGGACCACCGAGGTCGGCGCTGCCCGGCGGGCGGCCTCGTTGGCCGGCTCCACCAGACGGCGCAGCGGCGAGCCCCCGACGAGCAGGTGCTCCTGGCCGGCCACCTCCCCCAGGTCCCGCGGTCGCATGCGCACGGCGAGTGGCGCACCGGCACCGACGGCGGGCAGGCCGGTGGCCGTCGACGTCACCGCATCGAACAGGTCCATGCGGGCAGGGTACGCACGAGGACCCACGTCCGAGAGACGCCATCACGGCGATCTGGTGACTCCGTGTGCGCGACGGCTGTTCCACCTGCGACGATGACCGGCGTGTTCGCCCGAGTCGGTCGCGCTGTCGCCCACCATCCACGCCTCACCGTCGTCGCGTGGCTGGTCCTCGCCGTGCTCGGCTACGGTCTGGCCGTCCTCGGGGTGCACGGGGAGAACCTGTTCGACCGCCTGAGCACGGGCGCTCCCTCGGTCCCCGGGTCCGAGAGCGCCGAGGGGCGCCAGATCCTCGAGGACTCCGACGAGAGCGGCCCCTCGCTCACGCTGGTGCTCCAGGGTGTCGACCCGACGGACCCGGAGGTGGCCACCTCTCTGGCCCCGGCGCGCGCCGAGCTCGCGGAGATCGAGGGCGTCGTGTCCGTCATCGACGCCCTGGGCCTGCCGGACGGCGCGGCCAACCCTGCCGCGGCCCCCCTGCTCGCCGCGGACGGCGACGGGTTCCTGGTCGTCGTCGAGCTCGCACCGGACCTGTCGCCGGACGAGGAGCAGGCTGCCCTGGACGAGGTCGCGGAGCGCCTCCGGGACGTCCCCGCGGACCTCGAGGTGGCCGCGCCCGGCGTGACCGGGATAGTCGGCGGCACGAGCCTGATCGTCGAGGCCATCACGGACCAGGTGGAGACCGACCTGCGCACCGGCGAGACCATCGCCCTGCCGATCGCGCTCCTGATCATGGTGCTCGTCTTCGGCGGCTTCCTCGCTGCCTCGATGCCGATGATGGGCGCGATCGCCTCGATCGCCGGCGGCCTCGCGGCGCTGCTCGGCTTCTCCTACCTGCTCGACCTCGACTCGTCCGTCGTCAACATCGTGACGGTCCTCGGTCTCGGCCTCTCGATCGACTGGGGGCTGCTGATGGTGTCCCGGTTCCGGGAGGAGCTGCACCGCGTCGTCGACGGCGACGGCGGCCGCGGGAGCCGACGACGGCGCGGCGACGGCGCCGTGCTCACCGCGATCGAGCGCACCATGGCCACCGCCGGCCGGACGGTGACCTTCTCCGCGCTCATCGTGGCCATCTCGATCGCGGGCCTGCTCGTCTTCCGGCCGCCGATCCTGCGTGCGTTCGGTGCGGCGGGCGTCGCCGTGATCGTGGTGGCCGTCGCGACCGCCCTGACCCTCGTGCCCGCGCTGCTCGTGCTCGCGGGCCGCCGACTCATCCGGCCGAGCATCCTGGCGCGGATCCCCGGGCTGCGCGGCATCCTGGCGCGCACCGCCGACGTGCAGACCGAGGATGGGCTCTTCTCGCGGCTCGCCGCACGCGTGCAGCGGCACCCCTGGTTCGTGCTCCTCGGGTCGCTCGCGGTGCTGGGGATCCTCGCCCTCCCGCTCGCCCACATCGAGCTGCGCAACTCGACCACCGAGCTGCTCCCCGCCGGCAGCACCCAGCGCGAGTTCGTCGACGTCCTCGCCAGCGACTACCCCGCGGCCTCCACCCCGGCGATCACCGTCGTCGCGCAGACCTCCCTCGACGAGGCCACCGCGTGGGCCGCGACCCTCGAGGACCTCGACGGTGTCGCGTCCGTCGACCCGCCGTCCCCGGTGGACTCCTACGTGGTGATCGGGGTCCGGCCCGACACCGACGACCCCGGCGACGCCGTCGCCCGCGGTGTCGTGCACCAGGTCCGCGACCTCGACGCACCGTTCCCCACCTGGGTCACGGGTCAGGCCGCCTCGCAGATCGACTTCACCGCCGCCGTCGTCGACCGGGCACCGATCGCGATCGGGATCGTGGCGATCACGACGCTCGTCCTGCTCTTCCTGATGACCGGCTCGGTCGTCGTGCCCGTCAAAGCGCTCCTCACCAACGCGCTGTCCCTGGCGGCGTCGCTGGGGGTGCTCGTGTGGGTGTTCCAGGACGGCCACCTGTCCCGCCTGCTCGACTTCACGCCGACCGGTGGCATCGAGACCTACGTCGTCGCGCTCGTCGTCGCGTTCGCGTTCGGGCTGGCCATGGACTACGAGGTCTTCCTGCTGTCCCGGATCAAGGAGTTCGTCGACCAGGGCGTGTCCAACAACGACGCCGTGCGCTTCGGCCTGCAGCGGTCCGGCCGCATCATCACCTCGGCCGCGCTGATCGTCATCGTCGTGTTCGCCGGCTTCGTCGCGGGTGAGCTGCTGGTGATCAAGGAGGTCGGCTTCTCGTTGGCGGTCGCGGTGCTCATCGACGCGACCCTGGTGCGGATGCTGCTCGTCCCGGCGACGATGACGCTCCTCGGCCGTGCGAACTGGTGGGCCCCGCCGTTCCTGCGGCGCGCCTACGACCGCATCTCGATCACCCACTGACGAGCACCGTGCCCAGCCACCGCACAGCCGTGGACCGCGTCCCGTACCTTCGTGCGCGCCGGCACGCACGTGCGGCCACGCTCCTGGTCCTGCTGCTCGTCGGGTTCCTGGCGCGGACGATCGCCGTCCTGGCGGGTCTCGAGGGCATCTCGCCGGTGGCGATCCTGCCGTTCCTCACCCTGTGCGTCGTGTGCATCGTGGCGTGGATCGTCCTCGGCCGTCTGTGGCGTCGGTCCGCGGCTCTGCGGCCCGTCACCCTCTCCGTCGACGCGGGCGACGGCGCGCTGCAGGGCGCTCCGGAGCGCGACGGCCCCGAGGGCGGCCACCTGTCCCTGCGGGGCGAGGTCGAGCCGCCCACACGGTGGTGACCCGGACCGCACGTCAGCCGGGAGGACGCTCCGAGCCCGCCGGGCCGAAGGACGTGAGCTCGGCGTCGGTGCGGAAGCCGAGCCGACGGTAGATCCGGCGTGCCGTGTCGTTCTGTGCGTACATGCCGAGCGACACCCACGACGCCCCGGCCAGCACGCCCGCGCGCGTCGCGGCCGCGGTGAGGGCGGTCCCCATGCCGCTCCCGCGCAGGGTCGGCAGGACGCCGAGGCCGTGCACGTGCCAGGACGCGTCGTCGCGCACGCCACGTCGAGCCGAGACACCGACGACGCCGCCCAGCGCGCGGTCGACCTCGACCCCCCACCACCCGAGCTCGTCGGGCGCGGTGGGGTCCGCTGATGTCTCGGGGTTGGCCGAGTGGAGGCAGGTGCGGATCCTGTCTGCGTCGGCCTGCGGATCGAGCCGGACGACGGAGCTCTCCCCCGCGACCCCCGGAGGGGCGGCGTCCGTCGAGAGCCAGTCCCAGGTGGAGAACGGGACCAGATCGAGCCGGGCGAGCACGTCTGCCCGCGGACGAGACCCGCGGGGCACGCTCATCCACCGGGCGTGACCGACGTCCTGGGCGGCGACGAGGCGGTCGACGGAGGCAGGGTCGCCACGCCCGAGCAGGCTGGGACGATCCGGTCCGCCGATCACCAGCACGACCGCGTCGTCGTCCCCGAGGACCTCGACCGCGCTCCAGCGGCTGCGGTCACCGAGCAGCATCCGGTCCTCCCGCCAGCGCGGCGGGAGGACCTCGAGCACGTCGACCATCAGGCCTCGGTGGCGACCTTCGGCTTGGCGTCGACGCCGGCCTCGCGGCGCTGCTCCGGCGTGATCGGTGCCGGCGCAGCCGTCAGCGGGTCGAACCCGCCGCCCGACTTCGGGAACGCGATGACGTCGCGGATCGACTCCGAGCCGGTCAGGAGCGCCAGGATGCGGTCCCAGCCGAACGCGATCCCGCCGTGCGGCGGCGCGCCGAACTGGAACGCCTTGAGCAGGAAGCCGAACTTCTCCTGCGCCTCCTCCGGCCCGATGCCCATGACCTCGAACACGCGCTCCTGCACGTCCCGGCGGTGGATACGGATGGACCCGCCGCCGATCTCGTTGCCGTTGCAGACGATGTCGTACGCGTAGGCCAGCGCGGCACCGGGGTCCTGCTCGAACGTGTCGAGCCACTCCGGCGTCGGTGAGGTGAACGCGTGGTGCACCGCGGTCCAGGCGCCCCCGCCGACCGCCACGTCGTCGTCCTCGCCCGTGGGCTTGAACAGGGGCGCGTCGACCACCCAGACGAACTTCCACTCGTTCTCGTCGATCAGGCCACCGCGGCGACCGATCTCCAGACGCGCGGCACCGAGGAGCGCCCGGGCGTCGTTCACCGGCCCGGCCGCGAAGAACACCGCGTCGCCGGGGTTCGCGCCGACGGCCGCCACGAGCCCGGCGCGCTCCGACTCGGAGAGGTTCTTGGCCACCGGACCGCCGAGCTCGCCGTCCTCACCGACCGTGACGTACGCCAGGCCCTTGGCTCCGCGCTGCTTGGCCCACTCCTGCCACGCGTCGAACCCGCGCCGCGGCGTCGACCCGCCACCGGGCTGCACGACCGCGCCGACGTACGGGGCCTGGAACACCCGGAACGGGGTCTCCGCGAAGTACTCGGTGAGCTCGACCAGCTCGAGCCCGAAGCGCAGGTCCGGCTTGTCGTTGCCGTAGCGCGCCATGGACTCCGCGAACGTGATCCGCGGGATCGGCGTCGGGATGGTGACCCCGATGAGGTCCCAGAGCGCGACCAGGATCTGCTCGCCGAGGGCGATGACGTCGTCCTGCTCGACGAAGCTCATCTCGACGTCCAGCTGCGTGAACTCCGGCTGACGGTCGGCGCGGAAGTCCTCGTCCCGGTAGCAGCGGGCTATCTGGTAGTACCGCTCGAGCCCGCCGACCATGAGCAGCTGCTTGAACAGCTGCGGCGACTGCGGCAGCGCGTACCAGGAGCCCGGCGCCAGGCGCGCGGGCACCAGGAAGTCGCGAGCGCCCTCCGGGGTGGAGCGGGTCAGGGTCGGCGTCTCGACCTCGACGAAGTCCTGCGCGTCGAGCACGCGACGCGCGGCCTGGTTCGCCTTCGCGCGCAGCTTCATCGCGCGGGCCGGGGCCGGCCGGCGCAGGTCGAGGTACCGGTACTTGAGGCGAGCCTCCTCGCCGATCGGCTCGTCGAGCGAGGACGACACCTGGAACGGCAGCGGCTCGGCCTCGTTGAGCACGACCACCTGCGCGGCGACCAGCTCGACCTCGCCCGTGGCCAGGTTGGGGTTCTCGTTCCCGGCGGGCCGACGCCCGACCTCGCCCGTCACCTGCAGCACGTACTCCGCGCGCAGGCCGTGCGCGACGGCCTCGTCGCGGATGACGACCTGGGCGATGCCCGACGCGTCCCGCAGGTCGACGAACGCCACCCCTCCGTGATCCCGCCGCCGGTCCACCCAGCCCGTGAGGGTGACGGTGGTACCGATGTGCTCGGCTCGCAGCGAGCCGGCCGTGTGGGTGCGGAGCACGGAAGGTCCTTCGGGGTCGGGGTGGTGGGTGCGCCCGTCGGACGCCCGCACGATCTTAGTGCCCGGGCAGGGAGGGGCTCGCCGCGATTTCCACGGTGGTCAGCACGCGGGTGACGGTGGGCGCGGTCGGCACCGACGAGAACCCGAACCTCACCGGTGGCACGACAGGTGCCAGCGCGCCCAGGTCCTCGGACCCCCACAGCGCACGTATCGCGGTGACGGCGTGCTGGTCGGTCGCGGTGTACCACTCGCGTCGGCCCTGGCCTGCGGTGCCGCGGGTGCGCACGCCGTCGAGGAGAACGCGGGAGACGGGGTCGATCGCGGTGGCGACGAGCACGGCGGCGGCGGGAGCACGCGGCACCAGGGCGAGCGCGTGCCCGACGGCGGTCCGGGCACCGATCGTCAGGTCCGCCGTCAGCGGCCCCGCACGGAGGCGCCAGCGACGTCGACGCTCGTCCGCCGCGAGCGTCACCGGGACCACGTGCACGGCGTCGAAGTCGTAGGTCGACGCCACCAGCTCGGCCACGTCGTCACGCGGCGCGAGCAGGAGCCGGGTGCCGTCCGCGCGCTCGACCATGACGTCGGCGAACGGGCCGACGGGCGAGCCGAGCCAGCGGCCGACGACGATCCGCGTGCCCTCCTGCGTCCCCACGCCCGCGATGTGCCCGTCGAACACCCACCGGGTCATCGGAGCGACCACCGTGCGGGGGCCTGAGCTGCTGGTGCGCACATCCGGGCACCGTAGCTCCGGCCGGTCCTGGCCGCCTGCCGGACGAGCGACCCGTCAGAACAGCACGGGCTGCGCCGCCGCCACGCTCGGCTCGAGCGCGGGAAGGTCCGCCGCAGCCAGGCTGCCCGTCGGGTACGAGCCCTCGCCCGGCGTCTCGCGGCGACCCGACCGGTGTCCCGCCCCGTCGGCGAAGCCGTGCCGCACCAGCAGGGGGCGCACACGCTCGTCGAGCCACCGCGCGTACTCCCGCGGTACGTACGCCCCGCGCCCGTAGAGCTCCTCGTAGCGGTGCACCAGGGCGGGCGCGTGCTCGCGCAGCCAGGCGAGGAAGAGCGGCTTGACCGGCCCCCGCAGGTGCAGTGGCAGGACCGTCACCCCGGTGGCGCCCGCGTCGGCGAGCTCCCGCAGCAGAGCGTCGAGGCGTCCCCGGTCGTCCGTGAGCCACGGCAGCACGGGCGCGACCATGACGCCGCACGGCAGCCCCGCGTCGCGGACCGCCCGGATGAGATCGAGGCGCGCCCGAGGCGTCGGCGTGCCGGGCTCCAGGGCCTGCTGAAGGGTCTCGTCGCCGATCGCCAGGGAGACGCCGATACCGATCGGTACCGTCTGGGACGCCTCCGCCAGCAGACTCAGGTCGCGTCGCAGCAGGGTGCCCTTGGTGAGGATGGACAGCGGTGTGCCGCTCGATGCCAGTGCCTCGATGATCCCCGGCATGAACCTGTACCGGCCCTCGACGCGTTGGTACGGGTCGGTGTTGGTCCCCAGCGCCACGTGCTCGCGTGCCCACGACGGCCGCGCGAGCTCGGCCCGCAGCACGTCGACGACGTTGGTCTTCACGACGATCTGGGTCTCGAAGTCCCGGTCGGCGTCCAGGTCCAGGTACTCGTGGGTCGGCCGGGCGAAGCAGTAGCGGCACGCATGGAGGCAGCCCCGCGTCGGGTTCACCGTCCACCGGAACGGCATCGAGGACGCCGCCGGGACCTTGTTGAGCGCGCTCTTGCACGTCACCTCATGGAACGTGACCCCGGCGAAGTCCGGTGTGCGCACGCTGCGCTGCAGTCCGGCGAGCGCCAGCCCGGGCAGCGCCGACGTCTCGTCGCTCCCCAGCTTCTGACCGTCCCATCGCATGCGTCCATGCGAACACCTGTTCGAACTGGTGTCAAGCAGGCACGACGCGCGGCCACAGGTCGGCGTCGTCGGGCATCCACGTCGCCGCGTCGGCGTCCACCTGGTCGCCGGAGCGGATGTCCTTGACCTGGTCCGCCGCCGCGTCACCGTCGCCGACGAACCACACGAACGGGATCCCCCGGCGGTCGGCGTGCCGGATCTGCTTGCCGAACTTCGCCGCGGACGGCGCCACCTCGACCGGGATGCCCCGGGCGCGCAGCGCGGTGGCGACGGCATCGGACCTGTCGCGCGCGTCCTCGGTCGACACCGCGACCAGCACCGCGCTGGGGACGGAGCGCGTGACCGTCACCAGGCCGGCGCCCAGCAGTCGCGACACGAGCCGGGACACGCCGATCGACAACCCGACGCCCGGGTAGGTGTTCGCACCGTCCGACGCGAGCGTGTCGTACCGCCCGCCCGAGCAGATCGAGCCGAGCTGCTCGTGCCCGACCAGGACGGTCTCGTAGACGGTCCCCGTGTAGTAGTCGAGCCCCCGGGCGATCTTCAGGTCGGCGACGACCACGCCGGGAGCCCGGACGGCGGCCGCGCGGATGAGCGCACCGAGCTCCGCGAGACCCTCGTCGAGGAGGTCGTTCGACTCCCCCGCCAGGGCCCGCACGCGGTCGATCACCGTCTCGTCGGAGCCGCTGATGCTCGCGAGCTCCAGGCACGCGCGCGCCTGCGCGTCGTCGGCCCCGGCCTCCGCGACCAGGAGTGCCGCGACGGCTTTGGCGCCGATCTTGTCGAGCTTGTCGATGCTCCGCAGCACGGCCTCGACGTCCGTCAGCCCCAGCCCGCGGTAGAAGCCCTCGGCGACCTTGCGGTTGTTCACCAGGATCCGGACCGGCGGCACGCCGATCTCCTGCAGCGCACCGAGCGCCTCCGCCATCACCAGCGGGACCTCGACCTCGTAGTGGTACGGCAGCGCGCCCGCGCCGACGACGTCGATGTCGGCCTGGACGAACTCGCGGAACCGCCCGTCCTGGGGCCGCTCACCCCGCCACACCTTCTGGATCTGGTAGCGGCGGAACGGGAACGCCAGGTGACCGGCGTTCTCCAGCACGTACCGCGCGAACGGGACCGTCAGGTCGAAGTGGAGCCCCAGCGTCCCGGCACGGTCCGGCTCGGCCCCCGCCTCCTCCTGCAGGCGGCGCAGCACGTAGACCTCCTTGGAGGTCTCGCCCTTGCGCAGCAGCTGGTCGAGAGGCTCGACGGCGCGCGTCTCGATGCCGACGAAACCGTGCAGCTCGAAGGTGCGGCGCAGGGCGTCGAGGACGTGCTGCTCGACGAGGCGCCCGTCGGGCAACCACTCGGGGAATCCGGACAGGGGGGTGGGTCGTGCCATGGGCCCTGATCCTTCCAGACCCCGGAGGACCTCAGAGCCGCGCGAGGTACGGGTTGCGCGCCAGCTCGGTGGCGATGTCGCTCGTCGGTCCGTGACCGGGGACGACGATCGTCCCGGGCGGCAGGGTCGCGACGACCTCGCGCAGGGTCAGCTGCATCGTCGCGTCGTCTCCGCCGGGCAGGTCCGTGCGGCCGACCGACCCCGCGAACAGGACGTCCCCCGTGAAGGCCACGGTGTCGACCAGGTAGAGCGTCGAGCCCTCCGTGTGTCCGGGGGCGTGCCGCGCGACGATGCGGAGGCTGCCGAGCTGCATGACGGTGTCGGCGGAGCGGGCGTCGTCGATGCCACCGAACGGCTCGACCCGCCGCGGGGCCGTGTAGCTCGCGGGGTCGATGCCGGTGGCGGCGATCGCCTGGGCGAGAGGTCCGGACGGGTCGTGCGACGGGCTCCCCGACGAGCCCAGGAGCCCGAGCGTGCCGAACGGGTCGGCCAGGCGGTAGGCGTCGGCGGCGTGCAGCACCACCGGCACGTCGAGGGCGTCGGACAGAGGGCCGGCATCCCACGTGTGGTCGACGTGCCCGTGCGTCGCGAGCACCGCGGCCGGCCGCAGGTCGCGGTCCGCGACGAGCTGCAGCACGGAGTCGGTGACCCCTGCCCCGGCGTCGATGACGACGCACGAGCCGTCGTCGTGGACGAGCACGCTGCAGCGCGCGCCGAAGACCGCGGAGACGACGGTGATGACCTGCATGGGAGGCACGGTATCCCCCGGCGTGTCCGGACTGTGATGTCGCCCCTCGGCGTCGCTGGTCGCCGGTGGCGCTGGCTTGCCTAGACTGTCCCGGGTTCCCTTCATGCAGTGCGGCAGGTGGACGGCCTGCCGCACCGCGCGACGTCGCGAGGAGTGTGCGTGTCCAGCAAGAGCGAGCGTGAGTACGAGCGCCGCCGGTACGAGAAGTGGCAGGAGCGCCAGGCCAAGGCCCGGGCGCGCCGCCACCGCCAGCGCGTGATCGCCGGCAGCATCGTCGCCGCGCTCGTCCTCACCACCGGAGTCGTCGCCGCGATCGCCCTGACGAACAACGACGACCCGGCAGCCTCGCCCACCCCGACGGCCACCGCGACGACCCCGCCCGCCAACTCGGCCGACGTCCCGGACCCCGCCCTCGCCGAGGGCCGCACCTGGACCGGTGACATCGCGCTCACCCAGGGCGACCTGGGCATCGAGCTCGACGGCGCGGCCGCTCCGCAGGCGGTCGCCAACTTCGTCACGCTCGCGCAGGAGGGCTTCTTCGACGCGACCAAGTGCCACCGCCTCACGGAGGAAGGACTCTTCGTGCTGCAGTGCGGCGACCCGACGGCACTCGGCGTCGCGGACACCACCACCGGCGGCACCGGCGGACCCGGCTACACCTGGGGCCCGATCGAGAACGCACCCGCCGACGGCGTGTACCCCGCGGGCACCATCGCCATGGCACGGACCCAGAACGACGGCAGCTCGATGGGCAGCCAGTTCTTCCTGGTCTACGAGGACTCACCTATTCCCGCAGACAGTGCGGGTGGCTACACCGTGTTCGGCCACATCACGTCCGGCATGGACGTGCTGCAGGCCATCGCCGACGCGGGCACCGTCGAAGGGACCCATGTCCCGGTGTCCGACGTCATCATCGAGGGAGTGAACATCCAGTGACTCAGACCCCGACGTCCGGACCCGACCCCGACGACCTCGTCCTGGCGCCCGACGCCGAGCAGCCCGCGGCGCCCGCGGTGCCCGACGAGGTCGACGCCACGGCTCCCGACCAGGTCACGGAGGACGCTCCCGCCGCCGAGGCACCTGAGGAGTCGGCCGCGCAGGACGCGTCGGCCGACGAGACGTCCGCGGCTCCCGACGAGACCGTCGCCGCGGACGCGCCCGCTGCAGTCGACGAGACCGTCGTCGCCGAGGTACCGGCAGCTGCTGACGAGACCGTCGTGGCAGACGCACCTACCGCCGACGAGACGGTCGTCGAGGACGCTCCCGCGGCCACCGACGAGCCCGCGGCCACGTCCGAGGTCGCCGACGCCTCCGCGGCCACGCCCGAGGTCGCCGACGCCCCCGCGGCCAGCGACGAGCTCGCCGACGCACCCGCGGCCACCGACGAGACCGCCGACACCCTCGCTGCCACCGACGAGGTCGCCGACGCTCCCGCGGCCACCGACGAGCCAGCCCAGCTCGAGGCCAGCGAGGCCGAGACCGAGGCGTCCGCGCCCGAGGCCGCACCAGACGAGCCGGCCTCCGCCCCGGCGGCGGCGTCCGCGCCGACCCCGTCCGCCGTGCGCCCGGTCCCGCGACCGCGTCCGGTCCCCCACCCGCCGACGCACCCGGCCCCCGCTGCGACCGCGGCCGCACCTGCCGCGCCCGTGCCGCCCCCGCAGGACGCCGCAGAGGCAGCCCACGCCGCCACGTTCGGCAGCGTGGACGAGGAGGGCAACGTCTCCGTCCGCGAGGCTGCGGGTGAGCGCGTCGTCGGCCAGTACCCGGGCGCCACGACCGAGGAGGCGCTGGCGCTCTACGTCCGCCGGTTCCTGGACCTGCAGGCCAAGGTCACGCTCTTCGAGGCACGCCTCGCCGCGACGGACCTGTCCGTCAAGGAGATCGACCAGACGCTGGCCCGGCTCACCGACGAGGTGGCCGAGCCCGCGGCGGTGGGCGACCTCGACGGGCTCCGTGCTCGCCTGGACGCCCTCCGGGCCACCGCGGCCGAGCGCCGCGCGGTCGCGGAGGCGGAGCGTGCCGCGGCGCGCGAGGCAGCCGTCGTGGCCCGCACCGAGATCGTGGAGCAGGCCGAGAAGATCGCGTCCACGGACCCGTCCCGCATCCAGTGGCGGCCCGCCGGTGAGCAGCTGCGTCTGCTCCTGGACCAGTGGAAGGAGGCGCAGCGCACCGGACCGCGCCTCGACCGGCCCACGGAGGAGTCCCTCTGGAAGCGGTTCAGCCACGCCCGCACCACGTTCGACCGCGAGCGTCGCCACTTCTTCGCCGAGCTGGAGACGCGCAACGCGTCCGCCAAGCAGGTCAAGGAGGCCCTGGTGGCCGACGCCGAGCGGCTGCAGTCGAGCACCGACTGGGGCGCGACGGCGGGTGTCTTCCGTGACCTGATGGCGCAGTGGAAGGCGGCCGGACGGGCCAGCCGTGCCGACGACGACGCCCTGTGGGCCCGGTTCCGCGCGGCACAGGACGCGTTCTTCGCCGCACGGGACGCCCAGTCGGCCGCGACCGACGAGGAGTTCCGCGCCAACCTCGAGGTCAAGGAAGCCCTGCTGGCCGAGGCAGAGGCCCTCGTGCCCGTCACCGACCTCGCGGCGGCCAAGTCGGCGCTGCACAAGATCCAGGACCGGTGGGAGGCCGCCGGCAAGGTGCCGCGCGCCGACGTCCAGCGGATCGAGGCGCGACTGCGGGCCGTGGAGACGGTCGTGCGGGACACCGACCAGGCTCAGTGGCGCCGCACCAACCCGGAGACGCGTGCGCGCGCCGAGGGGGCAGCTGCGCAGCTCGAGCAGGCGATCGCGGGGCTCGAGGCCGATCTGGACCGCGCCAAGGCGGCCGGCGACGCGCGGAAGATCGCGGACGCCCAGGCCGCGCTGGACGCCCGGCGCTCCTGGCTCGAGCAGGTGCAGCGCGCGGCTCAGGACGCCCGCGGCTGACCCCGCAGCCTGATCGACCGAGGCACCTGCCCGTCCGGGTGGGGGCCTCGGTCGTCCACAGATCCGTCGACCGCGGCCGGCGAGGTCCCGGCACGCGCCATGCTGCACGGGTGAGCACCCGACTCGACGAGTTCCGCCCGGTGCCCCCGGTCCTCCCCCGCACCGTCAGCCGTGACGACGTCGGGGCAGCCGCGTGGTTCGGTCTGCTCCGGGACGGCGTCGTGCGGATCGTCTGGGGGGAGGTCGCGATCGCGGCCGACCTCAGCGACACTCCCGAGCTGCGCGCGGTAGCGCTGGCGCCGCTGGTGCCCGCACGCGGGGTCGTCGGACGACGCGCGGCCGCCTGGGTGCACACCGGGTGCTTTCCCCCGGTCCGCGTCGACGTGCTCGTGCGCACCGGGGGGCGTCGGACCGACCCGCACCCCGAGCGGTTCGCCGCCGAGGCCGACCTCCCCCCGCAGGACGTGGTTCGCGTCGGCAGCCTCAAGGTCACCACCGTGCAGCGGACGGGCACCGATCTCGCCCGGATGCTGCCGCGCGACGAGGCCGTGCCGGTGCTGAAAGGACTGCGCGAGGTCGGCTTCGACCCCGAGCGAGCACTCGAGCACCTGGTGGAGCTCCGCGGCCGGCGCGGGGTCCGTCAGGCCCGCAGCACCCTGCAGGGCCTCTGACGTCAGGCGCGGATCGCCGGCTCCTCGGCGGCCTTGGCCCCCGTGATGCGGTAGACGTCGAACACGCCCTCGACCTTGCGCACGGCCGCGAGGACCGACGCCAGATGGGACGGCTCGGCCATCTCGAACACGAACCGCGAGAGCGCCACCCGGTCGCGCGAGGTGGACACGGACGCGGACAGGATGTTCACGTGCGAGTCCGACAGCACACGCGTGACGTCGGACAGGAGCCGGCTGCGGTCGAGCGCCTCCACCTGGATCTGCACGAGGAACAGCGACGAGCTGGTGTGGCTCCACTCCACGTCGACCATGCGCTCGGGCTCGTTGCGCAGGCTCGTCACGTTGATGCAGTCCGAGCGGTGCACGCTCACGCCGGCGCCGCGCGTCACGAAGCCCACGATCTCGTCGCCGGGCACCGGGGTGCAGCACTTGGCCAGCTTCACCCAGATGTCGTCGACACCCTTGACCACGACGCCGGGGTCACCGGTGCGGACCCGCCGCTGCGTCTGACCGGGCCGGGCGACCTCGGCGAGGTCCTCCTCGGCTGCCGGCTCGCCACCCATCGACTGCACCAGCCGCTGCACGACCGTGCCGGCCGACACCTGCCCCTCGCCGATCGCCGCGTAGAGCGCGGAGACGTCGGCGTACCGCATCTCGTTGGCGAGGGCCACGAGGGACTCGTGCGAGAGCAGACGCTGGATCGGCAGGTTCTGCTTGCGCATCGCCTTGGCGATGGCGTCCTTGCCGTGCTCGATCGCCTCCTCGCGGCGCTCCTTGGAGAACCACTGGCGGATCTTGTTGCGGGCGCGTGGGCTCTTGACGAAGCCGAGCCAGTCCCGAGAGGGCCCGGCGGTCTCCGACTTCGACGTGAAGACGTCGACCACGTCGCCGTTCTCGAGCGACGAGTCCAGCGGAACCAGACGACCGTTGACCCGGGCGCCCATGGTCCGGTGGCCGACCTCGGTGTGCACCGCGTACGCGAAGTCCACGGGCGTCGACCCCGACGGCAGACCGATCACGTCGCCCTTGGGCGTGAACACGTAGACCTCGGAGCCGGCGATCTCGAAGCGCAGCGAGTCGAGGAACTCGCTCGGGTCCGCGGTCTCCTTCTGCCAGTCGACCAGCTGCCGCAGCCACTGCATGTCGTTGCCGGCGGAGTCCTTGTCGGTGGTGCCGGCGTTCTTCGCGCTCTCCTTGTACTTCCAGTGCGCGGCGACGCCGTACTCCGCCCGACGGTGCATGTCGTGCGTGCGGATCTGGATCTCGACGGGCTTGCCGCCGGGTCCGATGACCGTGGTGTGCAGCGACTGGTACAGGTTGAACTTGGGCATCGCGATGTAGTCCTTGAACCGGCCCGGGACCGGGTTCCACCGCGCGTGCAGCGCGCCGAGCGCCGCGTAGCAGTCCCGCACCGAGTCGACCAGGACGCGCACCCCGACGAGGTCGTAGATGTCCGCGAAGTCGCGGCCGCGCACGATCATCTTCTGGTAGATCGAGTAGTAGTGCTTGGGCCGCCCGGTGACCGTCGCCTTGATCTTCGCCTTGCCCAGGTCGGCGCCCACCTGCTCGCGGACGGTCGCCAGGTACTCCTCGCGGGCTGGCGCGCGCTCGGCCACCAGGTGCACGATCTCGTCGTAGACCTTGGGGTAGAGCGTCGCGAACGAGAGGTCCTCGAGCTCCCACTTGATCGTGTTCATGCCCAGCCGGTGGGCCAGGGGCGCGTAGATCTCGAGCGTCTCGCGGGCCTTCTTCTCGGCCGACGCGGCCGCGACGAACTTCCACGTCCGCGCGTTGTGCAGGCGGTCGGCGAGCTTGATGACGAGCACGCGGATGTCCCGCGACATCGCGACGACCATCTTGCGGACGGTTTCGGCCTGCGCCGCGTCGCCGTACGTGACCTTGTCCAGCTTGGTCACGCCGTCGACCAGCATCGCGATCTCGGGGCCGAACTCGCGGCGCAGCTGGTCGAGCGAGTACTCGGTGTCCTCGACGGTGTCGTGCAGCAGCGCGGCCGCCAGCGTCGACGGCGTCATGCCCAGCTCGGCGAGGATCGTCGCGACCGCCACGGGGTGCGTGATGTACGGGTCGCCGCTCTTGCGCAGCTGCCCACGGTGCGCCTTCTCGGCCACCACGTACGCCTGCTCCACGACCGCCAGATCGGCCTTCGGGTGGTTGGTGCGCGCAGCCTGGAGCACCGGCTCGATGGCCGGGAACGCGGCACCGCTGCGGGCGCCGAACCGGCCGAGGCGCGAGCGCATGCGGCTGGACGGAGAGTCGCTCTGCGTCGCCGGGACGCCGGTCTCGGGCGTGCGGACGTCCTCGCTCATCACACCCCCTCCCACGGTCGAGGCGACAGTCTACGACCGTGCGGCGGGTGGGACGGTCACGACGAGCGCGACCACGCTGGTCAGGGCACCGAGACCAGGACGTCGATCGCGTGACCGGTGAGCAGGTCACGACCCCGCAGGGCCTCGAGCTCCACGAGGAACGAGAGCCCGATGACGTCCGCACCGCACCGCTGCAGCAGGGCCACCGTGGCCGCCGCGGTGCCGCCGGTGGCGAGCACGTCGTCGATGACCAGCACGCGGGCACCCTCGGGGACCGTGGCCGGGTGGATCTCGATGGTGGCCGTGCCGTACTCGAGCTCGTAGGACTCCGACGCGGTCGGGCCGGGGAGCTTGCCGGCCTTGCGCACGGGGAGAACCCCGGCCCCGAGCGCCACCGCCACGGGTGCGGCGAGCAGGAAGCCGCGCGCCTCCATGCCGGCCACGAGGTCGACCGGGCCGTCGACGCGGCCGGCGATCTCGGCGATCACGTCGGCGAACGCGGACGCATCCGCCAGCAGCGGCATGATGTCGCGGAACATGATGCCCGGCTGCGGGTAGTCCGGTACCAACCGGACGAGCTCGTCGATGCGGCGCAGCACGTCCGCACGCGCGACGGGGACGCCCGTGGGCGCCCCCGTCGCGCGCTCGGGAACGGTCATCGCTTCCGCTTGGGCTGCGCCGCGATGCCCTGGTGCGCACCCGGCTTGAGCGCGCCGACCGCCACGCGGACCTGACCGGCGGAGACCGGGTCGTCCTCGCCGGCCTCGGCACGCGCCTTGCGGGCGTCCAGGACCTTCTTGGTGTGCTCGCGGATCGCCGGCTCGCGCTCGCGCAGGGCGACCTCGAACGGGGTGGCCAGGAAGATCGACGAGAACGTGCCGATGAGCATGCCGACGAACAGGGCCAGCGCGATGTCCCGCAGCGTGCCCGCACCGAGGACGAACGCCCCGACGAAGAGGATCGCGCT
Source organism: Cellulomonas sp. P1_G12_2 (assembly GCF_056405535.1). Lineage (NCBI taxonomy): Bacteria > Bacillati > Actinomycetota > Actinomycetes > Micrococcales > Cellulomonadaceae > Cellulomonas > Cellulomonas sp. P1_G12_2. The sequence goes on along the minus strand of NZ_JBFUBX010000004.1, from coordinate 52,681 downwards.
CACGGGGAGCAGGGCGACGACGGAGGTGTTGATCGAGCGCACCAGCGTCTGGTTGACCGCGAGGTTCGCCTTCTCGGCGTAGGTGTACCGCGACTGCATGAGAGTGTCGGAGGTGTTCTCCCGCACCTTGTCGAACACGACGACCGTGTCGTAGATCGAGTACCCGAGGATCGTCAGGAAGCCGATGACCGTCGCCGGCGTGACCTCCCAGCCGACGGCGGCATACACGCCGACGGTGATGATCAGGTCGTGGAACAGCGCGATCAGCGCGGCAATCGCCATCCGCCAGTTGCGGAAGTAGACCGTCATGACGATGGTCACGAACAGCAGGAACACCAGGATGCCGGTGATGGCCTTCTGCGAGATGTCCGCACCCCACGACGGGCCGATGAACGAGCTCGTGACGTCGGTCGCCGCCGACACGTCGTACGCGGCGGCCAGGGCGTTCTTGACCTCGGTCACCTGGTCATCGGTGAGGGTCGAGGTCTGGATGCGCAGGGCGTTGGAGCCGACCGTCGTGACCTTCGGCTGCTCCTCCGGCGAGATCGCCAGGACCGTGTCGGTGGCCAGCTGCTGATCAGTCTCGGCGACGTTGGAGACGACGAACTCGGAGCCGCCCCGGAACTCGATTCCCGGGTTCAGGCCAGGCTTGACGAGGAAGACCGCGGACAGGACGACGAGGATCGTCGAGATCGTGAACCAGATCTTGCGCCGACCGACGATGTCGTACGAGCGACGGCCGGTGTAGAGGTCGTTGCCCCACTGGGCGAATCCGGCGGCCATCAGTGCTCGTTCCCCTCGGTGCGCCCGGACTCGGGCTCGGCGTCCTGGGTAGGTGCGTCGACCGGGGCGTCCTTCGCCACGGCCTTCTGCTCGGCGGCACGGGCCGCAGCCCGACGCTCAGCGATCGTCAGACCGCTGGTGCCCCCGCCGACGGCGACAGGCACGCGCGGGGTCGGCTCGGCGTCGACAGGTGCGTCCTCGACCGCCTCGTCCTCGACCCCGGAGGGCCGCGGGCCGTGCACGACGCGACCGCGTCCGACATACCGCGTCTCGGGAGCCCCGAGGCGACGCGGGTCGAGACCGGAGAGCCGGTGACCCTGGCCGAAGAACTTCGTCCGCGCGATGAGCTGCATGAGCGGGTGCGTGAACATGAAGACCACGAGCACGTCGATCAGGGTCGTGAGACCGAGGGTGAACGCGAAGCCGCGGACGCTGCCGACCGCGAGCAGGTAGAGAACGATCGCGGCGAGGAAGTTCACCGCGTCGGACGCCAGGATGGTGCGCCGGGCGCGCTCCCAGCCACGGTCGACGGCCGCGACGAGGGTGCGCCCCTCCCGCAGCTCGTCACGGATGCGTTCGAAGTACACGATGAACGAGTCCGCCGTGATGCCGATGGCCACGATCAGACCGGCGACACCGGGCAGCGAGAGCCGGTACCCCTGGGTCCACGAGAGCAACGTGATGATGCTGTACGTGAGCGTCCCGGCGATCACCAGCGACGCCACCGTCACCAGACCGAGCGCCCGGTACTGCAGGAGCGAGTAGAGCACCACGAGGCCGAGTCCGATGAGGCCGGCGAGCAGCCCCTTCTCCAGCTGCTCGGACCCGAGGGTCGCCGAGATCTGCTCCTTGCTCTCCACGGTGAACGTGAGCGGCAGCGAGCCGAAGTTGAGCTGGTTGGCCAGGCTTGCCGCAGACTCGCGCGTGAACGTGCCGGAGATCTCCGCCTTGCCGTCCGCGATGATCACGCCGGTGGCGAGGCTCGGAGCCGAGATCACGAGGCCGTCGAGAACCATCGCGAACTGGTTCTGCGGCGGCGAGCCCGCGAGGCCCTGCAGGCGGGTGGTCACGTCGGTGAACTCTGTGGTGCCCTGCGAGTCGAACGCGATGTTGACGACCCACTTGTTGCCCTGACCGCCGCTGGGCAGCTGGTTCAGGCCGGAGGTCGCGCTGGAGATCCGCGCGCCCTCGATCTCCACCGGACCAAGGATGTACTTCGCGCTACCGTCCTGGTCGCACGTGACGAAGGCCTTGTCCGGGTCCCCGTTGACGCCGCCGGTGAGGTTGGCGGGATCGGTGCAGTCCAGGGCGTCGAACTGGGCCTGGACCGCCGGGGTGACGTAGTACGCGATGTCGCTGGGGCTGTCGGGCGCCGCCTTGCTGGGCACGTCCGACGGCTCCTCCGCCGCGGCGGTGGGCGTGGGGGTCGGAGCCGGCGCGGCCGGGTCCGTCGCGGCCGCGGACTCGGTCGGCTCCGGGGTCGGGGTCGTGTCCGTCGGCGTCGGGTTGCCGTAGGCCAGCACGGGCCGGAACGCCATCTGCGCCGAGGTCTCGACCAGCGCGATGGTCTCCTCGCTCGGGTTGCCGGGGAGCGCGACCACGATCTTGCCGCCGCTCTGGCTGGTGATCTCGGCCTCGGCGACACCCGAGGAGTCGACCCGCTGACGGATCACGTCGATCGCCTGGGCGATCGTCTGCGACGTGACCTCCTCACCGTTGTCCGCGACCGGGGTCAGGATGATCTGCGTCCCGCCCTCGAGGTCGAGCGCGAGGTTCGGCGTCCACGTCGCGGTGGACCACTTGGTCCCCGCAGCGATGGTGCCGAGGAGCGCGAAGATGAGGATCCCGAGCACGACGAGCGTGCGGACGGGCCTCTGACGGCGTGTAGGAGGAGCCAACGGAGTTCTTCTCTCGTGCGCGCACCGACCGCGGAAGGCGGCCCGTGGGGTCGAGGTCCGGGCGTCGTCACCCGGACCGAACGGTCTACTTGGTGTCCGGCTCCCCGTCCTTGCGGGCGGGCGGCAGCGAGGACAGGTCGTCCGGGACATCGATCACGTCGTCGTTCGCGCGGCTGATGCGGTCCGCATCGGTCACCACGTCGTTCTCGTCGTCGACGTCGTCCTCGAGCTCGTCGTCGTCGGCGTCGTCGATCTCCTCGACCGGCGGCTCGATCTTCTTGGCGATCGCCGCGCGGATCCAGCGCGTCTGGGCGCCGGGGCTCGACTCGAGCGTGATCACGTCGTCCTCGACGGCCACGACGGTGCCCAGAAGACCGGACGCCGTCATGACCTCGTCGCCCGCCACGAGGTTGTTCCGGAACTCCTGCGCCGCACGCTGCTGCTTGCGTGTACGGCTCGACATGAGCCAGAGGGCGCCCAGGGCGATGGCCAAGATGAGCATGAGTTCCACGGCGGTACGGCTCCGATCAGGGTGATGTGTCCGCCGCAGTCTAGGCGCAGCGGCTCGCCGCTCCAACGCACAGGCCCCCGCGGGGGTTCCGAGATCTGCGCTTTCGGGCGGCGGCTCAGCCGAACAGTGTGCCCGACCCGTGGGGCACCTCGAGACCGAGGTGCGCCCAGGCCGCCGGGAGGGCGATCCGACCGCGTGGTGTACGTCCGACAAGACCCTCGCGCACCAGGAACGGCTCGGCGACCGTCTCCACCGTCTCGGGCTCCTCGCCGACCGCCACCGCGAGCGTGGTGAGCCCCACCGGTCCGCCGCCGAACCGCGTGCACAACGCCGTCAGCACGGCGCGATCGAGCCGGTCCAGCCCGAGGTCGTCGACCTCGTAGACCTCGAGGGCAGAGCGCGCCGCAACCAGGCTGAGCGTGCCGTCGCCGCGCACCTCGGCCCAGTCGCGCACGCGCCTGAGCAGCCTGTTCGCGATGCGGGGCGTGCCGCGCGAGCGCGAGGCCAGCTCGGCGGCAGCGGGATGCTCCAGGGGCACGCCGAGCAGGCCGGCCGACCGGACGAGCACCCGCTCGAGCTCGTCGGACGAGTAGAAGTCGAGGTGTGCCGTGAAGCCGAACCGGTCGCGCAGCGGCGCCGGGAGCAGACCGGCGCGGGTGGTGGCGCCCACCACCGTGAACGGCGGCAGGGTCAGCGGGATCGCGCTGGCGCCCGCTCCCTTGCCCACGATGACGTCGACCCGGAAGTCCTCCATGGCCATGTAGAGCAGCTCCTCGGCGGGCCGTGCCAGCCGATGGATCTCGTCCAGGAAGAGGACCTCGCCCTCCTCGAGCGAGGACAGGACCGCCGCCAGGTCGCCCGCATGCTGGATGGCCGGTCCGCTGGTCACCCGCAAGGGGGCGCCCATCTCGGCGGCGATGATCATGGCGAGCGTCGTCTTGCCCAGGCCGGGCGGTCCGGACAGGAGGACGTGGTCAGGCGCCTTCCCGCGGGCGCGCGCGGCGTCGAGCACGAGCGAGAGCTGGTCCCGCACCACGCGCTGGCCGACGAACTCGTCGAGCCGTCGGGGACGCAGAGCCGCCTCGGCGGCACGCTCGAGGTCGTCGGCGCCGGACTGGACGAGCGACTCTGCCGCGAAGCGCTCGGTGACGAGCTCCTCGTACTCGTCAGCCATGCCCGCCACCCAGCGTCCGGAGCGCGGCGCGCAGCACGCCGGCGACCTCGTCGGCCGCCACCGGGCCTTCCGTGCCCTCGAGGACGGTCGACACCGCGTCACCGGCCGCGCGCGCGTTCCAGCCGAGGCCGACGAGGGCCTCGACCACCTGGTCGCGGCGGTCGCCGCCGAACACCGCGGCCGCCGGGGCGGACACGTTCGCGGGGGCCCCGATCCGGTCCTTGAGCTCGAGCACGATGCGCTGCGCGCCCTTCAGGCCGATGCCGGGCACGCGCTGCAGGGCCTTGAGGTCCTCGTCGAGCACCGCGCGCCGCAGGCCGTCGGGCGTGTGCACCGCGAGCATCGCCAGCGCCAGCCGGGGACCGACACCGCTGACGGTCTGCACGGTCTCGAAGACCTCGCGCTCGTCGGCGTCGGCGAACCCGAACAAGGTCAGCGCGTCCTCCCGGACCAGCAGCGACGTCGCCAGCTGCGCGGTGGAGCCCACCCGCAACCCCGCGAGGGTGGCCGGTGTCGCGTGCACGAGCAGCCCGACTCCCCCGACCTCGACCACCGCGGCGTCGAGCCGCAACGCCTGCACCGTGCCGTGGACCGACGCGATCACCCGGCCACCTCCATCAGTCGAGAACGAATCTGCTGACGGACACTCTGGCACACGCAGACGAACACGTGTACGAAGACACGCGGTCAGCCGCGGCGCCGGGCCGCCTGCTCGGCGGTGGCCCACGCCCGCTGCGCCGCGGTCATCGAGCCCGGCGCACGCTGGGGTGCACCGAGCGCACCGGCGGGTCGCCACAGGTGGCACACGGCGAGTGCCAACGCGTCGGCCGCGTCCGCCGGCCGGGGGAGCTCGTCGAGCTGGAGCAGCCGCTGCACCATCGTCTGGACCTGCGCCTTGTCCGCACGCCCGTTGCCGGTCACCGCGGCCTTGACCTCGCTGGGCGTGTGCAGCGCGACGGGGATCCGGCGGCGTGCCGCGGCGACCATCGCGATGCCGGCGACCTGCGCGGTGCCCATGACGGTGCGCAGGTTCTGCTGGGCGAACACCCGCTCGACGGCGACCGCGTCGGGCGCGTGCTCCTCGAGCCACTCCTCGATCTGCCGCTCGATGAACAGGAGCCGCTGGTCGACGTCCCACAGGGCGTCGGACGTCGCGACGCCGACGGCGACCATGGACAGTCGACGCGACGAGAGACCGTCGACGACGCCGAGACCGCACCTGGTCAGGCCGGGGTCGACTCCGAGGACGCGCACGGGCTCATGCTCGCAACCGATCGGGCGACCGACAGGGAGGCGCGCAGGTAGCTCCTCCTGCTCGCAACCGATCGGGCGACCGACAGGGAGGCGCGCAGGTAGCTCCTCCTGCTCGCAACCGATCGGGCGACGGACCGGGAGGCGCGCAGGTCAGTCCTCCTCGAGCTCCGCCATGACCTCGTCGGAGGCGTCGAAGTTCGCGTAGACGTTCTGCACGTCGTCGGAGTCCTCGAGGGCGTCGATGAGGCGCAGGATCTTGCGCACACCCTCGGCGTCGACCTCGATCTGCGTGGCGGGCCAGAACACGACGTCGGCGGAGTCGTACTCGATGCCGGCGTTCTGCAGGGCCGTGCGGACGGGGACGAGGTCGGTCGCCTCGGAGAGGACCTCGAACGCCTCGCCGATGTCGTTGACCTCTTCGCCGCCGGCGTCGAGGACCGCCTCGACCACGGAGTCCTCGTCGGTGCCCTCCTTGGGCACGATGACGACGCCCTTGCGGGAGAACAGGTAGGAGACCGAGCCGGGGTCGGCCATCTGGCCGCCGTTGCGCGTGAACGCCACGCGGACGTCGGACGCGGCGCGATTGCGGTTGTCGGTCAGGCACTCGACCAGCACCGCGATGCCTCCGGCGCCGTAGCCCTCGTACATGATCGTGGAGTAGTCGGCGCCACCGGCCTCCTGGCCGGACCCGCGCTTGACCGCGCGGTTGATGTTGTCGATCGGGACCGAGTTCTTCTTGGCCTTCTGGACCGCGTCGAAGAGCGTCGGGTTGCCCGCGAGATCACCGCCGCCGGTGCGCGCGGCCACCTCGATGTTCTTGATCAGCTTGGCGAAGAGCTTGCTCCGCTTGGCGTCGACCACGGCCTTCTTGTGCTTGGTGGTGGCCCACTTGGAGTGACCCGACATCGCTTCAGCAACCCCTTCGTCTTCTGTGCATGTCCGGGTGCCCCGGAGCCGGCTGCCGCGCCGGTCCTCACAGGCTGTCGCGGACGATCTCTACGAACAGTTGGTGCACCCGGGTGTCCCCGGTGACCTCCGGGTGGAACGAGGTCACGAGCAAGGGGCCCTGGCGGACGGCCACGATCCTACCGGCGGCGGGACCCGACTCGACGCGGCCCAGCACCGTGGCGGCGGGACCGACCTCCTCGACCCACGGCGCCCGGATGAACACCGCGTGCACCTGCCCGTCCACACCCTCGATCGACAGGTCGGTCTCGAACGACTCCACCTGCCGCCCGAATGCGTTGCGGCGCACGGTGACATCGACCCCGCCGAGCGTCTGCTGCCCCTCGATCCCGCCGATCACGCGGTCGGCCAGCAGGATCATCCCCGCGCAGGAGCCGTACGCGGGCATCCCGGCGCGCAACCGCTCCTGGACCGGACCGAACAGCTCGAACGCCCGCAGGAGCTTGTCGATGGTCGTCGACTCGCCACCGGGGATCACCAGGGCGTCGACCGTGTCGAGCTCCCGCTGCCGACGCACGGGCACGGCGTGCGCACCCACGGACGTGAGGGCGTGCACGTGCTCGCGCACGTCACCCTGCAGGGCGAGGACTCCGACGGTCACGGTCACGACGGGCGAGTCTAGGCGTCGCGGACCGGTGCTTCGTCGACGGTCCTACTCCCGGGCCAGACCGAGATGTCGCGTGACGCCGTCCCACGCCGGCAGCAGGCCGCGCACCAGCTCGACCAACCGGTCGGGGAACACCTCGAGGTCCACCAGGTCCAGGTCGTCGAGCGCCCACCAGCGCAGCTCGTCGATGACGTCGAGCTCCAGGTCGGTCCAGCCGGCCCGGTCGACCGCGGCGAACGCGGCGGCGGGGACGCGCGCCAGGTAGAGGATCTCGTCCTGCCGGCAGTGCTCGGCGTAGAAGTCGAAGATCGCCGACCGGGTGAACACCGGGCCGAGGACCTGCGCAGGGTCCAGCACGATGCCGGTCTCTTCGCGGACCTCGCGCACGGCGGCGGACAGCGCGTCCTCGCCGTCGTCGATCCCCCCGCCGACCGTGAACCACCAGCTGCGGTCGGGCTGGTCGGCGTCGTGCCCGCGGATCAGCAGCACGCGGTCGTCCTCGTCGAGCAGGATCACGCGGGCAGCCTCGCGGAACAGCAGACCGTCGTCGCCCCGGCGCCACTCCGTCCCGAGCGCGTGCACGGGGCCGCCGCCGTCGACGCTCGACCTGGAGGGCACGGCAGAGGCCGCGGACGGATCGTCCGCGGCCTCCGACATGGCGTGGTCCTGCGTCACCAGCCGCGCTCGGCGAGGCGGTGCGGCTCCGGCACGTCCTCGACGTTGATGCCGACCATGGCCTCACCCAGGCCACGGGAGACCTTGGCGATGACGTCCGGGTCGTCGAAGAACGTGGTCGCCTTGACGATCGCCGCGGCACGCTCGGCGGGGTTGCCCGACTTGAAGATGCCGGAGCCGACGAACACGCCCTCGGCGCCGAGCTGCATCATCATCGCGGCGTCCGCCGGGGTGGCGATGCCACCCGCGGTGAACAGCACGACGGGGAGCTTGCCCGCCTGGGCGACCTCCTTGACCAGGTCGTACGGCGCCTGCAGCTCCTTGGCGGCGACGAACAGCTCGTCCTCCGGCAGCGAGGTGAGGCGGCGGATCTGGTCGCGCAGGGTGCGCATGTGGGTCGTGGCGTTGGAGACGTCACCCGTGCCGGCCTCGCCCTTGGAGCGGATCATCGCCGCGCCCTCGGTGATGCGGCGCAGGGCCTCGCCCAGGTTCGTGGCGCCGCAGACGAAGGGAACCGTGAAGGCCCACTTGTCGATGTGGTGCGCGTAGTCGGCGGGCGTGAGCACCTCGGACTCGTCGACGTAGTCGACACCGAGCGACTGCAGCACCTGCGCCTCGACGAAGTGGCCGATCCGGGCCTTCGCCATGACGGGGATGGAGACGGCCTCGATGATGCCGTCGATCAGGTCCGGGTCGCTCATGCGCGCGACGCCGCCCTGGGCGCGGATGTCGGCGGGCACGCGCTCGAGGGCCATCACGGCGACAGCTCCGGCGTCCTCGGCGATCTTCGCCTGGTCCGCGGTGACAACGTCCATGATGACGCCGCCCTTGAGCATCTCGGCCATCCCCCGCTTCACGCGGGCGGTGCCGATGACGCCGGCGTGCGTCGCGGTGGTGGGCTGGCTGTTCTCGCTGGTCACGTCGAGCCTCACAGATCGTGGTGCGGTCGGGGTGTGCGGCCGCGTCAGCGGCCTGATCGGGCAATCGTAGACCGTGCTCGACGCACGTCCGGGCGCGTCTCAGCGCGGGGAGGTGGTCTCCGCGGGGCCGCTGCGCGCGCCCGGACGGCCGAGGTTCTCGGGCCATGCGTCGTCCATCTCCAGGCTGCGCGGCTCGGGCGCGTGGCCGGCCAGCCGCAGCAGCCGGACCAGCGGACCGCGCCGGGCGCGCGCCGTCTGGGCGACCGCCTCGTTGTGGAACCGACGGGCCAGCTGCACGCGGTACCAGGACGAGGCGAGGAGCCCGATCAGCTCCTCACCTGCGGGGTCGGCGCGCAGCGCGGCCACCTCCTCGGGCTCGTCGAGAGCCTCGCGCAGCGTCGCCGACAGCTCGCTCTCGATGCCTCCTCGGTCGACCTCCAGCAGGGCAGCACCACCCGCGGGCGCGTCGTCGGGACCCACCAGTGCGAGCAGGTCGGCAGGCAGCTCGCTCGTCCCCGTTGACAGCGCGGCCCACGCGGCCTCGCCGACGAGCACCGAGCTCACGGGATCGAGCAGACCCGACGTCGCGATCTCTGCCGCGACCGTCGCGCGGCGGACCAGCTGGGCGTCGAGCACCGCGCGGGACGTCCCGACCTTGCGGTGCAGGCGGTCCAGGCGCGACGCCGCCACCCACAGCCACCACCCGGCGAGCGCGAGGACGATCGTCACGTAGACCGTGATCTCGGACCACCTCATCGGGACTCACCCCTGTTTCGGCGCAGCTCGAGCAGCCGCGCGCCCCGCACCGACGACGGGTCCTCGCCGACGGGTGACTGCCGCCCCGCGACGACCATCTCGTAGACGGCCAGCACCTGGTCCGTCACGGTCGACCAGTCGTACTGCCGGACGACCTCGAGCGCGTGCGCGGAGACCCTGGCCCGCAGCTCCGGGTCCTGCAGCACCCGCACGAGCGTGCGCGCGAGGTCCTCGCTGTCGCCCGTGCGGAACAGCTCGCCGGCCTCGCCGTCGTCGAGCACGCGGGAGAACGCACCGAGGTCGCTGGCGACGACGGTGGCTCCCGCGCTCATCGCCTCGACCAGGACGATCCCGAAGCTCTCGCCGCCGGTCTGCGGACCGCAGTAGACGTCGACCGAGGCCAGCAGGTTCGCCTTGTCGTCGTCGGAGATCCCGCCGAGGAACTCGACGGCCGCGGCAGCTTCCTCGCCCAGCAGCTCGCGCACCTCCTCCGGACCGGTCTCACCGCGACCGGCGACGAGGAAGCGGGCACCGGGGATGACGGCGAGCACGCGCGGGACGGCCTCGAGGAGGACCGGCAGGCCCTTGCGCGCCTCGTCGAGCCGCCCCAGGAACGCGATGGTGGGCCGCTCGGGAGTTCCGGTCCAGCGCGGGTCCGGCTGCGCCGCGGTGAACGCGTCGACGTAGACCCCGTTGGGGATCACCACGGCGTCGCCGCCCATGTGCTCGACCAGGGTGCGGCGAGCGTCCTCCGACACGGCGATCCGGGCGGAGATCTTCTCCAGGGACTGCCGCACCAAGGGGTAGGCCATCTGGAGCGGCCTCGACCGGATCAGGGCGGTGTGGAACGTGGCCACGATCGGCCCGTCGGCGATCCACAGGGCGAGCATCCCGAGGCTGGGCGTGACCGGCTCGTGCAGGTGCAGGACGTCGAACTCCCCCGCCGCGAGCCACTTGCGGACGCGCGCGGCCGTCACCGGACCGAACGTCATCCGCGCGACCGCCCCGTTGTACCGGACCGGGATGGCACGGCCGGCCGCGGTCATGTACGGCGGGATCGGCGTCTCGTCGTCCGCGGGCACCAGGACCGAGACGTCATGCCCGCGGGCGATCAGCGCCTCGGCCAGGTCCCGCACGTGGAACTGCACCCCGCCGGGGACGTCGTAGGAGTACGGGCACACGATCCCGACCCGCAGCGCCCGCTCCGCCTTGCGCGGGCTCACGACGCGCTCCCCTGCGCCGCGAGCATCGCCTCGTAGCGGGCGGGGTCCAGGTCCTCGACGAACACCTTCTGCAGCATGTGCCAGTCCTGCGGGCGTTGCCGGACGCCCGCGGCGAACTCGTCGACCCAGGCCTGCGTCATCGCGCGCACCCGGTCGGCACGCGGCACGCCGGCCGGCATCTCGATCGCCTTGTTGAACTGGATGACGATGCCCCACGGCGACCCGGCCGCCCGACGCTGCGCGCCACGGAGCCGCTCGTAGTAGATGACCGTGGTGACCAGCGGCGCACCGGTCGTCACCGACAGCGCGGCGGGACCCGCGGCCACGCGCGCCTTGTGTCCGAACAGGTCCACCTCGAGACCCTTGGCCGTGAGGTCGCGGTCCGCGAGCAGGGGCAGCAGACCCGCGCCCCCGCGGGCCGCGCGCACCAGACCCCGGAACACGTCTCCCCCACCCGTCAGCGGGAAGATCGTCATCCCGATGCTCTCCCGGAACGCGACGAACTCCTGGAACAGCTCCTCGGGCTCGAGGCGCTCGGCCACCGTGGTGACCGGCGCGATCGCTCGGGTGGAGTACGCGCCGGCGAGGTCCCAGTTGCCGGTGTGGCCGAGCGCGAGGATCACGGCCTGGCCCTGGTCCGTGAAGCGACGCAGGTTCTCCATGCCGACGGCCCGGACGCGCGCGTCGACCTGCTCCGGGGACATCGTCGCGAGGGCGAACGCCTCCCCGAAGTAGCGCATGTACGACCGCATGCCCGCACGACTGAGCCTGCGCAGCCCGCGCGCGTCCAGCTCGGGACGCACGCGTGCGAGGTTCTTCTCCAGCTGGCGGACGCCCCCGCCGTGCCGCAGCCAGGACACGTCCGCCGCGAGGTCGCACAGGGCGCGCAGCACCGCGCCGGGCAGCCTGCCGGCCACCTTCCACGCGAGGGCGTAGGCGCGGGCGACGTCGACCTTCACTCGGACACCTGCGCCGCGGCCTGGCGGTACACCTTGCTCATCCGCTGCACGATCGTCACGGCCGACGCGAGCGCGAGCAGGGCGAGCACGACGGTGAGGACGACGTCCGGTGCGCCGAAGCCGACCGCCGCGGTCGCCACGAGCACGAGAGCGAGCCGGTCGGCCCGCTCCGCGATGCCGCCCGAGGCGGTCATGCCGAGACCCTCGGCGCGTGCCCTCGCGTACGGCACGATCGAGCCGAGCACGAGGCACGCCAGCGCCAGGACCGCGGTGAGCCGGTCGTCCCCGCCTGCGGTGAACCACAGGACGAGCCCGGCGAAGATCGCGCCGTCGCCGAACCGGTCGAGGGTGGAGTCGAGGAACGCGCCCCACGGTCCGGACCGGCCCGCCTGGCGTGCCATCACGCCGTCGAGCGAGTCGGTGAGCACGAAGACTGCGATGACCAGGGTGCCGACGAGCAGGTGTCCGGTGGGGAACGCCCACAGCGCGGTGACGACGACGACGAGGGTTCCCGCGATCGTCACCGCGTCCGGCGAGACGCCCAGCCGCAGGAGCGCCCTGGCGATCGGGGTGAAGAAGCGCGTCATGGCGCCGCGCAGTCCGTTCAGCACGTGCCGATCATCCCTTCGATCCGGTCGGCCAGGCGGCCGCCAGCCGTGCCCGCGTGTCGCCCAGCAGCTCGGGCAGCGCGCGGCTGCGCCCGACGATCGGCAGGAAGTTCGAGTCCCCACCCCACCGGGGGACGACGTGCTGGTGCAGGTGAGCCGCGATGCCCGCACCCGCCACGTCGCCCTGGTTCATACCGAGGTTGAAGCCCTGCGGCGCCGACACCTCGCGCAGGACGCGCATCGCCGTGCGGGTGAGCTCGGCGACCTCGGTGACCTCGGCCTCCGTCAGGTCCGTGTAGTCGGCGACGTGCCGGTACGGGCAGACCAGCAGGTGACCGGAGTTGTACGGGTACAGGTTGAGCACCACGTACGCGACCTCGCCGCGCGCGACGATGAGTCCGTCCTCGTCGGACAGCGTCGGAATGCGGCAGAACGGGCACCCCTGGCCGGCCTCGCGGTCGACCGGCTTGTCCTGGCCGCCCAGGTACGCCATCCGGTGCGGTGTCCACAGCCGTTGGAAGCCGTCCGGCACGCCGGCGAAGTGGTCGGCGGGCTCGCTCACGCTCAGACCTGCACGCGGTCGCGCACCGCCGAGACGATCCGCTCGATCGCCTCCGCGACCGGCACACCGTTGTCCTGGCGGCCGTCGCGGTAGCGGAACGACACGGCCCCGGCGTCCGCGTCCTCGCCGCCCGCGATGAGCACGAACGGGATCTTCTGCGTGCTGGCGTTGCGGATCTTCTTGCCGAACCGGTCGTCGGACCGGTCCACCTCGGCACGGATCCCCTGCGCGCGCAGCTGCGACACGACGTCGTCGAGGTACCCCTCGAACGGCTCCGCGACGGGCACCGCGAGCACCTGCACGGGCGCCAGCCACGCGGGGAACGCACCGGCGTAGTGCTCGGTCAGCACGGCGAAGAACCGCTCGATGGACCCGAACAGCGCGCGGTGGATCATCACGGGCCGCTGGCGAGTGCCGTCGGGCGCGGTGTACTCGAGCTCGAACCGCTCCGGCAGGTTGAAGTCGAGCTGGATGGTCGACATCTGCCAGGTGCGTCCCAGCGCGTCCTTCGCCTGCACGGAGATCTTCGGACCGTAGAACGCGGCACCGCCCGGGTCCGGAACCAGGTCCAGACCCGAGGCCTCGGCCACCTGGCGCAGGGTCTCGGTGGCCTCGTCCCAGGCCGCGTCGGAACCGACGGACTTCTCCGGGTTCTTGGTGGACAGCTCCAGGTAGAAGTCGTCGAGCCCGTAGTCCTTGAGCAGGTCGAGCACGAAGGTCAGCAGGCTGGTCAGCTCGTCCTTCATCTGCTCGCGGGTGCAGTAGATGTGCGCGTCGTCCTGGGTAAACCCGCGCGCGCGGGTCATGCCGTGGACCACACCCGACTTCTCGTAGCGGTAGACGGTGCCGAACTCGAAGAGCCGCAGCGGCAGCTCCCGGTACGAGCGCCCGCGCGCCGCGAAGATCAGGTTGTGCATCGGGCAGTTCATCGGCTTGAGGTAGTAGTTCTGCCCCTGCTTGCGGATGTTGCCCTCGGCGTCGCGCTCCTCGTCCAGGGTCATCGGGGGGTACATGCCCTCCGAGTACCAGTCGAGGTGCCCCGAGATCTGGAACAGCTGCTCCTTGGTGATGTGCGGGGTGTTGACGAACGAGTACCCCGCCTCCACGTGCCGCCGGCGGGAGTAGTGCTCCATCTCCATGCGGATGATGCCGCCCTTGGGGTGGAACACGGCCAGCCCGGAGCCGATCTCCTCCGGGAAGGAGAACAGGTCCAGCTCGTTGCCCAGCTTGCGGTGGTCGCGGCGCTCTGCCTCGGCGATGCGCTCGAGGTAGGCGCGCAGCTCGTCCTTCGTCGGCCACGCGGTGCCGTAGACACGCTGCAGCTGCGGGTTCTTCTCCGACCCGCGCCAGTAGGCGGCCGCCGACCGGGTCAGCTGGAAGCCGTTGCCGAGCACCCGGGTGCTCGGCACGTGCGGCCCGCGGCACAGGTCCTGCCACACGACCGCCTCGCTCTCGCGGCCGGCTCCACGCACGTTCTGGTAGATGCTCAGGCCACCGAGCCCGACCTCCACGGACGCACCGTCGGCCGCCGTCGGGTCGCCCTTGAGGCCGATGAGCTCCAGCTTGTACGGCTCCTCGCGCATCTCGGCGCGGGCCTGCTCCTCGGTGACGTCCCAGCGCCGGAAGGTCTGCCCCTCCTTGACGATCCGGCCCATGACCTTCTCGATCGCCTTGAGGTCGTCGGGGGTGAACGGGGTGTCCACGTCGAAGTCGTAGTAGAAGCCGTCGGTGATCGGCGGGCCGATGCCGAGCTTGGCCTTCGGGTTGACCTCCTGCACGGCCTGCGCGAGCACGTGCGCGGCGGAGTGCCGCAGCACCGCGAGGCCGTCCGGCTCCTCGATGGTCACGGCCTCCACGACGGCGCCGTCCGGCAGAGGCAGGTGCAGGTCACGGAGCTCGCCGTCCACGCGGGCGACGAGGACGTCGCGGCGGGCGGAGTACAGGTCGGTACCCGTCGTCCCCGGCTCCACCGTGGTCGCGATCCCGTCGACGGTCAGGGTGATGAGCTCGGGCACCGGTACAGCCTCCTTCGTGGCCGCTCGCCCTGGCGGCGAGCCCCTCGATGCTACCGGCGGGCTCGTCGCCCCCCGGACCTCTTATGCACGACAGAAGGGGCCGACCCGTCTGGGCCGACCCCTTCTGATCGAGTGGGCGATACCGGACTCGAACCGATGACCTCCTCGGTGTGAACGAGGCGCTCTACCAACTGAGCCAATCGCCCGTCGTCGCCGGCGACGCCATCGCTGCGACACGCCGGTACGCAGAGAGGACGTGCACCCGCGGGTGACATCGAGGAGGATGCTACCCGTGTCGGGTCTAGAATCCGAAACGCGTCGCACGCAGGTCGTGGCGCTGGCGTCAAGAGGGTGCGCCGTCCCCAAGATGGGTGCTGTCACCTGGTCTCTCGAGCCACCCGCGCGTCCCTCCGGGTGAACTCGCAGCGCCTACCGGTCCAATCGGGCATCTGGCCTGCCATGATGGGACCTCCAGCCCTTGCGAACAGGAGGACCCGATGCCGAGCTCGACTTATGACGTCGTCGAGGTCGTCGCCATGCAGCTCATCGGGTCCGACGCCAGCGTCATCCCCGTGAGCGCCGAGTTCTCCTTCAGAACCTCCGATCCGTACACGGTGCGCGCGGTCTTCACCGGCCCCCACACCATGTCGACCTGGCTCATCGGCCGCGAGCTCCTCTCTCTGGGGATGCACGCGACGGCCGATGCCCCCGCCGGGACCGGTGACGTGCAGGTGTGGCGTGACGAAGACCCCGACTACACGCTCGTGTCGCTCAGTGGTGTCGAGGGCAGCGCGCTGCTCGCCGCCCCCACGGAGCCCATCGAGCGATTCCTCGCCGGAACCGAGGCCCTCGTGCCTCTGGGCACGGAGAGCGACCGCATGGAAGGCGAGATCACGGCGCTGATCGCCGCGCTGCTGACAGCCTGACCACAGCTCACGCCGACCGGTTCCGCCTGAGGCGGGGCCGGTCGTCGCATGTCCGGACGCGGTCAGGGGTCGAGGTCGTCCGCCAACCGTGCCTGGAACAGCTGCTGCGCCTGCCTCGAGAGCGGCCCCACGACGACGTCGGTGCCGTCGAGGCTCACGACGGGCGAGACGTTGCGGATGGAGCCGCTCATCGTCAGGTGCGCGGTCCCGCCGGCGACCTCGTCGAGCACCTCGTACCGGAGCTCCCCCGGCGCCGCCTCCCGGACCGGGTGCCCCGCGGCGGCCGACCACTCGAGCAGGAGCTCGCGGGTGATGCCGGCCAGGCAACCGCTGGACAGCGGTGGGGTCACCAGCTCGCCGTCGCGCTCGACGAAGACGTTGGACGCCGTGCCCTCGCAGAGCTCCCCGACGGTGTTCGCCAGCAGGGCCTCGTCGGCGCCCTGCCGGTACGCCTCGGCCACGGCGACCACGTTCTCCGCGTACGACGTCGTCTTCAGGCCGGCGACCGCCGACCGTTCGTTGCGCACCCACGGCACCCGCACGACGCGCGAGACCTCGGACCGCGCGCCCGGCCCCGCCAGGACGAGGACGCTCTGGCGCTGGTCCTCGGGCGCGAACCGGTAGGAGCCCAGCGGACCCGGCCCGCCCGTGAGCGTGATCCGCAGCCGGCCCGTGTCCGGTCCGGCGGCGGCGAGCACCGCAGCGACCCCGTCGCGCACCGCGTCCTCGTCGGGCTCGGCCAGGCCGATGCCAAGCGCGGACCGCTTCAGGCGTCGCAGGTGACGAGTGAGCGCGAACGCGGTGCCGTCGTAGACCGCGCACGTCTCGAACACCCCGTCGCCGACGGTCAGCCCGTGGTCGATGCCCGACAGGAGAAGGTCCTCCGGACCGTGCAGACGACCGTTCGACCAGATCACGACACCCATCGGGTCAGTCTGTCACCGGCTCGACACGGACGCCGGAGGCGAGGCCGACGAGCCGCGCGGCCTTGAGCTCGGTCTCGGCCCACTCGGCCTGCGCGTCGCTCCCCCACGTGATCCCCGCACCCGTACCGAACCGCAGCACGCCGTCCTCCCACCAGAACGTGCGGATGCCGACGGCGAGCTCCGCCCGCACCGAGCCGTCGGGGCTCACCTCGATCCACCCGACCGCTCCGCAGTACGGCCCCCGCGGGGCGGTCTCCAGGGCGGCGATGATGTCGAGGGCCGACGACTTCGGGGCGCCCGACACCGACCCCGGCGGGTACGTGGCATCCAGCAGCCGCGCCCACAGGTCAGGGGCTCGCACGACGTCGTCGGCCAGGACGCCCTGGACCGTGCTGACGAGGTGGACCAGGCCGGGGTGGTGCTCCTCGCCCAGCAGGGTCGTCACCTCCACGGTGCCCGGCACGCACACGCGCTGCAGGTCGTTGCGCACGAGGTCGGTGATCATGACGTTCTCGGCGCGGTCCTTGTCCGTCAGCGCGTCCGCGGTGACCGCCGTCCCCTTGATGGGACCCGACGTCACCACACCGTCCTCCACCCGCAGGAACAGCTCGGGCGACGCCGTGACCACCCAGGCCTCTCCCGGCACGTGCAACCCGCCCGCGTAGGGCGCCGGGTTGCCCGCCGCCAGGACTGCACCCAGTGCGCGCGCATCCGGCTCGTCGTGCAGAGGCGCACTGAGCACGCGGCAGAGGTTCGCCTGGTAGACGTCGCCCTCCTGGATGCGGTCGCGCACCCGGTCCACCGCGGAGACGTACTCGGCACGGTCCAGAGACGAGACCCAGGCAGTCACGTCCGGCCCGGTCCAGGCACTCGTCGTCGTCGGACCCGTGGTCCTGGTCTCGGCGAAACGCCACGCCCGGACACGTCCCTCGAAGTCCCCGACGACCGCCCACCAGCCCGGCACCGAGAGCCGCTCGGGCTCGGCCCGCACGTCGACGACCTCGACGACACCCCTCGCCTGCACGCCCGCGAACCACGCGACGCCACGGGAACGGAGGGTCTGCTCAGGCACCCGCACACGCTATCGACCGGCACCCCGACCACCCGCGATCCGCACGATCACCCGGCTGCCGGGAGCCAGTTGGACTCTCGCGGAGATCGTCAGTTAGAGTTCGGGACGCACACGGAACACCGGTGAATGCCGGAACGACGTGCTGTGCGGACGTGGCTCAGTGGTAGAGCATCACCTTGCCAAGGTGAGGGTMGCGGGTTCGAATCCCGTCGTCCGCTCGGAGGCAGACACTCCTGATCGGCTGACCGCAGCCGCTGAGGACTGCGGTCTCAGGGTGGAGTGGCCGAGTGGCGAGGCAGCGGCCTGCAAAGCCGTATACGTGGGTTCGAATCCCATCTCCACCTCGTAGCAGCTTCTTGTGTTTCACCCCATGCATGACCCGGCTTGATCCCCGGGCGATTGGCGCAGCGGTAGCGCGCTTCCCTGACACGGAAGAGGTCACTGGTTCGATCCCAGTATCGCCCACCAGCATCACCGCAGGTCAGAGGCCCTTTCCGTCTCACGACGGAGAGGGCCTCTGCCGTACGGCGGAGCATCGGCGGAACACCAGCATCAGTTCCTGTTCCGCGACGGCCCGCCTGTCACCGCTCCCCCGTACCGTCCGCCGCATGGACTACACCGACCGCATCCGCGTACTTCGAACCGCACCGCACCACGACGCATCATCCCGATGCGGTTCGGAATGGCCCAGCGCAACCGATCAGCGGTGCGGCGCTGACACCACCGCGCGATCAATGGCAGCGCCCAGTCATCTGCGATCAACCCTCACCACTCGGCGTGGCACGCGTATGAGGAGGTCGTCGGACGGACGCCCGGGCTCGTCGGGAGCCGATGTGAGCTGGACCGGACCTCTCGTTGTTGGGGAGTCGTGTGACAAGCGATCCGGCCGCATCTGTCACTGACGTGCGAGCTACGAGGGCTACCGACCTCACGCAGGCATCGCCGCGACCGCGTCACCCAGGCGGGTGCCTGCCCTGGATCCGGGCGGCCAACGCCGCGGCGACCAGCTCGACGAAGTCGTCCGGGATCGCCTCAGCGATGTCGGCCGCCGTCACGGCACCGGGGTCACGCGCCAACAGAGTCACGACGCCGTTCGTGACGTTGCCCACACCCGCGGCGATGATGTCCGCCTGGGTGTGGATGTGCGGGAGCCGGTTCGTGTTCGGGACCACCTGCCCCATGGCTATCTCCATGCGTCCTACCGCCGCGAGGACCAGGCCCATGGCGAAGCGATCGTCCTCGTTGTACATGTCGTCCTCCATCTCGGGGCTGACGTCGAAGAGGCCGGCGGCTAACGTCGCCTCCCAGTGCCACGGTTCCTGCTGGCCGTTCTTCGGGTTGTTGTCCTCGGCCCACTTCGGATGGTGCCAGCCGAAATCGGGAGCGTTCGCCTTCATCCAGAGGTACTCGGCTGATTCCTCCACATTCACGCCGGACCCGAAGTCGATGGCCCGGCCCCACCCGTGGTTCGACGTTCCCGGTTTGGCGGCGAAGGAGCCCAGATCAGCCTTCAAGCTCACCTGCTCATCGAACGTCCGGTACGCGTCGGTGATCTTGAGTGCCTTCCCGAACCTCTCCTGGAACGCTGTCCGGAGTGCCTCGGTCTGCGCGACGAACTCGCGCGCCACACGCTGATTGGTGCCCGAGATAGTGGCGAGCATGCTCTCCGGCAAGAGCCCGTTGAGGATCGCGACCGGGGTCATGGCCAGCCGACCTCGATCGTGCCCCGCCCTGGTGCACGCTGGATGCCCACGAGTCCCGTGCCCTTCCGAGCCGTCCGCGACGATCCGCGGCGCCGTCGGTGCGGCCGCGGTGTCTCGCAGCACATCCAGGCTAGCGTCCCGACCGTGTTACGGGGAGGCCTGGTCAATGTGGCTCGAGCTGACCAGCTCGCCGGCACCCCGCCCACCGGTCACGCGCACCCGCACCACCAGCACCCGCAGCCTGGCTCTGCATCCGGCAGACCATCGGCCCCGAACAGCACTGGCACGCCTGGGTGCCAGCGGACCGCGTCCTGTAGCGCACCGTGCAGCTGCCGCCCGACCCATGCCCCAGCCGGCCCGGCGGCGCGTGCACGTCGGGCACCGGGTCCTCGAAGAGGTCGGCGGGGTCGTCGAGCTGCGCGAGTCCGGCAAGACCCGCGGCTCTGACCGGTGGATCCCCATTCCGGACCGCGTCGTCGACCTCCTGGCCGAGCACATCGCGCAGCAGGACCGCCAGCGCGGACAGCTCCTCTTCACGGCCGAGCGCGGCGTCCACGTTCGTCGCGACAACCTGCGACGCCGTGTGTGGGATCCCGCGGTCGCGTCAGCAGTCGTCGACGGGAGCCCGGTGCCTTAGATCACGATGCGGAACCTGCGGCACACCGCGGCGTCGTGGATGCTCGCGGCTGGGCTGCCACCCATCGAGGTCGCGCACCGCCTCGGGCACTCCAAGCCGTCGACCACGCTCGACACCTACGCCCGGTTCCAGCCGCGCGCCGACGACGTCGCGGACCCGTACGCCGACGTGTTCCGGCGGAACATTGGCGGAACATCAGCCGAGAGTCCGGGGGTGGCGCGGAGTAGCGCGTAGGGATCTATAGGGCCTCTGACCTGAGCCGATGCACCAACCCGCAGATCAGACGGCATCGCCTGACTTCCCCGACACGGAAGAGGTCACTGGTTCGATCCCAGTACCGTCCACCATGTGTGTGCAGGTCAGCGGCGCGAGTCCCCCCGGGACCGCGCCGCTTCCTGCATTCTGGAACCGCTGTGGCACCGCGGGCGACCGGTGACGGACGGTCGAGGGCGGATGCCCCAGACCCTGCTACTCGGTCACCGTCGTCGCGCCGCGGATCGCCGCGACCACGTCGAGGATCGCATCGCTGGTCGCGGCGGAGTCGTCCTGGTCCGAGACGAGCTCGTCGTGAGTCGCTCCGGCGATGACGCGGTGGGTGCTGTTGCTCGACATCTGGGCGATGCGCTCGTGGCTCGCAGTCAGCGCGGCGTCGGTACCGGTACCTGCGGTCAGGACGACCAGTGGCCGTGCGCCGAAGTCGGTGAACGATGCCGCTTCGCCCATGGACCGGTTGGCCTGGGCGAACTCGTCGATGAAGCTGCGGAGGTTGCTGCCGGTTGCGGTGGATGCGCGCACCTCGCTCCCGGACCGGGGCGGCAGGCCGGCGCCTTCGGTCGTCGCGTACAGACGCGTCAGGCCGAGCCGGGCAGAGGTTGACAACAAGGTGGCGAGCCGGTCGACGGGGTCGTAGCGGCTCGGTCGGTCGGAGCCTGCGGGCACGGGCTGATCGCGGGGGGCGGTCGTGTCGACGATCACCAAGCCGGCGATCTGGTCGGGGTAGCGGGCAGCGTAGGTCAGCGCGTACAGGCCCCCGAAGGAGTGGCCGGCCAACACGTACGGTCCGGGAACGTTCGCCTGCTCCAGCAGCGTGTGCAGGTCGACGGCGATCTGCGTCGCGTCCTGGGCGGTCTCCACCGGGTCGCTGCCGCCGCGGCCGGGGCGGTCGTACACGCAGACGCGGGTGCTCGCTGCGACCCGGGGTGCGATCCATGCCATCTGAGCAGACATCGCGCCACCACCGGGCTGCAGGAGGACGGTCGGGCTTCCGGTACCGGTGCACTCCAGGTGCAGCGACCGCCCACCGACGTCGATCGAGTGTCCGGTGATTCGTGTCGACGGGTCGGTAGCTGCGCCGAGCGTCTCGTACATCCCGCCCACCGCGGCAACCGCCAGCATCGCGGTCACCGGGTACAGCAGCCAGCGTCGGCTCCGGCTCTGCAGGTGGCGGCGGGACTGAGCGACCATCCAGACGACCAGCACCAGCACGGCCGGAGGCCAGACCCAGCCCAGGACCGGGTCCACCGAAGACCCCAGCGTCAGGAGGAGGAACCCGCCGATGCCCATGACGACGGCAGGGACGGCCGCCCACGACTGGGGCTGGTCCGTCATCCGCACCGACAGAAGAGCGAGCATCGCCCAGCCGAGCGCGAACCCGCACAGCACCGCACCGGTGACGGCCGCTTCCTGCGGGGGGACGAAGGGTGCGGCGGCCAGCAGCAGCGCGGACAGGAGACCGCTGATCAGCGAACCGGCCACGACCCATCCGATGTGTCCAGATCGTGCGGGCGAGCGCACGCTCGACCGGTCCTTCGTCGTCTCGGGGTTCTCGTACGTCGTAGACATGATGAGCGCTCTCCTCAGCTTGGATGGTGGACGCCGTGGGGGTTCCGAATCGCCGTCGTGTCGAGCCTCGCGGTCGCCCGGTCGGCTCGCCCCGGTCAAAGTGCCGGGATCGGACGCCCACCGCGGTAGCGCCGGGCTGGGTAGCGTCGATGTGTGCTGCACGGGCGGGACGGCGAACGAGCGCGACTGGCCGCTCTCGTCGACGGCGTACGGCGGGGGCGTGCGGGCACGCTCGCGCTGCACGGCGATCCCGGAACGGGCAAGACCGCGCTCCTCGACGACCTCGCCGAGGCCTGCCACGGGGTGACGCTGCTCCGGACCCAAGGGATCGAGTCGGAGTCGCCGCTGGCGTTCGCGTCCCTGCACCGGCTCCTGCGGCCGGTGCTCCCGCTGCTGGACCGCATCCCGCCGCCACAGGCCCGGGCGCTCGACCTCGCGTTCGGTCGTCACGACGGCGACCCCGTCGACCCGTTCCTCGTCGCCGTCGCGACGCTGTCGCTGGTCACGGAGGCCGCCGAGATCCAGCCAGTGCTCGCGATGGTGGACGACGCCCATTGGCTCGACGCCGCGTCGGCCGACGCGTTGCTGTTCACAGCCCGCCGGCTGGATGCCGATCGGGTCGTGCTGCTGTTCTCGGTCCGCGACGGGCTCGAGATGTCGTTCCCGCACCCGGGAGTGCCCTCGCTGCTCATCGGCGAGCTCGACGAGGCCTCCGCGCGGGCAGTGGTCGAGGACCACACGGGCGCCGGTAAGGACTCCGTCGCGACCGATCGGGTGCTGCGCCAGGCCGGCGGGAACGCCCTCGCCCTGGTCGAGCTCTCTGCCGCGCTGACCTCGGACCAGCTCAACGGCGCCGAACCCGTGCCGGCGTCTCTGCCCGTGACCGCAGGCATGGAGCGAGTCTTCCTCGACCGTGCTCGGCGCCTGCCGGAACTGGTTCAGCACGTCCTGCTGATCGTCGCAGCCGACGACTCCGGACGCGTCGCCACCGTTCGTCGCGCGGCCGGGAGCCTCGCCATCCCGGACCACGCCTTGGCGGAGGCGGAAGGGTCGGGCCTCGTGGTCCGAGACGGTGACCACCTGCGCGTCCGGCATCCTCTCGTGCGCTCGGCCCTCTACCAGGCCGCGCCCCCGAGCGTGCGCCGGGATGTGCACCGCGCGCTGGCGGCAGCACTCGAGGGCGTGGGCGAACCGGACCGCCAGGTGTGGCACGCCGCGTTCGGGGCAGACGGACCGGACGCGGCGATCGCGGCCCGTCTCGACGGCGCCGGTGCTCGCTCCGAACGACGAGGGGGTCATGTCTCGGCGGCCGACTTCTTCGAGCGCGCGGCTGAGCTCTCCCCGGACTCCGACCTGCGGGCGGAACGGCGGTTCTCTGCCGCGCGCAACGCGTGGGCCGCCGGCCAGACGACCCGCGCCCGGTCGCTCGCCACCGCTGCCCGGGGCGAGGCCGACGACCCCGTGCTGCTCGCGGACGTCGACCGGCTTCGTGGCCGGATCGAGGTGAACGTTGGCTCGGCGGCGGCTGCCCACCGCATCTTCGTGTCCGCGGCCGTCGCCGCGGCTGACACGGCGCCAGGTCGCGCACTCGATCTCGCGGTCGCCGCCGCGGGCCTTGCTGCCTACGGCGGAGACAGCGAGATCCGCCTCGACCCGTCGGTCGTGATCCGATCCGGGCACGAGCCGGACGACCCACGTACCCAGACTCTGCACGACCTGCTGCTGGCCATGACCGCTGCGTCCCAGCAYGCCTGGCCGGAGGCCGTCGCACACCTGCGAGGCGCCGCCCGGAACCGCACCGACGCGGACCCCGACCTCCTGGCGCACCTCGGACAGGCCGCCGTGCACCTCGGCGACGATGCCACGGCAGCGCAGGCCTTCGCGGCGATGCTCGGCACCGGACGTCAGAGCGGAGCGGGGATGACCGTGCTGTACGCGCTCCCCCGCCAGGCGTTCCCGCTGTTCCTGGCCGGTCAGTGGTCCGCTGTCGGAAGGTCCGCCGACGAGGCACACCGCCTGAGCACCAGCGTCGGTCAGCGAGCCCTGTCCGCCACCCCACTCGCGTGGCTCGTCCTGCTCGCGGCGCTCCGGGGCGAGGACGGGGCGCCCGAGGTCCGCGCCGAGCTCGACGACGTGGTCGAGCACCACCCGCTAGGCATCCTCGCCGCTCCGACAGCCGACCTGATCCGTTGGGCCGACGGCGCCCGAGCGGGACAGGCGGGCGCCGCCGAAGCCGCGCTCCACCACGTCACCCAGATGCGCGTGCCGGCACTCACCCGGATGGCAGCGATCGACCGCATCACTGCTGCGGTGCACGCCAACCAACCCGAGCAGGCGACCGAATGGCTCGACGAGCTCGTGCCGTTCGCCCAGGGCACCCGATGGCCCTGGGCGCTCGGAGCCGTCGAACACGCCCGCGCGCTGCTCTCGCCGCAGGCAGGAGCACCCGAACACTTCGAGCTCTCGCTGGCCCACTACGCGCACGCCGCCCGACCGTTCGACCTCGCCCGCACGCACCTGGCCTACGGTCAGCACCTGCGACGCGCGCAGCACCGTGTCGACGCGCGCCTACACCTGCGCCGGGCACTCGAGAACCTCGAGGACCTGCGCGCCGCGCCCCTGAGCGCCCTGGCCGCTCGAGAGCTGCGCGCAGCCGGTGAGACGGCACGCACGCGCGACGTCAGCACCCTGGTGCAGCTCACCCCGATGGAGCTCCAGGTCGCGCAGCTCGTCAGCCAGGGGATGTCGAACAAGGAGGTCGCCGCCCACTGCTGGGTGTCGCCACGAACCGTCGCCTTCCACCTGCGCAACTGCTTCGCCAAGACAGGCGTCAGCTCCCGCGGCGAGCTCGCCCAGCTCTCACTCGCTTGACGCCAGGTCCTGGTCCGACGATGCGCACGACATGCGCGCGACCCGCTCTCACTGGTCCCGCGGCTCTCGCGGCCTACCTCGTGAGCCGTGCAGGGCGTCTCTGCTTCGGACGAACTCGCTCTCGTCGATCTCGCCGCGGGCGAACCTGTCCGCGAGGACGCTGTCCGGGCTCGGGAGCGGCGTCTTGCCAGCGTCGCCCCGGGCCGTCCCGCCGCTGGAGGCGCTGCGCATGATCCAGACGACGAGTGCTGCGACCAGTCCCCAGAACACGAGCATCATCAGGGCCATGGTCACCCAGGCACTGGCGCCCCATCCGCCGTGTCCCCACCACATCATGACGATCCACTCCTCACAGGCCAGCGAGCAGGTTCTGCATCTCCGTGATCTCCGCCGTCTGGGCGTCGATGATCGTGCCCGCCAGGGCCATGGCGTCGGGGTTCATGCCCTCGGCCTTCTCCTGCTCGGACATCTCGATGGCGCCGCGGTGGTGCGCCACCATGCGCTCGAGGAATGACCGGTCGAACTCGGTGCCGTCGAGGCCGTCGAGCTCGTCCATCACCTCGGACTGGCTCATGCCGTCCATGTCCATCCCGCCCATGTCCATGTCGTCCATGCCCATGTCGTGGGACGTCTCCTCGTCCCAGTCGTCGAGCCAACCGGTCATGAGGTCGATCTCAGGCCCTTGGGCGGCCTGGATGCGCTGTGCGAGGGCCTTGACCTCGGGGCTCGCGGCTCGGGCGATCGCGACGTCGGCCATCTCGACGGCGCCCTGGTGATGGATGATCATCAGCTGCGCGAACTGGGTGTCGGCGTCGTTGTGGGTGGCCGCCGTGCTCTCCGTGCCCTGGTCCGAGCCAGGCGCCTGCCCTGTGTCGTTGCTGCTGGAGCACGCGGCCAGGGCGATCGCCAGGG
The DNA here is from genome assembly GCF_056405535.1 of Cellulomonas sp. P1_G12_2. Taxonomy (NCBI): domain Bacteria; kingdom Bacillati; phylum Actinomycetota; class Actinomycetes; order Micrococcales; family Cellulomonadaceae; genus Cellulomonas; species Cellulomonas sp. P1_G12_2. The sequence goes on along the minus strand of NZ_JBFUBX010000004.1, from coordinate 26,881 downwards.
CGACCGCAGCGGCAGAGGCGGTCAGGCGGCGACGCATCGGGTTCATGAGTCAGGTCTCCTTGAGCGGTCGTCGAGTTCATCGGCCCTGCTCACCTTGCGCCGTGACACCCTCATGGCCGGTCGTCGTCTCATCAAGGTGTGATGAAGGTGGCGCCCGTCGCCCGGGAAGAAGGGGCCGTTCACCGTCCTGCTCCCCCGCTGACTGCTTCCTTCACGGTCGTCGGTGCACGCAGGCGGGCATCCTGCGTCGCGGGGAGCGGCAGCCGCTTGAGCAGCAAGGCGTTGACGGCGACGATCACCGAGGACCCGGACATCGTCAGGGCGGCGATCTCGGGGCTCAGCGACACGCCGAGCGACGGGTAGAGCACGCCTGCGGCGATCGGGAGTGCGAGGGCGTTGTAGCCGATCGCCCAGCCCAGGTTCTGCCGCATCTTGCGCAACGTGCCCCTCCCGATCCGCAGCGCGATCGCCACGTCGAGCGGGTCGGATCGCATCAGGACGACATCCGCCGTCTCGATCGCGACATCCGTGCCGGCGCCGATTGCGATGCCGAGGTCGGCCTTGGCCAGGGCGGGGGCGTCGTTGACGCCGTCACCCACCATGGCGACCGTGCGTCCATCGGCCTGCAGACGGGCGACCTGGTCGGCCTTGTCGCCCGGCAGCACCTCCGCCACGACAGCGTCGATGCCGAGCTGGCCGGCGATGCGGCGGGCGGTCGCCTCGTTGTCCCCGGTGAGCATGACGACCTCGAGACCGGCCTCGTGCAACGCGGCCACGGCAGCGGCCGCGGTCTCCCGGGCGGCATCGGCCAGTGCGACCACGCCGACCAGCCGGCCGTCGACCGCGACGAGCACGGCGGTCCTGCCCGACTGCGCCAGCTCGTCGCGCCGGGCGGACAGCTCCCCGAGCGCGACGCCCTCGGCGGACATCAGCCGCTGGTTGCCGACCAGCACCCGGCGACCGTCGACCGTGGCCCCGGCACCGTGGCCAGGAACGTTGCGGAAGTCGACGGCGACGAGCACGGAGGCGCCGAGCTTGGTGGCGTGCGCGACGACGGCACGCGCCAGGGGGTGCTCGGACTCGCGTTCCACGGCGGCCGCCAGCGCGAGGACCTCCAGCCCGGGCAGGTGATCGACGACCACATCCGTCACCTCCGGCTCGCCCCTGGTGAGGGTGCCGGTCTTGTCCATCACCACGGTGTCGATGCGTGCGGACGTCTCCAGCGCCGTGGCGTTCTTGAACAGCACACCGCGGCGGGCGCCCAGCCCGGTGCCGACCATGATGGCCGTCGGTGTGGCGAGACCCAGGGCGTCGGGGCAGGTGATCACGACCACGGTGATGGCGAACAGCATCGCGGTGGGCACGCTGGCCCCGGCGAGGGTCCAGGCGAGGAACGTGACGGTCCCCCCGACCAGCGCGACGAGCACGAGCCAGAACGCTGCGCGGTCGGCCAGCCGTTGGCCGGGCGCCTTGGAGTTCTGCGCCTGCTGCACCATCGCGACGATCTGAGCCAGGGCGGTGTCCGAGCCGACCTTGGCGGCCCGCACCCGCAGGGTCCCGGTGGTGTTGATCGACGCACCGATGACCTGCGACCCGGGAGCCTTCGGCACCGGCAGGCTCTCTCCGGTGACCATCGACTCGTCGACCTCGGACTCCCCCGCCTCGACGACCGCGTCGACCGGGACCTTCGCTCCGGGCCGCACAAGAAGCAGGTCGCCGACGAGGACCTCACCCGTCGGGACCTCGACCTCGACCCCGTCCCGCAGGAGGACCGCCGTGTCGGGAGCGAGCTCGAGCAGCGTCCGGACGGCGTCGTTCGCGCCGCCCCGAGCCCGCATCTCGACCCAGTGCCCCAGCAGGACGAACGTTGTCAGGACCGTGGCGGCCTCGTAGAAGACCTCACCGCCGCCGGTCAGGGTGATCCACAGGCTGTAGAGCCACCCGGTGCCCACACCGACGGCGACCAGGACCATCATGTCCAGCGTCCGCGCCCGCAGCGCCCGGTAGGCGCCGTCGAAGAAGATCCACGCCGAGTAGAAGATGACCGGCAGCGAGAGCAGCAGGCTGAACACGTCGTCGCGCAGGCCGAGCGGGGTGCCGGCCGAGAATCCGAGCAGCTCGCGGCCGATCGGGGACCACAGGACGATCGGGATCGACAGCAGCAGCGCGACCAGGAAGCGGTTGCGCATGTCGCGCACCATGTCTGCCATCGAGCCGCCGCCGTGATGACCGCCGTGCCCCATCGTGTCCTGGGCCGACATCGGCGCAGTCGCACCGTGGTCGCCGTGATGACCGTGCGCGGACCCGGCGCCCCGGAGATCAGCGCTCGACGCGGGCATCCGGCTGCCGGCCGGATCGTCCATCGGCTCGCAGATGTGCTGCGGGACGGAGCGACCGTCGCAGTGGTAGCCGCACTCGGTGACCCAGCCGACGAGCTGGGCCAGGGAGGTCTGGTCGGCGTCGTAGGTCACGTTCGCGGTCTGGGCGAGTGCGTTGGCCTCCACACCCAGGACCCCGGGGCGGCGGGCCAGCGCGCGCTCCACGATCGGCTCGGAGGTCGCCCAGTGCAGGCCCCCCACTTCCAGGACTGTCGTCTCGACCTTCATGACCGCTCCCCGTCTCGTCGGACTAGCTCCTCTGCATACCCCATGGGGGTATGTGTTGGAGGCATAACGCGGGTGCCCGCAAGGAACTTCCCAGCCGACCATGAAGCCTTGATGAAGCCGACGTGGTCGAGCGCCGAGTCGTGGGGTCGGGTGCTGCCTAGAGCCGGGCCGTGGCCTCGTCGAGGAGCTCCTTGGGCTCGAGCCACATGGAGGGGTAGTTCCCGTACCACTGCTGGACACCGTCGGCGTCGACGAGGACGAACCCGTGGCCCGGGAGGCCCTCGTGCATGCCGGTGCCGAGGGTTCCGTAGGCCCGCGAGACCGTGCCGTCGTCCAGCAGGAACGGGCTGGCTACGCCGAGCCGGTCGCGGTCGGCGTTGATCTGCTCGGCGGTGTTCATGACGATCGGCAGCACGGTGATCCCGGCCGCAGCGAAGCCTGGCTCCTTCTCGATCTCGGCCATCTGCTGCAGGCACGCATCGCACGCCGCGCCTTCGTTGAAGTAGAGGATCACGGGTTCGCCGAGGAACGACGAGAGCGAGACCGTCTGCCCGTCCGAGGTCGGGAGGGTGAACCCGGGGGCGTGGCGGGTCTCCGCCGAGACGACGGGTCGCGAGCTGAGCAGCGCCACGGTCACCAGCGTCGCAATGACCAGGAAGCCTGCGCCCCACGCCGCCAGCCCGATGCGGCGTCGGCCGCGCCTGGCGCGGGCCTCGTTCTGCCTGAGCTCGTCGAGCTGGTGCTCGTGCTCGGCCTGGCGTCGGCTGGCGGTTCCGGAGGTCATCGCGCTGTTCCTTGCTGTGAGGTCGTGGTGGAGTGACACGACGGAACGTCCGCGTCGCTCGCCTCGTCGGCCAGTGACGGGTGCTCGTCGACGGGCTCAGCGGGCACGTCGGCCGCGGCGTCGTCGGGGGCTCGGCCTGCGCGGCGGCGACGTTCGGAGAGCATCGCCACGACGAACACGCCGACGAGGACGAGGAGCCCGGCGCCCAGGATGGGTTCGGGGACAGGGCTCACGAACCGCTGAACCGCCAGGAAGATGTCGGTGAGCGTGCTCGCGGCCGAGTCCTGGGCCTGCGTGCCGCCGGTCATGTTGGCGTCACCGGCCAGCGCGATGATGAAGACGCCCATCACCGCGAAGCCGACGGCCACGCCAACGTTCAGCGTGTTGGTCACGATGACGCGACCGGCGAGGCGGATGCGCACGAGCCTGGCGCGCACGAGCGTGCGCTCCCCCAGCCTCGCCTTGTCCCAGACCAGGGCCATCACGAACAGCGGGAAGACCATGCCGAACACGTAGGCCAGCCCCAGGGTCAGCCCGCCGACGGCCGAGCCGGACAACGCGGACAGGGTCATGACGCCGGCGAGGACGGGAGCGCAGCAGCTGGAGGCCACGCCGGAGAAGACACCCAGGGCGAAGAAGCTGGCCGAGTCGCCGCGGCTGGTGTCCGGGGCCCGCAGGAAGCTGGGCAGCGACCACATCTTCCCCGAGAGCGCGAGCACGGCGAGGGCGATCATGAGCAGCCCGCCCGCCCAGTACAGCGGGCCGTGGTATCTCGCGATCGCACCGGAGAGCAGGCTCATCCCGAGCGTGATCGGCACCAGCACCAGGGCCAGGCCCGCGGCGAAGATGAAGGTCAGCGGCAGCAGGCGCCACCGGCGGTTCTTGATCGCTCCGGCCAGGTAGCTGGGTGCCAGGAAGACGATGCAGCACGGCGCGAACAGAGCCACACCGCCGGCGAAGAACGCCGCCAGGATGCTGCCCGTGGTCAGGAGCTCGGCACCCACCTCATGCCCCCACGGGCGAGGCGTCCTGCGGGGCCCCGCCGGTACGCCGCTCGAGCAGCTTCGCCAGCTTCTTGCGCGGCAGCCGCCCGGCGCTGAAGTACGCATCGTCGACCAGCACGAGCGGGTTCATCGAGGGACGGTGGACGGCCACCAGCGACGCCCCCTCGGCGGACTCCAGCTCGACGATCCGCACCGTGAGGGGCAGTGTCCTGGACAGCTCGGTGAGCGCCTCGACAGCGTCGTCGCACAGGTGGCACGCGGTCGCGTGCACGACCGTCACCGGGGCAGGTGGCGTCGCGTACTGGTCGGTCACGGGATCTCCATCGGGGTGGGTGGGCTTCGGTGCCACGACCACGGTCCCGCCCGATGCTGTTTCTGCCGTCGCGGTGTGATGAGCGTTCGATGAAGCCTGGCCCGAGCGGTCGGTGGTCCCGCGATCTGACCGTGCCGACCGGACACAATGTGTGACATGGCCCCGCAGATGCCGTCGTCCCGACGTGCCCTCGTCATCGACGACGAGAAGGCGCTGGCCACCCTGATCGCCGACTACCTGGAACGCGACGGCTTCGAGGTGCACCTGGCCCACGACGGCCCCCAAGGTCTCGAGGCGGCGCGGTCGATCGACCCGGACGTCGTGGTGCTGGACCTCGGACTTCCCGGCATCGATGGCGTGGAGGTGTGCCGGCAGCTGCGCACGTTCTCCGACTGCTACGTCGTGATGCTCACCGCCCGGAGCGAGGAGGTCGACACCCTGATCGGGCTGTCCGTCGGCGCCGACGACTACATGACCAAGCCGTTCAGCCCACGCGAGCTTCAGGCACGCATCGCCGCTCTGCTCCGCAGACCGCGACGCGCGCCTCACGGCATCGAGGCACTGAGCGAACCGGTGCGCATCGGCGCCCTCTCGATCGATCTACCCGCCCGGGAGGTCCTCCTGGAGGGCGAGCCGGTGCCGCTCACCCGAACGGAGTTCGACGTGCTCGCGGCGCTGGCGCTCTCCCCGCAGCTCGTCTTCAGCCGCCGCGTCCTCATCGAGGCCGTCTGGGGTGAGAACTGGGTGGGTGACGAGCACCTGGTCGACGTCCACGTGCTGCACGTGCGGCAGAAGCTCGGCGACACGGCCGACGCGCAGCGCTACATCCGCACCGTCCGCGGTGTGGGCTACCGGATCGGCACCGGCGGATGAGATCGCCGGGATGGGGGCTGGCCGGCAGGCTCATGGCGGCCATGACCCTGGTCATCCTGGCCGGCGGGATCACCGCGTGGATCGTCGCGGGGGCGGTCGGACCGGTGATCTTCCACCAGCACATGGGTGAGGCCGGCATGGGGGCCGGACCCAGCGCGGTCATGCACGCCGAAGAGGCGTTTCAGTCGGCCAGCGCACTCGCCCTGGCCATCGGCCTGGCCGCCTCCGTGGTCGCGTCGCTCGCCGTGAGCGTGTTCCTGACCCGGCGCATCGCCTCCTCCCTCGGCACCCTGACCTCGGCCGCGACCCGCATCGCCGGCGGCCATCTCGACTCGCGCGTGGACCGCCCGTCACTCGGTGCCGAGTTCGACCAGCTCGCCGACGCCTTCAACGACATGGCACGCCAGCTCGAGGAGAGTGACGCCCTTCGACAGCGTCTGCTTGCGGACGTCGCGCACGAGGTCCGCACCCCGGTCGCGGTCATCGGCGCGTACCTGGAAGGCCTGGAGGACGGGGTGACCACCCTGACACCGCAGACCGTGAGCGTGCTGCGCGACCAGGGCACCCGGCTGGCACGACTCGCCGCCGACCTCGCGGCGGTCACCCGCGCGGAACAAGGTGCCCGCAGCCTGGTGCTCGCACCGACACCACCCGGCGAGCTCCTGTCCGCGGCACTCTCTGCCGCCCGCGGCAGCTACGTCTCCGCCGGTGTCGAGCTGACCCTCGACGTGGACCCAGGACTGCCGGCTGTCACCGCCGACGCGGACCGGATGAGCCAGGTGCTGGGCAACCTGCTCGACAACGCCCTGCGACACACGCCGCGCGGCGGATCGGTGCGCCTCGGTGCAGCACTGACCGAGGCTGGTCTCGTCCGCCTGACCGTCGCCGACACCGGGGAGGGCATCGACCCCGAGCAGGTCGGCCTCATCTTCGAGCGCTTCTACCGTGTCGACACGGCGCGGGACCGCGACAGCGGTGGCTCCGGGATCGGCCTGGCGATCGTTCGCGCGATCGTCGTCGCCCACGGCGGCACCGTCACGGCCCACAGCGCCGGGCTGGGCCGCGGATCGCGGTTCGACATCGACCTGATGCCCGCGCCGGGCCAGTCGGGCTGAGCGACCAACCCCAGGGCACCCGACTCCTGGTCGCCTCTGCGCGATGCCTCGCCCGCACCGCCGATCCCGCGCCCACGTCCTGGGCCGGGCAGTCCATGAAGTTTCGATGGAGGTTCAGGTCTCGGACCTACAGGTCCCATGTGCGCGGCCCTCGGCCCGTCGACAGTTCTGACGGAACCGTTCTCGAGGAGCTCGCATGCATCCCGCCCTTGTCCGACTGCCCGCCGTCGTGGCACTCGCCGCGTCGCTGACCGGCTACCCCGCCTTCGCGTTCGCGACGACGCCGAGCGCAGCGCAGCTGGTCACCCTCGTGAGCGCGGGTGCCGTGGCCGAGCCGGCTGACCCCACCTCTCCGCCCGCTCACGACATGAGCGACATGGAAGGGATGGATCACACAGGGGCCGACACCGAGCCCGACGAATCGGCGGCCGGGCACAGCGAGCACGGTGCGAGCACCGACGCGACGCCCTCCTCCGCCCGTCCGCGAGCGGCCGTGCTGTCGACCTTCGCCGGCCTGAACGCAGCCGTCCTGGTCGTTGCTGCGGTGCTGCGCCGACGCGACCGCGATCGCCCCCGCCACCGGCCCCGCCCGGCCGCCGCCCCCGCCGCTGCCTGACCCTCGCGAAGGACACCACGATGACCACGCTCACTCCGCCGCCGGCTCAGGTCGACGCCGTCGACCCGGACGTCACGCCGGGCCCGGACCTGACCCCGCCGCCGGTGGGTCGCAACCTCATGACGATCCCGTGGGTCGCCCGCTCGCTGCGCTCCGGGTGGTACCCGAAGATCTTCCAGATCCCCGTGGCGGCCGTCTTCGGACTGGTCGCCTACCAGCTGCTCGTCGGCCCGGACGTCGCGCACGAGAACGCCGGCACCGCGCTCATGTGGGTGCTGTGGTGGCCGGTCATCCCGATCGTGTTCGTGCTGCTGGGACGCTTCTGGTGCGCGGTCTGCCCGTTCGGCGCGATCTCGGACGTCGTGCAGAAGTGGGTCGGAGTCAACCGGCCCGTGCCGAACTTCCTCAAGAACAACGGCATCTGGATCATCGATGTGTCGTTCCTCGCGATCACGTGGGCCGACCACGTCTGGGGTGTCGTGGAGTCGCCGTGGGGATCCGGGGTCCTCCTCCTCCTGCTCACCACCGCCGTGATCGCCTCCGGCGCCCTGTTCCAGCGACGCACGTTCTGCCGGTACCTGTGCTTCCTCGGCGGCCTGTCGGGCAACTACGCCCGCACCGGCATGGTCGAGCTGCGTGCCGACTCCGACATCTGCAGGACCTGCAAGGCCAAAGCCGTCTGCTACAACGGCAACGACAAGGTGGCCGGGTGCCCGCTGTTCACGTTCCCTCGCACGATGGAGGACTCCGCGAACTGCAACCTGTGCGCCAACTGCATCAAGTCCTGCCCGAACGACGCGATCCAGGTGCGCCTGCGCAAGCCCACCAGCGAGCTGTGGTTCATCACCAAGCCCAAGATCGAGCAGTCGATGCTCGCCATGGCGATCATGGGCATCGTCCTGATCCAGAACATCACCATGCTCGAGGTCTGGAACGTCGTCCTCGCCCAGATCGAGGCGCTCACGGGGATCACCAGCTACGCCGTGATCTTCACCGTGGCGTTCGCCGTCGCCGTGTCGGTACCTGTGGGCCTGCTGGCTCTGGCGTCTCGCGTCGCCGCCAGCCGGAACCTCGAGAGCACGAAGCTGAACTTCGCCCGCTTCGGGTACGCGCTCATCCCCCTGGACGTCGCCGCGCACCTCGCGCACAACCTGTTCCACCTGCTCGCCGAGGGCGGCTCGGTCTACTACACCGTCGGCGCACTCTTCGGCGTCGGCGGCACCGGCGGCGATCCTGCGCTCATGAGCACGGGTGCCATCCAGGTCCTGCAGTTCGCCCTGCTCGCACTGGGCATCGCGGGCTCGCTCTACACGGCTCGACGCATCGCCCACCGTCGCTATCGCACGACCGCCCGCCGGAGGGCGACACTCATGCCGTACGTCGCGATCATCGTGCTGCTCGGTGCGATCAACGTGTGGATGTTCCTGCTACCCATGGCCCACCGCATGTGACCGCTGCCTGCTGACGCTCACCCCGGGCCGTGACGACTCGGGCAGAGCACGGCAGTCTTCCCATCGGGGTGCGCTCAAGCCGCGGGACGACGTCCACCCTCGCCGGGCGTCGACACTCTCAGTCCCCGAACAGGGCCTCGACGTCCGGTAGACGCTCGAACCGCGAGAACGTCCCTCGCTCCGCGATCTCCCTTGCGGCCGACAGGACTCCGTCCCACGCGGTACGCGCGAGCGTGCCCCCCACGCTGATACGGCGGACCCCGAGCTGCGCGGCCTCGGCAACCGTGGTGAACGGAGAGTTGATCAGGAGGTTCACCGGTTTCGGCGACACCGCCGCCACGATGGCGGACACGTGCTCCAGGTTGTCGACTCGCGGAGCGTAGAGGCAGTCCGCGCCGACGTCTGCGTACGCACGGAGCCGTCTGATCGTCTCGTCGATGTCGGGACGGCCGCAGACGAACCCCTCGGAGCGGCCCGTCAGAACGATCCCCGTGCCGCTCTCGTCGATCGCTTGGCGTGCCGCGGCCACCCGCGCCACCGCCAGCTCGAAGTCGAACAGCGGATCGGCCTCATCTCCTGAAGAGTCTTCGATCGAGAGCCCGGCGATCCCCGTCCCCGCGGCCAGCTTCACGTTCGCCGCGACGCCGGCGGGATCCACTGCGTACCCGTCCTTGAAGTCTGCGTTGACCGGCACCGACACTGCCTCGGCGACCTGACGGAGATGCTCGAGCGTCTGATCCAGGGTGACCCGGGCGTCCGGGAGGCCGAGCGTCCAGGCCAGGCCGGCACTCGTCGTCGCCAACGCCTGGAACCCCAGCTCTTCCAGGAGACGCGCGCTCCCCACGTCCCACGGGTTCGGCATCACGAAGCACCCCGCACGATGCAGCCGATGGAACTCGGCGACCCGATCCTCGTCCATGTCCGACCCACACCCCGTCAACGAGCCAGGTTTCTCGCACTCTATTCCGATCGAGTCGACCTGTGTGAGGTCTGTTGCGTCTGCCACCCGGGTCCGGATCACCCGACGACTCAGCGCCCTTCGGCCGTCAGCCCGCGTCGGTCACGTCCGCCGAACCGGCTCGCTCGGCCCGGTAGGCCCGCACAGCGCTGTGCACGGTGGGGAAGAAGTGGTCGGCACCGAACCGGCTGCCGACGCCGAAGCGCACGAGGCGGTCCTTGACCGGGCCCTTCATCTCCGCGAACACCAGGTCGACCCCGAGCGCGGCGAGATGGTCGTCCAGCTCGACGAGCTCGTCGAGTGCGGTGGTGTCGAGGCCCGTGATCGGTTCTGACGCGATGATCACGCGGCGCACCGGCGTCGGGGCGTCCGCGACGAGGCCGCGAACCCAGGTGTCGAACACGTCGCCGTTGGCGAAGAAGAGGGGCGCGTCGAACCGCGCGATCACCAGGCCTGGGACCCGCTCCCCCTCGGGGTGCCGGCTGAGGTCGTGGAACCCGGGAACGCCCTCCACGCTGACCAGCTCGGCGCGGTACGGATCCCACGCTCGGCGCACGAACACCGCGAGCGACAAGGCGACGGCGACGGCGATGCCCTGCAGCACGCCGACGAACGCCACACCGAGGAACGCCGCGACCAGCAGCGCCGCGTCGCTCCGGCTCATCCGCACGAGGCGGACGAGCGTGTGCACGTCGACGAACGAGGACGCAGCTGCGATGACGACCGCGGCCAGTGTCGCCGACGGCAGGTACTCGGACAGGCCGGGTGCGACCAGCATGAAGACGACGAGCAGCACGGCGGCCACGACGCCGGTCAGCTGCGTGCGGGCGCCGGCCTGGACCGCGACCGGCGTGCGCGACGCGCTCCCCGAGACGGGAAAGCCGCCGAGCAGCCCGGTCGCGAGGTTCGAGGCTCCCAGCGCGCCCATCTCCTGGCTGCCGTCGACGGCCTCCCCCCGGCTGCCGCCGAGCGCGCGCGAGAGGACAGTCGTGTCGGCGAACGTGATGAGTGCGATGCCGGCCGCCGGACCGACGAGCGCGAGCACGTCTGCGGGGTCGAGGCCCGCGAGGGCCGGTGCGGGCAGGCCGGACGGCAGGGCGCCCACGACGGGGATCTGGTCGGCGAGCCCGAGCGCAGCAGTCAGGACGCTCGCCCCGACGACCGCCAGCACGATGCCCTTCGCGGTGGCACCCAGCGCGCGCGCCGCGACGATGACCGCGAGCGATCCGACGCCGATCGCGGCCGCCGCGCCATCGACCTGACCGTCGGCGACCGCGGCGACCGTCTGGCCGAGGTGCTCCCAGACCGACCCGGGAGGCACGGCGACGCCGAGCAGCTTGGGCAGCTGGCCGGCGATGACGACCAGCGCGATCCCGTTCATGTAGCCGACGCGGATCGGCATCGACAGCAGGCCGGTGAGGAACCCGAGCCGCAGCACGCGGCCGCCGATGAGCATGAGGCCCATGAGCACGGCAAGCATGCCGGCCAGCGCGACGGCACGGTCGGCATCGCCCAACGCGAGCGGCAGCACCGCGGCCCCGATCATCGGCGCGAGCGACGAGTCGGGCCCGAGCACGAGCACCCGCGACGGGCCGACGACCGCGTAGACGAGAAGGGGCACGATCGTCGCGTACAGGCCGGTGACCGGCGGCAGCCCTGCGGCCGTGGCGTAAGCCATGCCCGCAGGTATCGCGACCGCGACGAGCGTCGCCCCGGCGACCAGGTCCCGTCGTAGCCACGCGCGCTCGTAGCTCCGGGTCACACCGACGCCGGGGAGCAGCCCTACGACCCGCCCGCGGTCCACCTCTCGAGCCTAGGACCGGGCACCTGACGGACACCCGGGCCGGACGTCCCCCGACGCACCGCTATGGCCACGGTCCTCGTCGAGCTGCTGGCCTCATGCCTCCGTGCCGGTCACCCCGATGTAGACCGCCGCATTGCCGCGCGGGTTGAGCAGCACGACAGGAGCGATGCACCGCTCCGGCAGGGCGAGCCGGGCGTGGATCTTGGCGTCACCCGTGGACGAGAACGGCACGACCGCCGTCGTCGCGACCACGGCCCCGTTGCACGCCACGCTCGCCGCGAGCTGTGGGATGGGGTTCGCCCCGGTCGACGTCAGGACGAGGCCCTCGACCCGGACGTCCAGCCGACCGTCGTGGCGCAGCCGAGCCTGGCCGTCGCCGATCACCCAGTCCGCGCCGCCCGGTGTCGTCTGGAACAGCACCGGGTCGGTCGTCAGGCTGCCGGCCAGCTCCGCCCTCAGGACGGTCCGCCCACCACCGCCCCCGTGCTCGCCACCGGCCACCGCCGCGGGCGCCCCGAGCAACCCGGCGGTCGCCACGATCGCCGCCGCCATCGCGACGCGCCTCAGGATCGTCGTCATCGTCAACCCCTCCTCCGGGGGCCCACGACGGGCCCCTCACAATGGAGACGAGACGGGGACGCGACGGGTTCATCGGCACCAGGAGCGCGGCTCCCAGCAGTGTCACGAGGCCCGCGGCGGTGTGACTCCCTGGTTGGCTAACCGATCGCGCGTGAGTCGGCGAGAGCGCCGAACGGCGCCAAGAACGCCGACAGTCCGGCCAACAGTGCTTCCGGCGCGGCTTCCGCGACCCAGTGACCGGTCCCGGGAACGACGAGGGTCTCGACGTCCTCGGCAACGGCCGACAGCGCACCGGCCACCGATGCGCCCCAACTCGCTTCGCAGCCGATGCCGAGGACGGGCATCGTCAGCTTGCGGGCGGCTCGTGCCCCGTTCTGCGCCATGGTCTCGTCCCAGGAGCGATAGAAGCCGAAGCTGCCGGGAAGCGCGCCGGGCGCGGCGAGACCCTTGACGTAGTAGTCGATGGCGGCATCGGGGACCTGACCCCCCTGGACGGCGAACTCGTAGCCGAAGAAGATCGCCTCCCGACCCACGACGAGCTGCTCGGCGATCTCACCGGCACGGTTGAAGGCGATGTGCCACAGCTTGTTGTTGACCTGCCGTGGTGCGAACAACGGTGGTGAGTGGTCCGGGGTGGGGGGCCCCGGGACCTCGGCGAGCGCGACGCGGTCGACCCGGTCGGGGTAGTCCGCTGCGAGGGCATAGCTGATCACGAGTCCGGTGTCGTGGCCGACGACGGCGAACCGGTCGTGCCCCAGCTCGTGCATGAGGGCCGCGAGGTCGCCGGCGAGCGTCGCGGCGTCGTACCCGCCCTCCGGCTTGTCGGTCAGGCCGAGGCCGCGCTGGTCGACGGCAACCACCGTGTAGTCCTTCGCAAGCTCGGGCATCACGTGGCGCCAGGCGTACCAGGTCTCCGGCCAACCGTGCACGAGGAGCAGGGCGGGCCCGTCGCCACCGATCACCGCGTGCTGGCGGATGCCGTTCGCGTCGATCAGGCGGCTCGTGAATGTCGCGGTGAATCCGTCCGGCAGGTCGGGCGCTCGCACGACCGAGCCGAAGGCCTCGGACTCCGGGTAGAGCGAGAGTGCGGTCATGATGGGAATCCCTTCTCTTCTCTGGGGGCCGACGCCGAGACGGCTCCAGCACCTGAACCGTGGCTCCCGCGACCGCCGGCTCGCGCCAGGGAGCACCCTGGTCCAGTCCCCGGGAGCAGCGAACGAGCCCCCGGGCCACCGGTGTCGCAGCGTGACCAGAGGCGTCTGCCACCACCACGCACGCGATTCCGAGCAGCACACCAGACGGCGTACCGAGCTCTGAGCCCAGGCGGGTTCCCCGCAACCTCCACCGGCGGCCCCGTGAGCAGACAGGGGGGCTCCCGGGCGCGACGCGGCGGCGCGACGACGAAGGTCGTCGATACCGATCACCGTGGTCGGTGTTCCTGAAGGAGAAGCCCATGGACGAGTTCTCTCTCAAGCCCCTGCCTGCGAGCCGGACGCACGGGTCGTCGACGAGGCGGCGTCGCGCAACGCGACTGGTGGCGATCGCCTGTGCCGCCGCCATCGCCGCACTCGGCAGCACGGCCGTGTCGGCCGACGCGGTAGCCGATGCGCCGTCGCGCACGGTCAGGGCGTCCCGCGACATCGGTCTCGTCTCGACGGCGCCGAACCTGCCTGCCGGATTCAGGACCGTCTTCGAGAGCCGGTTCGTGCGGGCCAACAACATCCGTCAGCACGTGGTCATCGGCGGCGAGGGCCCGCCCCTCCTGCTCGTGCACGGCTGGCCCGAGACCTGGTACGCCTGGCGCCTGGTGATGCCGGAGCTGGCCAAGAACTACACCGTCATCGCGGTCGACCAGCGCGGTATCGGCCGGTCCGAGGGGACGGCAGGCGGGTACGACGCGGCGACGCTCGCCGACGACCTCGCTGCGCTGATGACGAAGCTCGGCCACGAGAAGTTCGCCGTGGTCGGCCACGACACCGGCGCCGTCGTCTCCTATGCCCTGGCCGCTGACCACCGCGACCGGGTCGAGCGCCTTGCTTTCGCGGAGATTCCCGGTCCTCCCGGAGTCGGCGATCTCGCGCAGCCCCCAGCGCCGCCGATGTTCGTTCCCGACCAGCTCAACGACAAGCTGTGGCACATTCCGTTCAACCGTGTCGACAACGACCTGATCCTCGACATGGTCGGCAGCAACGCCGACGCCTTCTACCGCTACGAGTACTCCATCCAAGGCGGCGGGGCGACACTGCCTGACGCGGCGATCGACTACTACATCGACCTCTACACCCGCAACAGGGACGTCCTGCGGACGAGCTTCGGGCTCTACCGCGACTGGGACGCCACCGTGAACCAGAACCGTGCGGTGCGTCAGGCCACGAAGCTGACGATCCCCGTCCTCGCTGTCGGCGGAGAGAACAGCTGGGGCGACGCTGTCGGGCATGGCATGGAGCTCACCGCGACCGACGTGACGACCGCGGTTCTCCCCGGATCCGGGCACTGGGTCGCCGAGCAAGCCCCGGGCGAGCTGCTCGACGTTCTGACCGAGTTCCTCGTGCCGTACGGCGCGGCGGAGAAGGGAGCGGACTGACATCACCCCAGGGCGAACACCGCTGGACTGCGGGGACCGACCAGGCATCGAGCCGTCGGTCCCCGCTGCTCGCCCCGGGTGACCGCACCTCCACCGGACGCGAAGGATGGCTGCGCGACCAGCAGGCCCGCTCCTCCGGTCGCGCGCCGCACGGGAATATGCTCTGGCAGACGCCACGCAACGGCACACGGCGGCCAGAGGAGTGACAGGTGTCACAGCAGCGGGTCGTGATGCAGTTGCGTGGCCGCGGGAGCGAGTGCGCGGAGCTCGACGCCCATCTCGAAGCTGCGCGGGCAGGCGACAGCCGGACTGTGGTGCTACGCGGCGAAGCCGGCATCGGCAAGACCGCGCTGCTCGAGTACCTGGCGGTCCGCAGCACAGGCTGTCGAGTCGTCAGGGTGGTCGGTATCGAGTCGGAGATGGAGCTGCCGTTCGCGGCTATCCATCAGCTGTCCCGACCGCTCCTCGATGGCCTCGGGCGTCTGCCCGCACCGCAGCGCGAGGCCCTGGAGACGGCGTTCGGCCTGAGCTCGGGCCAGCCGCCTGATCGCTTCTTCGTGGGGCTGGCCCTGCTGAGCCAGCTCGCCGAGCACGCTGAAGCGCGGCCGGTCGTCTGCCTCGTCGACGACGCCCAGTGGCTGGACCGGTCCTCGGCCCAGGTGCTCTCGTTCGTCGCGAGGCGTCTTCACGCGGAGTCGGTCGTCCTCGTTCTTGCCGAGCGCGACGGGGACTCCCCCAGCGAGTTCGAGGGCCTGCCGGAACTGCGCCTCCGAGGGCTGTCGGAGGATGACGCGGCACGCCTGGTCATTGCCTCGAGCCTCGGACCGCTGGATGCGTCGGTACGCGGCCGGATCATCGCCGAGGCGCACGGCAACCCGCTCGCCCTGCTGGAGCTCCCGCGTGGGCAGTCGTCAGCTGCCGTCGCGGGCGGCTTCTCCGTCCCGGGCAAGGTGACCGTGCCCAGCCGGATCGAAGCGAGCTATCGCCGCCGGATCGAGATTCTCCCGGACGAGACGCAACGCCTGCTGCTGGTGGCGGCGGCGGAACCGGTCGGTGATCCCAACCTGCTCTGGCGCGCAGTGTCCGAGCTCGGTATCCCCGTTGACGCGGCGGCGCCGGCCGAGGCGGACGACCTGATCGAGATCGACGCACGCGTGGGCTTCCGTCACCCCCTCCTGCGCTCGGCGATCTACCGGGCAGCGTCGCCGACGGAACGCCGCAACGCACATCGAGCACTGGCCGCGGCCACCGATCCTGAGATCGACCCCGATCGTCGGGCCTGGCACCGCGCTCAGGCCGTGCTCGGTCCCGACGACGTCATCGCCGCCGAGCTCGAGCGGTCGGCCGGACGGGCCAGGGCTCGCGGTGGACTCGCCGCTGCCGCCGCATTTCTGCAGCGGTCGGTCGCGCTGACGCGGGAGCCCACGCTGCGGGCCGATCGCGCGTTGGCCGCGGCCCAGGCGAGTCTGCAAGCCGGCGCGTTCGACGCGGCGTCCCGGCTGGTGGCCGCAGCGGAGACCGGACCACTCGACGAGCTCTCTCGAGCCCGCGTCGATCGGCTGAACGCCGAGGTCGCGTTCGCCCAGAACCGCGGGGGCGAGGCTTCGCTGCTCCTGCTCAGGGCAGCTCGGAAGCTCGAGACCCTCGACGTACGCCTGTCGCGCAACACCTATCTCGACGCGTGGGCCGCAGCGCTCTTCGCCGGCCATCTGGCGGGTGAGGGCGGCAGCCTCCTGGACGTCTCCCGCGCCGTGGCGACCGCGCCCGAGCCTGTGCCTTCTCCTCTTCCGTGCGATCTGCTCCTCGACGGCTTGGCGTTGGTCTTCTCCGACGGACGTCCGGCGGCAGTGCCCGCGCTACGGCGTGCGGTCGCTGCGTTCGCGAGTCGCGACGTCTCCGAGGAGGAGGTGCTTCGGTGGGGGTGGCTCGCGACCCGAGCGGCGAACCTGATCTGGGACTACGACCGCGGGCTCGAGATCGGCACGGCGGCTGTTCGACTCGCCCGCGACGCAGGGGCGCTCGAGGTCCTGGCTGTCGCAGACAACGCGTGCGGTCAGGCCGCGGTCTCCGGCGGTGACTTCTCGCGGGCGGCGCTGCTGGTGGCCGAAGTGGACACCATCAAGGAGGCGACCAACACCCGCATCGCCCCACACGCTGCGCTCGCCCTCGCGGGAGCACGCGGCCACGAGGCCTTCGCCTCCGATCTCATCGCGGGAGTCGTCGCCCACGCCACCGTCGGCGGACAGGGAACCGCCGTCCAGTACGCGCGCTGGGCGAGCTCCGTGCTCCTCAACGGACTCGGCCGCTATGACGAGGCGCGCACGGAGGCCGTGGCGGCGTGCGACAGCACACCCGAGCTACACGTTGCTTCGTGGGCGTTGAGCGAGCTCATCGAGGCTGCCACGCGGACAGACCACGCAGATCTGGCCAGCGACGCTCTCCGTCGACTCGGGCAGCACATCGAGGGATGCGAGACCGATTGGGCACTCGGGATCCATGCGCGATCCCGTGCCCTACTGAGCGATGGTGACGCGGCCGAGTCCTCGTACCGAGAAGCGATCGCACGCCTGAGCCGGACACAGCTCCGACCGGAGCTCGCTCGCGCCCACCTGCTCTACGGCGAGTGGCTCCGGCGCCGGGGCCAGCGCGTCAGCGCCCGTGACCAGCTCCGCACCGCCCACGAGATGCTCACCACGATCGGCATGGACGCGTTCGTCGAGCGCGCTCGGCGCGAGCTTCTCGCCACCGGGGAGAGAGCGCGCAGCCGGACCGTGGAGACGCGAGACCGTCTCACCCTCCAAGAGGCGCAGATCGCCCAGCTGGCGAGCGACGGTCTGACGAACCCGGAGATCGGAGCTCGGCTCTTCCTCAGTGCGCGCACCGTCGAGTGGCACCTGGGCAAGGTCTTCACCAAGCTGCGCGTGAGCTCCCGTCGAGAGCTGAACTCCGCACTCCCCGGTGCGGGGCTGGCGGCACTGCCGGCCTCGTAGGGTCGACCGCCCAGCGCCAGTGGCCGTCAACGCCTTGGCGGCGACGCCGCGTGAGGGCTAGCCGGTATCTCGGGATTCCCGGGCGCGCTCCTTCCCGCTGACGACCAGTGCGGCCGTCGACTTCACGGGGGAGGTCGGTCATGGCAATCGGCGACGGGATCAGGCGGGACATCGCGTTGGTCTCCCAGGCGGAACGCGACAGGTTGGTCGCCGCGATCCTCACGCTCGACACGAGCAAGATCTACCCGGACGGCGTGACCTTCTGGGACAAGCAGGAGGACATCCACAAGAACGCCCACCTCTCGGGCGTCAACGTGCACGGCGGACCGGGCTTCGTGCCCTGGCACCGGGAGATCGTCAACCGGTTCGAGCAGCTCATCCGCGAGGTCGACCCCGACCTGTCGCTGCACTACTGGAACTGGAGCGTCGACCCCCGCAGCACCGCGGACGGCCGGGCGAACCTGTTCACGACGTCGTTCATGGGCGACTCCCAGGGCGACGCCGGGGCACCGCTGGGCGCCTTCGAGTCGACCGAGGGCGGTGGCCACACCCACATCTGGCGCTCGGTCAACGGCGGCAGCACCACCCTGTCGGCCTCCCCGGTGAGTCTGTCGGACGCGACCGTCGTCGGGTCGGCGACCTGGGAGATCTTCAACGACAACATCCAGCAGGTCCACGGCGACGCGCACGGGTTCATCGGCGGCACGCTCACCCAGGCGCACTACTCGTTCCACGACCCGTTCGTGTTCCTGCTGCACTCCAACGTCGACCGGCTGTACTCGATGTGGCAGACCGCGGCAGGACACCCCGAACGGCTCAATCCCGCCACGGTGTACGCCGGCGACAGCGCTGACCCGGGTCTGAACGGACCCGTGGAGCCGTGGGCGGGCAACGTCGCCGACCCGTCGCTCCAGCTGCGCCCGTGGGCACCGCCGGACAACCAGCAGGTCGTCAAGACCTACAAGCACCCCTCGATGGTCGCTCCGCCGTGCTACGACACGGTGCCCGAGGTCTCGCTGCTCGAGGTGGTCAATCCGGGCAGCCACATCACCTTCAACGACGTGCCGACCGGCGAGACGACCGCTCGCGCGGCGGTCTTCCGCGTGTACTCCTGCGACGCGGTCACCTTCGAGGTCATCGTCGCGCCGGCGAGCCCCTACCTCGTCCTGACCCCTGGCGGCCAGGTCACCGTGCCGCACGCCCTCGTGCCCTACACCGAGGCCAGGATCTGGTTCGGCATGACGGGCGGCGCGGCCGGAACGAGCGCCCCGACCGGTACCACGACGATCCGGTGCGTCGAGACCGGCCAGGACTTCGTCTTCGACCTCACCGGGAACTCGATCCCCCGGCCCACCGTCGCGGTCATGATGGCCCTGGACCAGTCGGGGTCGATGGACGACCCGGCGGGGACCTCCGGAGCAACCCGTATCGAGGTGCTCAAGCAGGCCGCCGGCCGGTTCGGCCAGCTCATCCAGGCGGGCAACGGTCTGGGCCTGATCCGGTTCGACACCGACGCCTACCCGGTCGCCGACCCGACGTTCCCCGGGCTCGGCGTCACGCTCATCGGGCCTGGCGGCGACTTCGACCCGAACCGCGTCATCGCGCTCTCCGCGATCGGCGACCACCACACCAACCTCGCCGGCGCGACCTCCATCGGCGACGGCGTCGTCATGGCCCGCAACGTCCTGAGCGCGGTGCCCGCCACCGACTACCAGCACAAGGCGTTGATCGTCTTCACCGACGGCCTGGAGAACCGGGACGCGACGATCGACAGCGTGACGGCGAGCATCGACCAGCGCACGTTCGCCATCGGGCTCGGCAACGAGGCCCAGGTCTCGACGACCGCGCTGCGCAAGCTGGCGAACAACACCGGCGGCTACCTGCTGCTCACGGGCGTGCTCACGCCGGGCACCGACGAGTACTTCCGGCTGACGAAGTACTTCCTGCAGATCCTCGCCGGCGTCACGGACACCGCCATCGTGGTGGACCCCTCCGGGTACCTGCCCCCCGGCGACACGCTGCGGATCCCGTTCGTGCTCAACGAGGCCGACATCGACGCGACCGTGGTCCTGCTGGAGGACCTGCCCGTGATCGACATGGTGCTCGAGACCCCGGACGGCACGATCATCGACCCCGCGACGGCGTCCGGGGTCGGCGTCACTGCCGGGGCCGGCGACGACATGCGCTACTACCGCACCAACCTCCCGGTGCCCGTCGGCGCGGGCGCCCACGAGGGCACCTGGCACGCGATCCTGACGATCGACGAGGGCGCCTGGAAGAAGGTCCTCAAGCGCCTGCGCAGTCGCGACGACGACGAGGGCAGGATCGCGTTCGCGCGGGCCGCCGCTCATGGCGCGCGGTACTCGGTGAACGTCTACTCCGCGTCCAACCTGCGCCTCGCGGCGAGCCTCGAGCAGCCCAGCATCGAACCCGGCAGCACGGCGACCATCCACGCCGCGCTGACCGAGTACGGGTTGCCCGTGGAACACCGAGCACACGTGGTTGCGCACGTCACCGGTCCCACCGGCGTCTCGATGCTCACCCTGGCCGAGACCACCGGGGGCCTGTTCACCGGCACCCTGGCCACTCCCCTGCCGGGTACCTACCAGGTCAGGGTCGTCGCCGACGGGCTCACCATGCGCGGCAGCGCCTTCACCCGCGAGCAGCTGCTCACCGCCGTCGCCATCCGCGGTGGCGACCGGCCCAGCACCCCGACCGACGACCCCGGCGGCGGCAAGGGCCGCGACCTGTGCGACCTGCTCGACTGCCTCACCGAGGTCGGTGCCAAGTTCCTCGAGCGCAACGACATCTCGCCCGAGGAGCTCCGTCGCTGCATCCGTGCCCACTGCACCGACCACCGCTGACCACGCGGCCCCGGACGCATCGCCCGGTGCCGCTACGGGTCCGTGAAGGGGTGGGTGCGACGATGACCCCGTGGAGGTGGAGCTCCTGTACGTCGCCCGGTGCCCGCACTGGCGCCTGGCCGACGAGCGGTTGCGACTGGCGTTGGCCGCGGTCGGTCGTGCGGACCAGTCGATCTCGTACGTGCAGGTGGACACGGCCGAGGATGCCGCGACGACCGGACTCGCGGGATCGCCGACGGTCCTCGTCGACGGTCGTGATCCGTTCGGAGCACCGGGCGCGAGGGTCGGGGGTCCGGCGTGCCGGCTCTTCACCACCCCTGACGGGCTTGCGGGCTCTCCGACCGTGGAGCAGCTGGTGGCCGTGCTGCGATGAACCATCCCGAGGTGGCCGGGTCAGCGGCGCCCTCCGTCACCCCGCACCTGGGTCAACCAGGCGTCGAGGTACTCCCGCAGTCCGCTCATGTCGCCGCCGCCGCGGTATGCCACGTACCCGTCCGGGCGAACAAGGACGTGACCGGGTCGCGAGCCGCTCACGCCCAGGAGCCTGTGGGCTCGACCCGACGCGTCGTGCAGGACGTGCGGCGCGGCGACCGTGCTCAGGCGATGGACGGCGACCGTGCCGCGTCCGGAGGAGAGGACGTCGTCGATGTCGGGACCTCGGACGTCGGACGGTCCGTGGACGAGCAGGTGGAACCACTCCCCGGCGGTGGCCTCGTGCAGCGTCGTCGACCTGCCGTCGAGCTCGAGTGGCGCGTCGGGGAGTCGATCGCCGGCACGGCTCGCGCGACGGGAGGATCGGGGGGCCTCGACCGAGAGTGGGCTGCGACGGTAGCGGATGCCGAGCTCGGAGATGGTCCGGAACGCCGCCGCACGACCGGCGCGGACACGCACCAGCACAGGCAGCATCGCCGGGGCGAGACGGCTTCGCGCGAACACCACCGCAGCGTTCGGGGACGTTGCGATCGTGAAGGCGCGGTCCGTGAAGCGGAGCACGGTGCGTCCGACCGGCGCCCGCTCGGACTCGTACGTGTCCAGCAGGGCTGGCCTCCCGCGACCGGAGGTCACCAGCGCGAGCTTCCAGGCGAGGTTCACCGCGTCCTGGATCCCGGTGTTCATCCCCTGCGCCCCGGCCGGGCTGTGCACGTGCGCGGCGTCCCCGGCAACGAACACCCGGCCGGCGCGATAGTGCGCGGCTCCACGGTTGTGCAGCCGGAAGTTCGTCATCCACACCGGGTCGCGCAACCGCACCTGCCCACCCGTGTAGCGGTGAGCGAGGGCCTGGAGCTCCGACAGGGTCACGTCATCGTCGGCGCGGCCCGCGTCGCCAGGGGGTCGCATCACCAGCATGCGCCAGGTGGTCGGCCTGCCGAGCGGGAAGAAGAACAGCATCCCCGACGTGCCGAGGAACGCGTGCGCGGCTCCCCTCTCGATCCCGTCGGCCTCGAGGTCGGCCAGCACGAAGGTCTGTGGGTAGACGTTGCCCGTGAACGGGATCCCGACGTGGGTGCGAACCGCGCTGCGCGGACCGTCGCAGCCGACGACGTACTGCGCGACGACGGTCTCCTCTCGTCCCGCACCGTCTCGCAGGGTGCAGGTGACGGCCTGCGTGCCGTTCTCGAGCGCGACCAGCTCCACTCCCCGCTCGAGCCGTACCCCACGCGCGTTCAGGTGCTGACCGAGCACCTGCTCCGTCTCGGCCTGGGAGAGGAAGAGCAGGAACGGGTAGCGGGTGTCCGGGACCCCGATGTCGAACAGCGGGAACCGCACCACCTTGTGGGGGAAGTGGATGAGCACGTCGACAGCGCGATCCCCGCGTCGGAGGAGCTCGTCGGTGACCCCAAGCCCGGCGAGGACCTCGAGGGTGCGCGGCTGGATCGCCAGCGCCCGTGACTCTCGGACGCGGTCGAGCTGGCGGTCGACGATGCGCACCCGGACGTGACGACGCGCCAGCTCCGCGGCAAGGGTGAGGCCGGTGGGCCCGGCGCCGACCACCAGGACCTCGACCGACGCTGCGCCGAGCGGTTCGCCCTCATCGCTCACACGAGCAACGTAACCACCGAGCCGAGGTGCAGGTACGGATTGCGCACGACACAGTGACCGCCACGGTGCCAGAGCGTGCGGGCGATCGCCGACGCAGCCGGGGCCACCGTCACCCCGATCGTCGGGCGCATGATGGACCCATGGGCGTGCCGAAGGAGACCTCCGCGAGCATCGAGATCCCGGTGAACCCCGAGGTCGCGTGGCGCGCCCTCACGACCGCCGCCGGCGCTGCGACCGACGCCACCGTCTGGCACCTGGCACACGCGGACGTCACGCTCGACACCCTCTCCCCCGCGGAGGCCGCGAGCGGGTACGGGGCGTGGAACGACGTCGACTACCGAGTGTCTGCACACCTGATTCCACGCGGCGCCCGCGAGACCGTGGTCGTCCTGACGGCCGAGTCCGATGTCGAGCTGCGAGGCATCGCCGGCGCTGCGCGGGCAGCGAGATCACGGCGTCAGACGCGGCGCGATCTGGAAGCCCTGGCCGCCGCGGTCGGCGAGCAGGTCACCAGCTGGAGCACCACCACCGGCTGACGGACGAGCGGTGCGGCGGGGTCACGGCCTCCGCGTGCCGAGGACGGGCTATCGATCAGGGGTGCGGCAGCTTCAGGCGGCTGTTGAGGACCTGGAGGTTCGCCGGCATCTCCGCCGCCGCCTGCCGTCGGACGACGAGCGGGACGAGCAGGCGCCCGATGCCGTGACCCTCGAAGTCGACGGTGATCGTCAGGCGGGTCAGCTCCGGCGCCTGCTACGGCCGGTCGGGTCAAGAGCGAGACGGCCGGTCGACCTGGTGCAGCTCCACGTCGACGAGCGCGCCCTGTCGGATCTGCGCCGTCATGAACGTCGCGAACGGCTGACGCCGGCGGTCCGTCGGCGATCCGGGGTTCAGCAGGCGCAGCCCTGCCGGCGTGACCGAGTCCCACGGGATGTGACTGTGTCCGAAGACCAGCACGTCGAGGTTCGGGTGCGCGACGTCGCACCGGTGCTCGCGGCCGACGGCCGGTCCCGTCTCGTGCACGACGCCGAGCCGAACGCCGTCCAGGTCGGCACGCGCGACTCTCGGCAGCAGTCGGTGCAGGGTGGGACCGTCGTTGTTGCCGTGGCACCCGACCATCCGGCGGGCCCGCCGGTTGAGCACGTCGGAGAACTCGTCGGACACCCAGTCGCCGGCGTGCACCACGACGTCGGCGTCGTCCACCGCGTCCCAGACGACGCCGGGCAGGTCGCGCGCCCTCCGCGGGATATGGGTGTCGGCGAGCAGGACCAGGCGCATGCTCCGATTCTGTCGCCTTCGGATCACGCGCAGGCTCGCGAGCACGGCGTTCGCCGTTCGCCGTGCGGCTCGAGCCGGAGAACGCGACGATGCGTCCATGCAGGCGATCCGCGGTTTTGCCGCGCTCGTCGCAGTCGCCGTCGCGGCGGGCTGCGCGACGGGTTCGGCGGCGACCGAGGCTGACGAGGCCCGCGCGCTCGCGGAGCCCGTGGCCCAGGCTGCCTCCGCGGTCGGAACCGCGCAGCTGTCGGTGCGGCTGCTCGGCGACGACCGCACGTCGGCCCCCGTTGCCGACACCGCGCTGATCGACTCGATCCACGTTCTCGCCGAGGCATCCGACGCCGTCGCCACCTTCGTCCCCAGCAACGGCACAGGCTCCGCCTGGCAGATCGACACTCTCGACGCCGTGCAGTCGGCGCAGACGGCCGTGGCGCAGGCACGCGCCTGGGCGAACGGGACCGGCGCGCTGTCGGACGCGACCGCCGCACTCGGGGCCAGCGCGGACCGGCTGGACGAGATCGCCGCCACGCTGGAGACGGCGGGCGGATCGTGAAGAAGATCCTCGGGCTCGCGCTGGGCATCCTCACCGCCATCGGTGGGTTCCTGGACATCGGGGACATGGTCACCAACGCGGTCGTCGGGTCCCGCTTCGGGCTCTCGCTCGCCTGGGTCGTCGGCGTCGGCGTCGTGGGGATCTGCCTGTTCGCCAGCATGTCCGGGCGGGTGGCCGCCGTCAGCGGGCGGGCGACCTTCGAGATCATCCGCGAACGCCTGGGACCGCGGGCGGCCGGCGCCAACCTGGCGGCGAGCTTTCTCATCAACCTGCTCACGCTGACGGCCGAGGTCGGCGGCATCGCGCTGGCCCTGCAGCTGGCCAGCAGCGTGGAGCCGCGGTTGTGGATCCCCGTGGCAGCCCTGGCGCTGTGGCTGGTGGTGTGGCGCACCAAGTTCTCGATCATGGAGAACGTCACCGGGATCGTCGGGCTCACGCTCGTCGTGTTCGCGGTCGCGGTCTTCCAGCTCGGCCCCGACTGGAGCGAGCTCGCCGAGCAGGCGTTCCACCCGAGCGTCCCTGGTACCGAGGGCCCCGCCGTGTACTGGTACTACGCGATCGCCCTGTTCGGCGCCGCCATGACGCCGTACGAGGTGTTCTTCTTCTCCTCCGGCGCGGTCGAGGAACGGTGGACCGTCAAGGACCTGGCGCAGTCGCGGCTCAACGTGCTGGTGGGCTTCCCGTTCGGCGGGGTGCTGTCGATCGCCATCGCCGCGTGCGCCGCCATCGTGTTCCTACCCGCCGGGATCGAGGTCTCGTCGCTCTCGCAGATCGTGCTGCCGGTCGCGCTCGCCGGCGGAAAGCTGGCCCTCGCCGTCGTCATCGTCGGGATCGTCGCCGCGACGTTCGGCGCCGCCCTGGAGACGTCGCTGTCCAGCGGGTACACCTTGGCGCAGTTCATGGGCTGGTCGTGGGGCAAGTTCCGGCGGCCGGCCCGGGCCGCGCGGTTCCACCTGACGATGATCGTCTGCATCCTGGTGGCTGCCGGCGTGCTGATGACCAGCGTCGACCCCATCAAGGTCACCGAGTTCTCGGTCGTCTTCTCCGCCATCGCCCTGCCGCTGACCTACCTGCCGATCCTCGTGGTGGCGAACGATCCGGAGTACATGGGCGAGCACGTCAACGGCCGGGTCACCAACGGGTTGGCGCTGGTGTACCTGGTGATCATCGTGGCGGCGTCCGTCGCCGCGATCCCTCTGATGATCGCGACGGGAGCCGGATCGTGAGCCTTCCCCCCGACGAGCACCTCCGGGGACTCGCGCTCGACGCGCGCCTGCACCTGCTCGACCGGCAGGTCCTCGACGTCGACGGCGTCCCGGTGTGCACGGTCGACGACCTCGAGCTGCACGGAGTCGACGGCGCCGACCTCCCCGACGGGAGGCAGACCGTCGTCGTGACGTCGCTGTTGAGCGGGGCCGTGCTGGCCACGCGCATCTTCGGTGGGAGACCACCGCCATCCCGCTGGCACCGGATCCGCTGGGCACACGTCGCCGACGTGGGCACCACCGTCCGGCTGGGGGTGCACGGCGACGAGCTGGACGTCACCTGGCAGGAGCGATGGGTCCGCGACCACGTCATCCGCCGCATCCCTGGGGGCAGCCATGATCCTGGGTGACCTGCTCGACTCCCCGGTCCGCGACGCCGACGGCCGCGCGCTCGGGTACGTCGTCGACGTCCGCCTCGTCATGGACGGCCCTGTCGACGGACTCCTCGCGGCGCTGCGCCTGCACGGTCTGCTGGTCAGTCCACGCACGGGCACGTCGTTCCTCGGCTACGAGCGCACCGGCGTCAACGCCCCCGCGGTGCTCGCCCGGTGGTTCGCCTGGCGGCACCGTGGCACGTTCCTGGTGCACTGGGAGGACGTCCAGGCCGTCAGCCGGGACGCCGTGGTGCTGCGCCCGGGACACCGCAGGTACGCGCCCGACCTGCCGGGCGCGCGCGCCTCACGGGCCTGAGGAGCGGGGACCGTCGCTCAGCGGGCCAGCAGAGGTCGCGGGTTGACGGTCGACCCGTTCACGTAGACCTCGAAGTGCAGGTGGCATGCACCGGAGAGGCCCGTGTTCCCGGAGTAGCCGATCAGCTGCCCCTTGGCGACGCCCTGACCTGCCCTGACGACCGAGCGGGTCAGGTGGTTGGAGCTGCTCATCACCGAGTTCCCCCCGACCGTCCCGTAGTCGAGCATGACCTGGTTGCCGAAGCCGTTGCGCCACTGCGACCAGAGCACTGTCGCGTCGCGCGGCGCGTACAGGGGCGTGTTGCACCCGGTGCGCAGGTCGATGCCGGCGTGCAGGCGCACGTAGCCCAGGATCGGGTGCAGCCGCATGCCGTACTCCGAGGTCACGTACATCGGGTTGATCGAGGTCGGGTTGGCGAACAGGGCTCCGGACACCGATCCCGACGGGGGCTGGA
Source organism: Cellulomonas sp. P1_G12_2 (assembly GCF_056405535.1). Lineage (NCBI taxonomy): Bacteria > Bacillati > Actinomycetota > Actinomycetes > Micrococcales > Cellulomonadaceae > Cellulomonas > Cellulomonas sp. P1_G12_2. Next base: position 63 of record NZ_JBFUBX010000004.1, on the reverse strand, counting down.
CCGGCGCCGGCGCCGGCGGTGGTGGCGGGGGTGGCGGCTCCCGCCCGGCCGCCTCTGCGGCGG
>NZ_JBFUBX010000003.1:0-322683 GCF_056405535.1 Cellulomonas sp. P1_G12_2 | reverse complement strand
CCTCTGCGGCGGCGCGCGCCGCGGCTTCGGCGGCCGCACGCGCAGCGGCCTCGGCGGCCCGTGCCGCGGCCTCGGCAGCCTCGCGGGCGGCTCGCTGCTCGGCGATGATCGCGACGAGCTCGCGCTCGACAGCCGCCCGCTCGGCGTCGATCTCAGCCTGCTCGGCCTCCGCCTGCGCCTTGAGCGAGGCGATCGCGTCCTGCCGGGCGCTCTGCTCAGTGATGAGCCGGTTGATCTCGTCCTCGCGCGTCTGGGCCACGCGCCGGGCCCGGTCGGCGGCGACGACGTTGGCCTCGGCCTGCTCCTTCAGCTCGGCGACGCGATCGGTGACAGCGCCCAGGCGGGTCTCGCTGTTGCGGTTGTTCGCATCGACCTGGCGCAGCTCGTCCAGGACGCGCGCCTGGCTGCGCAGCGCCGCATCGACCAGCCGGGCGTTGTCGAGGAAGTCGGTGGCGTCCTTGGCGTCGAGCATCACGTCCATGGCGGAGACCCCGGGTGCCCCCCGGTAGGCCTCCCGCGCCATCGCCCCCACGGCGTCACGAAGATCCTTCTCGTCGGCACGGTCGGCGGCGATGGTCGCGGTGAGGCTGCCTCGCAGGTCGGTCGCGTCCTGGAGTCGGCCGGCGAGGATGGCCGCCTCGCGCTGGGTGGCCTCCAGGGCCGCGCGCGCGTCCTCGAGCTCGGCCTGCGCCGCGGGCAGGCGCGCCTGGGTGGCCTGCAGGTCGAGCGCGGCCTGGCTCAGCTCGCTGCTGAGACCCTCGATGGAGGCTTCCAGCTCCTCGGCGCGTCGGTCGGCTTCGCTGCTGCGCCGTTCGGCCTCGGCACGGCGGTCGTCGATGCCGTCCGCGTAGCTGGCCCCGCCGGTTCCCGTCAGGGCGATCACCGCGGCGAGAAGGACGGCACCCGTCCGACGCCGCAGCCGACTCGTCGACACGACTGAGGGGACCGTCGGCCGGGACCTGACCGGTGTCTCGCGGGAGTGCAGCGACATGTGCGTGACGGCCGGGTTCGGGGACAGGGAGCGGGCGCGGCCGGAGGCAGGTTAAGCGCGGGTCGCCGCGTGGAGTGGTCCTGACACGCGGCCCAGAGCCCTGGACTTCTCGACGCACGACAACCCTGCGCAGCACGTGGAGCGTCTCACCGCGCTCGAGCGACGGGTGCGACGATCGGACCATGACCGAGCGGACGCGCGCTCGTCGGGTCCTGCCGCGGGTCGCCGCGGTCCTCACGGTCCTGCTCGTCGTCGGCGTCGGGCTGGTACTCGCGTTCCAGCGCTCGCTCGTCTTCGTCCCGGACCGGAGCTCCCCTCCCCCGGTGGACGACGTGCTCCCGGGAGCCAAGGAGGTCTCCCTGCGGACCTCCGACGGGCTGACCCTCGCGGCGTGGCACCTGCCGGCGCCGGAGGGCTGCACGGCGACGGTTCTCGTCGCACCGGGCAACGGTGGCCACCGCGGCTCCCGCGCCCCACTGGCCGAGGCGCTCGGCTCCGCGGGCTTCGGTGTCCTCCTGCTGGAGTACCGGGGCTACGGGGGCAACCCGGGGTCGCCGTCCGAGGCGGGTCTCGCCCGCGACGCCCGGGCCGCCCGCGAGTACCTGCTCGGCGCAGGCGTGCCCGAGGCGTCGATCGTCTACCTCGGGGAGAGCCTCGGTGCCGCCGTCGCCGCCGGGCTCGCCGCCGAGCACCCGCCGGCCGCGCTCGTCCTGCGGTCTCCGTTCACGACTCTCGCCGAGGCCGCGCGGGCCGTCTACCACGTGCCGGTGGGGGCGCTGCTGCGCGACCGGTTCGACGTCGTCGCCGCCGTGCGCCGGACGGCCGTACCCGTCGCGGTCGTGCTCGGGGACGCGGACACCACCGTCCCACCCGGCCTGAGCCGGACCGTCGCGGACGCGGCCCGGGAAGCGCCCCGGGAGGTCGTCGAGGTCGTGGTGCCGGGAGCGGACCACAACGACGCACCGCTGGTCTCCGGGACGCACCTGATCGGCGCGGTGGTGGACGCCGCGACCCTCGGGTCGGCGCCGCCGTGCGTCCCGGGCAGATGACCCCAGGTCCGTGGTCCCGGGATCCGCGCGTGCCGGCCGACACGTCGGGCTGTCGGTGGGCGCCGACGACTACCTGACCACGCCGTTCGGCCCACGCGAGCTGCTCGCACGAGTCCCCGCAGCCGGCCGCCGGCCTCCGGGCGCGGGGCGGGGCCGCACGAGTGGCTCGTGCGGCCCCATCCCCTGAGGTCGGCGTCGTCAGGGTGCCGCCGGAACCGTCACCCAGCCGGACCAGGTGGTGCCGAGCGCGTTGGTCGCACCGACGCGGACGTACCAGACCTGGAGCGCCAGGTTCCCTGTGGTGTAGCTCGTGGTGTTCGCCACACGGTTCGCGGAACCGGTCACGGTGGTGCCGTCGGAGCTCCACTGCACGGTGTAGCCGGTCTCGCTCGTCACATCCGCCCAGGTCACCGCAATCCGCTCTCGGGTGTTGCTGATCCGAGTCGGGGTCGCGGTCGGCGCCGGTGCTGCCGGAGCAGCCACGGTGACATCCACCACGGAGCTCAGGACGGTGCCCGCGACGTTCACGGCCCCCACCCGGTAGGAGTACGCAGACCCGAGCGTGACGCTCGTGTCGGCGTAGCTCCTGGCACCGACGGGGAGCGCCGCAACCTGCGTCCACGCCCCTGCGCCGGTCGAGCGCTGCACGACGTAGCCGGTCTCGTTGTTCGCGACGTCGTTCCACGCCAGCGCGACCCGCGGTCCCGCCTGCAGCGTCGCCGTGAGCCCGGTCGGGGCCGCAGGTGCGTTCACGGCCGCCGTGGCGGACGTGCTCTGCACCGTCAGGCTCGGGAACTGCCCGCCGTAGCCCACCGCGTTGCGCGCGACGATCCGGTAGAGAGCCGCTGCTGACGCGTTCGACGTCGGATCGGTGTAGGTGCGCGTCCCGGGGTCGTTGCCGAGGAGCGGCTGGACCCGTGGCGTGCCCACGGTGGTCCACGTCGACCCGTCCGTGGAGCGTTGCACCAGGAAGTCGGTCTCCGTGATCGAGTTGTCAGCCCAGGTGAGCACGATGCGCCGGTTGCTCCCGTTGCCCGTCGTCGTGAACGTCGGAGCGCTGGGTGCGATCGGTGGCAGCGCGAGGCTGACCGGCCGCATCATGTCCATCTCCTCGTGGCTGAGGATGTGGCAGTGGTAGACGTACTCCCACCCGAAGTTGACCAGCCTGTTCTCGATCGGCGTCGTCGGGTTGCCCTGGACGTCGAAATTGTTGAACATYGCGGTCGAGCCGATCGGCATCATCGGGCTCAGCGCCCGCACCGAGTTCGGCACCTCGAACGGCACCTTCGGGATGATCGGACGCAGCGCGACGATCGTGTCCTCGAGGGGGGCGATCCGGACCGTGTCCTTCCAGCCCAGCTCGTTCGGGTCGGGCGGGATGATGATGTTGTCCCACGTCACCCGGTTCAGCACCTGCACGTCATAGAGGTGGAAGTGGATCGGGTGGGTGTCGACGCCGTTGTGCGTGAACCGCCAGATCTGCATCCCGTCCGACGTCGACGACACGGGCGTCACCTTGACGTCCGCGCTCGGGAGCGCGGTGCCGTCGATGATCTCGGTCGCCGGGTTGACGTAGGGATACAGCGTGACGTTCTGCGCCCCCGGTGTCGGCGGCTGCGCCTCGACGCCGAGGTTGGCCTGCATGCGGCCGAACTCGTCGAACGTGGTCGCGTTCATCTCGTCGTGGATGGCCTTGGGCTGGAGCGTGACCGACGACTTGGTCGCCTGGGCGCGCAACGTGTTGAACCCGAAGGCCGTCGTGTCGTTGATGCGGACGAGGCCGTCGCACTTCTGCAGCGGCGAGCCCTTGGCGTTGCAGTTGCTGCTCGCCGCGAACGTCGAGCCGTAGGCGCTGTTGTACGCGGCCTGGCCGACGATCACCGGGTGCTGCCCGGACTCGAACACGCCGGTGCCCTGGGCGTTGTGCTTGAACGCCGCCTGCAGCCGCGCGAGGTCGAAGGGTGCCGCCGGGGTGGTGGCCGCGATCTTCACCTGCATGACCGTCCGGGTGTTCGGGCCGTACCCGGGCATGATCGCCGGGGCGCCGACCGGGCTGAGGTCGGGTGCGCCGGTGTAGTAGTCGTACGACGGCACGCGAGCCGGGAAGGCGGCGGGAGCGTCGTTGTACAGGATGAGCGTGCTCCCCGCGAACTTCGAGAAGTCCACGATGACGTCCGCACGCTCGGCCGGTGCCAGCAGCAGCGAGTGCTTGTCCACGTTCCCGACGTCGAAGCGCGTCGGGTCGGTGATCCACGTCGTCGGCTGCTGCCCGTCGATCACGGCCGGGGCCGGCAGGAAGCCGCCCTCGCTCGCGATCTGCACCCAGTCCGGCCCCGCGGCGCTCGTGAGCGCGCCGACGGGCGTCGGGAAGACCGTGGGGTCGGTCTGCGCCGCCGCAAGCAGGTTCGAGTCGAGCGCCACCTCGGTGGTCCCGTCGCCCTGGGTCGGGTCGGCGAGGTACCACTGGAAGTTGAAGAACCTGTCGTTCGCCGCGTTGAGCACGCGCATCCGGTAGGTCTTCGGGTCCAGCGTGACCGTCGGGTAGGCCACCCCGTTCACGAGCGGGGTGTCGTTGAACTGCTCCATGCCCACCGAGATGTTCGGTATGCCGGGGATCAGCTCAGGCTCGCAGAACGGGTCCGTGTCGTACTGCCACGTCGACGGGACGTCCAGGTTGCAGGCGGGGTCGTAGTACGGGTTCGCGATCGGCCCGTACTTCGTGTCGGCAGCCGGTGGCCAGAACCACGGTCCGTACATCCAGCGCCCGTACGCGCTCATGCCCGACGGGTCGCCGGGGTTCTGCGCGGGCATGTAGACGTGGTGGTACCAGAAGCTCCCCTTGGTGCCCCACCGGGCGGTGTCCCACGTCGGGTCCTGTGCCGCGAGCTGCTCCGCTCCGGGCACGAAGGTCTTGTCCTGCACGATGAGCGGGATCGTGTCGCCGGCACCGGGGATCGTCCCGGCGTCGACCAGTGCGCGTTCCGTGGGGTCGCTGATCATGTACCCGGCGGCCTCGCCGGCGTAGACGTTCAGTCGGGTGATGCCCCACGAGTGGTCGTGGTAGAACATCAGCCGCGCGCTCTGCTGGTTGGTGTAGTAGAAGGTCTGGCAGCCGTCGTCGCCCGCCGTGCAGCCGGACGTCGCCATGTCGGGGACCTCGCTCACACTGACGCCCTGCGGCCACGCGGTCGACTCGCCGGCCGGCGTGATCCACTGGTGAGGCGTCCCGTCACTGATCCACGGCGTGATGCCACCGTGCAGGTGCAGGGTGGCGCGGTTGTCCGCGAAGCAGCTGTCCGGCTTGGGGTACTGCGAGCACTCCGGGTTGCGCACCGCGTCGAGCACCGTGCCCTGGTCGACCGGGTCGGCCATCGTCATCGGGCCCATCCCTGAGCCCATCAGGCTGCTGTCGGTCGGCAGGAACAGGTCACCGGCGGACCCGGTGGGCAGCAGGTTGCGGAAGACGATCCGCACCGGGCGGTCCTTGGTCGCGGCGATGATCGGGCCGAGGTACTGCGGACTCGTCACGGCGAGGTACTGCTGGCCGTTGGCGTCGGTCGCCGGCGCCGAGGTGCCGTCCAGCAGCTCGTTGACCAGCGGGAAGTGCTGGCTGACCGCTGCGTTGGCGGCGGTCTCGAGCTGCACGTAGCCGCGCACGAGCGAGGCCGGCAGGTCGGAGCTGAACGTCGACCGGTACTGGACCAGGCCGATGACGTACTCGTCGGCCACCTGCGTGCCGTACGTCGTGGCCTCGGGGACCGCGACCGGCAGGAACTTGGCGGACGGGTCGCTCGGGCAGCCTGCACCGGCCGGGTCGCACGGCAGCGGCAGCGCGTCCTGGAACTTGCGCATGCCGACCGTGAGGTAGCCGCTGCCCGGCTGGGTCACCGCGATGCCGGTGACGGCGCCGACGGACGTCCGTGCGCTCGCGGCCGCACCGGAGCCGGTGCCGTCGGGATCGCTCACCGTGACCGTCGGCGCGCTCGTGTAGTCGGCCCCGAGCTCGAGCGGGGTCACCGCCGAGAGGGCGAGCGTCGAGCTCACCTGGGCAGGCGTCGCCCCGGAGATCGGGTCGAAGATCGTGCCGTTGTGGATCGCGACCCCCGGCGCGCTGGTGTACCCGGAGCCGGGCTCGTCGACCACCACGGCGGTGATCACACCGGCTGCGTCCATGCCGTCGACTGCGTCGCCGTTGGCGATCATCGGCACGTGGCCCCTCGCCTGCGTGCCCTCAGGCACCGCGGGCAGGTCGAACTCGACGGTGGGCATCGTGTACCCCGCACCGCCGTCCGCGATGATCACGGCGTCGACGCCGCCTGCGGCCGTCGCGGTGGCACCCGTGCCGCCGCCGCCGTCGACCGTGACCGCGAAGGTCGTGTAGCCGGCACCGGGGTCGTCCACGACATACCGCGTCACGACACCGGTGCTCGCGATCGTCGCGACCGCCGCCGCGGTCCCGTCGCCGCCGGTGATGGTGACCTGGGGAACGGTCGTGTAGCCGCTGCCGGGTACGGTCACCTCGATGCTGGCGATCCCGCCGGAGACCGGGTCGACGGTCGCCGAACCCTCGGCGCCGACCCCGTCACCCGTGATCGACACGCTCGCCGTCGGGAGCGTGAAGGGGCTGTTGGCCCAGTTCGGCGACGGCCCGAAGTAGTGCGGCACCACGGACGAGTCGGTGGGGCCCGTCGGCAGTGCGGCAGGAAGCACGGACGAGGAACCGACCGCACCGCTCTGGCCTGCCGGAAGGATCATGGCGGCGACGACGACGGAGATCGAGACCGAGGCGAGCCCCGCACGGCGGGCGCCACGACGTCGATGCCGACTTGGGGACCCAGCTTGCGCGACCAGTTGCGATGACATGAGATTCCTTCCACCCGCCGGACTCCCGGGCCGTCTCGACCCGGGACCAGTGCCCACGCCTTCGTGGGCGAAGTGATCGACCGGGCGCACCGCTCTCCCGCCGATGGACGCTCTCGACACGCTGTTCAGCTCTTGCCAGAATTACCCGGCTTTGTCCGCATGCGGGCAGGGCCGAAGGTCCCGGGGTCGCACACCTCCGGGTCACCTGGTCGGGTCAGACCCGGACCTCCGCAGTCGCGCCAAGCCCTCCCAGGGCACGGAGAGCGGCGACTCCCACCGGCTCAGCGGCCAGGAGCGGGACGATCGCGCACCGGGCGACACCCTCTGCCCGCACGCGGGCGATCTGGTCCGTCTCGGCCGCGCCGCGGCGCCGCAGCAGCGGGTCGGTGGTGGAGGCTGCTGCCACGCAGTCGTTGATCACCCAGGCCCACGGGTGGATGCCCGCACGGTGAAGATCCTCGGCGAGCTCCTCAGCCTCGAGCACCGGGGTGGCTTCCGGCAGGGTGACGATGAGGATCTTGGTGTAGTCGGGGTCCTGCAGCCGCATCATCGGGGTGGTGAACGTCGCGGCGCTCGGGCCCATCTGCCGCACGACGTCCCGGTGGTAGGACCCGGTGGCGTCGAGGAGCAGCAGCGTGTGCCCGGTGGGCGCCGTGTCGATGACGACGAATCGGCGCCTGCCCTCGTTGACGACCTTGGAGAAGGCCTGGAACACGGCGATCTCCTCGGTGCACGGGGAACGCAGGTCCTCCTCCAGGCCGGCACGTCCCGCCTCGTCCAGGGAGGCGCCCCGGCGGGTCAGGACCGACTGGCGGTACCGCTCGGTCTCGACTGCAGGGTCGATCCGTGAGACCTCGAGGTTCGGGACCGCCCCTGCGAGGGTCTGCCCGAGGTGGGCCGCCGGATCGGTGGTGGTCAGGTGGACGGGCAGCCCGCGTTCGGCGAGTGCAACGGCGATGGCGGCGGCGATGGTGGTCTTGCCGACGCCACCCTTGCCCATCGTCATGATCAGGCCGTGCTCCTGGGTGGCGAGCTCGTCGATGAGCGCAGCGAGCGGGTCGACTCCCGTCGGCACGAGGTCATGCGGCTCGGGGAGCCGGATGGACGACAGGTCGTCCGGCGCGAAGAGGTGCGCGAGCGCGTTGAGGCCCACCATGTTCTCGCCCTTGAGGGACAGCACGTCCCGGGGCAGTGCGGCGAGGTCCGGGGGCAGGGCCGCGAGGACGGCCTGCTCGCGCTCGTGGACGGCGGTGGCCAGCGCGTCGCCGGAGAGCGGGACGGGCATGACCGCGTTGATCACGAGGTGTTGGTGGTGCAGCCCGAGGGCGGCTAGCTCGTGATGCGTGCGCTGGACCTCCGCGACCGCCGCCTGGTGAGCCCGGGTCACCAGGACGAGACGGGTGCGACGCGAGTCGGCGAGGGCCGCGACGGCGGCGGCGTAGACCGTGCGCTGGCGGTCGAGACCGGCCAGCGGTCCGAGGCAGGAGGCGTCGCCCTTGCCCTCCTCGAGGAAGTCGGTCCAGGACGCCGGGAGCTGCAGGAGCCGGATGGTGTGCCCGGTCGGCGCGGTGTCGAAGACGACGTGGTCGTACTCGGCGGCCGCGTCCTCGGTGAGCAGCGCCGTGAACTCGTTGAACGAGGCGATCTCGGTGGTGCACGCACCCGCCAGCTGCTCCTCGATGAGCGCGACGTCGGCGGCGGGCAGGATGCCACGGACCGGACCGACGATCCGCTCCCGGTAGGCGGCCGTGGCCTGCTCCGGGTTGATCTCCAGAGCCCAGAGCCCGAGGACCGCAGGAACGGGCGTGATCGTGTTGCCGATGCTCAGCCCGAACACCTGCCCCACGTTCGATGCGGGGTCGGTGCTGACCAGCAGGACGGACCTGCCCGTGCGGGCCAGCGCGATCGCGGCGGCGCAGGCGATGGAGGTCTTGCCCACCCCGCCCTTGCCGGTCAGGAACAGCAATCGCGGGGCGCCGACCAGGAATCGCGGCAGGGTCGGGTCGGTCAGCACGACCCACCGCCGCCGCAGCACCCACCCGTGGAACCCGCCATCGGCAGGAGGGTGCCGACCGGCGCGGCCGCGCTCGGGGCGGCCCAGCGCGCCAGCTCGGCGCGACTGGGGTAGCGGCCTGCCATGGCGATGGTCCCGTCGACCAGGACCAGAGGGAGGCCCTCCGAGCCGGACACCCGCAGGAAGTCCAGCACGGCGGGCGTGCCGGCGAACTCGCCCGGCTCGCCGGCCAGGTTGAAGCGCGAGACCGCGACACCCTGGTCCCGCAGCCAGTCGAGGTCGGCCGAGAACGTCACCAGCTCCTGCGGGACGTTCGGCCCGCACACGCCGGTGCTGCAGCACAGTGCCGGTTCGAAGACTGCGATGGTGCTCATCTGCCACGACCTCCCAGGAATCGCATCGACGGCCGTCGATATCGACCAGTGTCGATCCGTGGACGTCGTCGACAACGTGACCTTCGTCCTGCGCCCGACCCCCGCCAGGCTCTGGGACCCAAGTTCACGCGCTCCCGCCGACCCGGCCGCGGGAACAGGTCTCCATCGGTTCTTCATCGTCCGTGAGCAGAACGTGGATCGGCGTCCCCGACGGTGTGGTGAGCGCCGGACCGTCCGGCGCGTTGAGTGAAGGAGCGTGCACATGACCGCCACCGCACCCGCTGCCACCCGGAGGTCGGTACCGTCAGGCATGAGCATCGTCGATCACCTGTCGCCGCTGTTCGGCAGCCGGCAGGGCACCAACCGCCTGCGCCTGATGCCGACCGACGACTACGAGGCCTCCGACGCGACCGCGTCGGTCGGGGCGACGGCAGCCCGCTTCGTGTCGATCGCGTACACCTGGTCCGACGGCGACGCCCCGCAGGACGGTCTCCTGCTGATCGGCGGAGACGCGACCACGGAGGGCGGCGCCCACGCCGTGTGGGTGGACTCCTGGCACACGGGACCGACCTGGATGACCTTCACCGGCGGCGTCGACGACGCCGGCGTGCTGCGGCTCGAGGGCTCCTACCCCGCAGAGTCCGGACCGGACTGGGGCTGGCACATCCACGTCCGGCCGCAGGACGAGGCGATCACCATGCACAACGTCGTGCCCGGGCACGACCCGTACCAGGTCGTCGAGCTCACGCTTCACCGCACCGACGAGTGATCCCCGGCCGGACACCACGTGGTGCCGACCGGGGATCGTCGCGGGACGACGCCTCTCAGCTGATCTTGCGCCGGTACACGGCCATGGACCAGACGTAAGCCAGCACGAGGATGCCGACGCACCAGGCCAGCGCGATCCAGATGTCGCTGCCGACGGGCTGCCCGGCGAACAGGTTCTGGAGGGTGTCGACGATCGAGGTGACCGGCTGGTTCTCTGCGAACCACCGCACCGGACCGGGCATGGTCTCCGTCGGGACGAAGGCCGAGCTGATGAACGGCAGGAAGATCAGCGGGTACGAGAACCCGGCGGCACCGTCCACGGACTTCGCCGACAGGCCCGCGACGACGGCGAGCCAGGTGAGCGCCAGCGTGAAGAGCGCGAGGATCCCGCCGACGGTGAGCCAGGCCAGCACGTCCGCCGAGGTGCGGAACCCCATGAGCAGGCCCACGAGCACGATGATGACGACCGTGATCGCGTTCGACACGAGCGAGGTCAGCACGTGCGCCCAGAGCACGGCCGAGCGCGTGATCGGCATCGAGTGGAACCGCTCGAAGATGCCGCTCTGCAGGTCGGTGAAGAGCCGGACCGCGGTGTAGGCGATCCCGGACGCGATCGCGATCAGCAGGATCCCCGGCAACAGGTAGTTGACGTAGTTGTCGGTGTCCGTCTGGATGGCGCCGCCGAACACGTACACGAACAGCACCATGATGGCGATGGGCGTCACGGCGGTCGTGATGATCGTGTCCACGCTGCGGGTGATGTGACGGATGGAACGGCCCGTGAGAAGGGTCGTGTCCCCGACGAAGCTCGTGCTCATGACTGGTCCTTCCTGGCCGTCGTGTCCTTGCTCCCGCTGCCGACCAGCGCGAGGAAGATCTCCTCGAGCGTCGGCTGCTTCTCGACGTACTCGACCGTCGCCGGCGGCAGGAGCTGCTTGAGCTCGGCGAGGGAGCCGTTGGCGATGATGCGGCCCTCGTGGAGGATCGCGATCCGGTCGGCCAGCTGCTCGGCCTCGTCGAGGTACTGCGTGGTGAGCAGGACGGTGGTGCCCTGCGTGGCGAGCTCCTGGATCACCTTCCACACCTCGAGACGAGCCTCGGGGTCGAGCCCCGTGGTCGGTTCGTCGAGGAAGATCACCTTTGGCTTCCCGATCAGGCTCATCGCGATGTCGAGCCTGCGGCGCATGCCTCCCGAGTACGTGGCCACCCGACGCGATGCCGCGTCGGTGAGGTCGAACCGGGCCAGCAGGTCGTCGGCCACCTGTCCGGGTGCGTCGACGCGTCGCAGCCGGGCGACGAGCACCAGGTTCTCCCGGCCCGACAGGATCTCGTCGACCGCGGCGAACTGGCCGGTGAGGCTGATGGACTCACGGACCCGCAACGGGTCCGTCGTGACGTCGAAGCCGTTGACCGCGGCGGTGCCGGCGTCCGGCTTCAGCAGCGTGGACAGGATCCGCACGATCGTCGTCTTGCCGGCTCCGTTGGACCCGAGCAGCGCGAAGATGCTGCCGGGCGCTACGTCGAAGTCGACGCCCCGCAGGACGTGCAGCTCGCCGTAGGACTTCTCCAGGCTCTGGAGGCGGATCGCGGGTCCGCGATCCTGGGTGCTGGACATGTGTGTCGTTCCCCTCTTCTGGTGTGGTCCGTGCTCAGCGGGCGCGCTGGACGGTGATGTTCCCGGACCGGGTACGGGCCCGGATCGCGACGGACTCCTCGGACTCCGCGGGCGCGCGGTCGGCCTCGAGGTGGTTGCGCACGTGCCCGTCCTTCGAGGACAGGTCGAGCCAGGCGGGGACGCCCTCCCGGACGCCGACGGTGACCTGCCCGTAACCGCTCTCGACCTGGATGGCGCCGGCGGAGACCTCGTCCAGCCGGATGGCGCCGTACGCGGTCTTCGCCGTGACCGAGGCGAGAGCGCGGGTGATCTCCAGGTCGCCGTAGGAGAGCTTGGCGTCGAGCTCCCCGCCGGACTCACCGACGTGGACGGAGCCGTGGGACGCCTTGAGGATCGCGTCCCCGCTGACCGTGCCCAGTCGGATCTGACCGTGGTCGGCCGTGATCTCCACCCCGCCCTGCGCGGCACCCACCGTGACGCCGCCGTGGCCGGCGCGCAGCCACAGGTCACCGGTGGTGTCGAGGTCCGCTCCGCCGGACGACGCCTTGATCCGGGTGGCGCCGAGGCGGCCGGTCGTGCGGACGTCGCCGACCGAGATCTCGGCCGTGAGGCGCGACCCGGTCGGCAGCTCGACCACGACGTCGACCGAGTCGAAGGGACCGGGGCCGATCCAGCTGAGGCGGGGCTTCGGGCCGGTGATCGTGAGCCGCTGGCCGTCGAAGTCGACCTTGGTGTCCTCGACTCCCCGGCGGTCGACCGACTTGGCCGGGTTGGTGGCCTTCACGGTCACGACGGTGTCGGTGCGGTCGCCGGCGACGACGACGATCTCGCCGACCGGCAGCTTGACGGCGAGGTCGATCGGGCCGGGGGTGCTGAAGGTGGGCATGCTGGCGCCTTCCTGGATCTGGGTGTGTTCGTCCGGCCCCGCGGGTCCGCGTGGCTGGTGGGTCGGAGGGCTGGGCGGGTTAGCGCGCCCAGCCGGCGAAGCTGTCGCCGGTGCGCAGCGTCCGCTGCGCGCTGCGTCGCTGCTTGGGTTGGAGGGCCGCCGCGATCGCGCGGACGAGCCACGTGTTGACGGACAGGCCGTCAGCGATCGCCGCCTCGTCCACCCGGGCCTTGAGGGCGTCGGGCAGACGCAACGTCGTGCGTGAGGTGCTCACGTCGTCGAGGTCGACGGGCGCGGCAGGAGCGTCCTCGGTCTCGGGCTCGCCGGCGGCCTGGGACACCACGAACTCGATCTCGCGTCCGCGGAGCCGGAGGTCGACGGAGCCGGGTGCGAGGTCGCGCGTGATCTCGCCGGCGGCGGCCGACAGGACGTCGAGCAGCACGAGCCGAGCGGCCGCGTCGAGCCCGGCGACGAGGCGCTCGGCGACGGCACGGGTCTCGTCCGTGCCGTTCTCCGCGGCTTCCACCAGCTGGCGCTGCAGGTCGGTGACGTACTGTCCGATGTCCATAGCACCATGGTGACACCATCGTGGTGTCACGTCAAGCCTCGATGGTGTCAGCTGGTGTCAGGGCTGTTCGTGGCCGAGAGTGAAGGCCGGCCGCGGGCGGGTGTCGACCGTGAGCCGGAAGTCGTCCGGGCGGTTGTAGTGCCCGGCGGGGTCGAACATCCGCCGCGCCGCACGGACGTGCGCGAGGTCCACGTCGGCGGTGAGGATCGACTCCTCGTGACGAACCGGGCCGGCGAGCAGCTCGCCGTTCGGTCCGACGATCACGCTGTTGCCGGGCTCCACCCAGCCGCCGTCACCGTCCTTGACCGTCCAGACCTGGTCGCGGTGCGGGAAATCGGCGGGGATCTGGTCGACGTGCGTGCAGGGGTTCGCGCCGATGACGTAGCAGCGACCCTCGCGAGCGATGTGGCGCAGGGTCGCGACCCACGCGTCGCCGCCGGCCAGAGTCGGCGCGGTCCAGATGTCGACGCCCTGCGCATAGAGGTAGAACCGCGCCAGGGGCATGTAGTTCTCCCAGCACGTCAGCCCGCTGATCCGGCCGTAGGGCGTGTCGACGACCGGCAGGGTCGAGCCGTCGCCCATCCCCCAGACGGTGCGCTCGGAACCCGTGGGCATGAGCTTGCGGTGCTTGGCCAGCAGGGTGCCGTCCGGGCCGAGATGGAGGGTGGTGTTGTAGATCGTGGCGCCGTGCGGCTCCCGCTCCTCGACGTTGATCACCACGTAGGCACCAGCGGAGCGGGCCGCGTCACCGAGCGCCTCGGTCACCGGGCCGGGGACGACGACAGCCTGGTCGACGAGCATGGCGAACCACTCCTCGTCCCCGTCCCAGATGGGCCTCGAGTCCATCCAGATCGGCGTGCCCGGGATGAACGCCTCCGGGAAGACCACCACGCGGGCGCCGGTCGCGGCGGCCTGCCCGATCAGGAGCACCGCCTTGTCGAGGCACGCCTGCTGATCCATGAGCACGGGAGCTGCCTGGACCGCGGCGACCCGGGTGGAAGCCATCCTCCACGGTAGCGATCCCGGTCGACGGTCGACAGGGGTGAGTGGGACCTTGACGGCTCCTCCCCGGAGCGCGGACCGTCGAACTCAGCCGCACCCAGGCGGCTCATCGAGCTCGGAGTCAGGAGTCGTCATGCGCACAGCACTCACCACCGCCGTCGTCGCCGGCCTCGGCGTCCTCGTCCTCACCGCCGGGTCCGCCGGGCCTGCTCCGGCCGACCGGTCGCGGGGCCATGACCGGGTGATCACGTTCGACGTGCAGTTCAGCGGGTTCTTCCTGCTCGACTTCAGTGCCACGGGCGTCCGCGAGGTCACGGCCATCGACGACCCCGCGCTCAACCCCAGCCGGGGCGACCAGATCGTGTTCGAGGACACGCTGCTCCAGAACGGGAAGACCGTCGGAGCGGGCGGTGGCACGTGCACCGTGACGTCGGTCGTGCCGGCCGATCCCCCGATCAACCTCAGCTGCCAGGTGTCCTACCAGCTGCGCGACGGCCAGGTCGTCGCTCAGGGCCGGGCCTCGAACGCACCCGTGAAGACCCTCGCCATCGTCGGCGGGACAGGACGGTACGTGGGCGCGAGCGGCGAGCTGGAGCTGACGGAGCTCGGCAACGCGGAGAACACCGGGACGCTGGTGCTCCGACTCGACCGAAAGTAGGCATCGACCCGCGGCCGCTTGACGTCCGACACGGTCGCGTGTGCCATATATCGCATGCCGATCCCACAGGACGTGCCCGCCGTCGACCGGACGCTGCTGCGCGACGACGTCTACCGTCGGCTGCGCGACTCCATCGTCGACGGAACCTTCGCGCCGGGCGAGCAGCTGAAGGACCTGGAGCTGGCCACCTGGCTCGGTGTCAGCCGCACGCCGGTGCGCGAGGCGCTGATGCGGCTCGCGCACGCCGGGCTCGTGGTGGCGTCCCCCGGCCGGTCGACGACCGTGACGACACTCGACCTGCGCGCCGTGTGGGACGCCCGCGACGTGGTCGCCGCGATGCACGAGCTCGCAGTCCGGGAGGCGGTGCCGAGCCTGACCGAGGCGGATCTGGCCCAGATGCGAGACGCGAACCGCCGGTTCGCCCGGGCGATCGCCGACGGCGACGCCGACGCGGCCCTGCGCGCCGACGACGCACTGCACGCCGTGCCGGTGTCCGTCAGCGGCAACCGCTCGCTCGCCTCGGTCCTCGACCAGTTCACGCCGGTGCTGCGCCGCGCCGAGCGGCTCAGGTTCGCCTCACCGGGCGGACGCGACTCCGTCGAGCGGCACGAGGAGCTGATCCGCCTCTGCGCCGCGTCCGACGCGGAGGGCGCGGCGGCCGTCGCCTTCGACCTCTACCACAGCCTGCGGGCCGGTCCCGAGGCGGGCATCACGTCCTGAGCCGTCCGGCGCGCCGCGCAACCCCTGGTGCACCAGCTCCTTCGGATCGAGCGTGCAGTCGAGCTCGATCCCCCGCTCGTCGGGTCCGAGCGGCTCGAGCGTGGCCAGCTGGGTGTCCAGCAGGGACGCCGGCATGAAGTGCCCCTCGCGGGAGCGCATACGCGCCGACAGCTGCGCGTGGGTGCCGACGAGGTGCACGAAGCGGACGTCCGGTGCGGCCTCGCGCAGGACGTCCCGGTACGCCCGGCGCAGCGCCGAGCACGCCACGACCGTGCCGTCCGGCACCGCCGCCAGCGCGGACCCGACGAGCCGGAGCCAGGGCCACCGGTCGGCGTCGTCGAGCGGCGTGCCACCGGACATCTTCGCGAGGTTGGCGGGCGGGTGCAGGCTGTCGGCGTCGAGGAACGGGACGCCGAGCCGGTCCGCGAGCAGCGACCCGACCGTGGACTTCCCGCAGCCGGACACCCCCATGACGACGACGTGGCTCACCAGTCGTGGACCGTTCCGTCAGCCAGCCGGTTGTACGGCAGGTAGGCGGTCTCGTACGGGTACGTGCCGGCCTCGTCGACGTCCAGCTCCACCCCGAGCCCGGGGTTGTCGCCCGGGTGCAGGTAGCCGTCCGTGAAGGTGAACGACTGCTGGAACACCGCGTTGGTCTTGGCCCCGTGCTGCATGTACTCCTGGATGCCGAAGTTGTGGATGGCCAGGCCCACGTGCATCTGGGCGGCGAGACCCACCGGTGAGATGTCCGTCGGTCCGTGGAACCCGGACTTCACCTGGTACTGCGCGGCATAGTCCATGACCTTCTTCAGGGGGCTGATCCCGCCGAAGTGGGTGGAGGCGGCCCGGACGTAGTCGATCAGCTGCTCCTTGATGAGCGACTGGAAGTCCCACACGGTGTTGAAGATCTCGCCGATGGCCAGCGGCGTGGTGGTGTGCTGACGGACGAGCCGCAGGGCCTCCTGGTTCTCGGCCGGCGTGCAGTCCTCCAGCCAGAACAGGTCGTACGGCTCGAGCGACTTGCCCAGCCTCGCGGCCTGGATCGGCGTCATCCGGTGGTGCCCGTCGTGCAGCAGAGGCAGGTCCGGCCCGAACTCGTGGCGCACGGCCTCGAACACGGTCGGCAGGTGCCGCAGGTACGCGCGGGTGTCCCAGTCCTCCTCGGCGGGGTACGCACCGCGCTGGGCGGGCTCGTGGTCGTACCGCTCCTCCCCCGTCGACTGCGCGGCGATGCCGTAGATGGCCTTCAGGCCGGGGACCCCGGTCTGCACCCGGATCGAGCGGTAGCCCTGCTCCTGGTGCTCGCGGATCGAGTCGAAGAGGGACGGCAGGTCGACGCCCGACGCGTGCCCGTACGCCATCAGACCGTTCCGGCTCGCACCGCCCAGCAGCTGGTAGACCGGCATGCCCGCGGCCTTGCCCTTGATGTCCCAGAGGGCCATGTCCACCGCGGCGATCGCGGCCATGGTCACCGGGCCCCGGCGCCAGTACCCGCTGCGGTACAGGAATTGCCAGGTGTCCTCGACCCGGCTCGCGTCGCGGCCGATCAGCAGCGGGGCGACGTGGTCCCGCAGGTAGCTGACCACAGCGAGCTCGCGGCCGTTCAGGGTGGCGTCGCCGAGACCGGTCAGGCCGTCGTCGGTGGTGATCTTCAGGGTGACGAAGTTGCGGTTCGGGCTGGTGACGATGACGTCGGCGGTGACGATCTTCATGGTCGGGCTCCTGCGAGGGTGGGATGGGCGGGACGGTGGACGGCGAGCCGCTCGGACACGTGCCGGGCGAAGACGTCCTTGCGGGCGAGTCGCGGGGCGATGAGCTCGAGGGCCAGGGCGGCGCGGGCCGAGCTGCCCTGGTCGCGCAGCCGGGCGGCGAGATCGGCGGCGCCGGGGTCGGACGACGACGGGTCGACGGTCTCGAGGTGATGGATCCAGGCGGCGACGACCCCTGCAGCCGCGCGTCCGACGGGGAGGCCCGCGGTGGCGCGCTCCTGCGCGACGGCCATGATCCGGACGGGAAGCTTCACGGACCCGTCCTTGGCGATCTGCGCGAGCCGGTGCTCGATGCGGGCGTTGGCGAACCGGGTCCGCAGAGCAGCGGTCGTGTCCTGCACGGACAGCGGGAGGACCTCGGCCGCCTCGGTCCACAGCTGCTCGAGCTCGGCGCGGCAGGCCGGGTCGGCGAAGGCCTCGGCCACCGTGGACAGGCCGCGGGCCAGGCCCTCGTACGCGAGCAGCGAGTGGCCGGCGTTGAGCAGCCAGAGCTTGCGGCGCTCGTACGGCTCGAGGTCGTCCACGAGCTGCGCGCCGGCGACCTCCCACCGCGGACGACCCGCCGGGAACTCGCCGTCGAGCACCCACTCGCTGAACGGCTCGGTGACCACCGGGGAACGGTCCTCGCGTCCCGTCAGCTTCCGCACGATCGCGCGGTCCGCCTCGGTGGTGGCCGGCGTGATCCGGTCGACCATCGTGGAGACGAACGAGACGTGCTCCTCGATCCAGGCGGCGAGCGACTCGTCCACCGCCGAGGCCAGCTCCAGCGTGACCCGACGAGCCACGCGGCCGTTGTCCGGGAGGTTGTCGCAGCTCACGATGGCGATCGGACCGCTCCCCGACGCGCGGCGGGCCCGCAGGCCGTCGACGAGCCGGCCCGGCGCGGTCACGGCCGGCGACCCGTCGCGGAGCCGCTCGATGTCGGACGCGACGTCGGGATCGTGGCGGTCGATCTCGCCCGCGGACGTGCGTCGGTAGCCGGCCTCGGTCACGGTCAGGGTGACGACACCGACCTCGCGCCGGCGGAAGTACTCGCGCCAGGCGTCGGCGTCCGCGCCGTCGTGGACCGCCACCAGGGCGTCGATCGTCGTCGGCGCGTCGCCCTCGGGTGAGCGGACCAGCAGCGTGTAGCGCCCGTCCTGCCGTGCGAGCGTCTCGGCGGCGGCGGCGGACCTGCCGGTGAAGGCCGCGACGCCCCACTGCTCGGCACCGCCCACCTCGTTCGCCCCCTGGGTGTACCAGAGGAGGTGTGCCCGGGCGAAGGCTCCCAGCCCGAGGTGCACGATCCGCACCGGTGCGGGGGGCTCGGTGCGCTCCCAGCCTGTTCCGTCGTGCACGGCTCACCTCCTGGTCGTCGGACCCTCGTCGGTCCTCCACCATTGAGCGCCACCCGCCGCGGCGATGGCAATCGGTTGCCATGACTTGTCCTGTCGAACCGTCACGACCGCCGTCGTCGCGCGCGCCGCGCCGTCGAGTCCCGCACGACGAGCTCGGCCGGCAGCAGCGCGGGACGCACCTGGGGAGGCGTGCGCGACGACATCCCGGCCAGCAGCGTCTGCACCGCGTACTTGCCGAGCGCCGCCAGCGGCGCGGCCACGGTGGTCAGCGCAGGCGAGCAGATCTCGGCACCGAAGATGTTGTCGAAGCCGACCACGCTGACGTCCCGTGGCACTCGCACGTCGAGCGCCGCGAGCCCGCGCATCAGCCCGATCGCGACGAGGTCGTTGTACGCCACGACCGCGGTGACGTTCGAGGCTGCGATGACGGCCGCCGCCTCCCCGCCTCCGGCGAGCGTCGGCGCGAACGGACCGAACCTCTGCACCCGGAGGTCCAGCATCTCCGCTGCCTCGCGCATCGCGCGCCAGCGCATCCCGTCGGCCCAGGACGCCTCCGGTCCGGCGAGGTAGCCGATGGCCCGGTGCTCGAGCGACGCCAGATGCTCCACGGCGCGCCGCGCGCCCCGGGCGTTGTCGGTGATCACGCTCGGGATCCCGGTGAGCACCCGGTTGAGCACGACGGTCGGGCGCTGCTGCGCCATCACGCGGATGGCCGAGTCCGACATGCGGGACGTCCCGAGCACGACGCCCTCGACCAGCGGCAGCGCGCGCTCCAGCGCCTTGCGCTCGGCGGTCGCGGACTCGTGCACGTCCGCGACCAGGAGCGTGTAGTCCGCCTCCGTCGCGGCCATCTCCGCACCGCGGATGATCTCGAAGTAGAACGGGTTGGTCACGTCCGAGACCACCAGCGCCAGCAGCGACGTCTTGCCGGTGGGCAGCGCCCGCGCCAGCGGGTTGGCGCGGTAGCCCATCTCCTCGGCGACCTGGCGGATCCTGGCGGCGGTCTCGGCGTTGACCCTCCCCGGCCGTGAGAACGCCCGGGAGACGGTGGACGGAGCGACGCCGCAAGCCGCGGCCACGTCGTAGATCGTCGGCACCTTGTGCTCGTCCACGCCTCGAACGGTAGGCACCGCGACAAGTCATGGCAACCGCTTGTCGTCCCGGGATCACGGGTCCTCAATGAGAACACCGGCCGATGCGCAGATGCCTCGCCGGCGATGAGAGGAGAGCACCGATGCTTCGTCCCCAGGACACCGTGAGCCGCGAGCGCAAGTCCCTGAACGGCTTGTGGGACTTCCGCCTCGACGCCACGGGCGCCGGCCGTCAGCAGGGCTGGCACGAGGGTCCGCTGGCCGAGGCCCGGTCCATGCCCGTCCCGGCGAGCTACAACGACGTGCTCGTCGGGACGACCGGACGCGACCACGTGGGCGACGCCTGGTACCAGACCACCGTGCGGGTCCCCCGCGGCTGGGCCGGGCAGCGCGTCGCGCTCCGGTTCGACTCGGCGACGCACGCCGCGGTCGTCTGGGTCGGCGACACCGAGGTGGCACGCCACGAGGGCGGCTACACGCCGTTCGAGGCCGACGTCACCGCGCTCGTCTCCCCCGGCGACGAGGTCCGCGTGACGATCGTGGTGAACAACGAGCTGACGTTCCAGACGATCCCCCCGGGCATCGTGCACGAGACGCCGCAGGGCCGCCGGCAGCAGTACTTCCACGACTTCTTCAACTACGCCGGCCTGCACCGGTCGGTCTGGCTGTACGCGACGCCGACCACCTACGTCGACGACGTCGTGGTCACGACCGACCGCCGCGGCTCCACGGGGGTCGTCGCCTACGCGGTGACCGTGGCCGGCGATGCCGCGGTGCGGGTGACGCTGCGGGACGCGGACGGGGTGACCGTCGCGACCGCCGAGGGCTCGCGCGGTGAGCTCGAGGTCCCCGACGCCCACCTGTGGGCTCCCGGCGACGGCTACCTCTACGACGCCGAAGTCGAGCTGGTGGACGCATCGGGCGCCTCGATCGACAGCTACCACCAGAGCGTCGGGATCCGCACGGTCGAGGTGCGCGGGACGCAGTTCCTCATCAACGGCGAGCCGTTCTACTTCCAGGGCTTCGGCAAGCACGAGGACTCCGCCGTGCGCGGCAAGGGCCACGACGACGCCTTCCTGGTGCACGACTTCGAGCTGCTCGACTGGATCGGCGCCAACTCGTTCCGCACGGCGCACTACCCGTACGCCGAGGAGGTCTACGACTACGCGGACCGCACGGGCATCGTCGTCATCGACGAGGTCGCCGCGGTCGGGCAGAACATGGGCCTGGCCGGCGGCATCTTCGGCGGCCAGAACTACACCACCTTCTCCCCCGAGACCGTCAACGACGTGAGCCAGGAGGCCCACAAGCAGGCGATCCGGGAGCTGATCACGCGGGACAAGAACCACCCGAGCGTCGTGCTCTGGTCGATCGCCAACGAGCCCGAGTCCGACACCGACGCGGCGCGCGCGTACTTCGAGCCGCTGTTCGCCCTGACCCGCGAGCTGGACACCAGCCGTCCGGTCGGCTTCGTCAACGTGATGCTCGCGCCGCACGGCACGTGCCAGGTGTCCGAACTGGGCGACGTGCTCATGCTCAACCGGTACTACGGCTGGTACGTCAACACGGGCGACCTGGTCGCCGCCGAGGCCGCGTGGCTGTCCGAGCTCCAGCAGTGGGCCACCGAGGGCAAGCCGATCATCATCACCGAGTACGGCGCCGACACCGTCGCCGGCGTGCACTCCCTGACCCCGCAGCCGTGGTCCGAGGAGTACCAGGTCGAGTACCTGGACATGAACCACCGCGTGTTCGACGCGGTCGACGCCGTCGTCGGCGAGCAGGTGTGGAACTTCGCCGACTTCGCCACGTCCTCCACCTCCGTGTTCCGGGTGGACGGCAACAAGAAGGGCGTGTTCACCCGTGACCGCCGCCCGAAGGCCGCCGCGCACGTGCTGCGCCGCCGCTGGACCACGAAGCCATGACCAGCCCTCATCCCCGCAACCCTGCCGCCCCGCGGCCCGACCGAGGAGTCGACATGACCAGCACCGTCGCTGTCTCCGACCCGATCACCACCCCCAGCACGTCCCCCGCTCCGAAGCTCCGGTTCCGCACGTACCTCGGGTACGCCGCCGGCGACGCGGGCAACAACCTGGCGTTCTCGATGACGTCGATGTTCCTGCTGCTCTACTACACCGACGTGGTCGGCATCTCGGCCGCCGCCGCGGGGACGCTGTTCCTCGTCGTGCGGGTCTGGGACGCGTTCGCCGACATCTGGGCGGGCCGCCAGGTCGACAAGACCATGACCCGGTGGGGCAAGTTCCGGCCGTTCTTCCTGTTCGGCTCGCTCCCCCTGCTGCTGCTCTCCGTGGCGACCTTCACGGTCCCCGGCGGCCTGGGCGGCACGGGCAAGCTCATCTACGCCTACGCCACGTACGCGCTGCTCGGCCTGGCGTACAGCCTGGTGAACATCCCGTACGGCTCCCTGGCCTCGGCCATGACGCAGGAGCCCGTGGAGCGCGCCCGGCTGGCCAGCTTCCGCTCGATGGGTACCGCGGCGACGATCATCGCGCTGGCCTTCATCGTCGCGCCGCAGATCAAGAACTCCGACAACCTGCAGCAGTCGCTCACCTTGACCACGCTGCTGTTCGTCGTCATCGGGTTCGGCCTCTACATGCTGCTGTTCTCCACGTCGAAGGAGCGCGTGGCCCGCGACGTGGCGCACGTGACCCTCAAGCAGAGCCTCGGGACCCTCAAGGGCAACCGCCCGCTGCTCATGCTCTGCCTCAGCGCGCTGTCGTTCCTGGTCGGCATGTTCACGCTCCAGACCGTGCAGGCGTACTACGCCCGCGACGTGCTGGGTGACGCCAACTACTTCATCATCCTCACGGTCGTGAGCACCGGCGTGATGTTCGTGGTCGCCGGCTTCATCCCCCGGATCGTGCGGGCCGTCGGCAAGAAGCCGGCGTACATCTCCGCCAGCATCATCGCGATCGTCGCGGCGCTCGGCATCGCCCTCACCCCGTCCAGCCGTCCCGGCCTGGCCATCGCGTTCTTCGGCCTCTACGGGGTCGGCATGGCGGCCGTGAACACCCTGATGTGGGCGCTGGAGGCCGACACCGTCGAGTACGGCGAGTGGCGGACCGGCGTGCGGACCGAGGGCACCACCTACGCGGTCTTCTCGTTCACCCGCAAGGTCGGGCAGGCCGTCGGTGGTGCAGCTGCCGCGTACGGGCTCGGCTTCGTCGGGTACATCGCGCAGCAGGAGGTCCAGAGCGAGGCGACGCAGGACGGCATCCGCTTCATCGCCGGCTTCGTCCCTGCCGCGTTCATCCTCGTCGGCGTCCTGATCATGATCTTCTACCCGCTGACCGAGACCCGGTTCCGCACCATGGTGGCCGAGGTCGCCGCGCGTCGCGCCGCACGGGAGGACTGACCGTGTCGATCGCCACCACCGAGGCCCTGCGCCTCCACCCGGACCGGCTGCTGCCCACCGCCCCCGAGGTCCGTTCCATCGCCCGGCGCCTCTACGACGAGGTCCGCGACCTGCCGATCCTGTCCCCGCACGGGCACGTCGAGGCCCGGCTGCTCCTGGACGACCAGCCGTTCACCGACCCGACGTCGTTGCTGGTCACCCCCGACCACTACGTCACCCGCCTGCTGCACGCGTCCGGCGTCCCGCTCGACCGGCTCGGGGTGGGGCAGGGCACCCTGTCCCCCGCGGCAGCCCGCGAGGCCTGGCGGCTGCTCTGCCAGAACTGGTCGGTCTACCGCGGCACGCCTGTGAAGTACTGGCTGGAGAGCGCGTTGGTCGACGTGTTCGGTCTGGACGTCCGGCCGAGCGCCGAGACGGCCGACGACCTCTACGACGGGATCGCCGACCAGCTCGTGCAACCCACGTTCCGGCCACGGGCGCTGTTCGACCGGTTCCGGATCGAGGTCCTCGCCACCACCGACGACCCGGCGGACGACCTGGCAGCGCACGCGGCCCTGCGGGACGACCCGACCTTCACCGGCCGGGTGGTGCCGACGTTCCGGCCCGACAGGTACCTCGAGGCCGGGCGCCCCGACTGGGCACGCGACGTGCTCCACCTGGGCGCGGTCGCAGGGGTGGACACCGGCTCCTACGCGGGGTGGGTGGCCGCGATGGAGGACCGGCGCGAGCACTTCCGGCGGCACGGGGGCGTGTCCACCGACCACAGCCACGAGGATGTCGGCACCGAGCCGCTCGACGCGGTGGAGGCGGAGCGGATCTACCGCGCGGCGCTGGCCGGCCAGGCACCGGAGCTCCAGACGACCGCCCTGCGCCGGCACATGCTGCTGGAGATGGCCCGCATGGCGACGCAGGACGGTCTGACCATGACCCTCCACCCCGGGGTTCGCCGCGGACACCACCGGCCGACCGGCGCCCGGTTCGGCCCGGACACCGGGCACGACCTGCCCCTGCCGGGCGCCTTCACGGATGCGCTGCGTCCGCTCCTCGAGCGCTACGGCACCCACCCGAACCTCACGCTGGTGCTCTTCACGCTCGACGAGTCGGTGTTCTCCCGCGAGCTCGCGCCACTGGCAGGCTTCTACCCGTCCGTGTACGTCGGCGCGCCCTGGTGGTTCCTCGACGCTCCCGACGCCATCCGGCGCTGGCGGTCCGCCGTCTCCGAGACCGCCGGGTTGTCCCGGACCAGCGGGTTCATCGACGACACCCGGGCCATCTGCTCGATCCCGGCGCGGCACGACATGGCGCGCCGGCTCGACGCCGGCTACCTCGCGGGGCTCGTGGCGGACCACCGGCTCGACGAGGACGAGGCGGCCGACGCCGTGGTGGACCTGGTCCGCGGCAGGCCCGCCGAGGTGTTCGGCCTCTAGGCGCTCTCGGCGGCCGGGACGTCCAGGCGCTGCGCGGAGAGCCACTCGAGGGCCACGTCGGCGACGTCCCGCCACCCGGCATCGATCGTCAGCGAGTGCCCGCGGCCGGGGAACTCGTGGTACTCGGTGATCGAGCTCGGGTTGTCCGCGTACATCTTCGCGACCTCGAGGGTGACCGACCTGGGCACCGTGTGGTCCTCGCTGCCGGAGGTGAGCAGCAGCGGGCCGCGGACGGCGTGGTGGGTGTCGACCCTGGCGGGCGAGTTCCGCCGGAAGTTCGCCGTGGCGTCCTCGAAGAGCGGGCGACCCGGCCCGGGGATGGTCCACGCCTCGAACAGCGCGTCGGACTCCTCCTCGGTCAGGGTGTTGCCGAAGCTGTACCGGAACTGCTTGGCCGTGAGCGAGACGGTCCGCTTCTTGTTCGCCGGGTTGCCGAGCACCGGGAAGCCCGAGCGCAGCTGCGAGAACGGCAGCGTCTTGACGCCCTTGATGGGTGCCGGGTCGATGGCGACGGCGGCGACGGCCAGGTCGTTGGCCAGCAGCTCCTGCGCGATCAGCCCACCGAAGGAGTGCCCGATGACGATGGGCTTGGCGTCGAGCGTCTCGATGACGTCGGCGTAGTGGTGGCAGATCTGCTCGATCCCGACGTCGTCGAGGGCGTCCGCAGCGGCACGCGTCTCCGCGACCGTGTCCGCGTCACCGGGCCAGCCCGGCGCGCTCGGGTCGTACCCGCGCGAGGCGAAGAGCTCGAGCCACGGCGCCCAGGCCGACGAGTGGATCCAGAGACCGTGGATGAAGACGACCGGGGTTCTCGACATGGGTGCTCCTTCAGAGGGTGGTCAGAGCTGCTTGGCGAAGCCGCCGTCGATGAGCACGTCGGATCCGGTGATGTTGCCCGCGCGGTCGCTGGCCAGCAGCAGGACGAGGTCGGCGACCTCCTCCGGTTCCGTGAAGCGGCCGGTCGAGAACCCGCCGGCGCTGTCGATGATCCGCGTCCGGGCCTCGTCGAACGAGATGCCCATGCTCGCCGCCACCGTCGCCGCGACCCCGCCCTCGCCGAGCCAGAGGGGCGTCGACACCGGTCCGGGGCTGACGGTGTTGAAACGCAGACCCCGCGGCCCGAACTCCTTGGACAGCGACTTGGACAGGTTCCAGACCGCCGCCTTGGTGGCCGAGTAGTCGATCACCCCGGGATCGGGCAGGTAGGCGTTGACCGAGCAGATCGTCACCACGGTGCCGGCGCCGCGGTCGAGGAGCAGGGGGATGGCGGCACGCGTCGTACGGACGGCGGCCATCAGGGTGAGGTTGAGGGTGGCGTGCCAGTCGTCGTCGCTGACGTCGAGAAAGCCGCTCGTGCGCGGGGTGACGGCGCCGACGTTGTTCACGAGGATGTCCAGCCCACCGAAGTGCGCGGACCGGGACACCAGCTCCGCCGGGGTGTCGGCGTCGGCGAGGTCGACCGCGACGGCTAGGACCTGCCCCGTGTCGGACAGGGCGACGAGCTCGTCCGTGATCGTGCGGGCGCCCGCGACCACGTTCACACCCTCGGCGACGAGCGCACGCGTGACCGCGAGGCCGATGCCCTTGCTCGCGCCGGTGACGACCGCGACCTTGCCCGCCAGATGGAGGTCCACGAGGGCGACGCTAGACCTCGCGCGTGGCCGTTTCCTGTCCCTGCTGGTCCCACCCAGAGTCCGCCAGCCGCTGCATCGCCGCCGCGCTGGGAGACCCCGGCTCCGCGTTGTAGAGGAAGAGCGACTGACCGTCGGTGTCGACCAGAGGCAGTCGCAGATAGCTCAGGCGCAGCTCGCCGACGAGCGGGTGGCGCAGGACGTGCGTGCCGGTCCCGACGCGGCGGACGTCCTGGCGTTCCCAGAGCTCCCGGAACAGCGCGCTGCTCGCGGAGCCCTCCGCGACGAGCTCGTCCAGTCGGGCGTCCCCGACGCGGGACTGGGTCATCCCCCGCAGCAGGGCGACCGAACGGGCGGCCAGGCCGTCCCAGTCCGCGTGGAACAGTCGCTCGGCCGAGTCCGTGAAGAGCGACAGGACGCTGTTGACACCGACGCGGAAGCTCGGGTTCAGCCGGCGCGCCAGGGCGTTCGAGGCGAGCACGTCGACGTGCCGGCTGTGCACCACCGCGGCGGTGAGCGGCCACGAGTCGATGAGCCAGAGGATCGCCTCGTCGACGACGTCGGCGTGATCGGGGGCGACGGGGAGCTCCGCCGGCCGCGCGAGCGCGCGGAGGTGGTCGGTGGCGACGGCATCGAGCCGCAGGGCGCGCGCCAGGGCGTCCAGCACCTGGCTGGAGGGGTTGGCGTCGCGGCCCTGCTCGAGGCGGAGGTAGTAGTTCGTGCTCACGCCGGCCAGGACGGCGACCTCTTCGCGCCTCAGACCCGGGACCCGGCGCGCGCCCGGGCCCACCACCAGACCGACGTCCTGCGGTTGGAGCCGGTCGCGCCGCGCCCGCAGGTAGTCACCGAGTCGGCTCCCCGCGGTCATACCGCACCGTAGCGGCTACGCAGGCACGGCCGCCGTCTCGCTCGCGACGCGGTCCGCGACCTGGCCGGCGATGTAGGCCGCATCAGCCCCGACGCCGTGGACCATCGAGGAGGCCAGAGAGTGCTGGAACACGAGGCCGAGGAAGTACAGCCCGTGCTCGGCGGTCACGCCCCGCTCGTGCTGCAGCACGCCGTCGGCGCCGAACACCGGCAGGTCGATCCAGCTGTGGTCCGGGTCGAACCCGGTGCACCAGACGATCGTGGAGACATCCAGCGTCCGACCGTCGTCGAGCGCGGGCAGCCCGTCGCGGACGCCCGTGGTCCGCGGCACCCGCTCGACGCCTGCGGCTGCGAGGTCCTTCGACCGGACCCGGATCAGCGGGCCGCTGTGCGCGAGGACGTCGGCACGGGCACGCCGGCCGATCGGGGTGCTCGTGGTCAGCACGTGCCCGAAGGCCCAGAACGCGAGCCGGTTCAGGGGCCGAGCCAGGGGCTGCTCGATCGGCCACGGGATCTGGCCGGGGTGCCGGCCGGACAGGAAGGTGCGGTGCGTCGCCGCCAGCTCGAGGGCGATGTCCGCGCCCGAGTTGCCGGCGCCGACGACCAGGACGGCGCCCGGGCCCGCCTGCTCCGGCACCCGGTAGCTGCCCGCGTCGAGCTGCACGACGTCCGGTCGCACGTCCGCCGCGAACGCCGGGACCCGCGGCACGCGGTCGAAACCGGTGGCGACCACGACGTTCTGGGCGTGCCACGCGCGCTCGTCGGACTCGACGAGGAACCCCTCGCCCGACCGGGTCACGCCGCGCACGCGCACGCCGGTCCGCACCGGCAGCTGCAGGTCGGCGGCGTAGGACTCGAGGTAGTCGGCGAGCTGGTCCTTGGTGGGCAGGGACCACGGGCCGCCCGGGAACGGACGTCCGGGGAGCCCGTCGTAGCGAGCCGGGGTGAACAGCCGGAGCGAGTCCCAGCGGTGACGCCAGGAGTCGCCGACCCGGTCGCCTCCTTCGAGGACCACGTGGGGCAGGCCGCGCGCCGACAGCTCGTGGCTGGCCGCCAGGCCCGCCTGCCCGCCGCCGACGATCACGGTCTGCACGCTCTCGACGTTCATGCCGCTCCCTCTGCCAGCCTGGTACCGTTCGTCCGAAGACGTTTCGGACGAATTACTGGAGGGTATGGCGGATGCCTCGTGACGTCAACGCTCGGCCCTACCGCTCCCCCAAGCGGGCGGAACAGGCCGCTGCCACCCGGTCGGCAGTCGTGCGGTCGGCGCGCGACCTGTTCCTCAGCGAGGGGTACGCGGCCACGACCGTCGGCGCCGTCGCCGCCCGTGCGCAGGTGGCGGTCGACACGGTCTACGCGGCGGTCGGTCGCAAGCCCGAGCTCCTGCGCGAGGTCGTGGAGGCGTCCCTCTCCGGGACCGACCACGCGGTTCCCGCCACGCAGCGGGAGTACGTGCGCCAGGTCCGGGAGGCCCCGACGGCCCGGGCGAAGATCGCGATCTACGCCCACGCCGTCGCACAGATCCAGGATCGGCTCGGGCCGGTCTACCTGGCCCTGCGCGAGGCCGCCGCCACCGATGCGGACTGCCGGGCGCTCTGGGAGACCATCTCCTCGCGGCGCGCCGCGAACATGCGGGACTTCGTCGCGGACCTGCGCGAGACGGGCGAGCTGCGCGCCGACCTCGCCGACGACGAGATGGCGGACCTGGTCTGGAGCATGAACGGCCCGGAGTACTGGGCGCTGCTGGTGCACGAGCGCGGGTGGACGGCCGAGCGCTTCGGGGACCGGCTGGCGGACACGTGGACGCGCACCCTCGTCGCCGGGGGATGCGAGGACGTCACCGCGTGACGGCCCGGTACGCCCGGGTAGGACCCGGCTGCGCCTCGAGCGCGCCCGCCGCCGAACGCAGCACCTGCACGCCCGGCCCCGCCAACGAGAGCAGGCGTTCGAGCGCCGACCGGATCTCCGCCACCGAGGCCGTGTTCGGGTCCAGCGCCTCACCGACGCCAGCGCGCTCGACGGCCGCCGCGCCGGCGAACTGGTCCGTGGAGAACGGCAGGACGAGCAGCGGCGTGGCCGTGGCGACCGCCTCCGTGACCGAGTTGTTGCCGCCGTGCGTCACGGTGGCGGCCGCGGCGCGCAGGAGCCGCACCTGTGGCAGGTACTCGCGCACCAGCCATCCCGCGGGCAGCTCGCCCAGCTGGGCGACCGGCGTGGACCCGCTGGCGATCGCGGCGCGCACTCCCGCACCCCGCAGAGCCGTGGCCACCCGCGCCAGCACGTCCCCGCGGACCGACAAGAAGCTCCCGAAGCTCACGTACACGAACGGCTCGGCCGAGCTCAGCCAGGCGTCGACCTCGGCGTCCGCGGGCTCGGCGCGCAGCGAGCCGCCGAGGTACCGGTGCGGCGGGAGCGCCGCGGCCCGTCCCGGCGCCGCGAGCTCCTCCGGGTAGTGGTAGAGCACCAGCGGCCCGTGCTGGGAGAACGCGTCCGGCACCGCGGGCAGGCCGGGGTCCAGCTGCGCGGCCGCCCCGTTCCACTCGTCGGTGAACCTCGTCGCGACCCGGCGGCACAGCACGTCGAGCTGGTCCAGCTCTGCCGGGTCGGGCCGGAACGCCCGCGGCCAGCCGGACGGGAACCCGTACACCTCGTCGCCCACGGGCAGGGCGGTCGGGTGGCCGAGCACCACGTCGGCGTGCGGGACGTCCGCGGCCCAGAGCGCCAGGCGCGCGCTGTAGGCGAGGTGGTCGACCAGGATCGCGTCGGGACGCACCCGGTCGATCACCTCGAGCGTGGCGCGGGCCTTCTCGACGGGCCGCCACATGAGGTCGACCATGCGTTCGCGCGCCTGGTAGGCCAGCGTCGGGACCATCCCCTGCCGTGTGGCGTCGAAGAAGCCCCGGAGCGAGTCGGCCTCGTCCCGGGGCTGCTCGTCGGCGCGGATCACGCCGGGGTTCGAGCCGCGACCCAGCTGCAGGTGCTCCCGCTCGTACCCGAACTCCTCCACGATCCCGGCGGTGGCCGGTCCGGACGCGACGACGACCCGCTCCCCCGCGTCCCGCCACGCCGCGCCGAGCGCCGCGAGCGGGAGCACGTGGGAGGCGTAGTCGGGGCTGAGGACGAGGAGGGTCACGCCGCACCGACCAGCGAGGACCGCGCGGCGCGCTCCTCGGCCGCGACTCGGGTGTAGACGTCGTCGAGCATGCCCGCCATCCGCTGGATGGTGAAGCTCGCCTCGACCGTTGCGAGGGACCGCGCGGCGCGCCGCCCGTCCGTCTCGGCGAGCGACGCGTCCAGAGCGACACCGACCGTCGACGCCAGGCGGTCGACGTCCCACGTCGCGGTCAGGAAGCCGGTGATGCCCTCCTCGACGTACGTGGCAGGCCCTCCGCCGTCCGGGGCCACGACCAGCAGGCCGGACGCCATCGCCTCGAGGAGTGCGATGCCGAACTCCTCCTTGAGGCTCGCGCACACGTAGATGCCGCGCGGTGCGCTCAGTCCCGGCAGGCCGGTGCGCGCCGCCGCCATCCAGCGCACCACCACGTCGTTGGGCCGGTGGCCCGCCAGCAGCAGCCCGGCACTCGCACGCTCGGCGGCCGGGACGATCGCGTCGATGACGTCGAGCTGGTCGCGCTCGTCGGCCGACGGGTGGTCGAGATCGCCCCCGACGACGAGCAGGTTCGCCCGGTCGCGCAGACCGGCGCCGGCCCAGGCCTGCACGAGCGTCGCCATCCCCTTGACCCGGTGGAGCCGGCCGACGCTGACGACCAGCGGCAGGCCGCGGCGCTGCTCCGGCAGTGCGTCGACGAGCGCACGGAGCTCCGCCAGCGCGCCGATCGCCGGTGCCCCGGACGCGTGACCAGTGGCCTCGGCCCGGGCATCGTCGACGACCTGCAGGTCCACCCCCTCCGGGACCACGGTGTGCCGCTCCGGGTGCGCCGACAGGTCGATCCCCACCAGCTCGCGCATGTCGCGCTCCAGCGCGGGCCGCGGGAACAGCACGGTGTGCGCCGCGTTGGCCGCGAGGCGCTGCACCAGGCGCACCCGGAACCAGAAGTGCTCCGCCTCGTCGACCGCACCGAAGTTCTCGCGGGTGAGGCGGCCGGCCAGGTCGAGCGAGCGGATCACCGCGTGCGGGTCCGGGGCCACCGTGAACACCACCGGGATGTCGAGCTCGCGCGCGACGTCGGCCGCGGCCAGGCTTCCGACGTCGGCCATCCGCAGGTGGATCAGGTCCACCCCGCCCGCGGACCGCAGCAGGCGGCGGATGCCCCGGCGCGCGGAGACGCGCAGCGACCAGGGGGTCGCCGTGGGCGACGCGTCGTGCTGGAGCGGCACGCGCCCGTAGCGGTGCCCGTCGTCCTGCAGGCTGCGCAGGTCCGCCGCAGCCTGGTCCACCGAACCCCGGGACATGGTCAGCACGCGGGTCACGGGCGAGGGCGCGTCGGCCCCGGGCGCCACGAGCGCATCGCCGAGCCTCACCAGGAGCGTCACGATCCCGCCGTTGTCGCCGGCACCGGCAGCGCTGAGCCGCGCGTCGATGTCGGCGTGCAGGAACAGCTGCGCGACCGTGAGCCCGTCGCGCACCGGCCGCCGGACCACGGAGGACCCCGCGGCGATGTCGACGAGGGCGAGGCCGGCGACGCCCGCGAGGGAGTCCCCGCCCGACGCCAACCGGTCGAGCAGCCCCACGACGTCGCGGTCCCCGGGGCGCCGACCCAGCGCGGCCACCGCGGCCGCCCGCACCTGCTCGGCCTCCCGAGCGTCTCCCCCGAGCGCGAGCAGGGGGCGGACCGCGATGACGTGCTGCACGAGGCCGAGGGTCTCCACGACGCGAGCCCGCTCGGCAGGCTCGACCACGCCCAGCAGGGCGGACTCGAGCCCGACGGCAACCGCCTCGGGCGCGCCGGCGGACCACTGCTCGAGGGTGCGCTGCGCGAGCATGCCGCCGAACCCGCCGGACGCGGTCATCCCGATGAGGCGCGCGATCGCGTCGGCGCGCGGCAGGCCCGAGCCGAGCACCCAGGCGGCGTGCTCCCGCAGGAACAGGTGCTCGCTCGAGAGCAGCCGGACGAGCGCGCGGGAGGCCTCGTCATCGGCGATCGTGCCCAGGGCGTGCACCGCGGCGACGGCCACCAGCTGGTCCGGGTCGTCGAGCGCGGCGGACAGCACGCGGACGGTGCGCACGCCGGGGTCCCGGCTGCTCTCGAACGCGAGCTCGTCGGCGAGCCGCATCGCGTCGACGATCCGGTCGGC
This sequence comes from Cellulomonas sp. P1_G12_2, assembly GCF_056405535.1. NCBI lineage: Bacteria > Bacillati > Actinomycetota > Actinomycetes > Micrococcales > Cellulomonadaceae > Cellulomonas > Cellulomonas sp. P1_G12_2. The sequence continues at coordinate 290,424 of NZ_JBFUBX010000003.1, read as the reverse complement.
GGAACGAAGCGCGTCGATCGAGGTCTGGATGCCCACGGTGATCCTCCACTCCCTGGCGCCGGGAGGCGTCCCGACTCCTTCTCGCGGCCGGGGCAGGACGGATGCACCCACCGACCGAGACTTAGGTCACATTCGTCGGCGAAACGCGGCCCTAGCCTGCAAGAAAAGGCCGCTGCTCGTCACGAAACGGGGATCCCGTGCTCACCATGACCGCCCTCTGGACGTCCTTCTCGTCAACGGCGGAACCGCCGGGTGCGGGCGGTGAGGCGAGCCTCGTGCTCCCCGACCTGAGTGCGGTCACCGTGATGGGCGGCGTCTCGGGTCGCCTGCTGCTGGGCCTCGGCCTGGTCGTGTGCGTGCTCGGTCTCGGCTTCGGCATGCTGGCGTTCGTCCAGCTGCGCCGGCTGCCCGTGCACGCGTCGATGCTCGAGATCTCCGAGCTCATCTACTCGACGTGCAAGGCGTACCTGGTCAAGCAGGGCAAGTTCCTGCTCATGCTCTGGGTGTTCATCGCCGCGGTGATCGTCGTGTACTACCGATTCCTCATCGACTTCCCGTGGGGCAAGGTCTCGATCGTCATCGGCTTCAGCCTGCTCGGGATGGCCGGCTCGTACGCCGTCGCCTGGTTCGGCATCCGTGTGAACACGTTCGCCAACTCACGCACCGCGTTCGCCGCCCTGCGCGGCACGCCGCTGCAGGTGCACCGGATCCCGCTGAAGTCGGGCATGTCGATCGGCATGGTCCTCATCAGCCTCGAGCTGCTCATGATGCTGGTGATCCTGCTGTTCCTCCCCCGCGAGATCGCCGGCGCCTGCTTCATCGGGTTCGCGATCGGCGAGTCGCTCGGTGCGGCGGCCCTGCGCATCGCCGGTGGCATCTTCACCAAGATCGCGGACATCGGCGCGGACCTCATGAAGATCGCGTTCAAGATCAAGGAGGACGACGCCCGCAACCCGGGTGTCATCGCCGACTGCACGGGCGACAACGCGGGCGACTCCGTCGGGCCGAGCGCCGACGGGTTCGAGACCTACGGCGTCACCGGCGTCGCCCTGATCACGTTCGTGCTGCTGGGCGTCCACGACCCCGCGGTCCAGGCGACGCTCCTGGTGTGGATGTTCGTCGTGCGCGCCGTGATGATCATCGCGTCGGCGCTCTCCTACCTGGTCAACGACGCCTGGGTGCGTCACCAGTACCGGGACGCGAAGCGGATGAACTTCGAGACCCCGCTCTCCTCCCTCGTCTGGGTGACGTCCGGCATCTGCGTCGCCGCCACCTACCTGACCACCTACCTGGTGCTCGGGCAGGGCAAGACCGCGACGCTGTGGTGGGTCTTCGCGACCATCGTCGCCGTCGGCACTCTCGCCGGCGCCGTGATCCCGGAGCTGGTCAAGGCGTTCACGTCGACCGGCAGCCGCCACGTCCGCGAGATCGTCATGAGCTCGCGCGAGGGCGGCCCGTCGCTGAACATCCTGTCCGGCCTCGTCGCCGGCAACTTCTCCGCCTACTGGCTCGGCACCACGATCGTCGGCCTGATGGGCGGCGCCTTCCTGCTCTCGCAGCTGGGCCTGGACACGCTGATGCTGGCGCCCGCCGTGTTCGCCTTCGGGCTGCTCGCCTTCGGGTTCCTGGGGATGGGGCCGGTCACCATCGCGGTCGACTCCTACGGCCCCGTCACGGACAACGCCCAGAGCGTCTACGAGCTGTCGATGATCGAGGAGATCGACGACATCGAGGCCGAGCTGGTCCGGGACCACGAGTTCGAGCCGCAGTGGGAGACCGCCAAGACCATGCTCGAGGAGAACGACGGCGCCGGGAACACGTTCAAGGCGACCGCGAAGCCGGTGCTCATCGGGACGGCCGTGGTCGGCGCCACGACGATGATCTTCTCGATCATCATGGGCCTCACCGAGGGTCTGACCACGGGCCTGGAGAACCTCTCGCTGCTGCACCCGCCGTTCCTGCTCGGCCTGGTCATGGGTGGTGCCGTGATCTTCTGGTTCACGGGCGCGTCCATCCAGGCGGTGACCACCGGTGCCTACCGGGCCGTCGAGTTCATCCGGACCACGATCCGCCTCGACGGCGCGACGAGGGCGAGCGAGGCCGACTCCCGTCGCGTCGTGGAGATCTGCACGCAGTACGCGCAGCAGGGGATGCTCACGATGTTCCTCGGCGTGTTCTTCTCGACCCTGGCCTTCGCGTTCGTCGAGCCGTACTTCTTCATCGGCTACCTGATCTCGATCGCCGTGTTCGGCCTGTACCAGGCGTTCTTCATGGCCAACGCCGGCGGCGCGTGGGACAACGCGAAGAAGATCGTCGAGATCGACCTGCACGCCAAGGGCACCGCGCTGCACGAGGCCACGATCATCGGTGACACGGTCGGCGACCCGTACAAGGACACGTCGTCGGTGGCGCTCAACCCGGTCATCAAGTTCACGACGCTGTTCGGGCTGCTGGCCGTCGAGCTCTCGGTCAGCCTCACGGCGGACGGCCTGCACACCCTGGTGCTCGGGCTGGCGGCGGTGTTCTTCCTCGCCTCGGCCTTCTTCGTGTACCGCTCGTTCTACGGCATGCGGATCCGGTCGACACTCTCCGACGAGGCCCCGCCCGTCGGCCACGGGGACGGCGGAGACGCGACGTCCGCTGCCGCACCGGAGACCTCCGGCACCGATCGTGCCCTGGTCGACGCGAAGGCGGGCGACCGATGAGGATCGCGGTCCGCAACCCCGACGTCCTCGTCGACACCGACGGGCACGTCGCCGGGCACGACGCCGGCGCCACCCTGGTGCGCCGCCTGCTGCGCATCTTCCCCGGGTCGATCCTGGTCGGACCCGGCCCGCGGCGCGGTGCCGACTTCGACCTGCTGCCGCTCGAGTTCGTCAACCCGGACGACACGATCGTCATCAACATGGCCCCGGCCGACTCGGTCGCGGTGTGGCGCACCCTCGCCGCCTCGGGCGGCGAGCCGCACGTCATGAACTTCGTGTGGTTGGGCACGTCCCGGTTCCACCACCCCGTCGAACGCGCGGCGGTCGCCCTCTCGTGCGCCCTGTTCCCGACGTTCGCCAACTCGGAGCGCACGGCGGGCGAGGTCCGCGAGATGGTCGAGCGGTGGACGATCCCGTCGCTGGCGGAGAAGTCCGAGGTCGCCTGGGTGAACCTCGGCATCCGGCTCGACCACGTGCTCCCCCGGCGCGACCCGGACGTGCCCGTCGTCCTCTACCCCGCGATCTACCTGTCGGACCGCAAGCAGCCGCAGCTGTTCCTGGACATCGTCGAGCGCGTGGCCAAGCGCACGCCCTTGCGCGTGGAGGCGCGGCTGCACGAGTCGCACCTGGCCACGGAGCAGGCGATGCGGCTCTCGCTGCACGACTGGGCGTGGGTCGGCCCGCTGACCGCCACGCGCGAGGGGTACTGGTCGGCGCTGGCCCGCACGACGGCGTTCCTCGCCACGGCGACCGACGAGTCGTACGGGCTCGAGTACATCGAGGCGCTGGTCGCCGGCGCGGTCGGTGTGCTGCCCGACCGTCCCTGGGCGCGGGCGATCCTGCCGGCCGACTACCCGTTCCTGTACCGCACGCCCGCCGAGGCCGAGCAGATGCTGCTGCGGGCGGTCACGGACACCGACGCGTGCCGCAAGGAGGCCGACGCCTCGGCCGGAGGCAGCTTTGCGGAGTGGCTGCGCGCCCGGCACGACGACGACCGGTTCGATGCCGCGATCGTCGAGCAGGTGGGTCGCTGGTTCGGTCAGTGATGTGAGGTGACGTCGACGGGGTGGCCGGGTTCGCCCGGCCACCCCTTCGACGTCAGGCCAGGTCGTCGGCCGTGATCGGGGCGAGCGCCGCGAGGGCGGTCGGCAGGTTCGCGGCCGTGTCCCGGTCGTGGCGGCGCTGGAACGCGGCCACGTCGTTCATGTCCTTCATCGGACGGGTGTTCCCGAGGACGCCCGCGAGGTGCCGAGCACGGTCCTTGTCCCCGGGCAGCGCGGCGACGAGCTTGTTGGTGTCCGGCACGGCCAGGCACCGCAGGGTCTGCTCCGGGTACCGCCCGAACAGCGACCACGTCCACCCCAGGTCCGCGTACCGACCGTCCCGCAGCGCGTGCGACCACACGCGGGCGCGCTCCTGCCACTCCTGCGCACCGAGGCGGGGGCTGTCGACGGCGACATAGGCGTACTCGGCGATGCCGTCGAGCGCGAGCACGGCGTCGCGCAGCTCGTGCCGCTCGGTGTGCACGAAGCCGAGCAGCGCGTCGTCGCGGTCGGGGTGGGCGAGGATCGTGACGGTCACCGCCAGGCCGGCCTGCCCGTGCGGACCGCGGTCGTCGCGGATGGCTGCCACGGTCTCCACGGCAACCTGCCGGGAGAGCGCACCCAGCACGGACGCGGGCGCGGTGGTCTCGACCAGGCCGGGAAGGCCGAGCCGGACGCGGTCGATGTGGTGGGCGACCCGGGCGGCGAGGGCCTCGTGGAACAGGCGGTCGGCGACGTCGAGGAGGACGGGCTTCAGAGCGGCCGGCAGGGCGAGCGGGTCGGCGGCCCGGCCCGTCAGCAGCAGACCACCGGGGACGTGGAGGCTCATACCACCATCGTGCCGGGAGCCCGACGCCGCACCCTGGGACTACCGACCCACACCGACTCCCGCGACTAGGGTTGGCGCAGATCTGCCGAGGGTCGTGAGGGAGGGTCCGTGCCGCGGTTGACGAGTGCCGACGTGGCGCGGGAGAGCGGCGTGTCCCGGACCACGGTCAGCTACGTGCTGAACGGCAAGAACGACGTCGCCATCCCCGAGGCCACGCGTCAGCGCGTCCGGGACGCCGCCGCGCGCCTCGGCTACACCCCCTCGGCGGCGGCCCGGACGTTGCGGTCCGGCCGGAGCGACCTCGTGCTCTGCGTCCTGCCCAACTGGACCATCGGGCCGGTCATCGACACCCTGATGGACCACCTCACCACCGAGCTGGCGGCCAGGGGCCTGTCCGTCCTCGTGCACCACGACCGCGGCCCGCGTCCGCTCGCCGAGCTGTGGCGGGCGGTGACGCCGCGGGCCGTGCTCGGGCTCGCTCCGTTCGCGGAGGAGGACGAGCGCGCGATGCGCCAGGCGGGCATCCAGGTGGTCGGCAGCGCGCTCGACGAGGACGACCACCCGGGCACCTTCTCGGTCCCGCAGACCCGGATCGGGCGGCTGCAGGTCGAGCACCTCGCCGGCCGGGGTCACCGCGTGATGGCCTACGCGGCACCGAGCGACGACCGTCTGGCCGCGTTCGCGGACCGCCGCCTGGCCGGGGTGGTGCAGGAGTGCGAGCAGCTCGGCCTGCCCGGGCCGAGGGTCCAGGTCGTCGACCTCGACGTGGCGTCCGCCGCCGCGGCCGTCCGGAGCTGGCGCGCAGGTCCGGACCCCGTCACGGCGGTCGCCGCCTACAACGACGAGGTCGCACTGGCCGTGCTCGCCGGGCTGCGCGCCGAGGGCTTGCGCACCCCGCAGGACGTGGCCGTCATCGGGGTCGACGACATCCCCGCGGCACGGCTCGCGGCCCCCGCCCTCACGACCGTCTGGCAGGCCATCGACGCGCAGGCGACGTACCTGGCCGCCGCGGTGATCGCGGCGCTCGACGACGCCGTCGACCCACCGGCGCAGCCGAGCGACGTCTTCCACGTCATCGCCCGCGACTCGACCTGACACGTCGACGGCCCGGCGACGCATGAGCGCCACCGGGCCGTCGACGACCGCGCGCTAGCTGAACGTGAACCAGTTGACGTTGACGAAGTCGGCCGGCTGCCCGGAGTCGAACGTCAGGTAGACGGTGTGGGTCCCCGTCGTGCCCTGGATGTTCGCCGGGACCGTCTGCCAGACCTGCCACCCGCCCGTGCTCCCGATGGCGAAGCTGCCGATCGACGGACCCGTGAGGCTGTCCAGCCGCACGTTGACGAGCCCGCTGACACCACCGGCGGCGCCGGACGCGACCCTCGCGCGGAACGTCGACCGCGGCGTGCTGCCGAAGTTGACGTTGTCGAACCTGACATGGTCCCCGTTGCCGATCCAGGCGATGTTCTCGCCCCCGTCGGTGTCCTGCGTCGCCTCCTTGGCGACGCCCGCCATGCCGTTGTACGCCTCGGCCTGGATGCGGGACGTGGCGTCGATGCCGGTCGAGGTGCCGGTCGTCGTGACGGACACCGAGCTGCTCACGGCCGAGCGGTTGCCCGCCGCGTCGTAGGCCCGCACCGTGAACGCGTAGCCGGTCGAGGGCGACAGGCCCGTCGCCGTGTAGCTCCGGTTCGCGGTCGAGGCGATGACGGAGCCGTTGCGGAGCACGTCGTAGCCGGCGACCCCCACGTTGTCGGTGGACGCCGACCACGCCAGCGTCGTCGCCGACGAGGTGGTGCCCGACGCGGTCAGCCCGGTGGGCGTCGACGGTGCGACGGTGTCGGACCCGCCGGACGTGGTGACGCTCACCGTGCTGCTGCTCGCCGACCGGTTGCCGGCGCCGTCGAGCGCCCGGACGGTGAACTGGTAGAGCGTCGAGGCCGCGAGGCCCGTCGCGGTGAAGGTGGTCCCCGTCGCCGTGCCGACGACGGTGCCGTTGCGGAGCACCTCGTAGCCCGAGACCCCGCTGCCGCCCGCGTTGTCGGTCGATGCGGACCACGACAGGTTCGTCGAGGACGACGTCGTGCCGGAGGCGGAGAGTCCTGCCGGGACGGAGGGTGCCGTCGTGTCCGTCGGGACGGACACGTTCGAGCTGGCGACCGACCGGGCCGGCACCGCGAGCGTGACGCCGTTGGAGAAGGTGACGGTGATCGCCGACCCGCCCATGTTCGCCGCCTGGTACGTCCGGACGCCGTTCTTGACGAAGACCGCGTGCAGCGGGGTGTTCGCCGTGACCGACCGGTCGACGGTGCCGAGCCCGGACAGGCTCTTGAGCCAGTAGAACGTGTGCGCCCGGGACTCCCCCTCCTCGACGGCGTAGGAGTCCGCCTGGGACCGGAACTGCGAGAGCGCCGTGGGGGCGTCTGCCAACGCCTGGAACTCCCAGACGATGTCCTTCCAGACCGTCGCCGGTCCCCCGTTGTTGCGTTCGAGCTCGGCGATGTTGCGGCTGACGTACGACGGGTTGTAGCCGAGGTAGAGGTGCCCGGCGGTGCTGGGCAGCAGGTTGATGCCCTGGATCATCTCCGGCTCGGCGCTGAACCACGTCGAGTACGAGCCGCCGTCGCCCCAGACCATGCCGACCGTGGAGTGGCCGAACGCGGCCGGGAACGCCTCGTCGTCGGTGTCGAACCAGTAGTTCTCGATGGCCGACGCCTGCGTGGTGTACAGGTAGATGCCCAGGTCACGCACGGCGGTGTTGCCGGTCGCCTGACCCCACTGGATCAGGCCGCTGGCGAAGTTCATGCCCTCGGACGACGACTCCTGGTTGTTGCCGGCCCCGAACGCGCCGTGCCCGGCGGCCCAGTCGTGGCCTGCGTAGATGTCGAAGTCGCGCAGGAACGGGAAGCGCGTGTCCGTGCGGTCCCAGTTCGCCGCGTCCTTGATGACCGTGTTGACCATGCCGCCGTACGCGGAGGTCGCGGCCCAGGCCGGGTCGAACTGCGCCACGGTGGCGGCGCCCACCACGTAGTAGCCGTAGTGGAAGTGGTGGTCGTTGAGGTCGGTGTCCGAGCCGTAGGAGGCCGGGTAACCGATCAGGGTGCCCCACGACGGGTTGTACCAGAACGAGCGGGTGGTCTCCCCCGGCGACGCGGTCATCCAGTCCGTGAGGCGCGTCCTCATGGAGCTGACGAGGCTGTCGCGGGCCGCTGTGTTGCCGGTGAGGTTGGCCATGTGGGCGACCTGCGAGATCCGTCCGAACGCCTTGCCCGTCCAGTAGGTGTCGTCGCCGAACCCGGCGAACGGGTCACCCGACGCGACCTGCGAGATGTAGCCGTTGAGCTGGTTCGCGTCGGCGGACCCCGCGGCGAACCCGGTGTTCGCCAGCTGCGGGAGCACGCCGTTGAACGTCGAGACCGTCTGGAACTGCGAGCTGCCGATCACGACCCGCATCGGGCCGCGCGGGGAGGTGTACGAGTAGGGGCTGAGCGTCGCGCCCGTGAGGTTGTCGCGCTGGTGCGGGTAGAGCGCGTAGACCGTGCCGGTCCCTGAGCCCTGACGTGCGGTCGTGGTGAACGCGTAGGTCGCGGTCATCCGGGACGTCGACTCGTCGTAGGACCACGACACCTTCGTCCCGGTCACGTGGTTGTGCGCGTAGGGCGCGTAGGCGTTCAGGGCCGCGACACGGTCCGCGGTGCTGTTGCTCGGCTGCGTGGGCAGGACGGCGACCGAGAAGAACGTGCCGCCGTTCAGCGTGGAGCTGATCGTGTTCCCGGAGACGCTCCAGGTGGAGCCGGTCGGCCCGAAGGCCGCGTAGTCGTGGCCGTTGATCGTGTACCCGATCGCACCGTTCCCGGTGGTCCACACCGTCGGGGCCGCGGTGCCGGCGAGCGAGGCGTTGCCGCCGGTCTTGGTGGCGTACACGAACGGCAGGCCGTGACCGAACGTGGTCCGCAGACTGCTGCTGCCGTTGGTCCAGAGCTCGCTGACGGTCCAGTCGGAGTACCCGTCGACCTTGCCGTCGGCGTCGAGGCCGGCGATCCCGAGCCGGAAGTCCTCGGCGTAGTTGTAGTGGTACTCCCCCACGCCCGTGGCGGTGCCGGAGATGCTCGCCGTGGTCGGGTAGCTCACCCCGAGCCCGTTGGTGTACGCGTGGTACGACAGCGGGTGCGCCATGAGGTTCTCGGAGATCGAGGCGCAGTTGAACTTGCGCCACAGCAGCGACGTCCACCAGTCGTTGGTCGGGATCGCGCCGGCCGGGAAGTTCGCGGTGACGTGCGCCCGCGGGTTGGTGACCGGCGTGCCGTTGCACTCGGTGGGCACGGCACCGCCGGTCGGGGTGCCCTCGGCGTAGCTGCCCGAGCCGACAGTCACCGCCTCTGCGCGCGCGACCGGCAGGAGGATCGCCTGCACCAGGTACGCCAGCATGGCGCCGACGGCCACCATGGCCACCAGCCGGCGGCGGTCCAGGGTGCGATGGGAGGGGGTCGGTCGTACGTGAGCAGACATCCTGCGGTCTCCGATCGGGTGCGGCACGCCCGCCGACGAGGGGTCGGCACAGCGGGCCCGGGGGGCGCGGTGACGCAGCCGTCCGGCGACAGCCGCGGTGAGCGGGCGGGCCGGCAGGTCGAGCGCAACGCTGCGCTCGGCCGGGTCGGCCCTGGGCTGACTTCCGCCAGCCCGGTTCGGAGCGTGATCCGGCCTGCGGGAATCGGGGTCCGCCGCCGGATCCATCGGCACGGGACGCTCACGGAGGGACGTCCTCGCCGGTGAGGTTCCTCCTGAGTGACTCGTGTCACTACTGTGTGACCCCAGAGTCGGACCCCGCGGCAACAAAGTCAAGCCCTCGTTCGACCGACACGTGTCATTCGCTCGGCGGGAGCGCCCCGGAGACGGCACGACGCCCGCTCCCGAGAACGGGAACGGGCGTCGTGCGAGGCTGCCGTCAGCCTCCGGAGCGCGCCTGCGCGGACGCGATGAACGCCAGCATCGCGGAGCGCGAGCTGCCGTCGTCGACCGCCACGTCCGGCAGGCTCACCGCCTCCTGCCAGGCCGCTGCCGCGTCGTCCGCGCCGGCGAGCGCCCGGTACATCAGCAGGTAGCCGCCGAACTGCACGCCGTACCCGCCTGGCGTCGCCTCCTCGACCGAGGCCCGGATCTGCTCCGGCTCCACCCCGTCGGTCATGGCGGACTGCACCGGGCCCATCGGGATGAGCTGGATACCGAGGATGGCGGCGGGCTCGGGGCTGAACCACGTGGCGTAGTCCCGCTTCCCGCCCCAGTTCAGGGACACCATCGTGTGCTCGAAGCCCTCGAACTGCTTGAGGTCCGGCGCCGTCCAGTACGTCCGGGCGGTCAGCGCCTCGGTCGACGCCAGCCAGGTGGCCTCTGTCGCGAGCTCCGGCTGGTCCGAGGCCAGCGCCCACAGGCCGAGGCCGTTCCAGGCGGTGACCGCCTCCGACGACGACTCCTGGTTGTTCCCGTCCGCGAACGGGGACGTGCCCGACGCCCACGAGTGGCCCGCGTACGGGTCGAACGACCGCAGCTGCGGCAGCTCGTCCGACGGCAGGGCCGCGGCGATGTCCTGCGCGAGCAGGTTCATCACCGGAGCGAGCCGGGTCGCCAGCTCCGGGTCGTCCTGCGCGAGCAGACCCGCCGCCGCGAGGATGTAGCCGTAGTGGAAGTGGTGGTCGTTGAGCTCGTCCGACCCGAAGGACGGGGTGAGGCCGATGGCCGAGCGCGCGGTCTCGTCGTAGACCACGCACCTCGCGTCACGGCGAGTGCACCCGTCCGGCTCCGCCCACTCCGTCAGCGCGTCCACCGTGGTGGCCTTCAGCTCCGCCACGACGTCGGGCACCCCCAGCTGCTCCCCGAGCACCACGAGCGACGCCGCACGGTTGAGCGCCTTGCCGCCGAAGTACGTGTCCGACGGGAAGGCCGGCGTGGCCGCGACGTCCGCCGCCAGCGCGTCGACGATCGCCGCGCGCTGCTCCTCGGAGATGCCGTCCAGGTCGAGCTCGCGCGCGGCGGGAAGAGCAGGCGCGAACGACGACAGCTGCGACCCGGCGCAGAGCTCCAGGTCGCCGTAGACGCTCGGGTAGGCGCCGAGCCCGCAGTCCGCGCGCTCCGGCTGGTCGCCCACGCGGTGGTGCGGCATGAGCACGTACGCGGTCGGAGCCCCCCCGGCGGTGCGGTAGGTGAGGGTGGTGCGGGCGACGTCGTCGTCCACGCCGTAGGTCACGTCGACGCCCGTGACCGGGTCGGCTGCGGCGGTCCGCAGCGCGGCGGCTGCCTCCGGTGTGGCCTCCGGCGGCAGCGCGTACCAGGACGCGCTCTCGCCGGCGCTCAGCGTGGTCGACCCGCCGTCGGTCGTCCCGCCGACCAGCCCCCACTGCGACGTACCTGCGTCCGCGGTGGCCGCGCCGTCGTCGCCCGGCGCGAACGCGCCGCCGGTCACGGTGGAGCCCAGCGTCACGTCCTGCGCCGCGGTGAAGCTGACGAACGGTGAGCCTGCCGCCAGCACGACCTTGCCGAGCACCGCCCCCGACGCATCGAGCAGGTCGATCGTCACGCTCACCGGGTCCGCGGCGCTGACCTGCGCGGAGGTGGCCCCCGCGTCCACGGTCACAGCCGGGACGTGCGGCGCGATGATGACCTTCGCGTCCACCGTCGGGGCGGGCAGACCGAGCGTGAACCCCGAGTCGGTGAGCCCGAACGACAGCGGCTCGGCGAACACCGGCTGCGGCTGGCCGCCGAACACCAGGCCGCTGTACCAGCGGTTGCTGGGTGGCACTACGCCGGGGGCGAGGCGCACGGGATCGATCTTGGCCACCGACTCGGTGGGGACCGCGGCGACGAGCGCCGCGGAGTCCACCTCCGGCGGCGTCGCGTCGGGCGGGCCGCTCACGTCGGAGACCGGGGCCGACCCGGGTGCGGCACCGCCGTCACCGTCGGGGGTCCCGCCGTCGTCGTCGGACCAGGGGGCGACCACGACGAGCACCGCGGCCAGCGTGACCACGACGGCTGAGGCAAGGCCGATCACCCACCATCGCCGGCGAGACGTGGGCGGGGGGCGTACCTCGGTCAGGGGTCCTGTCGTTCGAGTCGTCATCCGAAGAGTCCTCCCACGTAGGTCTTCACGGCGGCCGCGGTCCGCGTCACCAGCCCGTCGTTCTCCAGGTGCAGCTCGGCGGTCACCGGCGTGCCCGCGGACACGAGCCCGTTCTGGGCCCCGTCCTCGAGCGAGTCGCCGGAGAGGATCAGCACCGCCTGGGCGGCACCCGCGACGGTCTCGACCTTGACCTCCGAGACGTGCACCGTGATGGCGCGCTGGTTCGGCAGCACGACCGTGACGGTGGCGTCGTCCGCCACCCGTGCGTACTCCTTGGGGGTGAGCGTGTACTCGGCCTGCACGTAGAGCGTGTCCGCTCGCTGCACGGTGGCCAGCTGGGTGGCCGACTGGACGAAGGTGCCGCGCTCGGAGGCGATCTCGGTGATCACCCCGTCGCCCGTGGCGAGGACCACGAGGCGTCCGTCGGCGTCGATCTGCGTCGCCTCGGTCGACGTCCGCGCGAAGCCGTTCTTCACGTCGTACTGCAGCGTCGCCGAGTCGATCACGAACAGGGGGTCGCCCGTGCTCACCTCGTCACCGACGTCGACGAGCTGGTCGACGACGAGACCCGCGTACGGCGTCCCGACGCCGTAGGACTTGGCGAGGATCTGTGCGGAGTCGCTCACGGCGACCCCGCGCGTCTGGTTCAGCTGATAGGTGGCGAACGCGCAGAGGACGAGCACGAGGATCATCCCCGCGAGCAGTCGGATGCGGCTGGTCCAGGTCATGCGGCACCTCCGGGGAGTGCGGTGGCGAGGACGCGTGCGTCGGCGTGGCGCGGCGTGCGCTGCGCCCTGACGGCCGCTCGAGCGTGGCGCCCTTCCCTCCAGGCGGTGACGACGAAGCCGCCGAGGATCAGGGTGTTGGTGGCGTTCCACGCGACGGCGAGGCTCGGGTAGCCGTTGCTCAGGTCCTTCCACACCCCGACGACCGTGGTGAGGAGCAGGAACTGGAAGAACAGGACCTGCGGCATCATGAACGCGAACGGCGACCGGTAGGCGCCCTTCTGGCCGGTCACGTGCCACTTCTGGTCCTTGCGCAGCACGGCGTTGACGAGGGCGCGGGTGTAGATCGGGAACGACACGGCGGCGAGCAGGAGCACCTGCCACCGGAACGAGCCCAGCGTGTAGAACGCGACGAGGATCTGCATCACGTAGAAGCCCGCGTAGTAGAGCAGCCACGTGAGCGGGGTGATGGTCAGGTTCATCGGCGTCAGGTTGAAGTAGATCTGCAGCGGCGGCACCAGGATCAGCAGCAGGGGCGCGATACCCGTGAGGTAGTGGGTCGACGTCACCAGGTACTGCAGCCGCTGGTCCATGGTCAGGTTGCGCTTCGGCGACAGCGGGTTGTGGGTGAGCATGATCTCGAAGCCGCCGGTCGCCCAGCGCAGCTGCTGCTTGGTGTACGCCTCGACGGTCTCCGGCGTGTCCCCCACGGCCAGCTCGGTCGGGATGTAGACCGTCCGCCAGCCGTTCTCGTGGAGCATGAGCGACGTCCACACGTCCTCCGACTTGGAGTCGGAGTAGATGCCACCGATCGAGTCGGCGGCCGCGCGCCGGTAGATGACGTTGGTGCCCACGGAGAACGCGGCGTTGAACCGGTTCCGGCCGGGCTGGATGAACTTGTAGAACACCGACTGCATGTAGCCGGCGCCCTTGGAGATGACGGTGTCGAGGTTGCCGTACACCTGCGGCGTCTGCACGAAGGCGACGTCGTCGGTGGCGAAGAACGGCACGGTCTCGTGCAGGAACTGCGGCAGCGGCACGAAGTCGGCGTCGAAGATGACGAAGAAGTCACCTTTGGCGATCGACAGGGCGTGGTTGATGTTCCCCGCCTTGGCGCCGTTGCTCGACAGCCGTCGGACGTAGCGCGCCCCGAGCTGGGCCGCGAGGTCGCGGACCGCGTCGGACCGGCCGTCGTCCAGGATCCAAGTGTCGTGCCGGCCCTGCATCGCGACCGCCGCGGACACCGTCCGTCGGATGGTGGCGAGATCCTCGCCGTACGTCGTGATGAAGACGTCGACGCTGATGGGCCACTCCTGCAGGTACATGCGCCACGACTGCGGGTCCTTCTCCGTGCCGTCGCGGATGATCTCCGCGAGGTCGTAGAGCCGGTCCTGGGCGTGGTGGAACGCGAAGCCGCGCGGGTTGTGCCCACTGGACAGCACGGTCCACATCGCCAGCAGGGCGTGCGCCACGAGCACGGACTCGGCCACCATGACCAGCGTGTACGGCAGCCAGTCGCCCCGGTTGGCCGGGTTGAGCAGGAAGACCGCGTAGATGATCACGCCCGCGCAGGCGAGCAGGACGAGGAGCATCAGAGACGGGCTCTGGGCCGAGTCGTTCTCGGCGGTGCGGGTGGGCTTGATGGAGAGCTGCTCGGTGCGTCGAGGTTCCAGGAGGAGCTTGTCGAACGTCGTTGCCATGGGGTCGCACCCTTCGGTCGTCCGGTCGGACGGCCGGGTGGACTCACGGGTCCACCTGACCGGTGTGACGGCGACGCTGGCGCCAGGAGCACGGAAGGCGACGGCCGTCGAGGTCCGGGTGACCGGATCTCGAACAGGCGCCGCCGCCTTCGTTGTCGCAAGACGCTACGGAGTGTGTGGGGGTCTGTCCACAAATGGCATCGTGCGGGATGTCACAGGATGAGATCTCGTTCCACGAGATGACATGGACGCACGTCCGTGCGACAGGCGCGTGGGACTCAGCTGCGGTCGCGACCCATGTGCCGGGCAGCGCGCAGGCCGAACACCGTGGCGGGTCCGATGGTCGACCCGGGCCCCGGGTAGGTCCGACCCATGACCGAGGCGGAGTTGTTCCCGGCCGAGTACAGCCCCTCGATGACGGAGCCGTCCTCGCGCAGCACGCGGGCGTCCGCGTCGGTCACCACCCCGCCCTTGGTCCCCAGGTCACCGACGACCACCTGGAACGCCGTGAACGGCCCCTTCTCCAACGGGCCCAGGCACGGGTTCGGGTGCACGGTCGGGTCGCCGTAGTAGCGGTCGTACGCCGAGTTGCCGCGGCCGAAGTCGGCGTCGACGCCGGACCGGGCGAACCCGTTGAACCGCTCGAACGTCGCCCGCAGCCGCTCGGGGTCGATGCCCATCTTCGCGGCCAGCTCTGCCGGGGTCGCCGCCTTGACCATCGTGCCGGCCTCCGCCATGGCCTTGGTGGCGCGCGGGTCCATGGCGTAGCTGCGCAGGTACCGACGGGCGTGGCGGGTGTCGGCGACGATCCAGAAGGTCCCGTCCCTGTCGTGCTCGAGCATGTGGTGGCCGAGGTCGACGTATGACTCGGACTCGTTGGCGAAGCGGTCCCCCTCGGAGTCCACCAGGATCGAGTACGGCATCGAGCGCTCGCCGACGAGGAACCCCGGGCTCGCACCCGGCGCAGGAGCGACCGAGGCGCCCCACCACGCGTCGTCCATGAGCTCGACCGCGGCGCCGAGCTCGTTGGTGAGGTCCAGCGTCGCCCCGAGGTTGCCCGGGTTGCCGGACGGGTTGCCGTCGATCCCCTGGTACTTCTGCCGCAGGACGGTGTTGTGGTCGAACCCGCCCGCGGCGAGGACCACGCCGCGGTTCGCGCGGATCGACACCGTCCTGCCCCCCTGCGTGGTGCGGACACCGACCACGCGGCCGCCCTCGACCACGAGGTCCTCGAGCGGGGCGTTCAGCCACAGCGGGGTGCGCTGCTTCTGCACCACGATGTCGAGGAAGGAGCACGCCAGCGCCGCGCCCGTGCCGACGAGCTTCTTGCCGCGCACCGCCCCGCCGAGGGTGCGGAAGACGAACTGGGCTCCGCGCACGAACCCCGAGGGCGTCGACCAGGAGCGCCCGAGGAGCCAGACGTCGTCCGTCTTGAGCGGCAGGGGCATCATCGCCCGGGTGGACCGCCACCACGCGCCGATCTTCCTGGCGTCGAACGGCTCGACCTCGACGGCCCGGCCGATCTTCCCGCCGGGCAGCTCCGGGTAGTAGTCCGGGTAGTCGGCGGCGCGGGCAAAGCGCATGCCGTACTTCTCGGCGGTGGTGACGAAGTCCGCGACACCGTCGACGAATGCCTCCTTGCGCTCCCGCGAGGTGGCCCGGTAGTCGTCGCCGACGGTCGCCTCCAGGTAGGTCAGCGCCTCCTCGCGCGAGTCGCCCGCGCCCGCACGCTGCATGACCGGGCTGTTCGGCAGCCACAGGCCGCCGCCCGACATCGCGGTGCTCCCGCCCCACTTGTCGGTGGACTCGAGCATGAGCACGCTCAGCCCCTCGTCGGCGGCGCCCATGGCTGCGGCGAACCCCGCGCCGCCGGAGCCCACGACGACGACGTCGTAGGTGTGGTCGAAGAGATCCGGCATCGAGTGCTCCTTCGGGTAACCGGACAACACTGTCCGGATGTCTAGGATGCCATCATGCCCACGCCGTCGCGCACAAGCAACCGAGGGCCGGCCGCCGCGCCGGAGAACCGGCGCGCCATCCTGGACGCCGCCCGCCGGGTGTTCGCCGACCGCGGCTACCACGCGCCGCTGAGCGCCATCGCGCAGAGCGCCGGCGTCGGCCAGGGCGTGCTGTACCGGCACTTCCCGACCCGGCTCGACCTGGCGTTCGCGGTGTTCGAGGAGCACCTGGCCGAGCTCGAGGCGATCGCCGCGTCGCCCGACGACGACGCGTTCGTCCGCCTCTGGTCGCGGCTCGTGGAGCTCACCGTCGAGGAGTCCGCCTTCGTGGAGATGTTCCTCGACGCCCGCCGCAACCTGCCGGAGACCGACATCGGCGAACGCCTGCCGGCGTTCGTCGCCGCGACGCTGCCGCGTGCGCAGGCCGCGGGGCTGGCCAGTCCGCGGCTGAGCGTCGCGGACGTCCTCCTGGCGCAGCGCATGGTCTACGGCGTGGTGGCGACGTCCCTGGGGGCCGCGCAGGCGAAGGAGTCCGTGGACCAGGCGCTCGTCCTGCTGCGCCCGCTGCTGCTGCCCTGACAGGCACAGCCGCCTCCCAGGCGACAGTCCTACGGTGGAGTGCACAGTCGCGTCGCACGGGAGGAACCATGACCACCGAGCCGAGTCCCAGCGCCACCCCTGATCCGCTCGCAGGCGCCCCCGCGACCAGACCGATCCCGGCCCCCGCTCCCCCGCCACCGCCTGCGCAGTACGTCCCCGGGCCACCCGTCCCGCCGCGGCCCCCGGAGCCGTCCGCGCCGGTCGGCTGGGTGATCGCGGGCATGATCCTGTTCTGGCCGACGGGCATCCCCGCGCTCCTGGCCTCGCACCGCGCCGCCCGCGCGTTCGGCGCCGCCGACACCGAGGTCGCCCAGCGGGAGTCGGCAAACGCCCGCAGGTGGGGAATCATCAGCGTCTGCGTCGGAGCGGCCCTGATCGCTGCGTCGGTGCTCCTCTCGATCCTCTGGGCGGTGGTGGCCGCGGTCGCGATCCGCGACGCCGTCGACGACGGGGACTGGCATCGCGGACCCGACTGGTCGTTCGAGATGCCCGACGGCTCGACGGGCCCGGGCATGCCCGACCGCCGCGGCCCGGACGAGTAACCCCTCCCGTCTCCCGGGCACGCGGAGGACGATGGCGAGCGTCCGTCCGACGAGCCCAGGAGACGCCATGACCCGACAGAGCGTGCACACCGACGCAGCGCCCGCAGCACTCGGTCCCTACAGCCAGGCGATCGTCGCGGGCGGGTTCGTGTTCTGCTCGGGCACGGCGGGGATCGACCCGGTGACCGGCGAGATCCCCGACGGCATCGAGGCGCAGACCGACCTGGCCCTGCGCAACCTCGCGGCGACGCTCGAGGCGGCGGGCTCGTCGATGGACGACCTGGTGAAGACCACGATCTTCTACGCCGACGTGGCCGACTTCGGCGCGCTCAACGCGGTGTACGCCCGGCACATGCCCACCCCGCCGCCGGCGCGGTCCGCACCCGCCAACGTGATCCTCCCGCGCGGCCTGCTCGTCTCCATCGAGGCCATCGCCGCGGTGTCCGGCGGGTAGCCCTCACCCGGCGAGGATCTGCGCCAGGACCTGCGGGACGTCCACCAGCGCCACCCGGATGGCTGCGTCGCTGCAGCCGTACGGCAGGACGAGCGTGTCCCCGTGCAGCAGCGCCCCGCACGTGTAGACCACGTTCGGCACGTACCCGTCGCGCTCGTCGGCCGTCGGCGTGAGCAGCGGCGACCGGAGGCTGCCCCGCACGCGGCGGGGCTCGTCGAGGTCGAGGAGCATCGCGCCGATCCCGTACTGGCGCATCGGACCGACGCCGTGCGTGAGCACGAGCCAGCCCTCGGGCGTCTCGATCGGCGACCCGCAGTTCCCGACCTGGATGATCTCCCAGGCCCACACGGGCGCGCTGAGGGTGCCCAGGTCCTCCCAGTGCAGCAGGTCGGTGGACGCCGCGAGCGAGTTGCTCTCGCGGTCCCACCGCGACAGGGCGAGGTACTGCCCGCCGACACGGCGCGGGAAGAGCGCCATGCCCTTGTTCTTCGCGCCGGGCCCGGACAGCCGGCGCATGCGGAACGTGGCGAAGTCGTCGGTCGCGACCAGGTGCGGCGCCACCGACTCGCCGTCGAACGCGGTGTAGGTGCCCAGGTAGCCGCGCTGGCCCTCGGTGTGCTCCACCTCGACCAGCCGGAGGTCCTCGATCCCGTTGCGCTCGGCAGGGCTGCCCGGCAGGAGCACTCGGGAGTCGACCGAGCTCGCGGTCGGGAACGTCGTGTCGTACGAGCAGGACGCGAGCCACGCGAGGCGCGGGCTGCCCTCGACCTCGGCCGCCGTGAACGACGCCGGCAGGGAGCGCAGCCGGGCGGCGGCGTCCGCGGGGTCCCCGGCGAGCTCCTCGTTCTGCCGCAGCAGCTCGTCCCGGGCGTGCTCGATGCCGTGGCGGACCGGCACCGACGTCGTGGGTCCGGGGGCGTCGAAGGTGACGACGTCCGCGGCGTCGACCACACCGGTGCGCAGCTCCACGCAGGAGACGTGCCCCTCACCGACGCCTCGGACGCTCATGACGAACCGCGTCGAGCCCGCCGGCAGACCGCTCTGGTCGGGGTGCGCCACCATCGACGGGTTGAACAGTGCGGCCGACTCGATCGCGTACTCCTGGCTCATGCAGGCACCGATCAGCCGGCGCCGCTCGAGCGACAGGCCGTCCGCGCCCTCGACGTGCCGCGCGACCAGCGCGAACCTCTCGTCCAGGAGCCCGACCAGGTCGTCATGACGAGCGCTGAACGAGGTCAGGACGTCGATCAGTGCGGCGTCCACCTGGTCGTCGGGGAGCGCCAGCAGGCGCGCCAGCACGACCGCGCGACGCGACAGGCCTGCGCCGTGGATCTCCTCGCCCGGGAGGAAAGGGGTGCTCACCACCCGCGACGGGTCCGGGCGCAGCACGTGCGGCGTCCGCTGCAGCAGGGGACGCGCGTCGACGAGGGTCATGCGACCGCCTGCACGAGAGAGAGCCGACCGAGCTGGAGGGTCGACAGCGCGGCGAGGGTCGACTCTGCGCCCTGGTTCTGGTTCACCCCGACCGCGTGGAGCCCGTCGAACCCGCCGCCCGACAGCGCGTCGTAGAGCGTCGCGCCACTGTCGTTGTCGCCCAGGAACCACCCCACGCAGCGGCCGAGGTACGTCAGCCAGACCTCCTGGCGTGTCGCCCGGAACGCCCGCCAGCACGCCTCCGCCAGCGCAGCGACCTCGATGGGCTGCTGGTCGAAGCCGGGACGCTCGTCACCGTCCAGCCGACCGCCCGCAGGCGTGAGGGACAGGTGGTCGTCGTGCGTCTCCTGCGCGACGAGCCAGTGCAGGAGGTCGAGCCCGCGCTGGACGGTGGCGCCGTCGTCCAGCGCCGCGCCGAGCGCGATCAGGGCCTCGGGGAGCACGGCGTTGGCGTAGCTGAGCCGCTCGTCCGGCCACGGCCACGCCGGGTCGGTGGCGGGTCGTGCGAGCACGGTCCGGGCATCCACCAGCAGCGCGCGGGCGGCCGGCTCCCCCGGCACGACCGCGAGCACCTCGGCAGCGCCGAGCGCCGCGTACGCCATGGCGTGCCACCAGGGCGAACGCTGGCGCATGCCGACCACGGCCGCGTCGAGCGCCGCCCGCCGCACGCGAGGGTCACGCGTCGCACCGGCTGCCGTGCCCAGCGCCCACAGGGCACGCCCCCAGTGGTCCTCGGCGGTCGCGGCGTCGGTCCAGCGGCCGGAGAGGTCCCGGCGGTTGTGGAACCGCCCGAGGCCGTCCTGGGCGAAGAGCGTGAACCGCAGGTAGGTCGCCGCGAGCTCGTCCACCTGGGGGGACGGACGCAGCTGGCGCGACGTCACGACGAGGCCCCGGGCGACGTCGTCGAGGCAGTAGCCGTGCTCAGGCCGCGGCTCGGTGAGCAAGGCGTGCTCGAAGAGGCCGATCGGCGTGCTGAGGTGGGCCAGGTGATCGAACACCGGTGCCGGGTACATCACGCGGCCGACCGGGTGCGCGCGTGCACCAGCTCGTCGCCGAGCCCGAGGTACTGGCCCGCGACCGCGGTCCACGACAGGCCGGGCGCCAGACCGCGGGAGACGGCCGACATCGAGTCGGCCAGCCCGGGCTCGGTGAGCACCCTGCGAAGTCCGGCCCCGATCGCGGCCGGATCCCGACGCGGGACGAGGATGCCCGCGCCGCCGGACAGCAGCTCGACCGCGTGCGGGAACGCCGTCGACACCACCGGCTTGCCGGCGACGACCGCCTCGGTCAGGACGCCGGAGGTGACCTGGTCGGGCGAGTCGTAGGGCAGCAGCACGACGTCGGCGGCCGCCACGATCCGCTGCAGCGTCGGGACGTCCAGGTAGCGGTCGTCGAACTGCACCACGGCGCCGAGGCCGAGCCGGTCGACCAGCCGCTCCAGGCGGTGGCGGTAGGCCTCGCCGCTGCGCTCGAGCACCTTGGGGTGGGTCTGGCCGACGATCTGGTAGGTGGGACGCGGTCGCAGGTCGGACAGGCCCGCCAGCGCCTCGAGCGCCCACTCGATCCCCTTGCCCTCGCCGAGCAGCCCCCACGTCAGCACCGTGGGAGCCGTCCGCGCCGGGGTGACGAGCTCGTCCTGGGCGTGGTTGTCCCGGGCGCCGTGGGCGATGACCGTCACGGAGTCGGGGTCGACGCCCCAGCCGGCGATGAGTCGCTGGCGGCCCGCCTCGGTCATCGTCACGGTGACGGACGACGCGGCGACCACCCGGGCAAGCACCTCGTGCTGGTGCGCCGTCGGGTCGGCCAGCACGGTGTGCAGCACGGTGATCACCGGCACGCGGACGCGCGCGAGCACATCGAGCACGTCCGCGCCGTCCGGACCGCCGAAGATCCCGTACTCGTGCTGGACGAGGGCCACGTCGCAGGCGTTGAGCGCCGCCGCCGCGTCCCGTGCCTCGTCGGGCTTCCCCGTCACCAGCTGGTGCGAGACGAGCGGCACCGGGGGCTGCAGGGAGTCCACCACGCGCACCACCGACACGTCGGCACCGGCCTCGACCAGGTGGGTGGCGAGCGCGGACGAGAACGTGGCGAGGCCGCACTGCGTGGGAGGAAAGGTGGAGAGGACGCCGAACCTGATGGCCATGGAGGCCCTTCGCACTGATGGTGCATCGCAGCGGAGTGCGCTACCGACCTCGGGCGGGGCCTGATCGACATCCCCGGGCGTCCTGGCCCGCCGGTCGTGCTCACAGCCGGGCCTGGCGCCGCATCGCTAGGATACCAGCCGAGGTCAGGCGGCCCCCGTGACGTCCGACCTCCCCAGCCGTGGAGGCACCCCGTCAAGATCGCCGTGCTCGCCTCGATCGCGCACCGCACGCCACCCCGCTCCTACGGGCCGTGGGAGCAGGTGGCCTCGACCCTCACCGAGGGTTTGGTGGCGCGCGGTCACGACGTCACCC
This sequence comes from Cellulomonas sp. P1_G12_2, assembly GCF_056405535.1. Taxonomy (NCBI): domain Bacteria; kingdom Bacillati; phylum Actinomycetota; class Actinomycetes; order Micrococcales; family Cellulomonadaceae; genus Cellulomonas; species Cellulomonas sp. P1_G12_2. The sequence goes on along the minus strand of NZ_JBFUBX010000003.1, from coordinate 268,867 downwards.
TGTTCGCCACCGCCGACTCACTCACCCGTGCCCGGCTGCATGCCGAGGCCCCGGCCGGGTACGAGGAGGACCCGTCCATCGACGTGAAGGTGTGCGAGTCGCTGCACATCGCGGCGGTGTTCGAGCAGGCCGCCGAGTTCGACGTCATCTCCAACCAGTTCGACTTCCTGCCCCTCAGCTACAGCCGGCTCGTCGACACCCCAGTGGTGACCACGATCCACGGCTTCTCGTCGGAACGGATCCTGCCGGTCTACCGCGCCTACGACGACATCGCGCACTACGTCTCGATCAGCGACGCGAACCGGCACCCGGACCTCACCTACGACGCGACGATCCACCACGGTCTGGACCTCACGCAGTTCACGCCCGGTCCCGGCGACGGCGGGTACCTGCTGTTCCTCGGTCGCATCCATCCCGACAAGGGCGCTCACGTGGCGGTCGAGGTCGCCCGCCGTTCCGGCCTGCCCCTCGTCATCGCCGGTGTGGTGCACGACGAGGCGTACTTCCGGACGCTCGTCGAGCCGTTCGTCGACGGGTCCCGGGTGCGCTTCGTGGGATCCGTCGGGCCTGCGGAGCGGGACCGCCTGCTGGGCGGTGCCGTCGCCCTCCTGCACCTGATCGACTTCGAGGAGCCGTTCGGTCTCTCGGTGGTCGAGGCGCTCGCGGCCGGTACCCCGGTCGTCGCGACACCGCGCGGGTCTCTGCCCGAGCTGATCCGTGACGGCGTGACCGGGTTCCTCGTCGCCGGTGCCGACCAGGCGGTCGCTGCCGTCGGCCGCCTGCCCTCGATCGACCGGCACGAGTGCCGAGGCGAGGCCGAGAGCCGGTTCAGCGCGGCGCGCATGGTCGCTGACTACGAGCGGTTGTTCCGGGCCGTCGCGGGCTGAGGGCGCGACGCGCGCCCGACCGCAGCATGATGGCGGGAGGACGGGAGGCCGACAGTGGACGTGCACCACCTCACCGACGACGGCGTACGCGAGTGCTCGGTCGACGAGCTGCCCGCCCTGCTCGCGGCACGCGTCGGGCTGGTCTGGGTCGACATCCCCACCTGGGACGCGGAGGCGCAGGACGTGCTGACGCGGGTGTTCGGGCTGCACCCGCTCGCGGTGCACGACTGCGAGGTGCGCAACCGGCTGCCCAAGGTGCACGCCTACCCCGACTCGCTCTTCCTCGTCCTGCACGCACCCGAGCGCGGCGAGGGCGGCCACGTGCACCACGTCGAGCTCGACCGCGTGATCGGCCCGCGCTACCTGGTCACCGTGCACGGACCGGTCAACCCCGCGGTGCCGCCGGACGTGGCGCTGCGGGACACCCGGGAGGTGCTGGAACGGATCCGTGCCGGGCGGCTGCGCCCCCGGACGTCCTTCGACATCTCGCACGCCATCGTCTCGACGCTCACCCGGCGGATGGAGAAGTTCGTCGAGGAGCTCACCGCCGACGTGTGGGAGCTCGAGCGGCGGGTGACGGCCGGCGCCTACGACGATCCGGAGAAGTTCCTCGACGAGATGTTCCGCACGCGCCACGGTCTGCTGGCCGTCCGGACGATCGCCGCGCAGACCGCCGAGATCTACCGCCGGGTGGCCGGCCTGCAACGCGCGGTGCCGGAGGAGAGCCGCCACCTCGTCGGGGACCTCGTCGACCAGTTCGACCGGATCGCGGGCCTCGCCGCCGAGGAGAAGGACTACCTGCAGGGCGTGATCGAGTTCTACCGAGCCCGCACCGAGACCAAGATGACGATCGCGGCCGAGCGGCTCGCCGTCATCGCCGTGGTCACCCTGCCGATCACGGCCCTCGCGTCGGTGCTCGGGATGAACCTCATCGTCAACCAGAGCACGACCGTCGTTCCGCTGGTCGTGGCCCTGACCGTGATGATCGCGATGTCGGGCGGCCTGCTGTGGTGGGCCAAGCGGCAGGGCTGGTGGTAGTGCGTCAGCCTGATCCGAAGCACACGAAGCCGGTGGCGTCGGCGGCCCCGGCGGCGGCCAGAGCGGTCGCCGGGCGAACACCCGCGAGCAGACGGGCGTGCAGGTCGACCATGAGGGGAAGGGCCGCGTCGTCGGTCTCGCGAGTCACGCTGGCGATCACCGTGCGCGAGCCGGAGGCGAGCAGGGCGCTCGCGGTGCCGAGCGACTCGTCGCCCGGTCGCGTGTCGTGCAGGCCCAGGTCGCAGCAGGAGAGCACGACGAGCTCCGGCGGGTGCGGCAGCCGCAGCAGGTCGTAACCCATCAGCGGACCGTCGGCCAGCTCCAGGCTGGAGAAGAGCGGGTTGTCCACCTCGTGCCGGCCGTGCGCGGCGACGTGCACCACCCCCGCGTCAGACAGTGCCGCGCGGGTCGCATCCACGGTCGCCCGCTCGCCCACGAGCCGAGTCGCCGGTCGCTGCGCGGCGTGAAGCAGGTCCGCGATCGCCACCACCTCGGCCTCGCCCCGCGACGTCCCCGGCCCGGCGACCAGGACGCTCGGCCGACCGGACGGCCCTGCTGCGGAACGGTCGAGCCAGCTGCTCGCCGAGACGGCGACCGTCACGGGACGCCCGTGCGTCGCCGGCAGGGCTGACCACGGCACGGTGAGCAGACCTCCCGTCGGGACGACGACGAGGTCGCGGTCTCCCAGCACGGGCAGGATCGGGTCGAGGATCCGTCCACTGAGCGCGGCCGCGTCCGCCGCTCCGGCCGCGCGCACGCCCGAGCGCAGGTCCGCGGGCAGCCCCCCGGCGAGGACGTCGAGATCCGCCCGCAGCCGTGCGGTCGCCTCCTGCGCCTCGTCCAGCGGCCCCAGCGTCACGAGACGCGCCCGGGACCGGGTGGCGACGAGGGCCCGCAGCACCCCTGCACTCTCCACGTAGACCACCAACGCGGCACCCTCCAGGGCCGCCTGCACGCGCGACAAGGAGGCGGAGCGCTGCGTCACGCCCGTGCCGGGTGCCGCCCACGTCCGTCGACGGAGCTCACCGCCGAGGCGGGACCGGCGCTGCCGCAGCTGGGCCGTGGGGCGCCCGTCGAGCTCCGCCCGGGCCAGGGCGACGCCGAGGGCACGCAGGTCCCGCCAGGCACCCTCGTCCTCGTCGCCGAGGACCGCCGGCCGGGTGAGCATCGCCTGCGCGCGCGCCAGCTCCGCCCACGCGAACACCTCGGCCGGTCTGCCCGTCGCGAGAGCGTCTGCGAGCCCCGCCCCCGCGAGCTCCCTGCCGAGCAGGGCCGCCCCGCCCTGCAGGTCCAGCGCACCCAACATGGAGCGCCAGCGGTGCAGGGTGGCCAGGCCACGGCGACGCTCGCGGGCAGCCACCCGCGGCAGTCCCTCGGCGGCGGACGCGTCGGCACGCGCCGCCCGCTGGAGGAGCCGCCCCTCGAGGCCGGCTCCCCGGATGCTCGTGGCGGCGATCAGCCGTCGCGCCTCGTCCGGACGCCCCGCAGCGGCGTGCGCTCGAGCCGCGACCAGCGCCGCGGTCCGTGAGTCCTCGCGCATCCCGAGCGCCGCCAGGGTCTGGTGCAGCTGCTCGGCCCGGGCGGCCGTGCCGTGCCGACGCCGCTCCTCCGCGGCCGCGCCCCGCAGGTCCATCAGCTCGGCCCGCGCCGCCCACCGCACATTGCCGCGCCGCAGGAACACCGTGCGAGCACCCCTCGCGAGGCGGCGGGCGTCCCCCGGCCGCCCGCCGAGCAGCGCCGCCGCGGCGCGCGCGAGCTCCCCCTCCGCGGCGTCCTGCAGCGATCCCTGGGCGCGCAGGGACTCGACCGCGGTCGCGAGCTCGCGCTCGGCCTCGGTGACCAGGCCGGCGGCCACCAGCACGCGGCCGCGGTCGAGGCCGAGCATCGCCAGGATCCCGGGCAGGAGCCCCTCGTAGAGCCGCTCCGCCTGCACGTAGTGGTGCAGCGCGGACGGCAGGTCACCGGAGACGTAGTCGAGGAACCCGAGGTCGTGCACGGCCTTCGCGACGAGCACCTCCGCACCCTCCCGCCGGGCCAGGGCCAGGCACAGGTCGAGGTCCGCCCGCGCCGGTCCGAGCCGCGCGGCCCCCATGTGCACCACCGCGCGGTTGACCAGCACCTTCGCGACGAGCACCGGCTGGGCCTGCACGTCGAGGCCGGCCAGCGCGACGCCGTACTCGACGAGGGACTCCTCGTCGCGCCCGGCCCGGCGCAGCAGGATCGCCCGTTGCGCGTGCGCGATCGCGCGCTCCTGCGGGGGCAGCAGGTCGGTCGCCGCCGCGAGGAGCTCCAGGCCGGCGTCGAGATGCCCGGCCTCGGCCTCCGCCATCGCCAGGCTCACGCTGACCCGGCCGCGCAGGTTCTGCTCGCCGTCGCGGTCGTGCGCAGGGTCGCCGAGGGCGCGCAGCGCGGCCCGAAGCAGCCGAGCGCCTGCCACCGGCCGCATGTCCTCGTTGGCGGCGACGCCCGCCGCGTACAGGTCGGCGGCGCGGCTCACAGCTCGACGGCGGAGGTCACCACGACCCCGTCCGGCGCTCGCACCACCAGCTGCACGGCGCCCGCGGGGACCTCCTCGAAGACGAACCGACCCGAGGCGTCCGCACCGACCACCCGGGCACCCTCTGGCCGCTGCAGCTCGACCTCGGCCGCCCGGCCGGGGAGCAGCCAGCCGTCGACCCGGCGCGCTCCGCTCGGACCCTCGGCCACGCTCAGCAGGACGGTGAGCGCCTCGGCCTCGAACCGGAGCGTGCGGACCCGGCTCGACGCCCGGGCACCCGGAGCCACGGACGCGTCCTCGACGAGCCGGGCCACCTCGGCGTCCAGCTGCGAGGCACCGAGCGCCAGCACCACGAGCTGGTCGAGCACGGGCGGCGGCGGGTCTGCCTCGTCGAAGCCGTCGCGCAGACCGGCGAGGATCTGCTGGTCCAGGACGTCCGGCCAGTCGTTCATGGCGCCTCCCAGAGCGGATCGGTCAGGAGGAGCTCGCGCAGCTTGGTCAGGCACCGCCCACGGGTGGGGCCGATGCTGCCGTGCGGCATGCCCATGGCCTCGGAGATCGCCGTGTAGTCCGGACGGTCCACCTGGGCCACGACCCGCAGCAGCTGCTGGCACCGCTCCGAGAGCTGCGCGAAGGACCGCCACAGGCTCCGCGCACGCTCCCGTGCCACCAGATCGTCGACGACGTCATGCCCGGGGTCGTCCGGCAGCTCGACCGTCTCGGTCGGGACCACCTGGCGGGACCGCCGGTGCACCTTGATCGCCTCGTTGCGCGCGACCGTCGTGAGCCAGCCGGCCAGCGCCTCCGGGACGCGGATCTCGTGGAGCCGGCGGACGAGCTCGAGCCATGTCGTCTGCACCACGTCGGCGGCCGTCGACGTGTCGAGCCCCTGGGACCGGGCGACGTGCCACAGCAGCGGGTTCAGGTCGTGCACCATCTCCTCGATGGCCGCGGAGTCGCCCGCACGCGCCCGTGCGAGACAGGCAGCGAGCCTCTCCCGACGGCTCGCGCGCGGGTCGACCGGGGCAGCCGAGGGCTGCAGGTCCTGGCTCATGGCTCCCCCGGCGCGGTCCCCTGCTCGCGTTCCCCGAGCACGGTCGCGCGCACCCGCCTCGCTCGCTCCAGCACCGCGGCACCCTCGACCGCGGCGCCGTCCGGGTCCTGCGCGATCGCGTGGGCCAGCTTGCCCGCGACGATCGCTGCCGCGAACGAGGTGCCACCCCAGCGCGCCGTACCGGTGGCCATGTCGTCCGAGTCGAACGCCCACGGCTGCTCCAGGGCGGCGGCGAGCCGATCAGGCCCGACCGGGCTGCCGAACGACCTCGGCATCGCGCTGACCACGGCCGACCCGCGCTCGTAGTGCTCGACCCACGGACCGTAGTTGCTGAACGTCGCGAGCGAGCCGTCCGGGTTGGTGGCCCCCACGCTCACGAGCGGGACCGCGGGCAACGAGTCGCTCTCGGCCAGCGCCGTCAGAGCCGCCGGGTAGACCGGGACGCGGTCGGAGCCGTTGCCGGCCGCGCAGACCACCTGGACCCCGAGCTCCCCCAGCTCGCCGAGCACCGACCGCAGCGCCGTGGTGGTCGGGTCCTCCGTCGGACCGTCGTCGACGTACCCCCACGCCAGGCACACGACGTCGACGAACAGCCCGGGGTGCTCGGCGTCGGCACCCCGGACGCGCTCCAGGAGCCAGGTGAGAGCGGACAGCGACCGGCCGGGCGGGAACACGCCGTCGGCGTCCATCGCCTGCAGCGAGAGCAGCCGCGCCGACGGGGCGTGCTGCCGCACCAGACCGGCGACGAACGTGCCGTGCCCGGCCGAGTCGTCGAGCCTGCCGTCCCCGTCCACGTTGCCCACCCGTGGGCCGGGCAGCTCCTCCGTCGGACGCCAGCCGGCCGCGACGGCGTCGGTCACGATCGGCCCGTCCGGCCCGACGAACCACTCGTGGGCGGCGATCCCGCCGTCGACCACCGCCACCACCGGCGGACGGACCGGCCGCAGGTCGTCCGGAGGAGGTGCGAGCAGGCCGACGTCGACCGCCTCACGCACACCCCCGGCGAACGGGCTCCGCACCGCGAACGGGCTCCGGACCGCCAGCGCGGTCCGACTGTCGACGTCGCTCCACGACGCGAACGGGCTCCGCACGGCGAAGGGGCTCCGCACCGCGAACGGGCTGCGGACGGCGGAGGGCGTCCGAATGCCCGCGAACGGGCTCTGCACCGCCGAGGGGTCCTCCAGAGCGGCCGAGTCGTCGGGCACCTTGACCGGGCGCAGCGACGCCACGGTCCGGGCCAGGTCCGCGTCCCAGCTGTGCACCTCGCCGAAGGCCGGGAGCTCCGCCTGGAGCCGCAGGCCCGCCTCCACCGCCGTCATCCCGGACACCCGGAGCGTGAGCCGGCCCCTCTCGACCTCGCCGGCCGTCACCGAGCCGCCGTGGTGCCGCAGCCTCTCGTTCAGCTGCTCGAGCACGTCCTGCGTGCAGGCGAGCGCCTCGACCGTGAGCAGGTCCGCGCTCAGCCGGACGGGCGGGGAGACGACCGGCGGTGCGGGTTCCGTGGAGCCTGCCTCGGCCACGCCGACGGCCTGGCGGTACCACCGCACATCGTTCCCGGCCATGAGACTGCCCCTCGTCGGACGATCCACCGTTGCTTCAGGTTAGGGTCGCGCCGCAGCGCCGGGATACCCCCGCGTGCGCTCTCGTCGTCGCGGTCCTGCGCGGCGCCCGACGTGTCCCTTGTCACCCGGACGGGCTACGGTGCCCGAGGCACCGCAACCCGGTGCAGAACCGACAGCACGGGAGGACTCCGGCATGGGTATCAGCATCCTGCAACGGGCCAGCGTGAGGGCGGGTGCGGTGGCGACAGCCGCGGTGCTCGCCGTGGGCCTCGCCACACCGGCCTACGCCGGCAACGGCCACGGCGGCAGCGGATCGAGCGAGTACCAGCTCACCGTCATGGGCACCACGGACCTGCACGGCAATGCTCTGAACTGGGACTACTTCAAGAATGCGGAGTACGACGACAGCGCCCACAACGACGTGGGCCTGGCCAAGGTCTCGACGCTGGTGAACCAGGTGCGCGCGGACCGCGGGGACCGCAACACCCTGCTCATCGACGCGGGCGACACCATCCAAGGCACGTCGCTGGCGTACTACTACGCGAAGATCCAGCCGATCTCGAAGACGGTCGAGCACCCCATGGCCGCAGCCATGAACGCGATCGGCTACGACGTCGCCGCGCTGGGCAACCACGAGTTCAACTACGGGATCCCCTACCTGCGCACGTTCGAGAAGCAGCTCGACTTCCCCCTGCTCGCGGCCAACGCGACCAACGACAAGAACGGCCGGGCCGCGTTCACCCCGTACGTCATCAAGACGGTCCGGCCCCCGCACGGCAAGCCGGTCAAGGTCGGCATCCTCGGCCTGACCAACCCGGGCATCGCGATCTGGGACAAGGCGAACGTCGAGGGGCAGATGAGCTTCGGCGGGCTCGTCGAGCAGGCGACGAAGTACGTGCCCGAGATGAAGCGCAAGGGCGCCGACGTCGTCGTCGTCGCGGCCCACTCGGGTGCGGACACCTCGTCCTCCTACGGCGACACCCTGCCGTTCCCGGAGAACGCGGCGACGCTCGTGGCCGAGCAGGTACCCGGCATCGACGCGATCCTCGTCGGCCACGCCCACCAGGAGATCGCCGAGCGCACCGTCACCAACACTGCGACCGGCAAGCCCGTCGTCCTCTCGGAGCCGCTGAAGTGGGGTGAGCGGCTGTCGGTGTTCGACATCGACCTCTCGTTCAGCCACGGCCGCTGGAGCGTGCAGTCGGTGGACGCCTCCGTGCTCAACTCCAACACCGTCCCGGAGGACCCCGCGATCGTCAGCCTGCTCCAGGCGGACCACCAGAAGGTCGTCGACTACGTCAACGGCGTGATCGGCACCTCGACCGAGGCCATGTCCGCGGCGACCGCACGGTACGAGGACACCGCGGTGCTGGACTTCATCAACTACGTCCAGGCCGGGGCGGTCAAGGCCGAGCTCACGGGCGCCGACGCCGACCTGCCGGTGCTCTCGATCGCGGCACCGTTCAACAAGGACGCGGCGATCCCGCAGGGTGACGTGTCCGTGCGGGACATCGCGGGCCTGTACATCTACGACAACACGCTCCTGGGCATCAAGCTCACGGGCGCACAGGTCAAGGCGTACCTGGAGAAGTCGGCGCAGTACTTCAAGGCCGCCCCTGCTCCCGGCACGTACCCCGCCGCCAGCCTCACCAACGCGGTGACGCCGACGGCGCCGAACGGCACTCCGGACTACAACTACGACGTCATGGGAGGGCTCGACCAGCCGCTCACCTACGACATCGACCTGGCGCAGCCCGTCGGCAGCCGGATCACCGGGCTCGCCTACGGCGGCGTCCCCGTGACCGACACGCAGGAGTTCGTCGTGGCGATCAACAACTACCGGCAGTCCGGCGGAGGCAACTTCCCGGGTGTGACGACCGCCCCCGTCGTCTACAACCGGCAGGTGGAGATCCGCCAGCTGCTCATCGACTGGGTGAGCGCGAACGAGGTGGTGGACCCGAGCGTGTTCTCGGCCACCAACCCCGACTGGCGGCTGACGTCCGGCGGCACGCCGCTGACCGTCACGCCGTAGCACCTGACGCGGGCGCCGGGACTTCCCGGCGCCCGCGTCATGCCAGCGCTGCCCGCGCCACGAGCTCGAGCGCAGGGCGCGGATCGGTCTCGTCACCACGCGCGATCCGGTGCAGGATCAGCCCCTCGGCGCACGCCATGACCGCAGCCGCACCGGTGGCAGGGTCCGACGACCCGAGCCGCGCGAGCACGGACACCACCTCGTCCTCCAGCGCGCGTCGGCCGGCCGACAGAGCGTCCCGGAGCACGGGGTCGTGGCTCGCCTCCATGAAGAGGACCAGGCGGGCGGTGGTCAGCGTGCGCTGGACCGTGGTCGTGAACACGACCAGCGCACAGACCGACTCGATCACCTCGTCGACCGACGTCGGCGCGAGCGCGGTGGCGGCCTCCGGCATCTCGCGCTCGATGATCCGCCCCGCCACCCCGGCGAGCAGGGACGCGCGGGTCCGGAAGTAGTTGGACGTCGAGCCCCGGGGGATCCCGGCCCGCTCGTCGACCCGGACGTGGGTGAGCGCGCGCAGGCCCTCGGTGCCCAGCAGCTCGATCGCGGCGTCGAGCGCGCGGACCTTCGGTGACGTCATGCGCGCACTATAGACGTAGTAGACTCACTACTACGATCGTAGTACCGTCGGCAGATGGACGCCTTCCCGGCCCTCGACGGGGTCACCCACCGGTTCGTGGAGCTGCCCGGCCTGCGCATGCACGTCGCCGAGGCGGGCAACGGTCCCCCGGTGCTGCTGCTGCACGGCTTCCCGCAGCACTGGTGGGAGTGGCGCAAGGTCATCCCCGAGCTCGCGCAGGACCACCACGTGGTCTGCCCCGACCTGCGCGGCGCCGGGTGGACGGACGCTCCCTCCGGCGGCTACGTCCGCGAGCAGCTCCTGGCGGACGTGGTCGAGCTGCTGGACGCGCTCGGGCTGACGAAGGTCGACCTCGTCGCGCACGACTACGGCGCGATCCTCGGGTACGGGCTCTGCCTCGAGCACCCGGACCGCGTCGGCGCCTTCCTCACGTTCGGCAGTGGGCACCCGTTCGTCCGGATGCACCCGCGGATGCTCACCGTCGCGTGGCGGCTGTGGTTCCAGTGGGTCATCGCCACGCCCGGTCTCGGACCGTGGGCACTGCGGTCCGGACGGCAACGGCTCGTGCGGTACCTGCTGCGCGACTTCCGGACCGGAGCGGACGCATTGCCCGAGAGCGACGTCGAGCTGTTCGCCGCACCCCTGCGAGATCCCGCCCGTGCTCGCGCCGGCTCCGCGCTCTACCGGAACGCCATCCTCGGGGAGGTCGGACGGATCGCCCGCGGAGCGTACCGGGACGCGCTGCTGACCACGCCGACCGTCGTGCTGTACGGCGCGGACGACCCGGCGGGCCTCCCGCTCGAGCTCCTGGGCGGGTACGAGGACCACGCGGACGACCTCACGCAGGAGCTCGTCGCCGGCGCCGGGCACTTCATCGCGGACGAGCGCCCGGACGCGGTCGTCGACCACGCCCGGGCGCTGTTCCGACGCACTGCTCAGGCGGCGCCTCCCCGTGCCACGGCCGCACGGCCGGCCTCCAGCCGCGCGATCGGCACGCGGAACGGCGAGCACGACACGTAGTCCAGCCCCACCTCGTGGAAGAAGTGGATCGACTCCGGGTCTCCCCCGTGCTCACCGCACACCCCGATGTGCAGGCCCGGCTTGGTCGCCCTGCCACCCTCCACGCCGGCCCGCACCAGGGAGCCCACGCCATCGGCATCGAGCGTCTCGAACGGGGAGATGGTCAGCACGCCGTTCTGCAGGTAGTCGGCGAAGAACGCCCGTTCGACATCGTCCCGCGAGAACCCCCACGTGGTCTGCGTGAGGTCGTTGGTGCCGAAGGAGAAGAAGTCGGCCTCCTCGGCGATCCGGTGCGCGGTCAGTGCTGCACGGGGCAGCTCGATCATGCAGCCGATCGGCACGTCGAGCGGGACGCCGGACGACGCACTGACCTCGGCCAGGACCCGCTCGGCCTCCTCGCGGACCAGCTGCAGCTCCCGTACCGATCCCACGAGCGGGACCATGATCTCCGGCCGCGGGTCGAGTCCGGCCTGCCGCAGCTGCACGGTCGCCTCCGCGATCGCGCGCACCTGCAGGGCGAACAGGCCCGGCAGCGTCAGCCCGAGCCGCACCCCGCGCAGCCCCAGCATCGGGTTCTGCTCGTGCATCCGCTCGACCGCCGCCAGGAGGGCGACTTCCTTCGGGTCCGGCTCCTCGGCCACCGCGACCCTGACCGCCAGCTCCGTGAGGTCCGGCAGGAACTCGTGCAGCGGGGGGTCGATGAGCCGGATGGTCGTCGGCAGCCCGTCCATGGCCTCCAGCAGGCTGGCGAAGTCCTCGCGCTGGAGCGGGAGGAGGGCGTCGAGGGCGACCGAGCGGTCGTCGTCGTTGTCGGCCAGGATGAGCCGCTCGATGTGCTCGCGCCGCTCGCCCAGGAACTGGTGCTCCGTCCGGCACAGCCCCACACCCTCGGCTCCCCGCGCCCGTGCGCGGCGGGCGTCCTCGGCCGTGTCGGCGTTGGTGCGCACCTGCATCCGGCGGACGAAGTCGGCATGCCGCAGGACGCGGTCCACGGCCGAGACCAGGGCACGAGCCTCGGGATCGGTCGCCGCAGCCAGCCCGGCGTCGAGCCCTTCGGCGACGTAGACCATGACCGGTGAGTCGACCACCGGCACCGAGCCGCGGAAGACCTCCCCCGTGGACCCGTCGATCGCGATCGTGTCCCCTGCGTGGAGCACCTGGTCACGCACGCGCACCTCGCCGCGGGCGACGTCGACCTCGACCTCCTCCGCGCCGACCACGGCGCATGTCCCCATGCCGCGTGCGACGACGGCCGCGTGGGACGTCTTCCCACCGCGGGCGGTGAGGATGCCGTCGGCGACGATCATCCCCTGCAGGTCGTCCGGGTTGGTCTCCCGGCGCACCAGGATCACATGAGCGCCGGCCTCGGTCCGCTCGAGCGCCTGGGCGTTGTCCAGGACGATCTCGCCCACCGCCGCGCCCGGTGACGCCGCCATGGCGGTGGTCAGCAGGTGCCGGTCGGCGCTCGCGTCGAACTGCGGGAACAGAAGCTGGTTGAGCTTGTCACCCGGGCAGCGCGTGATCGCCTCGTCCATCGTGATGAGGCTCTCGTCCACCAGCTCGGTCGCGATCCGGAACGCCGCGGCCGCGGTGCGCTTGCCCACCCGGGTCTGCAGCAGCCAGAGCTTGCCGCGCTCGATGGTGAACTCGATGTCGCACAGGTCGCGGTAGTGCGTCTCGAGGCGGCGCATCGCGTGCCGCAGCGCGTCGTAGGAGACGGGGTCGAGCACCTCGAGCTCCGACAAGGGCAGCGTGTTGCGGATCCCGGCGACCACGTCCTCGCCCTGAGCGTTCGGCAGGTAGTCGCCGTAGACCCCGGCCTCGCCGGTCGACGGGTCGCGCGTGAAGCAGACCCCGGTGCCGGACGTCTCACCCAGGTTGCCGAACACCATGCTCACCACGTTGACGGCGGTCCCCAGGTCGTTCGGGATGCGCTCGCGGCGACGGTAGAGCCGGGCGCGGTCGGTGTTCCACGAGTCGAGGACGGCCTCGATCGCCATGTCGAGCTGCTCGCGCGGGTGCTGCGGGAACTCCCGGCCCGTCTGCTCGACGACGATCTCCTTGAAGGTGTGCACGAGCACGTGCAGGTCCTGCGCGGACAGGTCGACGTCGGTGGCGGCGCCGACTGCGGTCTTGCGCTCGTCCAGGGCGGCCGCGAACAGCTCCCCGTCGATCCCCAGCACCGTCTTGCCGAACATCTGGATGAGCCGGCGGTAGGAGTCCCAGGCGAACCGCTCGTCCCCGGAGAACTCGGTGAGGCCCTTCACGGACGCGTCGTTGAGCCCGATGTTCAGGACGGTCTCCATCATGCCCGGCATCGAGAACTTCGCCCCGGAGCGCACGGACACCAGCAGCGGCTCGTGGAAGTCGCCCAGGCGCCGCCCGATCGTGTCCTCGATCTCCCGCACGGCCAGCGTCACCTCGACGCGAAGCTCGGGCGGGACGTGCCCGTCGCGCATGTACGCCCGGCACGCCTCGGTGGTGATCGTGAACCCCGGTGGCACGGGCAGGTCCAGCTTGGTCATCTCTGCCAGGTTGGCGCCCTTGCCGCCCAGCAGATCCTTCTTGTCCTTGTCGCCGTCAACGAACCGTGAGACGTACCTGGTCATGGAAAGGCTCCTGTCCACAGGCCTGGACGAGGGAGTACTCGCCGGCTTCGAGCGTCCAGGCTGCTCGGGAGCGGCTTCAATGGATTCATGCTGTCAAGAACAGCACTTCTTGCTCTAGCGTCAACGCCATGTCGACGGACTCAGCCCGGCCGGTCATCGACCTCCCCACCGAATCCCGCGGCTCGACGCCGCCGGGGTCGCAGCTGCTCATGCTCGGACGGCGCATCCGGCACGCCCGCACCGAGCGCGGGCTGACGCTCGACGAGCTCGGACGCCTCGCCGGCAGCACCGCGAGCCAGCTCTCCCTCGTCGAGAACGGTCGTCGCGAACCTCGGCTCAGCCTCCTGCAGGCCCTGGCCGCGGCGCTGGGCACCACGACGACGGACCTGCTCGACGCCGCTCCCCCGTCCCGGCGGGCCGCCCTCGAGATCGAGCTGGACCGCGCCCAGGGCACCGCGGCCTACGCTGCGCTGGGCCTGCCGAGCGTGCGTCCCGCCCGGAACCTGTCGACCGAGGCGCTCGAGGCACTGGTCGGCCTCCACCACGAGCTGGCCCGGCGCGACGACGCCGCGATCGCGACGCCCGAGGAAGCGCGCCGGGCCACGACCGCGCTGCGGCTCTGGATGACGGAGCGCAACAACCACCTGCCCGAGATCGAGGAGGTGGCCGAGGACCTCGTGCGGCGAGCGGGCTACACGACCGGCGCCCTGACCCACAGCGCCGTCGCCCAGATGGCCGCCGACCTCGGCTTCGCGCTCCTGCACGTGGACGACCTGCCCCACTCGACGCGCACCGTCACCGACCTGGCCAACGGACGCATCTACCTGCCACCCGCGTCGATCCCCGGCGGGCACGGCCTGCGCTCGCTCGCGCTGCAGGCGATCGCGCACCGGGTGCTCGGGCACTCGACTCCCCGCAGCTACGCCGACTTCCTGCGGCAGCGCGTCGAGATCACCTACTTCGCGGCCGCCTGCCTGATGCCACGCACGGCCGCGGTAGCGCACCTGAGCGCGGCCAAGCGCCGCAAGGAGCTGGCCGTCGAGGACTTCCGCGACGCGTTCGGGGTCACCCACGAGGCCGCCGCGCAGCGCCTGACCAACCTGCTCACGGAGCACCTCGACATCCGGCTGCACTTCCTGCGGGTGGGCGACGACGGCACCCTGTTCAAGGGATACAGCAACGACGCCGTCCGCTTCCCGGCCGACGGCACCGGGGCCATCGAGGGCCAGGTCGTGTGCCGGCAGTGGGCCGCCCGGTCGGCGTTCACGCGGCGGAACCGTGCCACGGAGTACTTCCAGTACACCGACACCCCCGAGGGCACGTTCTGGTGCAGCACCCAGACGGGCTCGACGTCCGCCGGCGGGTTCTCGATCACCGTGGGGGTCCCGTTCGGCGCCGCGAAGTGGTTCCGCGGACGGGACACCTCGACACGGCGCGAGTCCCGCTGCCCGGACCCGTCCTGCTGCCGGCAGCCCGACCCCGGACTGGCGACACGGTGGGCGCGCCACGCGTGGCCCAGCGCCGCCGTGCACGCGCACGTGCTCTCGCCCCTGCCGACCGGGGCCTTCCCGGGTGTGGAGGTGGCCGAGGTGTACGCGTTCCTCGATCGCCACGCAGGCGGCCACGGGGAGGCCTGAATGGTGCACAGTGGCGTCATGGCCCAGATCCGGGTGTTCGTGCTCGACGACCACGAGGTGGTGCGCCAGGGCCTGCTGCGCCTCATCGAGGCCGACCCCGAGATGACGGTGGTCGGCGAGGCGGCGACCGCCGCGGAAGCGCTCGTGCGCGTCCCGCGCGCCGACGCGGACGTCGCCCTGCTCGACGTGCGGCTCCCCGACGGCAGCGGCGTCGAGGTCTGCCGGGAGCTCGCCGCGCTGGCCCCCGGCGTCCGGTGCCTCATGCTCACGTCGTACGAGGACGACGAGGCGCTGCTGGCCTCGATCACCGCGGGTGCCGCCGGGTACGTGCTCAAGGAGATCCGCGGTCCGCAGCTGCTCGACTCGATCAGGCTCGTCGCCGGCGGCCGCTCGCTGCTCGATCCGGCGACGACCGGTCGGGTGCTCGACCGTCTCCGGGAGTCGCAGCGGCACGACGCCCGGCTGGACCTGCTGACCGCCCAGGAGAGCGCCGTGCTGGACCTCATCGGCGAGGGGTTGACCAACCGGCAGATCGCGGACCGGATGTTCCTCGCGGAGAAGACCGTGAAGAACTACATCTCCAGCCTGCTGGCCAAGATCGAGGTGCGAGGACGGACGCAGGCCGCTCTGTTCATCGCGGAACAGCATCGTCTGCACCCTGACCCGACCGGGGTCACCGCGCCGGAGCCCCGAGCGGACCGGGGTCGATCGGACGCAGGCCCAGAAGCAGGCCGGTGAGCCCGACGCCCCAGGCGCGTGCCCGCTCCAGCTCGCCGTCGCGCAGCGGTCCCTTGATCCCCATCACCCAGAAGCTCTCGGCCTCGGCCGCCACCTGGAACCCGGCACGACGCAGCACGCGCCACGCGCCCACCGCGGCAGACCCGGGGACGTGCGGGCTGTGGATCCGGGTGTCGAACGTCGCCGCGTGGACGGTGCGCTCCGGAGGATCGAGCTCGCGGAGCCACTCGCGCACGCCGACGGACACGCCGTCGGGCTCGGTACCCGCCTGCTTCTCGGCGTCCGCGCGCGTCGCGGGCCGGCTCATGCCGAACGCCTGGGTCGGCGCACCGACCACCAGCAGCTCGAGGTCGGGTGGGAGCCTGCGGGGGGCCGCCGTGACGTCCAGGAGGGCGACGTCCTGCATCCGGCTGAACATGCCCTCCCAGACCGCCTTCGCGATCTGGCCCGTGTTCCCGAACGACGACTCGTACACCACCAGTGCCCGCATCGCCCTCACCTCCTCGTGTGTCGACCTGGGTCCAGGATTCGCCGGTCGCCCTCGCCGCCCCAGGGCCTAAGGGCCCTGTTCGTCTCCACGACGAGTGCTCGCACCTATGCTCCGAGCATGCGAGCGGACGAGGCCGGGACGGAACGCGACGAACGTCTCGAGGCGCTGATGGGCGCCGTGGTGTCGATGTCGGCCGAGCTCGACATCGCGACTGTCCTCGAGCGGCTCGTCTCCGCCGGGTGCACGCTCACGGGCGCCCGCTACGGCGCCCTGGGGGTGCTCGGCGACCACGGCGGGCTGCAGGAGTTCGTGTACCGGGGCATCGACGACGAGACCGCCCGCAGGATCGGTCATCTCCCCGAGGGAAAGGGTGTGCTGGGCCATCTGGTGTCGAGCCCCCACCCGCTGCGGTTGCACGACCTCGCGGACCACCCCTCGTCCGTGGGCTTCCCGCAGAACCATCCGCCGATGCACACGTTCCTCGGCGTCCCCGTCCTCGCGCGCGGTGCTGTCTTCGGCAACCTCTACCTCACGGACAAGGAGGGGCACGCCGACTTCACCGCGCGGGACGAGCAGGTCGCCGTCGCGCTCGCCGCGGCCGCGGGCGTCGCGCTCGGCCATGCGCGGGCCTACCGCCRGGCCCGTGAGCACGAGCTGTGGCTCGAGACGGCCGCCGCGTGCACGTCGACCCTGACCAGCGGCCTGCCGCGCGACGACGCCGTGACGTCGGTGCTCGCCCGCGTCCGGCAGAGCTCCGGCGCCCCGACCTCGCGGCTGTTCGGGCTCACCGACGACCTCCCGCCGGAGATCGAGCCGGACCTCGCCGGTCGATGGCCGGTGCTGCGCCGCGTCCCGGACGGTGCGGACCTCGACGTGGTCGGGTCCGCCTGGGTGCTCGCGGTCCCGCTGCGCAGCGGTGAGCGCTGGATCGGCGCGCTCGCGCTCGCCTGGCCCGCGGGCGACACGACCACGGCGCCCGAGCCGGACCTGCCGAGCGTCGCGGGGTTCGCGGAGCAGCTCGCCCTCGCGTTCGACGTGGCGGACGCGCAGTCCGACCGGGCGCGCCTCGCGGTGCTCGAAGAGCGCGAGCGGATCGCGCGGGACCTGCACGACATGGTCATCCAGCGGCTGTTCGCCATCGGGCTGGACGTGCAGGGAGCCGCCCAGGAGGTGGTGCACCCCGACGTGGCACGCCGGCTCGAGGACGCGATCGACGACCTGGACGAGACCATCAAGGACGTGCGCACGACCATCTTCCGGCTCAGCGCGCGCGGCGGCGCGACCGGGTCCGGGCTGCGGAACCGCATCGACGCCGAGGTGGTGAACGCGCGGCACGGCCTCGGGTTCATGCCCCGGCTGCGCACCGACGGCGTCACCGCCACCGTGCCCGAGGACGTCGCCGAGGACGCCGTCGCGGTGGTGCGCGAGGCGCTGTCCAACATCGCGCGGCACGCCCACGCGCACGAGGTGGTGGTCCGGCTGGACGTCGGGCTCGACCTGCTGATCGAGGTCCAGGACGACGGGATCGGGGTCCCGGCCGACGTCGCGGTGCGCAGCGGGCTGGCCAACCTGGAGTACCGCGCGGTCCGGCGCGGTGGCACCCTCGTCGTGACGGCGCTTCCCGAGGGCGGCACACACCTGCAGTGGTCGGTCCCCCTGCCCTGACGGGACCATCGACCCTGCCTGTCCTGCGCGCCGCGGATCCACGCTGGAGGTGCGCGGGCGACCGTGCCCGACGCGGTCGAGGTGAGGAGTCACCATGAAAGCGCTCGTGTTCCACGGTCCAGGGACCATCACGTGGGAAGAGGTCCGAGACGCCGCCCTGGTCGAGCCGACCGACGCGGTCGTCCGGATGGACACCACCACGATCTGCGGGACCGACCTCCACATCCTGCGCGGTGACGTGCCGACCGTCGCGGACGGCCGCATCCTCGGGCACGAGGGCGTCGGCACCGTGGTCGAGGTGGGCGACGGAGTCCGCAACCATGCACCCGGCGACCGGGTGATCATCGCGTGCATCAGCGGCTGCGGCGTGTGCACGTACTGCCGCGCGCAGTTCCCGTCGCACTGCCTGGCGCCCGAGGGCACCTCCGGCATCGGCTGGGTGCTGGGGCACCTCATCGACGGCACGCAGGCCGAGCTGGTGCGCATCCCGTTCGCGGACAGCTCCCTGCACCGGCTGCCGCCCACGGTTCCCGACGAGCTGGCCGTGCTGCTCTCCGACATCCTGCCCACGGGCTTCGAGATCGGCGTGCGGTACGGGCAGGTGCAGCCGGGCGACACCGTGGCGGTCGTGGGCGCCGGACCTGTCGGGCTGGCCGCGATCGCGACCGCCGGCCTGTACGGCGCCGCGCAGATCATCGCGATCGACCGCGACACCCACCGGCTCGACGTCGCCAAGCGCCTGGGCGCCACGCTCGCCGTCGACTCGTCGACCCCCGACTGGAAGGCCCAGGTCATGGCGGCGACGGACGACGCAGGGGTGGACGTGG
This sequence comes from Cellulomonas sp. P1_G12_2, assembly GCF_056405535.1. NCBI lineage: Bacteria > Bacillati > Actinomycetota > Actinomycetes > Micrococcales > Cellulomonadaceae > Cellulomonas > Cellulomonas sp. P1_G12_2. Next base: position 250,231 of record NZ_JBFUBX010000003.1, on the reverse strand, counting down.
CCATCGAGGCCGTCGGCATCCCCGAGACGTTCACGATGTGCACGGACCTGGTGCGCCCGGGTGGGCACGTGGCGAACGTCGGCGTGCACGGCCGGCCGGTCGAGCTGGCGCTGCAGGACCTGTGGATCAAGAACGTCACGATCACGACGGGTCTGGTGAACACGACGACGCTGCCGATGCTGCTGCGCCTGGTCGAGGCCGGGAAGCTGCCGGTCGGGGCGTTCGTCACGCACCGGTTCGCGCTGGCGGACATCCTGGACGCCTACCGGACGTTCGGGAGCGCCGCACAGACGCAGGCGCTCAAGGTCGTGATGACCCGATGAGCGCAGGGGCGCAGGAGGGCCCGGCTCCCCTCGGAGCCGGGCCCTCCTGCGTGAGACTCCCTGTCAGCTGTCGTGCACGACCAGCACGGGGCAGGTGGCCTCGCGCACCACGGCGCTGCTCACCGAGCCCAGCAGCATGCCGCGGAAGCCACCGAGGCCACGCGAGCCGACGACCAGCAGCGCCGCTCCCCGCGACAACCCGGTGAGCGCGTCCGTCGGGTCGTCGTCCACGAGCGCGAGGTCGACCACCAGGCCGGAGTTCTCCGCGCGCAGCGACTCGGCAACCACCCGGGCCGCCTTGTGGGTCGGGTCGTCCTCGTCGTCGGTGGCCAGCGGCGGGACGCTTCCGCGGCCGAACGGGTCGGGGATCGTCGGGCGCGCGTGCACGACGGTGAGCGGCCGCCCGCGCATCCACGCCTCGTGCGCGGCCACGTGCGCCGCGGAGAGCGACGAGGCCGAACCGTCCACGCCGACCACGACCTGCGCCTCGGGCGTCGTCGGGTGCGCCGGGTCCGTGCGGACCACCGCGACGGGGCAGCGGGCGTGCGCGGCGACGTGCGCGCCGGTCGACCCGGTCCGCGCCCGACCGCTGCGGGGCCGCGCGCCGACCACCAGGAGCTGGGCGTCGCCGCTCAGCTCGCGCAGGCACGGCACGACCTGCCCGTGCAGCACCCGGAACTTGACGACCACGCCGGGGTGGTGCTCCAGCAGCCGCGTCTGCAGGTCGGCCAGGTACTGCACGGCCTCGGCGTCGACGTCGCTGCCGCCCACGATCGGGTACCAGCTCCAGGCCGTGACCTGCCACGCGTCGTCGACCGTACGGACCAGCAGAACCTCGGCCTGCCGCCGCACCGCCTCGGCCACGCCCCACTCGAGGGTGCGCGCACTGTTCGACGTGCCGTCGAGTGCGATCACCACGGGTCCGTCGGTACGCATGAGGTGCCTCCTTGCTCCTCGCGCGTGGCCACGCCGGCCGTCCGCCGGCCTCAGCCGCGCTACCTCCAGCCTCCCCTCGCACCGTCGTCCGCGTCCCGGGACCTGAGTCCCTGATCGACACGACCCACGCGGGACCTTCGGCCCTGGGGTGCGCAGACCAGCGGAGATCACCGTGGACTCATCGGAGTATCCACACCCGGTCCCGACCCTGGGGCCCAGCTCGGAGGGAAATCGCCATGGCCACCATCCATCCCGAGGCGCGTACCTCGACGCACCCCGCAGTCCTGGTCGAGGACGACGTCGTCACGTCCGCGACGGGCCGCCGTTGGCTCGCCGTCACCCGGCTCGCCACGGGGTTCATCTTCCTGTGGGCGTTCCTCGACAAGACGTTCGGGCTGCACTACGCCACGGGCGCCGCGGTGGCCGAGGGCGACCCGAGCCTCTCGTGGCTCGACGGCGGGACGCCGAGCCAGGGCTTCATGCAGTTCGCCACGATCGGCCCGCTCAAGGACACGTTCGCCTCGATGGCGAGCCCCGTGACGGACTGGCTGTTCATGCTCTGCCTGTTCGGTGTGGGCGTCGCCGTGATGCTCGGCATCGGGCTGCGCATCTCGGCCGTCGCCGGCTCGCTGCTCATGGTCCTCATGTGGGCGGCCGAGTGGCCGTTCATCCAGGGTTCGAACAACCCGCTGGTCGACTACCACATCATCTACGCGCTCGTCCTGATCGTGTGCGCGACGCTCCTCGCCGGAGACACCTGGGGCCTCGGTCGCCGGTGGGCGCGGATCCCGCTCGTGCAGCGGTTCAGCTGGCTGCGGTGACAGCACTCACCCAGCCGGCACGACGGCACCCCGATCTCGGGGTGCCGTTCGTGTGTGCGCTCTGACACGATCAGGCTGTGAGCGTCGTCGACGGCGGATGGACCGAGAGCACCCTCGAGGTGCAAGGGCACCACGTCTTCTACCGCATCAGCGCGGACGTCCCGGGTGCGTGGCCGATCGTGCACATCCACGGCTTCGCGATCTCGGGCACCTACCTGATGCCCACCGCCCGGCTGTTGGCGGCCCGCGCGACGAACGTGGTACCCGACCTGCCGGGCTACGGCCGGAGCGAGGACTGGGACTACACGCTCGGCATCCCCGCGCTCGCGGTCGCCGTCCTCGACATCCTGGACGCCTTCGGCTTCGAGAAGGTCGTGCTCGTCGGCAACTCCATGGGCTGCCCGGTCAGCCTGGAGGTGGCGCACGCCGCCCCCGATCGGGTCGACCGGATCGTGCTCGTCTCCCCGGCCGGCGGCGTGCACAACCAGGGGCTGGGGCGGGCCGTGCGGCAGCTCGCGATCGACGGCGCGCGCGAGAACCGCCGGATGGCGCGCGTGGCGGTGCCCGACTACCTGCGGTTCGGCCCGGTCAACACGTTCCACCTGTTCAGCGAGCTCACCCGGTTCCCGTCGCTCGAGCGGCTGCTCAAGGTGAAGGTGCCGACGCTGGCGGTGATCGGCAGCAGGGACCCGCTCATGGCGCCGCCGGCGCGGGTGCGCGAGGTCGGTCGGCTCGCCGGCGACCACACCACCGTGGCTCTCATCGAGGGCGCCGCGCACGCGATGAACTTCAGCCACCCGGGCGAGCTCGCGCACGTGATCTCGTCCTGGCTGGACGGCGTCGAGATCGTCGACGACCCCGACCAGCCGGGGTTCACCCGGGTTCTGCAGCTGCCCCGGGAGTGAGGAGCCGTTCGAGCAGCAGCTCGTGCAAGCGAGGATCGGCGAGCGGCCGGAAGTGCCCCGGGGTGTCCAGGACGACCTCCCGCGCTCCCTCGAGCGCGCTGCCCCCGGGGATGTGCGGATCCCAGTGGCTGTACACGGACGTGATCCGTGCGTTCACGTCGCGCTCGGCCGCGAGCGCCAGGATCGTCGCGTCGGTGGGCCGGAACGCGCGCACGGACGGCGCCAGGAACCACCGGGCCAGGACGGACCCGGCGAACGGGGTGTTGACCGCGATCATCGAGTCGATCCGGGCGTCCGGGTCCTCGCGCAGCATCGCGAGCTTGCCGATCAGCCCGCCCTTGCTGTGGGCCACGAGCACGACGTCGCGCAGGTCGCGGTCCGTCAGGTAGCGCCCGAGGACGCCCGCCCCGAACGGGACGGGCCGGCGGTTGTTGCCCAGGTCCGGCAGCACGTGCACCCGGACGCCGTGCTCGTGCAGGAGGGTCGCCAGAGGCAGCAGGAAGTGCCACGACTCGTAGACGCCCGGGACCAGGACGACCGGGGGCCCCACCGGGTGCTCCGGCCGGCGCAGGTCGTCGGGGTCGGTGCGGGACGCGATCCCCGCGGCCTGCCAGCCGAGCACGGCGGCGTAGTCGCGCACGCGCCACCACGTCCTGCGGGCGATCGTGGACGGGGGCATGGTGCCCATCGTCCTACCGGCGGACGCCGCGCACCGGCGCAGCGGTCAGCGGGTCGTCCGGCCACGCGTGCTTCGGGTACCGGCCGCGCAGCTCGGCCCGGACCTGCGGGTAGCCCGTGCGCCAGAACGACTCCAGGTCCGCGGTCACGGCGGCGGGACGGCCTGCGGGCGACAGGAGGTGCAGGAGCACCGGGACGCGTCCGTCGGCCAGCCGCGGGGTCGCGCGCCACCCGAACGTCTCCTGCAGGCGGACCGGGAGGATCGGCTGGTCTCCGGTGTAGTCCACGCGCACCTGCGAGCCGCTGGGTACGGCGAGCCGTTCCGGCGCGAGCGCGTCGAGCCGGCTCGCGTCGGGCCACGGCAGGAGCCTCCGGAGTGCCTGCAGGACGTCGACGCGTCCCAGGTCCCGAGCGCCGCGGACACGGGCGAGGTCGGGACCCAGCCACTCCTCCAGGTGCGCGAGCAGCGCGGCGTCCGACACGTCCGGCCACGGGGCACCCAGTGCGCGGTGCAGGAACGCCATCCGGTGCCGCAGGTTCGTCGCCGCCTCCGACCAGCGCAGCAGGGCCAGACCGTCGCGGGACAGGCCCTCGCGCAGCGCGTCGACGACGAGGGCCGGCGACGGGCTGGTCAGCGGGACGGAGGTCAGCTCGATCGCGCCGAGCCGGCGCACCCGTCGGGCCACGACGCTGCCGTTCGACCAGGACACGTCGTCCTCCTCACGCAGCAGGGCCGGGGCCGCCTCGACCGCGAGGCCCTGGTCGATCGGGGCCGCGGACCGGATCGTCGCATCCCGCCGGGAGGCCCCGCGGTCGGCGTCGGCGACCGCGAGCCACGGCTGGCCCACCAGGGCGGACCCCGGCGGGAGCGACGCGCCCGTCCCGGAGGTCATCAGGTACGTCGACCCCCCTGGTCGGAGGCGGGCGAGGCGGTCCGGGTGGGCGAGGGCGACGAGCAGGCCCACGGTGAGGTCGTCCGTGAGGTCCTCGGTGGGCGCCGTCCCCGGGACCGAGGCCTGCAGACGGCCGACCTGGGTCCGCCACGCCCCCGACTGCGACCCTCCGCGGCGCAGCGCACGCAGGGCCGCCACGAGGTCACCGCCGGGTGCACGCGCGTCGTCGGCGAGCAGGGCGACGACCTCGGCGGCACGTCGGGCGCCGACGAGCGCAGCACCGTCCAGGAGCGCCCGGCCGAGCCGCGGGTCGACCGGGATCGCCGAGACCGCCCTGCCGCGCGCGGTGGGGTGCCCGTCCGCGTCCACGACGCCGAGCCCGACGAGGGTCGCGTGCGCCACCGTCATCGCCGCGGCCGGTGGCGGGTCGAGCAGGGCGAGACCGGCGCCGTGCGGGCTCCCCCAGCAGGCCAGCTCCAGCGCGAACGCGGTGAGGTCGGCCGTGAGGATCTCGGGCTGCGGGTGCGCGACCAGCCGGGCGTGGTCGTGGGCGGACCAGCACCGGTACACCGCCCCGGGGCCCTCGCGCCCCGCGCGGCCGGCGCGCTGCTCGGCGGACGCGCGGCTGACGGACACGGTGACCAGGCCCGCGAGCCCGCGCGCATGGTCGGTGCGGGGCTCGCGCGACAGCCCGGCGTCGACCACCAGCCGGACGCCCGGCACGGTGAGCGAGGACTCGGCGACCGCGGTGGACACCACGACTCGTCGACGGGTGCCTGGCGTGAGCGCCCTGTCCTGCTCGGCGGCCGGCAGGCGGCCGTGCAGCGGGCGCACGTCGGCGTCGAGCCCGCCGAGCCGACGAGCGACGCCGTCGACCTCACCGGCGCCCGGCACGAAGACCAGGACGTCGCCGGTGCGCTCGTCCAGCGCTCGTCGCACGGTCGAGGCGACGTGGTCGAGGAATGCGGGCGTCACACCGCGGTCGTCCGTCCGGGCGGTGCGTGCGGGGGCCGGGCACCACACGGTCTCGACCGGGAACTGCGCCCCGGGGACGGCCACCACCGGCGCAGGCTCGGCACCGCCGAGCAGAGCGGCGGTGCGCTCGGCCTCGACGGTCGCCGACATCGCCACCACCGCGAGGTCCTCGCGCAGGTTGGCCCGGACGTCGACCAGGAGCGCGAGCGCGAGGTCGTCGACCAGGTGCCGCTCGTGCACCTCGTCGAGGATCACCACGGCGACCCCGGGCAGCTCGGGGTCGCGCTGGAGCCGTCGCAGGAGCACCCCGGTGGTGACCACCTCGACGCGGGTCGACGCGCTGGTCCGGCTCTCCCCACGCACGGAGAACCCGACGGTCCCGCCGAGCGGCTCACCCAGCAGCTGTGCGAGCCGGCGCGCGGCCGCGCGGGCGGCGATCCGGCGCGGCTGAGTCACCACGACGCGGCCCTGCACCGCCGCGGCGACCGCGGGCGGGACGAGGGTGGTCTTGCCCGTCCCCGGTGGCGCCTGGGCCACGACGACCCCGCGGGCGCGCACGGCCGCGACGACGTCGGCCAGCCCGTGGCGCACGGGCAGGTCGGGCGGGTCGGCCAGCAGCCGGCCGATCGGGTCGTCGTCCACGCATGGAGTCTGAGGGGTCAGGGCCGCGAACGCTCCCTCGCCGACTCGACCGGCAGCAGGACGGCGCCGACGAGGAAGCACACCGCCCCGAGGAACGTGCCGAGGTTCACCAGCGACAGGTTGGCCAGCTCGCCCGTGGACCGCAGGTAGCGGGCGGCGAAGGCCGCCACCCCGAACGCGACCGACCCGACCAGGTTGAGCGCGGCGATGCTCCACCCGACCGACCGGTCGGACCGCGGGAGGATCCCCCGGTTCACCTCGGCGTAGGCGAGCCAGCTGGCCACCAGGAAGCAGATCGACCCGCCGACGTCCGGCACCCAGACCAGGTGCCGCTCCTGCGCGGTGCCGAGGTCGGGGCGGGTCGCCGCGAACGTGCTGATGTTGAAGAACACCGTCCCCACCAGCTGGACCAGCACCGCCCAGGCGTCGATCCGCCGGGAGCTCCAGCCCAGGAGGCGGGGCCGTGGGGATCCTGCGAGCACACCGACGGGTGCCCGCAGCGTCTCGTGGAGCTGCAGGTAGGCGGCGGACGTGAAGAAGATCGACCCGACGAAGAACGTCCAGCCCACGACGGACGCGGCGACCCGGTCGAAGTACAGCGGCAGCGACCCGAGGGCGAAGCAGACCGACCCGAGAGCGAACAGGCCTCCGATCCACCAGCTCAGGGCGCTCGCCGGACCACCGCGTGCCCCGGTACCCCGCAGACCGAGCCCCTTGCGGTGCCGCCGCGAGCTCCACTCCACCTCGGTGCCGTCGGGCCGCGCCAGCACGGCGTGCGTGACGAAGCCCAGCGGCCCGCGCCGACGGACGACCCGCCAACCGGCCGGAAGCTCGGGGACGGCCGAGGTCACTTCGCCAGGCCGGTGCGCGCCTTGCTCCGCGCCGCCGCGTGCGCCGGTGAGGTCCACAGGTCGGGCTTCGCGCTCGGACGCCGGACCGGTTGCTCCTCGGCGAGGTCGTCCCACGCCTTCATGAGGTCGCGCAGCAGCTGCTCGACCATCACGCGGCTCAGGTCGAGCCGGACCACCACGCGCAGCAGGTGCACCGCGTCGGCGTCGGGCGGCAGGCTGTACGCCGGGACGATCCAGCCGTCCTCCCGCAGCCGCGCCGACAGGTGGTAGACGTCGAACCCCGGGTCGCCCGCGATCCGGAACGTGACGACCGGTTCCGCCAGCCCCGGGTTGAGGATCTCGAACCGCCCGCTGGCCACGAGCGACTCGTTGAGGAACCGCGCGTTCGCCAGCATGTTCTCGACGATCGAGGTGTAGCCGCTGCGCCCCAGCCGCAGGAAGTTGTACAGCTGCGCCTGGATCATGGCCGAGCCGCGGGAGAAGTTGAACGTGTACGTCGGCTGCGCACCCCCGAGGTAGTTCACGCTGAACACCAGGTCCTCCGGCAGCCGGGACGCGTCGCGGAAGATCAGCCAGCCCACCCCCGGGTAGACCAGGCCGTACTTGTGCCCGGACGCGTTGATCGACGCCACCTGCTCGAGCCGGAAGTCCCAGCGGAGGTCCGGCTCGGCGAAGGGTGCGATGAAAGCACCGCTCGCCCCGTCGACGTGCAGCGGGATGTCCCAGCCCTTCTCCGTCTTGATCCGGACCAGCAGGTCGTTGATCTCCTCGATCGGGTCCGCCTCGCCGATGTGCGTCGTGCCCAGCACCGCGCCGACCGCGATGGTGTTCTCGTCGACGTGCGCCTCGACGTCGTCGGCGCTGAGCACGAACCGGTCCGCCTTCATCGGGATCTTGCGCATCTCGACGTCGAAGTAGTTGGCGAACTTGTCCCACACCACGTGGGTCTCCGCGCCGAACACCACGTTGGGCCGGTCGGTCGACAGCCCGGCTGCCCTCCGCCGGTCGCGCCACGCGCGCTTGTGGGCGAGCAGTCCGAGCATGATCGCCTCGGACGACCCGATCGTCGCGACGCCGACGACCGCGGACGGGTCGGGTGCGTGGAAGAGGTCTCCCAGCATGTGCACGCAGACCTCCTCGATCAGCGAGGCCGCCGGGTACTCCTCGTGGTCGATGTGGTTCTTGCGCAGCGCGTCATGGATGAGCCGCTCCGCCTGCGGCTCCATCCACGTGGTGACGAAGGACGCCAGGTTGAGCGTCTCGCGGCCGTCGAGCATGAGGCCCGTGTGCAGGAGCTCATAGGTCTCGTCCGGGTCGAGCCCGCGTGCGGGGAACGTGCTGCGGTCGACGTGCTCCCGAAAGCTCGGGCGGCCATGGATCGGGCCGTGGGGATCAGGCGTCTCGCTCACGTGTGCTCCTCCAGTTCCTCCCGCCGGAGCTCTGGCTGGACTGCCGCCCCCGGCGCACCCACGAGTCCGAACGTAGACCCGCAGCACCCGATCTGTCCCGGTTCGCCCCGCTGCGCCCAGGCCGTCACGGCCGGCCAGGTAGAATCGACCGATCCCCGCCTGCCCGGCTCTCGTGCTCCCCTGCCCGTCGGCCACCCCTGTCGACCAGCTAGGAACCGCACGATGACTGCCGTGAGCACAGCCCCCGAGACCGTCGACGGCGTCGACGCCGCCGAGCTCGACGTCTTCCTGCGCGTCGCGGACCAGATCAGCAGGCTGCCGTCCGACCACCCGCACCTCGCCCTCGCCCGGCGCGCGACGTCCGCCCTGTTCAAGGCGGCCAAGAAGCAGCGCCGCGCGGAGAAGCGGGACGCCATCAGCGCGGCCGACCGCGCGGTCATCCACGCGACGGCCACCGGCAGCCCGGGCCGCATCGACGACGAGACGCAGGGCATCCCGCTCGTCTCCAGCGTGCAGGGCGCCACCGCGGGGACCCTGCTCAAGGCCCGGCCCTGCTACATCTGCAAGGAGCCGTACGTCGAGGTCGACGCGTTCTACCACCAGCTCTGCCCGGCGTGCGCGCGGCTCAACCACGCCAAGCGCGACGCCCGGACCGACCTCGTCGGCAAGCGCGCCCTGCTCACGGGCGGCCGCGCCAAGATCGGCATGTACATCGCCCTGCGCCTGCTCCGCGACGGCGCCACGACGACGATCACCACCCGGTTCCCCCGCGACGCCGCCCGCCGGTTCGCCGCGATGCCCGACAGCGCCGACTGGCTGGACCGCCTGAGCATCGTCGGCATCGACCTGCGCGACCCCGCCCAGGTGGTCGCTCTCGCCGACTCCGTGGCCGCGCAGGGACCGCTCGACATCCTCATCAACAACGCCGCACAGACCGTCCGCCGCTCCCCCGGCGCGTACACCCACCTCGCGGACGCCGAGCTGGAGCCGCTGCCCGACCGCCCGCTGCCGCAGATCACCACCTTCGGGCGGACCAGCAGCGCCCACCCGGTCGCGCTCGCGGGGTCGGTCACCGAGCTGACCAGCGTCGCAGCCGGGGTCTCCACGCTCGCGCTCACCGCCGAGCACGCGTCGCTCGAGCGGCTCGTGGCGGGCACGGCCATCGACGCCGGCGGGCTCGTGCCGGACACCGCCGAGACCAACAGCTGGGTGCACACGGTCGACCAGGTGGACCCGATGGAGCTGCTCGAGGTCCAGCTGTGCAACCAGACCGCGCCGTTCATCCTGGTCAGCCGGCTGCGCGGCGCGATGCGTGCGCCGGGACGCGCCTATGTGGTCAACGTGTCCGCCATGGAGGGCGTCTTCTCCCGCGGCTACAAGGGTCCCGGCCACCCGCACACCAACATGGCCAAGGCTGCGCTCAACATGCTGACCCGGACCAGCGCCACCGAGCTGGCCACCGACGGCATCTTCATGACCAGCGTCGACACCGGCTGGATCACCGACGAGCGCCCCCACCCGACCAAGGTGCGGCTGGCCGAGGAGGGCTTCCACGCTCCCCTCGACCTGGTCGACGGCGCCGCCCGCGTGTACGACCCGATCGTGCGCGGCGAGTCCGGCGAGGACCTGTTCGGCTGCTTCCTCAAGGACTACGTGCGCTCCGCCTGGTAGCCCCCGGAGGCGGACGACGCCTCGGTGCACCACCATGAGCGCGTGCATCGCGACATGAGCGCCCACCTGTCCCTCGACGTCACCTCCCCCGCCACCCTCGCGTTCGAGCTGGCCGTGTCCACCCAGCTCACCGCCCGCGAGTCGCTGACGATCACCCTCGACGGGGTGCCGATCGAGGCGAAGGAGGTCCCCGACCATCACGGGACGCGTCTGCACGTCGTCCGGGCGGAGGTCGGCCGGCTCGTCCTGGACTACTCCGCGTCGATCGACGGCCGCGCCGCCCCGGTCACGTCCGACGAGGCCGACCTGCTGCGCTACCTGCGTCCCAGCCGGTACTGCGAGTCCGACACGCTCGGGCCGACCGCCTACGCCGAGTTCACGGGGCTGCACGGGTTCGACCTGCTCGCCGCGGTGAGCTCCTGGGTGGGGTCCCGCCTCTCGTACGTCCCCGGATCCAGCCTGCCGACCGACGGCGCCGTCCAGACGCTGCTGGCGCGCAAGGGCGTGTGCCGCGACTACGCGCACCTCGTGATCGCCCTCCTGCGCGCGCTGGACGTCCCCGCACGGCTCGTGTCGGTGTACGCCCCGGGACTGTCCCCCATGGACTTCCACGCCGTGGCCGAGGCGAACCTGGACGGGCAGTGGTACGTCGTCGACGCCACCACGCTGGCCCCGCGCTCGAGCCTGGTCCGCATCGCGACGGGCCGCGACGCCTCCGACACCGCGTTCCTCAACGTGCACCACGGCTACGCCAACCTCATGGAGCTCGAGGTGACCGCGGTCGCGGACGTGCTGCCCGACGACGACGTGCGCGATCTTGTGACGATCGGCTGACCCGACCGATAGCCTCCGGAAGGTGACATCACCGGACGAACCCGGCACGACGACGCCTCCCCGGCGCCGGTCCTTCCTCGCTCGCCGGACCGGCACGGACGACTTCGGCATCGTCCTGAGCCTGCTGGTCACCGCGTACGTGGCCTTCGCGCTGAGCTCCGACCAGTGGGTCGAGATCCTCGTCCTCGTCCTCTACCTGTTCACGCTCGGCCTCGCGGTCCGGACGTCCCAGCCGATGCCGCACCAGCGACGGTTCGTGCGCATCGTGCTCGTCGTCTCCGCCGTCGTCGCGCTCGTCGCGCTCACCGTCCTCCCGCAGCCGACCGCGGACGGGGTCATCGACGGCGTGGTCTGCGTGATCCTCATGACCGCGCTGGTGGTCATCCTCGACCGGATCCTGCGCCGGACCGCCGTGACCGTGCAGTCGCTGGCGGGCGCCCTGAGCGCGTACCTGATCATCGGGATGTTCTTCGCGAGCCTGTTCGGCGTGATCGACGTGCTGACGCCCGGCCCGTTCTTCGCGGGCGGCGAGGCGGCGAACGCGCGCTCGTTCCAGTACTTCTCGTACACGACCCTGACCACCCTCGGATACGGCGACTACACGGCCGCGCTGTTCCCGGGGCGCAGCATCGCCACCTTCGAGGCGCTCGTCGGTCAGGTGTTCCTCGCCGTCCTGGTCGCCCGCCTGGTCGCCGCGTTCCACGGTCGCGCGGAGGCCGTCCTGCCCGAGCACCCCGAGTGACGTGGACGCCGCCACCGCACACGCCTGGGACGCCCTCGGCGGCTCCCAGGACCTCTGCTCGCGCGTCGAGTACGTCGGCACCCCGGGGCTGAGGTCGCCGCTGCCGGTGCGCGAGCTCGCGCGCGCGACCGTGGGCGTCTGCTCGCTGGCCGCGGCCGAGCTGCATCGACTGCGCACGGGCGGCGACCTGCCCGCGGTGCGGGTCGACGAGGGGGCGGTCGCGGTTGCGTTCACCAGCGAGCGGCACCTGCGGGTCGACGGACGGCCGATCCCCCTGTTCGCGCCGCTGTCCGGGTTCTGGCAGTCCGCCGACGGGTGGGTCCGCACGCACGCCAACTACCCGCACCACCGCGCGCGCCTGCTGGCCTCGCTCGGGATCCCCGACGCCGGCGACGACGCCGACCTCGTCGGCCGGCTGGCCGTCGTGCTCGCGGAGCGTCCGGCTCTCGACGTGCAGGAGGCCGCCTACGCGGCCGGCGGCCTTGCCGTGGCGGTCGCGCCGCCGCGTCCGAGCGACGAGCCCCTGATCGAGACACGCACCGCGGGCACCGCGGACCCGCGCCCGCTGCGACCCAGCACCCTGCCCGCCGCCGGTGTGCGGGTCCTCGACCTGACGCGCGTGCTCGCCGGGCCGGTGGCCACGCGCACGCTCGGGCTGCTCGGTGCGGACGTCCTGCGCGTCGACGCCCCCTGGCTGCGCGAGGACGACGGGACCCACATCGACACGGGGTTCGGCAAGCGCTCGACCCGGCTCGCGCTCGAGGACCCTGCCGACCGCGCGACGTTCGAGGAGCTCCTGAGCGCCGCGGACGTGCTCGTCCTCGGCTACCGTCCGGGCGCGCTGGACCGGTACGGCCTCGACGACGACGCGCTGCGGGAGCGACGGCCCGGCCTGGTCGTCGCCCGGCTCTGCGCCTGGGGGTGGCAGGGTCCGTGGGCCGGCCGGCGGGGGTTCGACAGCCTGGTGCAGGCCGGCACGGGCATCGCGGTGGCCGAGCAGGACGCCGACGGCCGACCGGGCACCATGCCCGCCCAAGCGCTGGACCACGGGACGGGCTACCTCCTCGCCGCGGCCGTCCTTCGGGCGCTCACAGAGCGGGCGACGACGGGGGCGACGCACCACGTCCGGCTGTCGCTGGCGGGCACCGCAGCGTGGCTGCTCGGCGGGATGACGCCCCTTCCCGGGACCGCGGGCGCACCGGGCGCGCCCGATCGCTGGCTGGCCGAGACTGTGTCGCCGTACGGGCTGCTCCGGCACGCCCGCTCGCCCGTCGCGGTCGCCGGTGTGCCCGACGACTGGGACCGACCCCCGAGCCGCTGGGGCACCGACAGCCCTCGCTGGACCGGCGGCTGAGCCTGCCCGCCGACCGGGCCGTCGTATCTGTTCGGCTGTCCAGCACTCTTCTCCTCAGGGACGACGTCCCTCTCGTCGGTGGATCGGTGGGCACGCACGGTGCCCCAGCTGGAGGCAGCCATGGCGCTCGATCAGGGGTCCGCCGGCCTGGTGCCGGGACCGGTCGCACTCGACGGGCTGACGGAGATCCGGGTGCACGGCGTCGGCGGCACCAGCCCGGAGTCGCTGCTGGGCGACCTGGAGCCGACCCGCGTCGCCGGTGACCGCGTGGCGGGGTTCTTCCGCACGCGGGATGCGCGCGGACGCCATCGCGAGGCGTACTCGTGGGGCGGCCTGACCTCCCGGAGCCGCACGCGTGCCCTCTGGGCACTGCTCCTGCCGTCGATGTTCGCGAACATGGCGGGCTGGATGGCACGGCGCTGGGTCATGTCCGGCGACCAGGAGGACGACGAGCCCGCCACGATCTGGGTGTTCCGGTGGTTCGCGCGACTGGCCGCCCTCGCGCTCACGCTGAGCACCGCGGTGATGGTGACGATGCTGTTCACGGACGTCATCGCGTACCAGTGCGGCGGGATGGCGCAGTGCCGTCGCGACGGCTGGTGGACGACAGCCGCCGACCGGTGGCTGCCGGTCGACCACGCCGGCCAGAGGATCGTCGTCGGCGCCGCCACGGCCACCCTGGTCGCCCTCGTGTTCGCCCTGCTCGCCCGCCACACACGGTCGGCTTACGAGCGCGTCGAACCCCCGACGCCGATCAGCGCCGACCAGGGCGCGCTCGACTCCGACCCGCAGCCGTCCCGACGGTGCGCGGCCGCCCAGGAGGGCGGGCTGCGGAACCCCGACTTCTGGTCCGGCCTGCGGTGGCACATCTTCCTGTCGCGGCTGCACCTGTCCGCGTGCCTCGGTGTGGTCGGCCTGCTGCTCGGGTGGTCCGTGGCCGCGCTCGGCGGCGACTCGACGGCGGGCGGGCTGGGCCGCGTCGCCGCGATCGGTGCGGCGGCGGGCATCGTCGCCGTGATGGGCCTCCTCGCGTTCGACGACGCCCACCCGGTGCTCGCCACCCTCGTGCTCGGGCTCACGGTCGCGGCACTCGTCCTGGCGGGCGCGGCCGCGCTGACCCTCCCCGCGGGCGACAGCGCAGCGGGCATGCTGCCCGGGTCCCGCTGGGCCGTCAACGCGGTGTGGGGTGCCAGCCTCCTGCTCCTGCTGCCGCTGGCGGGCCAGCAGGTCGGCGCCTGGGTCTTCCGGCGGGTCAAGGCCCGACAGCTGCGGGCGCAGCACCTCACGATCCCCCGGATCGGCCTGTTCCCGTGGGCGGCGCCGTTCGTCATGAACACCGTCGCCCTCATGGTCGCCAACACCGTCCTGCTCTCCGCGATCGTGTACGTCGCCCGCGTCCTGGGCACCATCACGTGGGGCTTCGGCCCGGAGCCGGGCTCGGACCCCGTCCCGGGTGCCATCTACGTCCCGGAGGCGGTCGGCTCGCTGGCGTCGATGCTCTCGCTCGGACTGATCTCGCTCTTCGTCGTGTTCGGGATCGGCTTCTGGGTGGCGATGACCCGGACCCGCACGCGCACCGCACCAGCAGTGGAGGCGCGCCTGCGGCAGCAGTACGCCGACGCCGGCATCCCTTCGCAGGCGCCGGACGCCGCGGTGCGGACCGAGGCGGGCTGGTGGCGGTCGGCGTTCGACCCGCCGCTGTTCGGCAAGGCCGCCTCCGAGACCGGCGACCGGCCGTCGCGCTGGGTCCGCAAGGTCGCCCTGATGCGGTTCGTCGGGGACCACTCGCGTGCCGTGGCCATCCCGCTCGTCGTCGCGACGGTCGGCGGCGTGGTCGGCCTGATCTACTTCCTCACGTGCGTGTGGGTGCTGCGCAGCGGGACGCCCATGTTCCTCGTGGACATCGGGACGACCGTGGCGGTGGCCTTCCCGCCGCTGTACGTGCTGATCCTGGCCAGCGCCTGGCGCAACGAGCGGTGGCGGCGCGTCCTGGGCACGCTCTTCGACGTGGGCAGCTTCTTCCCCCGCGCGTTCCACCCGTTCGCACCGCCCGCCTACGCCGAGCGTGCGGTCCCGGAGCTGACCCGTCGGATCTGGCGCCTGCACGACAGCGGCGGCCGCGTCGTCCTCACCGCGCACTCGCAGGGCAGCGTCATCGCCGCTGCCGTGGTCGGGCGCAGGTCGCCGGAGCGCGGTGCCGACGAGCCGACCATCGGCGTGGTCACCCTGGGCTCGCCGCTCGGCAAGCTCTACCGCTGGGCGTTCCCGGCGCTGTTCAGCGACGGGTTCCTCGCGGGCATCGCGGAAGGCCGCGCCGGCATCGGGCCGGTCCTGTGGACCAACGTCTTCTACGCGACCGACTACATCGGCGGCGCGGTGCGCACCGGCGACTCGACGCTGCCCGGCACCGTCGACCTCGAGCTGGTCGACCCCCCGACCCACCGGTACGTCGCCGACCAGCCCCTGCCGCGCGTCCTCAGCCACACGGGCTACTGGCACGACCCGGCGTTCTGGGGCCAGGTCGACACGATGTGCGACCGGACGACGGCCGCCGACCCGGGCCGCGACACGGGAAACGGCTCCGCGCACGAGGACACGATCGCCCCGGACCCGCGCACCCCGGTGAACTACCTCTGAGCGGCCGCGATCAGGCGGTGATCCCGCTGGTGGAGGCCACGACGTCGCCGATCTTGCGGGAGAGCGCCTCGTAGAACATCGACAGCGGGAACTCGTCGTCCAGCACTGCGTCGGTGAACCCCTTCGGCGGACCGTCCAGGGGCAGGTCCCCCCGCGCCCACGCCGACGCCGGGTGCGGGGTCACGGTGCCGGACACCAGCGCGTACGCCGCGAGCCAGTGCGCGGTCTTCGGCCGGTCGATCGAGCGCCAGTAGAGCTGCTCGATCTGCTCGGCCAGCGCGATGACGGCGCCGGGCACCTGAGGCCAGTCGACGGTGAGGCGCGAGTCGGTCCAGTGCAGGACGTGGTGCTGGTGCAGCCAGGCGAACAGCAGCTGACCGCCCAGGCCGTCGTAGTTGCGCACCCGCGACCCGGTCACGGGGAACCGGAACAGGCGGTCGAACAGGATCGCGTACTGCACGTACCGCGCGTGCGGCACGCCCTCGTCCTCGAGCCGCACGGCCGCCCGGAAGGCGGTCAGGTCGCACCGCAGCTCCTCCAGCGAGTAGAGGAAGTACGGCATCCGCTGCTTGATCATGAACGGGTCGAACGGCAGGTCACCGCGCATGTGGGTGCGGTCGTGCACCAGGTCCCAGAGGACGAACGTCTCCTCGGCGAGCCGCTGGTCGTCCAGCAGGCGCGCGGCGTCGGGCGGGAGCGCGAGGCGGGTGGTCTCCGCGGCGGCACGGACCACCCGGCGGAACCGCGCGGCCTCGCGGTCCGCGAAGATCGCACCCCACGTGAACGTCGGCACCTCGCGGACGGCGACGGTCTCGGGGAACAGGACCGCCGAGTTGGTGTCGTAGCCCGGGGTGAAGTCGAGGAACGTGACGGGGACGAACAGCGCGTTGCTGAACTGCTCGGCCTCGAGCCGGGCCACCAGCTCCGGCCAGCGGACCTGGAGCAGCACCGCCTCGACGCGCCGATCGGTGCTGCCGTTCTGCGTGTACATCGGGAAGAGCACCAGGTGGGGCAGCCCGTCGACGCGCTGGCGCTGCGGCTGGAACGCCACGAGCGAGTCGAGGAAGTCCGGCACCCCGAACCCGGCGTCCGCCCACCGCGTGAGGTCCTTGCCGACCGCCGTCAGGTAGTCCTCGTCGTGCGGCAGCTGGCCGGCGAGGTCGTGCACGGACGCGGTGATCGCGTGCACGAGGTCGCGTGCACGCGCATGGTGCGCGGCGTCCGGGATCGAGCCGTCCTTCACCTGCAGGGTCTGCAGCTCGGTGACGTCCTGCTTGAGACGCCCCCAGGAGGGGTGCGCCGCGAGGTCAGACCGGCGCGTCGTGCTCGCCTCGAGGGCCGACGGACGCGCGGCCCAGACGAGCGCGTTGAGCAGGACCTCGGGCGACGGGTCCACGCCCAGGACCAGGAACGCGCCGTCGGGGTCGCGGTTCCCCGCGGCGACGACGCTGCCCAGGGCCTGGCTCCCCGTCGCCGACCGGAGCACGGGGTGGGCGGACCCGGCGAGCTCGAGGGTCGCCCGCACCGGCAGCTCGACGTCGGTGGTCCAGGCCAGGAGGTCGTCCGCGGTGAGGTCCGCCGGGACCAGCCCGGTCGGCTGCGTGGCGGCCGCGGCGCGCACCACGACGCCACGGTCCGCGAGCACCTCGGCGATCTCCGGTGCCTCGGCGCCGGTGGCAAGCGCGACGAGGCCTGCTCCGCCGGACGCGCCGGCCGTCGTGGTCCCCGGCAGCACGAGCACCACGTCGGGATCGTCGTCGGCTCCGACGAACGTCAGCCCGTGGCGCTCGAGGTGGGCGCGGTGCGGGGTCGGGAGGTCACCGGTCGCGTGGACGGTCGGGAACAGACTCATGCGTCATCTCACCATTCGGACGGCAGCGTTACTGCACGGTACGTTCCGCGCGTCACGCGGTCAACGGTCGAGCGGGCGCGCGGCCGCCGTCTCCCCCAGACTGATCCGGTGCGAACCCTGGGGGTCGAGGAGGAGTTCCTGCTGGTCACGCCCGAGGGCAGACCGCAGCCGGTCGCAGCGGCGGTCCTGCGCCACGCGTCGTCGGTGGACCACCCGTCCACGGACGAGCCCGGCGGCGACCTCGAGAAGGAGTTCAAGCTCGAGCAGATCGAGACCTCGACGCCCCCGCGGGCCGACCTGACCGAGCTCGTGGCCGAGATCCGCGCCGGCCGGGTGCGGACGGACGAGATGGCCCGGCGCGCCGGTGCGCGGATCGCGGCCCTCGCGGCGGCTCCGCAGGTGGTGGAGTCGACGGTCCTGCCCGACCGCCGCGCCTTCGCCATCCGCGCGGAGTTCGGCCAGACCGCGCGGGACCAGCTCACGTGCGGGTGCCACGTCCACGTCTCGATCGACGACGAGGAGGAGGGCGTCCGCATCCTCGACCACCTCCGCCCGTGGAACGCGGTGCTGCTCGCCCTGTCCGGCAACAGCCCGTCCTGGCAGGGCAGCGCCACGGGGTACGCGTCGTACCGCTCGCAGGTCTGGGGCAGGTGGCCGACCGCGGGGCCGACCGCGCCGTTCGGCGACGCCGCCGGCTACCGCGCCGTCATCGAGGACCTGCTCCGGACGGGGGCGATCCTCGACGAGGGGATGGTCTACTTCGACGCCCGCCTGTCCTCGCGCTACCCGACGGTGGAGGTGCGCGTCGCGGACGTGTGCCTCGATGCCGACGACGCGGCTCTGCAGGCGGCGCTCGTCCGCGGGCTCGCGGAAGCGGCCATGGGCGATCCGATGCCACAGCCACGCACCGAGCTGCTGCGGGCCGCGACGTGGCGGGCCGCCCGCTCCGGGCTCACCGGTGACCTCGTGAGCCCGCTGACCGGCGAGCCGATGCCGGCCGCGGACGTGGTCGGCCAGCTCGTCGACCACGTCCGCCCCGCGCTCGCCGCCGCCGGGGACCTCGCGTGGGTGGAACGCCACGTCTCCACGGTGCTGCGCCGCGGCAACGGCGCGATCCAGCAGCTCGGCTGGCGGGCGGAGGGAGCCGACGACGACGAGGTGGTCCGCCGCGCCGTCGACCGGACGCTGACCAGCTAGAGGAGGTCCGCGAGCGGGACGTCCGGGTCCGCCAGGCGGTCGTGGTCGATCACCGCACGGGACCGGATCAGCGCCTGCACGTCGTCGACCACGTCCCACACGTTCACGTTCATCCCGGCGAGCACCCGGCCGTCGCGCCGCCAGAACGCCACCAGCTCCCGGTTCTGCAGGTCGCCGCGCACGACCACCTCGTCGTAGCCGTGCGAGCCCACGTACCCCACGTACTCCATGCCGAGGTCGAACTGGTCGGAGAAGAAGTACGGCAGCCGGTCGTAGGGCTCGTCCGCACCCACGATCGTCGCCGCGGCCGTGGACGGCTGGTTCAGGGCGTTCGCCCAGTGCTCCACCCGCACGTGCGTGCCCAGGAACGGGTGCTGCGCGCGAGCGATGTCCCCGACCGCCAGCACGTGCGGGTGCGACGAGCGCAGGTGGGCGTCGACGACTACGCCGTCCTCCACGTGCAGGCCCACGGACCTGGCCAGGTCGACCCGCGGGCCGGCGCCGATGCCGACGACGACCAGGTCGGCGTCGACCAGGGTGCCGTCCGCCAGCTCGACCGCGCCCACGTGGGTCCCGTCGCCGGCCGCGACGATCTCGGAGACCTCCGTCCGGGTCCGCAGGTCGACGCCGTTCGCCCGGTGGAGGTCCGCGAACATGGCCGCCAGCTCGGGGCCGAGCACGCGGAGCAGAGGTTGGGGGTCGCGGACGAGCACGCTCACCGTGCACCCGGCGGCGCGCGCCGCGGCGGCGACCTCGAGCCCGATCCACCCGCCACCGATCACCACCACGCGGGGCGCCGCGCTCAGCAGGGCGCGCAACCGGTCGCTGTCGTCGATCGTGCGCAGGTGGACCACCCCGGTGAGGCCCGCGCCGGGCACGTCGAGGCGCCGGGGCTCCGAGCCGGTCGCGAGCACGAGGTGGTCCCAGCCCGTCCGTGTGCGCGAGCCGTCGAGGACGTCGTGGGCGGCGAGGTCGATCGCGGTGACGGTCGCGCCCAGCCGCAGGTCGACGTCATGGTCCGCGTACCAGCCGGCCGGGTGCGTGAACGCGCTGTCGCGCTCCTCGCCGCCCTGCAGGTACCCCTTCGACAGCGGCGGGCGCTCGTACGGGCGCTCGGTCTCCGCACCGAACAGGACCACCCGCCCGTCGTACCCGCGCTCCCGCAGCCCTTCGACCGTCTTGGCGCCCGCCAGCCCGCCTCCCACGACCACGACCTGACCGCTCACCGCTGTCTCCGCTCTCGTCGGACCCCCGGACGGCCAGCGCACCAGGTCGCGGGACGAAGCGCAACGCCTGAGGATGTGGTGAACTCCACGCCCGATCGTCCTCGCCCCCCGCGCCAGATGGACTCCCGACTGGCACCCTGGGCCCATGCTGATGTGGCCGGGACGCCCCTACCCCCTGGGCGCCACCTACGACGGGACCGGGACGAACTTCGCCCTGTTCTCGGAGGTGGCCGAACAAGTCGAGCTCTGCCTGATCGCGGAGGACGGCACGGAGACCCGGGTGAACCTGACCGAGGTCGATGCGTTCGTGTGGCACGGGTTCCTGCCGGCCATCGCACCGGGGCAGCGCTACGGCTACCGCGTGCACGGTCCGTACGACCCGGCGCACGGGGCTCGCTGCAACCCGAACAAGCTGCTGCTGGACCCCTATGCCAAGGCGATCGACGGCCAGATCGACGGCGACCCCTCGCTCTACTCGTACCGGTTCGACGCGCCCGACAAGCGCAACGACGACGACTCCGCGGCGCACACGATGACCTCCGTCGTCATCAACCCGTACTTCGACTGGGGCCACGACCGCCCGCCGCAGCACGAGTACCACGAGTCGGTCATCTACGAGACGCACGTGCGCGGGCTCACCATGCAGCACCCCGCCGTGCCCGAGGAGCTGCGCGGCACCTACGCGGGCCTCGCCCACCCCGCGGTCATCGAGCACCTCACGTCGCTCGGCGTGACGGCGGTCGAGCTCATGCCCGTGCACCAGTTCGTCAACGACCCGTCCCTCGTCGAGAAGGGCCTGTCGAACTACTGGGGCTACAACACGATCGGGTTCTTCGCGCCGCACAACCGCTACGCCGCGTTCCAGCACGCCGGCCAGCAGGTGCAGGAGTTCAAGGCGATGGTCAAGGAGCTGCACGCGGCCGACATCGAGGTGATCCTCGACGTGGTCTACAACCACACCGCCGAGGGCAACCACCTGGGCCCGACGCTGAGCTTCCGCGGCCTCGACAACGCCAACTACTACCGGCTCGTCGACGAGGACCAGGCGCACTACTTCGACACGACGGGCACCGGCAACTCGCTGCTCATGCGCTCTCCGCACGTGCTGCAGCTGATCATGGACTCGCTGCGCTACTGGGTGCTGGAGATGCACGTCGACGGGTTCCGCTTCGACCTGGCCGCGACGCTCGCCCGCCAGTTCCACGAGGTCGACCGCCTGTCCGCGTTCTTCGACCTGGTGCACCAGGACCCGGTCGTCTCGCAGGTCAAGCTCATCGCCGAGCCCTGGGACGTGGGCGACGGCGGCTACCAGGTGGGCGGGTTCCCCCCGCTGTGGTCGGAGTGGAACGGCAAGTACCGCGACACCGTCCGCGACTTCTGGCGCGGCGAGCCGTCGACGCTCGGGGAGTTCGCCAGCCGCCTGTCGGGCTCGTCGGACCTGTACGAGCACACGGGGCGACGACCGATCGCGAGCGTGAACTTCTTCACGGCCCACGACGGCTTCACCCTGAACGACCTCGTGTCCTACAACGAGAAGCACAACGAGGCCAACGGCGAGGGCAACAACGACGGAGAGAGCCACAACAGGTCCTGGAACTGCGGTGCCGAGGGCCCGACGGACGACGCCTCGATCAACGCGCTGCGCGCGCGTCAGCGCCGGAACTTCCTCACCACCTTGCTGCTCTCGCAGGGTGTCCCGATGATCGCGCACGGCGACGAGCTGGGCCGGACCCAGCAGGGCAACAACAACGTGTACTGCCAGGACAGCCCGATCTCCTGGGTCGACTGGGACCTCGACCAGGAGAAGACCGACCTCCTGGAGTTCACGCGTCGGCTCGTGCGCCTGCGCCAGGACCACCCCGTGTTCCGGCGGCGCCGCTTCTTCGCCGGCGAGCCCGACCTGTCGGACGAGTCCGACCTGCTCGACCTGGCCTGGCTCGCGCCGGACGGTCACCACATGCGGGACGAGGCATGGGCCGCCGACCACGCGCGTGCCGTCATGGTGTTCCTCAACGGCGACGCGATCGCCGAGCCCGACCTGCGTGGCCAGGAGATCGTCGACGACAGCTTCCTCGTGCTCTTCAACGGGCAGCCTGACGCCGCCACGTTCACGCTCCCGCAGAGCCGGTTCGGGGACGTGTGGACCGCGGTCGTGGACACGGACTCGCAGATCGAGGCCGGGAGCAGGGTCGCGGCGGGAACCAGCCTCGAGCTCCGGGAGAAGTCGATCATCGTGTTCACCCGTCCCTCGATCGCTCCGTCGCCGACGTCGTCGGGCATCGGTGCGGTCGCGACGGCGGCGAGCGAGGCGGCCAAGCAGACCAAGAGCCGACGGCAGCGCACGGAGTCCGCGGACGAGAAGCCGAAGCGCCGGACGACGAAACCCCGTCCCAGCGCATGAGCGAACCGCGCCCGACGCCCACCCGCCGGCTGCCGACGGCAGGCAGGCCCGTGCCGGTCTCCACGTACCGCGTCCAGCTGGGCACGGACCTGACCCTCGACGACGTCGCGGCGCGAGTGCCGTACCTCGCCACGCTCGGGGTGACACACGTCTACCTGTCGCCGATCCTGCGTGCCGCGCCGGGCTCGACGCACGGGTACGACGTCATCGACCACGACGAGATCGCCCCCGAGCTCGGCGGTCTGCCCGCCCTGCGCCGGCTGGCCACGACCGCGCGCGACTCCGGGCTCGGCCTGGTGCTCGACATCGTGCCCAACCACATGGCCGTCCCGACGCCGGTCTGGCACAACAAGGCGCTGTGGTCCGTCCTCGCCGAGGGCCCGGACTCCCCCTACGCCGACTGGTTCGACGTGGACTGGTCCGCGGGTGACGGCGCGGTGCTCATGCCCGTGCTCGGCGACCGCATCGGGGCCGTCCTCGGCCGCGACGAGCTGGCTCTGGACGAGGTGGAGATCCCGGGCGAGGGAACACGCACCGTCCTGCGCTACTACGACCACGTCTTCCCCGTCCGTCCCGGCACCGAGTCGCTGTCGCTCGCGGAGCTGGTCGAGCGCCAGCACTACCGCCTGGCCTACTGGCGGGTGGCCGACGAGGAGCTCAACTACCGGAGGTTCTTCGACGTCGGGACCCTGCTGGCGGTCCGCGTCGAGGACCCGGCGGTGTTCGACGCGACCCACGCGCTGGTCCTGTCCCTGCTCGAGGACGGGACGATCGACGGGCTGCGGATCGACCACCCCGACGGTCTGGCCGACCCCGCCGGCTACCTGGCACGGCTGCGCGAGGCGAGCGGTGGCGCCTGGGTGGTCGTCGAGAAGATCCTCGAGGGCGCCGAGACCCTGCCGCCCGACTGGGAGACCGCGGGAAGCACCGGCTACGAGGCGCTCTGGCGCATCCAGGAGACCTTCGTCGACCCCGGTGGTGCGGCCGTCCTCGGCGCCGTCATGCACCGCCTCACCGACGACACGTCCGACGCCTTCCCGGCGATCGCGGAGCAGGCCAAGCGCGAGATCGTCGACGGCCCCCTGTACGCGGAGGTGCACCGGCTGACCTCGCTGGCGGCGGACATCTGCCGCGACGACCTGCGCCTGCGCGACCACACGTGGCGCGCCCTCGAGGACTGCCTGATCGAGCTGCTCGTCGCGTTCGACCGCTACCGCGCGTACGTCGTGCCCGGCGAGCCGGTGCACCCCGAGTCGCTCGACGTGATGCAGACCGCAGCGGCCCACGCGCGTGCGCGGCTCTCGCCGGAGCGCAGCGAGACCATGGACGTCGTCGTCGACCTCCTGCTCGGCCGCGAGGTCGGCAGCGCGGGGCGGACCCGCAGCGCCCGGCGCGACGAGCTCGTCGTGCGGTTCCAGCAGACGTGCGGCGCCGTGATGGCCAAGGGCGTCGAGGACACGGCGTTCTACCGCTGGACCCACCTGACCGGCCTGTGCGAGGTCGGCGGCGCACCGGAGCAGTTCGCCCTCACCCCCACCGACCTGTCCGCGTGGGCCGCCGGGCAGCAGGTTTCCGCGCCCCTCGGCATGACCACGCTGTCCACCCACGACACCAAGCGCGGCGAGGACGCCCGGTCACGGCTCGGGGTGCTCAGCGAGCTCCCGCGGGAGTGGTCCGCGCTCGTCGACGGGCTTCGCGCCGCCTCCGCGCCCTATCGCAGCGCCCTGCTCGACGGCCGCACGGAGTACCTGCTCTGGCAGACGCTCGCCGGCACGTGGACCGACGACGGCCCGATCGCCGAGGACCGGCTGGTCGAGTACCTGACCAAGGCGATCCGCGAGGCGAAGAGCCGGACCACGTGGACCGCGCCCGACGAGGCGTACGAGCGCGCCGTGCTCGACGCCGCGCGGCAGGCGCTGCTCGACCCGACGGTCGCCGGGCTGTTCGGCGGCTGGGAGGTCCGGACCCGCGCGGCCGTCCGTGCGGCGACCTTGGGCACGAAGCTGGTGCAGCTGACCCTGCCCGGCATCGCCGACGTCTACCAAGGCACCGAGGTCCCGAACCCGGTGCTGGTGGACCCGGACAACCGCCGGTACGTCGACGTCGGTCCGCTGGCCGCCCGGCTCGCGCGGCTCGACGACGGCGCCGGCCCCCGGGACCTCGCCGACGAGAAGCTGCTCGTCACCTCGCGCGCGCTGCGCCTGCGCCGCTCCCTGCCCGAGGCCTTCGTCGGACCCGACAGCGGCTTCCTGCCGCTGGCCCACTCCTCGGGGCACACGCTCACGTACGCCCGGACCGTGGCGGGCGATGCTCGCGTCGCCGTCGTCGCCACCCGGCTCGCCGCCGCGGTGGACCGCCTCGGCGGCTGGTCGGACCACACGGTCGCGCTCCCTGACGGCGACTGGCACGACGTGCTCACCGATCGGCCCGTCGCCGGCGGCGTGGTGGACGTCGCCCCCGTGCTCGACCGCCTGCCCGTCGCCCTGCTCGTGCGGGCGGAGAGCTGACCCCGGTGCGGGCTCGGGTCTGGGCACCGTCGGCGTCGCGCGTCGACCTCGTCGTGGGTGCGTCGCGCACGCCGCTCTCCGCGGAGGACGGCTGGTGGTCCGACGACAACGACCTGCCGCACGGCACCGACTACGCGTTCTCGGTGGACGGCGGCGATCCCCGCCCCGACCCGCGCAGCGCCTGGCAGCCGTCCGGGGTGCACGGACCCAGCCGGGTGTTCGACGCGTCCGCCTTCCGGTGGACCGACGACGGGTGGGCGGGCGTCGACGCCCTCGGGCACGTGACGTACGAGCTGCACGTCGGCACGTTCAGCGCCGAGGGCACGTTGGGCTCCGCGATCGACCACCTCGACGAGCTGGTCTCGTTGGGTGTCGACCTGGTCGAGCTGATGCCGGTCGCACCGTTCAGCGGTGTCCGGGGGTGGGGCTACGACGGCGTCGGCACGTTCGCGGTGCACGAGCCGTACGGCGGCCCCGCGGCGCTCCAGGCCTTCGTCGACGCCGCGCACGCGCGTGGCCTGGGCGTCTGCCTGGACGTCGTGCACAACCACATGGGCCCGTCCGGCAACTACCTGGGCGACTTCGGTCCGTACTTCACCGACGCGCACCAGACCCCGTGGGGCTCCGCGATCAACCTGGATGGGCCCGGGTCCCCCGAGGTCCGCCGCTGGGTGTGCGACAGCGCGCTGCGCTGGTTCCGCGACTTCCACGTCGACGCCCTGCGCCTGGACGCCGTCCACGCACTCATCGACTTCTCGGACCGGCACCTGCTGGCCCAGCTGTCCGACGAGGTGGCCTCGCTGTCGATCGAGCTGGGCAGACCGCTCTCCCTGATCGCCGAGTCCGACCTCAACGACCCCGTCTCGGTCACCCCGACCACCGACGGCGGCTGGGGCATGACCGCGCAGTGGGACGACGACGTGCACCACGCGATCCACGCCTTGGTCACGGGCGAACGGCACGGCTACTACGGCGACTTCGGCTCCCCCGAGGTGCTGCACAAGGTCATGACCGGCGTGTTCCTGCACGACGGCGGGCTCTCCACGTTCCGCGGCCGCGACTGGGGCCGACCCGTCCCGCCCGGCACCGACGGCCACCGGTTCGTCGTCGCAGCGTCGACCCACGACCAGGTGGGCAACCGCGCCCTCGGCGACCGCCCGTCCGCCCGCCTCGACCCCGGCCGCCTCGCTGTGGAGGCTGCCCTGGTCCTGCTGTCCCCGTTCAGCCCGATGCTGTTCATGGGCGAGGAGTGGGGCACCCGCACCCCGTGGCAGTTCTTCACCGACCACCCCGAGCCGGAGCTTGCCGCCGCTGTGCGTGACGGCCGCCGGCGCGAGTTCGGTGGCCACGGGTGGGACGTTCTGTACGGCGGCGACATCGAGGTGCCCGACCCGCAGGCGCCGGACACGGTCCGCGGCAGCGTCCTCACGCGCGACGAGCTCGACGACCCGGCGCACCCCGAGCACCGCCGACTGCTGGACTGGTACCGGACGCTGATCTCCGTGCGGCGGACCGTCCCCGACCTGGCGGCCGGCGACCTCGCGGCGACCGACCTGGTCTGGGGCGGAGCGACCGAGGGCGGACCGCAGGACGTCCCGTGGGACGGCTGGATGGTGCTGCACCGCGGCTCGGCGCGCGTGGTGATCAACCTGTCCGGCGAGGAGGTCGCGATCCCCGTGCACGCCGACGGCCCTGTCGACGTGGCGGCGGCGTGGGACCCGGCGACGGTGGAACCGACGCCGGGAGGGGCGCTCGTGCTCACCCGTCCGCGGTCCGTCGTCGTCCTCGCCTAACCGACGAGCGCGGCACCGTCTGCGGCGAGCGAGCCGAGGCGCGAGAGCGCGCGGTAGTACTTCTTGCGGTAGCCGCCGGCGAGCATGTCGGCGGAGAACAGATCGCTCTCCCCCGCGCCGCCCAGCAGCACGGGCACGTCCCGGTCGTACAGCCGGTCCACGAGCACGACCAGCCGCAGCGCCACGTCCTGCGTCGGCACGGCGTGGACTCCCGTGAGCGCCACGAGCCCGACACCGTCCAGCAGGGCGCCGTACCGGCTCGGGTGCACGGTCGCCAGGTGCGCCAGCAGGTCGCCGAAGTCGTCCAGCGTCGCGTCCTCCCGGCCGGCCGCCGCGGCCCGCACCGCGTCGTCCGACAGCCCCTCGGCGTCCGTGACCACCGCGCGGTGCCGGTAGTCGACCCCGTCGATGCGCAGGACCTCGAACCGGTTGGCGAGCGCCTGGATCTCCCGCAGGAAGTCGTCGGCGGCGAACCGGCCCTCTCCGAGCGATCCGGGCAGGGTGTTCGACGTGGCGGCGAGGGCGACCCCGCGGTCGGCGAGCTCGCGCAGCAGGCGGGACATGAGGACGGTGTCGCCGGGGTCGTCGAGCTCGAACTCGTCGATGCAGACGA
This sequence comes from Cellulomonas sp. P1_G12_2, assembly GCF_056405535.1. Classification (NCBI taxonomy): domain Bacteria; kingdom Bacillati; phylum Actinomycetota; class Actinomycetes; order Micrococcales; family Cellulomonadaceae; genus Cellulomonas; species Cellulomonas sp. P1_G12_2. The sequence continues at coordinate 222,971 of NZ_JBFUBX010000003.1, read as the reverse complement.
GTCGGCGCGTGGCCAGCGCCTCGACGGTGGGCAGGAAGCCGAGCGCGCCGACGAGGTTGGTGTACTCGACGAACGTGCCGTAGGCGGCGTCCTCGACCCCCACGGCGTGCGCGAGCGAGGCGATCAGGTGGGTCTTGCCGACGCCGAAGCCGCCGTCGAGGTAGATCGCGACCGGTGTCGGCCTCGCGCGCTTCAGCCACGAGCGGGACGGCCCCCGCTGGATCTCCTCCGCGGCGGCGGAGAGCCGTTCCACGGCCGCGCGCTGCGACGGGTGCGCGGGGTCGGGGCGGTAGGTGGCGAAGGACTCGTCGGCGAAGTGGCGCGGCGGGACGAGCTCGGCCAACAGACGGTCCGGCGGGACGACAGGCCGGCGCTCGGTCAGGCTGGGGGCGCCGCTCAGGGTGTCCGGGGAGGTCACGATCGAGCAGCCTACGTCGCGGTCGCGACGGCCTCGAATCGCTACCGGATTGGTCTGCTTATCGCGTTCTGGACGCGCGTCCCACATTTCGGCCGCACAATCTCATGATCCGGACGCCCTCTCCCGCGTTCCCCATGCGCGTGACAACCTCGTCGGGTGATCGCCCCCGGGTTCCGCCTCTCGTGTCGGTGCATGTGCACCGCCGCCGCGGACCTGTGCGTGTGCTGCTGTCCGCGGAGCAACTGACCCCGCCCCTCGTCCCCCTCGGGCGCGCGGTCTGCGTCCGGAGTACCGCTTCCCCGAGCGGTGGGTGCAGGCGCACGTCCACGTTCTCCCGGAGATATCGCCCCTATGGCGCACACCAGGATCGCACCGCCCGCAGCTCGCCCCGAGGGCCAGTGGGCGTTCGACCAGCGCGAACCCCTCAACGGGAACGAGCAGTTCAAGCAGGACGACGACGGCCTGAACGTCCGCCACCGGATCGAGACGGTCTACTCGCGCGAGGGCTTCGCGAGCATCGCGCCGGAGGATCTGCGCGGGCGGATGCGCTGGTGGGGGCTCTACACGCAGCGCAAGCCCGGCATCGACGGCGGCAAGACGGCCACCCTCGAGCCGCACGAGCTCGACGACGAGTACTTCATGCTCCGGGTCCGCTGCGACGGCGGCGCCCTGAGCCTCGAGCAGCTGCGGGTCATCTCCGAGGTCTCGGTCGAGTTCGGCCGGGGCACCGCGGACATCACCGACCGGCAGAACATCCAGCTGCACTGGATCCGCGTCGAGGACGTCCCGGAGATCTGGCGTCGGCTCGAGGCCACCGGCCTGAGCACGCAGGAGGCGTGCGGCGACACGCCCCGCGTCATCCTCGGCTCCCCCGTCGCCGGGGTCGCGGCCGACGAGATCATCGACGGCACGCCGGCCATCCGCGAGATCGCGGAGCGGTACATCGGCGACCCGGCGTTCTCCAACCTGCCGCGCAAGTTCAAGACCGCGATCAGCGGCTCTCCGCACCATGACGTCGCGCACGAGATCAACGACGTCGCGTTCGTCGGAGTGGTGCACCCCGAGCTCGGTCCGGGCTTCGACGTGTGGGTCGGCGGCGCCCTGTCCACCAACCCCAAGCTCGGCGTCCGGCTCGGCGCGTTCGTCACCCTCGACCAGATCCCCGAGGTCTGGACGGGCGTCGTGGGGATCTTCCGCGACTACGGCTACCGGCGGCTGCGCACGCGCGCACGCCTGAAGTTCCTCGTCGCCGACTGGGGCGCCGAGCTGTTCCGGCAGGTGCTGGAGGCCGAGTACCTGGGCTGGACCCTGACCGACGGCCCCGCTCCTCCCCCGCCGCCCACCGGCCGCCGCGACCACGTCGGCGTGCACCCGCAGAAGGACGGCAACTTCTACGTCGGCGTCGCACCGACCGTCGGACGCATCTCCGGCGAGCTGCTCGGGCAGGTCGCCGACCTGGTCGAGGTGGCCGGCTCCGCCCGGATCCGCCTGACCGTCGAGCAGAAGCTCGTCATCCTCGACGTCTCGCCGGACAAGGTCGACGCCCTGGTCGACGGGCTGGAGGCCGCCGGGCTGCACGTCCGGACGGCGAGCACGTTCCGCCGCGGCACCATGGCCTGCACCGGCATCGAGTTCTGCAAGCTGGCCATCGTCGAGACCAAGGCGCGCGCGACGCACCTGATCGGCGAGCTGGAGAACCGGCTGCCCACGTTCGACCAGCCGATCACCATCAACCTCAACGGCTGCCCCAACTCGTGCGCCCGGATCCAGACCGCCGACATCGGACTCAAGGGCGCGCTGGCGAACGGAGAGGACGGCTACCAGGTCCACCTCGGCGGCGGGCTCGGGCTGACCAGCGGGCTGGGCAAGACGCTGCGCGGTCTGCGCGTGCCGGCCGAGGAGCTGCCGGACTACATCGAGCGCGTCACGCGCAAGTTCGACGAGCAGCGCACCGAGGGCGAGCTGTTCGCGCAGTGGGCACACCGGGCGGACGAGGAGGACCTGCGATGAGCACCAGCAGCTCCGAGCGAGCGGTCCCGTACTACTGCCCGTTCTGCGCGAGCGAGGACCTGTGGCCCGCCGGCGACAAGCACGGCGAGTGGGAGTGCCGCTCCTGCACGCGCGCGTTCGGGCTGCGGTTCGTCGGGCTGGTGGCGCGCTCATGACCACGACCACGGACCTGCAGGAGCTCGCGGAGCAGGCCGGCCGCGACCTGGAGGGTGCGCACCCCGCCGAGATCCTGCGGTGGGCGGCGCAGACGTTCGGCACCGACCTGGTGCTGGCGTCCTCCATGGGCGACGAGGTGCTCGTGCACCTGGCCGCCGAGGCTGTACCCGGCATCGACGTGATCTTCCTCGACACCGGCTACCACTTTGCCGAGACCCTCGGCACGCGCGACTACTACGCCGACTTCACGAACATCGCGCTCCGCACGATCCTGCCGCTGCGCACCGTCTCCGAGCAGGACGCCGAGCACGGCGCGAAGCTGCACGATCGCGACCCGAACCTCTGCTGCGCCCTGCGCAAGGTCGAGCCGCTCGAGCGCGGCCTGGAGCCGTACACCGTGTGGATCACCGGCATGCGCCGCGAGGACGCCCCGACCCGCACCGACATCACGGTCGTGGGCTGGGACGCCAAGCGCGGCAAGGTCAAGCTCAACCCCCTGGCCGCGTGGACGCAGGACGACGTGGACGCGTACGTCGAGGAGCACCACGTGGTGCTCAACCCGCTGCGCCAGGCGGGCTACGCCTCGATCGGCTGCGCCCCCTGCACGCGAGCGGTCGCGCCCGGTGAGGACCCCCGCGCGGGTCGCTGGTCCGGTACCTCCAAGATCGAATGCGGGTTGCACACATGACGACGACCACCCTGACGCAGCTCGACGCCTTGGAGTCCGAGGCCGTCCACGTCATGCGCGAGGTGGCCGGCGAGTTCGAGCGCCCGGTCCTGCTGTTCAGCGGCGGCAAGGACTCGATCGTCATGCTGCACCTGGCACGCAAGGCGTTCTGGCCGGCTCCCGTGCCGTTCGCGCTCATGCACGTGGACACCGGGCACAACTTCCCCGAGGTCATCGAGTACCGCGACCGCGTCGTGGCCGAGCACGGGCTGCGGCTCGTGGTGGCCAGCGTGCAGGACGCCATCGACGACGGCCGCGTGAGCGAGCGGGCCGACGGCTCGCGCAACGCGCTGCAGACCGTGCCGCTGCTCGACGGGATCACCGCGCACAGGTTCGACGCGGTGTTCGGCGGCGGGCGTCGCGACGAGGAGAAGGCCCGCGCCAAGGAGCGGATGTTCTCGCTGCGCGACGAGTTCGGTCAGTGGGACCCGCGGCGGCAGCGCCCCGAGCTGTGGGACCTCTACAACGGCCGGCACAAGCCCGGTGAGCACGTGCGCGTCTTCCCGCTGTCCAACTGGACCGAGCTGGACGTGTGGCGCTACATCGAGCGCGAGCAGATCGAGCTCCCGGCCATCTACTACTCGCACCAGCGCGAGGTCTTCCTGCGCGACGGCATGTGGCTGGCGCCCGGCGGGTGGGGCGGCCCGCGCACCGGCGAGACGCTCGAGGTGCGCACCGTCCGGTACCGCACGGTCGGGGACATGAGCTGCACCGGCGCCGTGGAGTCGACCGCGTCGACCGTTCCCGAGGTCATCGTCGAGGTGGGCGCCAGCCGCCTCACCGAGCGGGGCGCCACGCGCGCCGACGACCGCGCCTCGGAGGCCGCCATGGAGGACCGCAAGCGCGAGGGCTACTTCTGATGGGCGCCGCCTCCAGCACTGCTTCAGCGACGATCGAGGAGACCTCCACGGTGACCGAGCACGCGACGCGGGACCTCCTGCGCCTGGCCACGGCCGGTTCCGTCGACGACGGCAAGAGCACCCTGATCGGCCGCCTGCTGTACGACACCAAGTCGGTGCTCGCCGACCAGCTCAGCGCGGTCGAGGCCGCCACGCTGGCCCGCGGGGGCGGCGACGTCGACCTGGCGCTGCTCACCGACGGCCTGCGCGCCGAGCGCGAGCAGGGCATCACCATCGATGTGGCCTACCGGTACTTCTCGACGGCCACCCGGGCGTTCGTGCTGGCCGACACCCCGGGGCACGTGCAGTACACGCGCAACATGGTGACCGGTGCGTCCACGGCCGAGCTGGCGATCGTGCTGGTCGACGCGCGCAAGGGCGTGCTCGAGCAGACCCGCCGGCACGCGACCATCACGGCCCTCCTGCGGGTGCCGCACGTGGTGCTCGCCGTGAACAAGATGGACCTGGTCGACTTCGACGAGGCCACGTTCCGCGCCATCGCCGACGAGTTCACCGCCTACGCGGTCAGCCTCGGCATCCCGGACGTCACCGCGGTGCCGCTCTCGGCGCTCGCCGGCGACAACGTGGTCGACAGGTCGACGCGGACGCCCTGGTACGACGGGCCGACCCTGCTGGAGCACCTCGAGTCCGTCGAGGTGGGCCGCGACGCCCTGTCGGAGCCGTTCCGGTTCCCCGTGCAGGTGGTCATCCGGCCGCGCACCGCCGAGCACCCCGACTACCGCGGCTACGCGGGCCGGGTGGCGTCCGGGGTGGTGTCCGTCGGCGACGAGGTGACGGTCCTGCCGTCGGGCAAGCGGAGCACGGTCGTCGGCATCGACACCTTCGACGGCACGCTCACCGAGGCGCACGCGCCGCAGTCCGTCACGCTCCGGCTGGCCGACGACGTGGACGTGGCTCGCGGCGACGTCCTCGTGCCCACGGCCGCCGCGGTCACCGTCGGGTCCGACCTGGAGGGCACGGTCTGCTGGCTGGCCGAGAAGCGCAGCGTCCTGGGCGCCCGCCTCCTGGTCCGCGTCGGCACCCGCACGGTCCGGGCGCTGCTGCGCGAGGTGAACGCCCGCCTCGACGTCGACACGCTCACCGTCGAGGCCTGGGACGGCGTCGACACCCTGCACGCGGTCGACGCCACCGACACCTCCTCGGACATCCCGCCGCGCGCGCTGACGCTCAACGCGATCGGCCGGGTCAAGATCCGGCTGGCGGAGCCGATCGTGCTCGACGAGTACGCCACGCACCGACGCACGGGCGGGTTCCTGCTGGTCGACCCCGCGGACGGCACCACGCTGGCCGCGGGCATGATCGGCGCCACGCTGCTCGACCGCCTCGCGCCGACCTCGGCCGCCCAGGACGACGACGACTGGTTTGCGGGGGCGGGCATATGAGCACGCCCCGGCACCCGCTCCTGCTCGACGTCGCCGGCCGGCGCGTCGTCGTCGTCGGCGGGGGCCCTGTCGCGGCCCGGCGGGCGGCGCGGCTGGTGGAGGACGGCGCGGACGTCGTCATCGTCGCGCCGGCACTGTGCGAGGACCTCGCGGAGCACGCCGCCGCGGGCCGCATCACCTGGCGGGCACGCGAGTACCTGGCCACCGACCTCGAGGACGCCTGGCTGGTGCACACCGCGACCGGAGACCGTGCGGTCGACGACGCGGTGGCGGCGGACGCCGAGGCGTCGCGGCTCTGGTGCGTCCGGGCGGATGACGCGAGCGCGTCGAGCGCCTGGACCCCGGCGGTCGCGCGGTCCGGTGACGTCACCGTCGCCGTCGGCACCGGCGGAGACCCGCGCCGGGCCGTCGCGCTCCGGAACGCGATCTCGCTCCTGCTCGACACCGGCGCCCTCCCCCTGCGCCACCACCGCCCGACGACCGGCCGCGTGACCCTCGTCGGCGGCGGCCCCGGCGGCCCCGGCCTCATCACCACCCGGGGACGCCGCGCGCTGGCCGAGGCCGACGTCGTGGTCGTCGACCGCCTGGCCCCGCGCGCGCTGCTGGCCGAGCTGGACCCGGCGGTCGAGATCATCGAGGCCGGCAAGTCACCGCACGCGCACACCCTGACGCAGACCGAGATCAACGCGGTCCTGGTCGAGCGCGCCCAGGCCGGCCACCGCGTCGTGCGGCTCAAGGGCGGCGACTCGTTCGTGCTCGGGCGTGGCGGCGAGGAGGTGCTGGCCTGCCTCTCCGCAGGCGTTCCCGTCGAGGTCGTCCCGGGCGTGACCAGCGCGCTCGCCGTGCCGGCAGCCGCCGGGATCCCCGTCACGCACCGCGGGATGGCCCGCCAGGTCACCATCCTGTCCGCGCACGACACGGCCCCCGACTGGGCCACGCTGGCGCGCCTGGACGGCACGCTCGTCCTGCTCATGGGCGTCGCACAGCTGCCGTCGCACACGCGCGCCCTCCTCGCGCACGGCAAGGACCCGGGCACCCCGGTCGCGATCATCGAGAACGGCACCCTGCCCGCGCAGCGCACCACGGTCGGGACGCTGGCCGACATCGCGGACCGGGCCCGGGAGCGTGGCGTCGGCAACCCGGCCGTCGTCGTCATCGGGGACGTCGCGGCGCTGGCGGACGTCCTGGCCTAGGTTGGCGAACGTGGCCGACCTCCCCGCGCTCGACGTCCTGCTGCCGCTCGACGCCCCCGTGCGCCACCTGGCGCCGCGCAGCGACGAGGCCGAGCTGGTCGCCATGTTCGCGGACGGAGCGACCACCGGGGTGCACGTCCGCGCCAACATGGTGAGCACCGTCGACGGCGCGGCCACCGGTGCCGACCGCGTCAGCGGCTCGATCAACGGCCCCGCCGACTTCCGCGTGTTCCGGGTGCTGCGCGCTCTGGCGGACGTCGTCCTGGTCGGTGCGGGCACCGCCCGTGCGGAGCGCTACCCGCCGCTGGACGTGCCCCCGGAGCTGCGGGCCGCCCGCGCCGCGCTCGGCCGGCCGGACGCCCTCGAGCTCGCGATCGTCACGGCCAGCGGCGAGCTCCCCGACTCGCTGCTCGACACCGACCGGCCCCCGCTCGTGCTCACCACCGGTTCGGCACCGTCGCTGGACGACCTGCGCACGCGGATCGGGGCCGACCGGGTGATCGTCGCGGACGGTGGTGTGCCCGGCGCCGTCGACCCGCGCGCCGTCGTCGCCGCCCTGAGCCGGCGCGGGCTGACGAACATCCTGGCCGAGGGCGGCCCGACGCTCCTGGCCCAGCTGGTGGACGCGGACCTCGTCGACGAGCTCTGCCTCACCTGGAGCCCGCAGCTGGTCGGTGGCCCGGCGGGACGCGTGACGCACCTGCCCACGTGGTTCGAGCCGGCACGCGCGCTGACCCTCCAGCACCTGCTGCACGCGGACGGCGTGCTGCTGGGTCGCTGGCAGGTGGCTAGGCTCGGCGCGTGACCGACACGATCATCGTCCTCACGGAGGACACCCTGGCCAGCGCCGACGTCGAGCAGCTGCTCGCCCTGCACGAGGGCGAGACGTACGCGTACCGCGTCCTCGTCCCGGCGGACACGAACCGGCCGCTCGTCTCGACCATCATCGACAACCTCAGCCTCGGCGAGCTCAAGGAGGCTTGGAACCGCGCGCTCGGCAAGGAGCCGTCCCGCCACGAGGCCAAGGCGACCGCGGACGAGCAGCTGGCCGGGAGCATCGCGGCGTTCACCGCCGCCGGCCGGGAGGCGACCGGCTCCGTGGTCGACGACGACCCGCTGCCCGCCCTCAAGGCCGCTGTCGCGGACGGTGACGTGGTCGAGGTCGCGGTCGTGACCTACCCGCACGCCGTCGAGGACACGTTCCACCGCGACTGGGCGTCCCGCGCGCGTGAGGAGCTCCAGGTCCCCGTGCTGCACCTGTACGCCGGCACCAGCGAGCTCGGCTGACCCACGACGCACCAAGAGGCCGGCACCCCGCGGGGTGCCGGCCTCTCGCACGTGCTCAGAACCCGGTCGAGGTGAGCTCCGGGTAGTACCGGCGGAACTTGCGGACCTGGTTGACCAGCGCCATCCACACGTAGAGGCGCCGGCGCGGCGACAGGTCCCCGCGGTACTGCAGCGGCCGGGCGACCGCCTTCGCCGCGATCAGTCGGCGCACCCGTGCCGCCAGCTCGGGATCGCGCACGTAGCGCAGCAGGAGCCGGTTCGGGACGACCGAGTAGAGGATCTCCTTGTCGACCACCACCGGAGGCACCGAGCGCCCCTCGACCGCGTCCTCGACCACGAACCGCATCGGATTGGCCCCCGCAGCGGTCACGTAGTAGTTGTTCCGGCCGATCCGCGGGTTGACCTCGAAGAACCGGAACGCTCCCGTGCGCGGATCCACCTTGACGTCGAAGTTGGCGAACCCGCGGTACCCGGTGGATGTCAGGAACGTGCGCGCCTGGTCGAGCATCGCGTCGTCGCGGGACGTGATCATGGCCGCGGGATTGCCCAGGCCGGACGGCGTGTGCTCCTCGAGCAGCACGTGCGCCGAGCACAGCAGGGTGATCTCGCCGTGGGTGTCCACGTACGCGGTGATCGAGCGCATCTGCGTGTCGTCGCCGGGCACCAGCTCCTGCACGACGAACCGGCCGCGGAAGCCCGCACCGCGCAGCGCACCCCAGAGCCACGTGAGCTCGTCGGCCGTGGCGATCTCGAAGACCTTCTTCTTGCCCTCGAACTCGACATCCTGGTAGTCCGCGCTGCTGGCCGCCTTCGCGATCAGCGGGTACTCCAGGTCGACGGGGACGGCTTCCCAGGGCTCCGAGCCGAAGTCCTGCACGATCGTCCGCGGCACCGAGATGCCGAGGTCGTCGCAGATCTCCGCGAACGTGGCCTTGTCGGAGATCCGGTCGAGCAGGTGCTCGGACAGGAACGGGACCACGTAGTACTGCTCGAGCAGCGCGCGGTGCTGGACGACCACCCGGACCAGCCAGTCCGAGTTGGCCATGAGCAGCAGCCTGCTGTCGGGCATGGCCTTCGCCACCTCGACGAGCCGGTCCACCAGCTGGCGCGGGTCGTGACCGTCGGCGACGATCTCGTGCCGGACGATGCGCGAGTGCGCGACCGGCCCGAGCGCCGCGCCGGCCACGACCACCGACGTGACGCCGTAGGCCTCGTGGAACGACCGAGCCAGGGCGTACACGCCGATGTCGGCGCCGAGGATGACGGGCTGCAGCGGCGCCCCGCTCACGCGGTCTGCTCGGTACGGTCGCCGGACCACTCGGTGTGGAACGTGCCGTCCTTGTCGGTGCGCTTGTAGGTGTGCGCGCCGAAGAAGTCGCGCTGCGCCTGGATCAGCGCCGCGGGCAGCCGCTGCGCGCGCACCCCGTCGTAGTAGGACAGCGAGGACGAGAACGCCGGCGTCGGCACCCCGTGCAGTGCGGCACCCGCCACGATGCGGCGCCAGGCGGCCACGCCGTTGCCGACCGCGCCGGTGAAGTACTCGTCCGCCAGCAGCAGCGGCAGGTTCTCGTCGCGCTCGTACGCCTCGGTGATCCGGTTGAGGAACCGGGCGCGGATGATGCAGCCGCCGCGCCAGATCCGGGCCATGGCCCCGCGGTCGATGTCCCAGCCGAACTCGGCGCTCGCTGCGGCGATCTGGTCGAACCCCTGCGAGTACGCGACGACCTTGGAGGCGTACAGGGCCAGGCGGACGTCCTCGATGAACGCGTCCCGGTCGGTGACGTCCCACGCGGTCGTGTGCGCCTGCAGGACCCCGACCGCGGCGGAGCGCTGCGGCACGGAGCCGGACAGCGCGCGGGCGAACGTGGCCTCGGCGATCCCGGTGATCGGCACCCCCAGGTCCAGACCGTTCTGCACCGTCCAGCGGCCGGTGCCCTTCTGCTCCGCCTGGTCGAGCACGATGTCGACGAACGCCGACCCCGTCTCGGCGTCCACGTGCTGCAGGACGTCCGCGGTGATCTCGATCAGGAACGACTCCAGGTCCCCGGTGTTCCACTCGGCGAAGATCTGCCCGATCTCCGCGGCCGAGGCACCCAGCCCCTGGCGCAGGAGGTCGTAGGCCTCGGCGATCAGCTGCATGTCGGCGTACTCGATGCCGTTGTGCACCATCTTCACGAAGTGCCCGGCGCCGTCCGGACCGACGTAGGTGCAGCACGGCACGCCGTCGACCTTGGCGGAGATCTTCTCCAGGATCGGGCCGAGCGACTCGTACGACTCCTTGGTGCCCCCAGGCATGATCGACGGGCCGAGCAGCGCGCCCTCCTCGCCGCCCGAGACGCCGGACCCGACGAAGTGCAGGCCCTTCTCGCGCAGCGCGGCCTCGCGGCGGATCGTGTCCGGGAAGTGCGCGTTGCCGGCGTCGACGACGATGTCGCCCTCCTCCAGGAACGGCACGAGCTCGTCGATGACCGCGTCCGTGGGGCCGCCGGCCTTGACCATCACGACGACCTTGCGCGGCCGGGCCAGCGACGCGACGAAGTCCTCGACCGACTCGGACGGCACGAACGCGCCCTCGTCGCCGTGGTCCGCCACCAGCGAGGCGGTCTTCGCGTACGAGCGGTTGTGGATCGCCACCGTGTAGCCGTTGCGCGCGAAGTTCCGGGCCAGGTTGCGGCCCATCACCGCCAACCCGGTGACGCCGATCTGCGCGGTTCCGGTGGCGGTTCCTGAGGCGACCATGCGGGGCGTGCTCCTTCGATCGACGGCCGGCACGGGCCGCGTCCGCGACGGCGGCGAGCAGGTGCGGGGCACGTGCAGGCGCAGGTCGGGTGCGGCGACGTCCGGGGGTGCTGGGTGCGCGAGCCAGCCTAGTCCGGCATGCCCGGGTCGGGATCGGCATGCCGGACACCGAGACGGCCGCCCGACGGCGGCGGCGTGCCGGACACCCGTTCGGGTCACGTCGCCCGTACGCTCCACCACGTGACACCCGCTGGTCCGGAGGACGTCCCCGTCGAGTTCGTCAGCGCGCTGCGTTCGTTGCGCCGGGTGACCGTCCGCCCCGAGGTGATCCTCGACGAGGTGCCCGGCCCGGCGCGCATCGCGCCCTTCTCCGCGGCACTCACCGCCGAGGTGCGCACCGCTCGCCGGTCCGTCGCCGCCTCCGAGCTGGCGTCGGGGCGTTTCGTGGTCCTGTACGACCCCGCCGGCCAGGAGGCGTGGGACGGGCACTTCCGCCTCGTCACGCTGGTGCGGGCGACGCTCGAGGCCGAGGTCGGCGCCGACCCGATGCTCGCCGAGGTGGCGTGGACCTGGTTCACGGACGCGCTCGAGGAGTCCGGTCTCGACGCGCACGCCGCCGGAGGCACGGTGACTCGGGTGCTGTCACAGAGCTTCGGCGCACTGGAGCGCCGGTCCGAGCAGACCGAGCTGGAGATCCGCGCCTCGTGGACCGCCGCCGACGAGGATCTCGGCCCACACCTGCAGGCCTGGGGCACCCTCCTGTGCACCGCGGCCGGCCTCGAACCCCTGCCCGACGGCGTCGTCGCCTTCGGGCCGAGGCGCTGAACACGAGCCCGGGGGGGCACGCGCAACGCAACCGGCTCAAGTCGCCAGGTCATGGTGCCGATGACTCGCCTGTGACCATCGAGCCTCTCCGACGCGACCTGGCCCCGGTGCGACGTCCGGAGCTGCGGCCCGGCGTGCCCGGTTCCCGCACGGTGCCGCCCACCTCCACCCAGCAGATGTGCGTCGTGGTCACCGAGGTGGCCGACGGCGACGCCGCACCCCTCGTGCGCAACCTCCGCCGCCGAGGAGCTCCGCGGGTCGTGGTGCTCACCCGCCGCGCCAGCCGTCCCGAGCTGGGCATCCTGCTGCAGGGCGGCCTGCGCGGGGTCGTCGCCGGTGCCACGGCGCCGAGCCTGCCGCGTTCAGCGGCCGTCACGGCGCCGCCCCCGCCGCTGCCCGACCTGACCGCCCGTGAGGTCAGCGTGCTCAAGCTCGTCGCGGACGGCCGCACCAACCGCCTCATCGGCGAGGACCTCGGCCTCTCGGCACTCACCGTGAAGAGCCACCTGGCCCGCATCTCCCGCAAGCTGGGCACGGGTGACCGCGCCGAGCTGGTCGCCATCTCCATCCGCGGCGGCGTGCTGTCCTGACCTGCGCGTGTACGGATGCCGCACCCGCGGTCGTACGCGCCGCCCGCGCGGCCTGCGCAGATGCGTCCCCGTCGTCGCTTACCGTTGACCCCATGCGACCTGAGGCGATCCCCGGCGCCCCTGCTGGGGCATCCGAGCCTCCGGAGAACCCTGACGACTCCCCCACGGTGGAACCCGGTCCCGAGATCGTCATGCTCACCGAGCCCGCCGAGGGCATCCCGCCCGTCGTCGAGACGCCCGAGGCCCTGGCGGCCGTCGTCGCCGCGTTCGGGGCCGGTACAGGGCCCGTGGCTGTGGACGCGGAACGTGCGTCGGGCTACCGCTACGGTCAGCGCACCTACCTGGTCCAGCTCCGGCGCGAAGGCGCCGGCACCGCCCTGATCGACCCGATCGCGGTGCCCGACCTATCCTCGCTCTCGGACGCCCTGGTGGGTGTCGAGTGGGTCCTGCACGCCGCCTCGCAGGACCTTCCTGGTCTCGCTGAGCAGGGCCTGCGACCGAGCCGCGTGTTCGACACCGAGCTCGGGGCCCGCCTGCTCGGACTCGACCGGGTCGGGCTGGCCGCGGTCGTGGCGGACGCCCTCGGCCTGGGCCTGGCCAAGGAGCACTCGGCGGTCGACTGGTCCACCCGGCCGCTGCCGGCCGAGTGGCTGCGCTATGCCGCGCTCGACGTCGAGGTACTCGTCGAGCTCCGCGAGGTGCTGGCCGAGCGCCTGGCCGTGGCGGGCAAGGCCGAGTGGGCTGCCCAGGAGTTCGAGGCCGTCCGCACCGCGCCCCTGCCGGCGCCCCGGGTCGAGCCGTGGCGGCGGGTCTCGGGCCTCCACGCCATCCGCGACGCCCGCAGGCTCGCCGTCGTCCGTGAGCTGTGGCTCACGCGCGACCAGAACGCCCGCACCCGCGACATCTCTCCCGGCCGGGTCCTGCCCGACCACGCGATCGTCGCGGCGGCGCAGGCGCTGCCCGGCTCTGTCGCCGCACTCACGGCGCTCCCGGCGTTCGCGGGCAAGGGCACCCGCCGACGCGCGGTCCTGTGGCAGCAGGCCATCGATCGCGGCCTCGCGACTCCCGAGGCAGACCTCCCGTCGGTGCGCGGTCCGAAGAGCGACGCGCCGCCGCCGCCCCGAGCCTGGGCCGAGAAGGACCCCCAGGCGGCCGCACGCCTGGTCGCCGCTCGTGACGTGGTCGCGAAGCTCTCGACGACCCACGAGGTGCCGGCGGAGAACCTGCTCCAGCCCGACCTGCTGCGCCGGCTGTGCTGGACGCCTCCCGCGCGTCTCGATGCTGACTCGATCGCCGGATTCCTGCAGGCGGGCGGTGCGCGGCCGTGGCAGATCGGCCTCGTCGCGGACCTGCTGGCCGAGGCGTTCGCGACCCTCCCCCAGGACTAACGTCCCTGTTACTCTTCAGTAACTTATGGCTGGCCACGCCCGGGACACCCGGGTAGCGTCGGCCGTCACGGGCCCGCTCTCGCGTGCTCGTCGGACACCGCCGTCCCGCCCTGGAGGCTCGATGCCCACCACATCTCCGCGACCCGCAGCCCTCGTCCGCCGCGTCGTGTTCGTCGACGGGGTCCGCACCCCGTTCGGCCGCGCGCGCAAGGACGGTCTGTACGCCCACACCCGCGCCGACGACCTCTCGGTCAAGACCGTCCGCGAGCTGCTCCGGCGCCACCCGCAGCTCCCGCCCGAGCGCATCGACGAGGTCGCCATCGCCGCGACCACCCAGCAGGGCGACCAGGGCCTGACGCTCGGTCGCACCGTCGGCGTGCTGGCCGGGCTCCCCCGGTCCGTCCCCGGCTACGCGATCGACCGCATGTGCGCCGGCGCGATGACCGCGGTGACCAACACCGCGGCGGCCATCGGGTTCGGTGCGCAGGACGTCGCCCTGGCCGGCGGCGTCGAGCACATGGGCCACCACCCGATGGGCTTCGACGCGGACCCGAACCCGCGGTTCCTGTCGGAGCGGCTGGTCGCCAACGACGCCCTGAACATGGGCGTCACCGCCGAGAACCTGCACGACAAGTTCCCGGCCCTGACGCGCGAGCGGGCCGACGCGTTCGGCGTCGCCAGCCAGGACAAGTACGCCGCGGCGCTCGCCGCCGGCAAGATCGACCCCGACCTGGTCCCCGTCGCGCTGCGCGACCCGGAGAACGGCTGGGGCCTGGCCACCGCCGACGAGCCGCCGCGCCCGGGCACCACGGTCGAGGCGATCCTGACGCTGCCCACGCCGTTCCGCGCGGGTGGCCGGGTCACCGCCGGGACCGCCGCACCCCTCACCGACGGCGCCGCGTCCTGCCTGCTCGCCGCCGAGGAGACCGCCGCCGAGCTGGGTCTGCCCACGCGCATGCGGATGGTGTCCTTCGCGTACGCCGGGGTCGAGCCCGAGATCATGGGTATCGGCCCGGTGCCGGCCACCGTCAAGGCCCTCGACCGTGCCGGCCTGTCCATCGAGGACATCGGCCTGTTCGAGATCAACGAGGCCTTCGCCGTGCAGGTGCTCTCGTTCCTCGACGCGTTCGGCATCGCCGACGACGACCCCCGCGTCAACCAGTACGGCGGCGCGATCGCGGTCGGCCACCCGCTGGCGTCGTCGGGCGTGCGCCTGATGACCCAGCTGGCCCGCCAGTTCGAGGAGAACCCGGACGTCCGCTACGGCCTGACCACGATGTGCGTCGGCCTGGGCCAGGGCGGCACCGTCATCTGGGAGAACCCGCACCACGCCGACTACGACGCACTCGAGGGGGCCACCAAGTGAGCACCGAGACCACCGCGCGCCCCGAGCGCGTCTCCCACGCGCTCGCCCGCGACGTCGCGCTGCCCGGCGGCGCCGGCACGCTGGCGCTCGTCACCATCGACAACGGCCTCGACCACACCAAGCCGACGACTCTCGGCCCGCTCGGCATGGCCGAGCTGACGGAGACCCTCACGGCTCAGCAGGCGCGTGCCGCGGCGGGCGAGATCGTCGCCGTCGCCGTCACCGGGAAGCCGTACTACCTGGCAGCCGGCGCTGACCTCACCCAGATCGGCTCCGTGCCCGGCCGCGAGGGCGCGCTGCAGCTCGGCCAGAACGGGCACCGCGCGTACGAGCTGCTGCACACCATGGGCGTGCCCACCTTCGCGTTCGTCAACGGTGTCGCCCTGGGCGGCGGCATGGAGCTGGCGCTCAACTGCGACTACCGCACGGTGGCGTCCGACGTCCGCGCCCTCGCGCTGCCCGAGACCGGCCTGGGCCTGGTGCCCGGCTGGGGCGGCGCGTACATCGTGCCCCGGCTGATCGGGGTGGAGAAGGCGCTCGACGTCATCCTCACCCGGCCTGCGGCCAACAAGCCGTTCGCTGCGGTCGAGGCGACGACGCTCGGTCTGATGGACGTCGTGCTGGACCCGGCGGACTTCCTCGAGGAGTCCATCCGCTGGGCCGCCCGCGTGGTGACCGGCGAGGTCGTCGTCGAGCGTCGCGAGCTCGACTCCGCCGAGGTGTGGGACAGCGTCGTCGCGGCCGCCCGCCAGCGCCTCGACGCGGTCATCAACCGCTCGCGTCCGGCCCCGTACCGGGCGCTCGACCTCGTGGCTGCCGCCCGCACGGCCACCCGCGAGGAGGCGTTCGTTGCCGAGGACGAGGCGCTCGCCGACCTGATCATGAGCGACGAGATGCGCGCGTCGGTGTACGCGTTCGGGCTCGTGTCCGGTGGCAAGAAGCCCGTCGGCGCCCCCGACCGCTCGCTCGCGCAGCCGGTCACCCGCGTCGGCATCGTCGGTGCCGGGCTCATGGCCGCGCAGATCGCGATGCTGTTCGCGCAGCGCCTCGGCGTCCCGGTCGTCATGCGGGACCTGGACCAGGAGCGGGTCGACAAGGGCCTGGCCGCCGTGAGGTCGTCCGTGGACCGCCTCACGTCGACCGGTCGGATGAGCGAGTCGGCCGCCAGCAGGCTGCTCGGCTCGATCCAGGGCACGACCGACCTCGCCGAGTTCGCGTCGTGCGACCTCGTCATCGAGGCCGTCACCGAGATCCTCGACCTGAAGAAGCGGGTGTTCGCCGAGCTGGAGACCGTCATCTCCCCGACGACCATCCTGGCGACGAACACCTCGGCGCTGTCCGTCTCCGCGATGGCGGCCGACCTGCAGCACCCCGAGCGCGTCGTCGGGCTGCACTTCTTCAACCCCGTGGCCGCGATGCCGCTGGTGGAGGTCGTGCAGGCCGAGCACACGTCGCTCGAGGCGCTCGCCACCGGGTTCGCGGTGGCGGCCAAGCTGCGCAAGACGGCCGTCCTCGTGGCGGACCGTCCCGGCTTCGTCGTCAACCGGCTGCTGGTCCTGCTGCTCGGCGTGATCGTCGACGCCGTCGAGAAGGGCACGCCGGTCGAGGTCGCGGACCGCGCGCTGCGGCCGCTCGGCCTGCCCATGCCGCCGTTCGAGCTGTTCGACCTGGTCGGACCGGCCGTCGGCCTGCACGTCCTGACCTCGCTGCGCGAGGAGCTGGGCGACCGGTTCCCCCGCTCCCCCGGCCTCGAGAAGCTCGTCGCCGAGGGCACCACGGTCGTGCTGCCGGCGAGGGCCAAGGGGCTGCCGAAGCCGGTCGACCCCGCCATCCAGGCGGTCTTCGACAGCTCGCGCGAGACGACCGGCACCCCGCTCGACGAGGCGGGCGTGCTGGACAGCGTCCTCACCGCCCTCACCGTCGAGGTCGGGCACATGCTGGAGGAGGGCGTCGTCGCCACCCCGCAGCAGATCGACCTCTGCATGATCCTGGGTGCCGGCTGGGGCTTCCACCTCGGTGGGCTCACGCCGTACCTGGACCGCACCGGCTACTCCGAGCGCGTCCTGGGCCGGCGGATCCTCCCCGACGGCGTCGCGAACGTGCCCGCCTAGTAGACGCTCAGCCCTCGGTCCCGGAACGTCGCGCGCACGCGCTCGACGAGCTCCGGGGCCGGGGGCTGCGTCTCGGCCAGCTCATAGCGCATCCCCAGCTCGTCCCACTTGTCGCGGCCCATCTGGTGGAAGGGCAGCACCTCGACGCGCTCGACGACGGAGCCGAGCTTCACGACGTGGTCGGCCACGGCCTCGACGTTCTCCGGGGCGTCGGTCAGCCCGGGGACGAGCACGAACCGCACCCAGGTGCGCTTGCCCGCGGCCCGCAGCCGCGCACCGAAGTCCAGCGTGGGCTGCAGCGCGCGCCCGGTCGCCTTGCGGTACGTGTCCGGCAGGCCGGACTTGATGTCGAGGAGCACCAGGTCGATGTCCTCGAGCATCGCGTCCGTGCACTGGCTGCCCAGGAACCCGGACGTGTCGACCGTGGTGTGCACGTCCATCGCCTTGGCACCGCGCAGCAATCTGGCCAGGAACGCCGGCTGCATCAGGGGCTCACCGCCCGAGATCGTCAGCCCGCCACCCGTCGCCTTGAACACCGGGCGGTAGCGGGCGACCCGCGCGAGGATCTCGTCGGCCGTCACGTCCGTGCCGCGACGCATCTGCATGGTGTCGGGGTTGTGGCAGTACAGGCACTGCAGCGGGCAGCCGGCCAGGAAGACGGTCAGGCGCGTGCCCGGCCCGTCCACCGCCGTGACCAGCTCCCAGGAGTGGACCGAGCCGACCGCGCCCGACCTGACCGCCGCCATCTTGGCCGCGTGGTCCAGCTCGATCGAGGAGAGCCCCGCCGTCCCGGACCGCGCCCGGGGCAGACCCAGGTGCACGGCCGGCCACGGCGCCGCATCGTGCACCTGGGTGGTCATGACCTCGTCAGACCGATCCGTGGAACGTGCGGGACAGCACGTCGAGCTGCTGCTCACGGGTGAGCCGCACGAAGTTCACGGCGTAGCCCGACACCCGGATGGTCAGCTGCGGGTACTCCTCGGGGTGCTCCATGGCATCCAGCAGGGTCTCGCGGTTGAGCACGTTGATGTTCAGGTGGAAGCCCGACGACATCATGAACGCGTCCAGCAGACCGACCAGGTTGGTGACCTGCTCGTCGCGGGTGCGCCCCAGGCCGGTCGGGATGACCGACGAGGTCAGCGAGATGCCGTCCTGCGCCTCGCCGTAGGGGATCTTCGCGACGGACAGTGCGGAGGCGAGCATGCCGTGCGCGTCCCGCCCGTTCATCGGGTTGGCACCCGGAGCGAAGGGCTGGCCGGCGTGACGCCCGTCGGGCGTGGAGCCCGTGGACTTCCCGTAGACCACGTTCGACGTGATGGTCAGGACGGACTGCGTGTGCAGCGCCTTGCGGTACGTCGGCGTCTTGCGCAGCTTGGTCATGAACAGCTCGACGAGCCACACCGCGATGTCGTCGGCACGGTCGTCGTCGTTGCCGTAGGTCGGGAAGTCGCCCTCGACCTCGTACTCGGTGATCAGGCCGTCGACGGTCCGCACCGGGTGCACGGCCGCGTACTTGATGGCCGACAGGGAGTCGGCGACCACCGAGAGCCCGGCGATGCCGCAGGCCATGGTGCGCAGGATCGCGCGGTCGTGCAGGGCCATCTCGAGACGCTCGTACGCGTACTTGTCGTGCATGAAGTGCACGCAGTTGAGCGCGTCCACGTACGTCTCGGCGAGCCAGTCGAGCATCCCGTCGAGCTTGGCCACGACGTCGTCGTAGTCGAGGACGTCACCGGTGACGGCCGGCGCCGAGGGGGCCACCTGCTTGCCCGTCATCTCGTCGCGACCGCCGTTGATGGCGTAGAGCAGCGCCTTGGCCAGGTTGATCCGCGCGCCGAAGAACTGCATCTGCTTGCCCACCCGCATGGGCGAGACGCAGCACGCGATCGCGGCGTCGTCACCCCAGGAGTCGCGGATCAGGTCGTCGGACTCGTACTGCAGCGCGGAGGTGTCGATGGAGACCTGCGTGCAGAAGCGCTTGAAGCCCTCCGGCAGGCGGTCGCTCCAGAGCACCGTCAGGTTGGGCTCGGGCGCCGGGCCCAGGTTGTAGAGCGTCTGCAGGAACCGGAAGGACGTCTTGGTGACCAGGGTGCGGCCGTCCTCGCCGATGCCGCCGATCGACTCGGTCACCCAGGTGGGGTCGCCCGAGAACAGCTCGTCGTACTCCGGGGTGCGCAGGAACCGCACGATGCGCAGCTTGATGACCAGGTCGTCGACGAGCTCCTGGACGTCCTGCTCGGTCAGCCGGCCCGCAGCGAGGTCGCGCTGCATGAAGACGTCGAGGAACGTGGACGTGCGGCCCAGCGACATGGCCGCGCCGTTCTGCTCCTTCACCGCACCGAGGTACGCGAAGTAGAGCCACTGCACGGCCTCCTTGGCCGTCGTCGCCGGACCGGAGATGTCGTAGCCGTACGTGGCGGCCATCGCCTTGAGCTCCTGCAGGGCGCGGATCTGCTCCGCGTTCTCCTCGCGGTCGCGGATGACGTCCTCCGACGAGCGCTCCTTGTCGAGGTCCGCGCGGTCCTCGCGCTTGGCCGCGATCAGGGCGTCGACGCCGTACAGGGCCACGCGGCGGTAGTCGCCGATGATCCGGCCGCGGCCGTAGGCGTCCGGCAGGCCGGTGATCAGGTGCGAGGACCGGGCCGCGCGCACCGAGGGCGGGTAGACGTCGAACACGCCGTCGTTGTGGGTCTTGCGGTACTTGGTGAAGATCTCGCCGACGATCGGGTCGGGCGCGAAGCCGTAGGTCTCGAGCGCCTTCTCGACCATCCGGTAGCCGCCGTTGGGCATGATCGCGCGCTTCAGCGGAGCGTCCGTCTGCAGGCCGACGATGAGCTCGTGGTGGCGGTCGATGTAGCCCGGCTCGTGCGAGGTGATCGTCGAGGGCGTGTGCTGGTCGATGTCGTAGACGCCGCGGGCGCGCTCCGCCGGGAACATCTCGGTCAGCTTGGCCCAGATGCCGGTCGTCCGGGCGGTCGGTCCCGCCAGGAAGGACGCGTCGTCGATGTACGGCGTGTAGTTGCGCTGGATGAAGTCACGGACGTCGATCCGGTCCACCCAGGGGCCGGTGACGAACCCTTCCCAGGCCGGCCTGACGGCGGGCTCGATCCGAGTGTTCGCGGACACGGTGCTCGTGGACATTTGCGCTCCTCCGACGTTGCTGATACCTCGACGTTACGGAGGCGGCGAGGATTCGTCCCAGGACCTAAGGCCCCGTGTGATGCGGGTCATCACGACGACAGGCCGAGCGCCGCGAGCGTATCGCGGGCGACGTCCGCAGGACGCAGGCGCAGCTCGGTCACCAGCTGCTCGCGGGTGGCGTGGTCGAGGAACTCCCGCGGGATGCCGAACGCCTGCACCGGGGTGCCGATACCGGCCTCGCGCGCACGCTGCGCGACCACCGATCCGAGGCCCCCGTCGACCACGCCGTCCTCGATCGTGACCACGTGGTCGTGGTCGCCGACCAGCTTGGTCAGCGCCGCGGCGACCGGCAGGACCCACCGGGGGTCGACGACCGTGACCCTGAGCTTGTGCGCGGCGAGCACCTCCGCCGTCTCGAGCGCGGTCTGCGCCATGGCGCCGTAGCCCACGACGAGCACGTGCGGCGCGTCGACGGGGCCGTCGTGCCGGGCCAGGATGTCGATGCCGTCCAGGTGGTCGATCGCGGGCACCGGGTCCACGAGGGCGCCCTTGGGGTACCGGACGACCGTGGGGGCGTCGTCGACGTCCACGGCGGTGCGCAGGGCGTCGCGCAGCGTCTCCTCGTCGCGCGGAGCCGCCAGCCGGAGCCCCGGGACGACCCCGAGCATCGCCAGGTCCCACATGCCGTTGTGGCTCGCGCCGTCCGACCCCGTGAGGCCGGCGCGGTCGAGCACGAACGTCACGCCGGCCTTGTGCAGGGCGACGTCCATGAGGATCTGGTCGAACGCGCGGTTGAGGAACGTGGCGTACACGGCCACCACCGGGTGCAGACCGCCGAACGCCATCCCCGCCGCGGACGTCGCCGCGTGCTGCTCGGCGATCCCGACGTCGAACACGCGCGAGGGGAACTCCGCGGCGAACGGCGCGAGCCCGACCGGCTGGAGCATCGCCGCGGTGATGGCCACGACGTCCGGCCGCCGGCGCCCGATCCGCACGAGCTCGTCGGCGAACACGCTGGTCCACTCGAACCGCGAGGGCGCCACGGGCAGCCCGGTCTCGGGGTGGATCTTGCCGACCGCGTGGAACCGGTCCGCGACGTCCTGCTCGGCCGGCACGTAGCCGCGGCCCTTCTCGGTGATGACGTGCACGATGACCGGCCCGCCGAACGCCTTGGCGTTGCGCAGCGCCCGCTCGACCACGCGCACGTCGTGCCCGTCCACCGGGCCGACGTACTTGATGCCCAGGTCCTCGAACATGCCCTGCGGCACCAGGACGTCCTTGATGCCCTTCTTCATGCCGTGCAGCGCGTCGTAGGTGGCGCGGCCGGGAGGCCCGGAGCGGCGCAGCGTGCGCTTGCCCCAGGACAGGACGTTCTCGTAGCCGCGCGTGGTGCGCAGGGTGTCGAGGTGGTGGGCGAGGCCGCCGATCGTCGGCGCGTAGGAGCGGCCGTTGTCGTTGACGACGATCACCAGCCGGCGGTCCTGGCCCGCCGCGATGTTGTTCAGCGCCTCCCAGGCCATGCCGCCGGTCAGCGCGCCGTCCCCGATCACCGCGACCACGTGCCGGTCGCCGCGGCCGGTGAGCTCGTTGGCCTTGGCGATGCCGTCCGCCCAGCTGAGCGCGGTCGAGGCGTGCGAGTTCTCGACGACGTCGTGCACGGACTCCGCGCGGCTGGGATAGCCGGACAGGCCACCCTTGCTGCGCAGCTGCGAGAAGTCGCGGCGGCCGGTGAGCAGCTTGTGCACGTACGCCTGGTGGCCGGTGTCGAACACCATGGTGTCCAGCGGCGACTCGAACACGCGGTGCATGGCGATCGTCAGCTCGACGACGCCGAGGTTGGGACCGAGGTGGCCGCCCGTGCGGGACACCCGGTCGACCAGGAAGGTGCGGATCTCGGCGGCGAGGTCGTCCGCCTGGCGCGCGGTGAGCCGGCGCACGTCGTCCGGGGAGCTGATGCGGTCGAGCTGACCCATGGTGGTGCCTCCTCCTCCGGTGTGCGGCGACGATGCCGCACGCTGCGGACGCCGAAAGCTGTGCCCACACTGTAGATGGACCGGAGCCGGACGACGCGCCGAGGCTGGTCAGGAGCCCGTGGAGGCCCCGTGAAGAGGGACGTCCGACCGACTATCATGGATCGGAAAGGGGACACCCATGCGCTTCCTGCCTGGCCACGCGGCCACCTCCGACCTCACCTACGGAGACGTCTTCCTCGTCCCGTCGCGTTCCGAGGTCACCTCCCGCTTCGACGTCGACCTCACCGCCGTCGACGGCACCGGCACCACCGTCCCGATCGTCGTCGCCAACATGACTGCCGTCGCCGGACGTCGGATGGCCGAGACCGTCGCCCGTCGCGGGGGCATCACCGTCCTCCCCCAGGACGTCCCGACGGACGTCGTGGCCGAGGTCGTGGCCTCGGTCAAGGCGCGGCACACCGTCGTGGAGACCGCCGTCGTGGTCAGCCGCCACGACACGGTGCACACGGCCCTCACCCTCATCGGCAAGCGCTCGCACGGCGCCGCGGTCGTGGTCGACGACGGCAAGCCCGTCGGGGTCGTCACCGAGGCCGACTGCCAGGGGGTCGACCGGTTCACGCAGGTGGAGGAGGTCATGACCGCCCACCCGACCACCGTGGACCTCGCGATCATCGAGCAGGGCGGGCTGCGCGGGCTGGAGGCGGCCTTCGAGAAACTGCACGGCTCGCGTCGCAAGTTCTCCCCCGTCGTGCGCGACGGGGAGCTCGTCGGTGTGCTCACCCGGATCGGCGCGCTGCGCTCGTCCATCTACCAGCCCGCCGTGGACGCCCAGGGGCACCTGCGCGTGGCGGCGGCCGTGGGCATCAACGGTGACGTCAAGCAGAAGGCTCTCGAGCTGCTCGATGCCGGGGTCGACGTCCTCGTGGTCGACACCGCGCACGGCCACCAGCGCAAGATGCTCGACGCGCTGGGCGCGGTCCGCTCCCTCGACCCTCACGTGCCGGTGGTCGCGGGGAACGTGGTCACCGCCGAGGGAACGCGCGACCTGATCGCCGCCGGCGCGGACATCGTCAAGGTAGGCGTCGGTCCGGGAGCCATGTGCACCACGCGCATGATGACCGCCGTCGGGCGCCCGCAGTTCTCCGCGGTGCTCGAGTGCGCCGCCGAGGCTCGGCGCCTCGGCAAGCACGTGTGGGCCGACGGCGGCGTGCGGCACCCCCGCGACGTCGCGCTCGCGCTGGCCGCCGGCGCCTCGCAGGTCATGGTCGGGTCCTGGTTCGCCGGCACGCACGAGTCGCCGGGCGACCTGCACGAGGACGGCAACGGCCGGCTGTACAAGGAGAGCTTCGGGATGGCGTCGGCACGTGCCGTCGCGGCCCGCACCAAGGGTGGCTCCGCGTTCGACCGGGCCCGCAAGGCGCTGTACGAGGAGGGCATCTCCTCCTCGCGCATGTTCCTGGACCCCCGCCGCCCGGGCGTCGAGGACCTCATCGACACGATCACCGCCGGCGTGCGCTCGGCCGCGACCTACGTCGGCGCCACGACGATCGACGAGCTGCACGAGCGCGCCGTCGTCGGGATCCAGTCGGCTGCGGGCTACGAGGAGGGGCGCCCGCTGCCCGACGGGTGGTGACCGACATGCGTCCCGTCCTGGTGATCACGCACGCCCCGCACGAGGGCCCCGGGCTGATCGCCCGCGGGCTCGACGCACCGCTGCGCGTGCGCACCGTCCTCGACCTCGAGGACGCGCGGCTGCCTGCTCTCGACGAGGTCTCCGGGGTGGTCGTCATGGGTGGTCCGATGGACGCCGACGACGTGCGTGGCCACCCGGGCCTGGCCGCCGAGCGGGCGCTCCTCGTGGCGGCCGTCGAGGCCGACGTGCCCGTGCTCGGCGTGTGCCTGGGCATGCAGCTGCTCGCGCTGGCGCTCGGCTCGCACCTGCACCTGCGGGCGGCCACCGAGATCGGGTTCGCGCCCGTCGACATCGACGTCGATGACCCCGTGCTCGGCGCGCTCGGCACCCGTCCGACCGTGCTGCACTGGCACTCGGACACCGTCGACCTGCCGCCGGGCGCCACGCTCCTGGCCTCGACCGAGGCGACGCCCGTGCAGGCGTTCCGGGCGGGCAGCGCGCTCGGCCTGCAGTTCCACCCCGAGCTCGACGCCGGGATGCTCGACCTCTGGCTCTCCACGCCGGACATGGTCGGCGAGCTCTCGGACGACGACATCGACGAGATCCGCTCGGCCGGCGCTCGGCACCTGCCCGGGCTCGTCCCGGCCGCGGAGAAGATGTTCGCCGGCTTCGGGGAGCTCGTCCGGGCCCGCGGATGACGCACCCGACGCCGGACGTCAGCGGGGCGCGCGCCGAGCTCGTCGACCTGTGCGCACGAGGGGTCGACTGGCGGGTCGACCCGGCCCGCGTGCTCGAGGACGTCTCGACGGCGCGGCCCGCTGCGGTCCTGGTGCTCTTCGGCGCACTCGACGGCGCACCGGCGCGGACCGGGTCGCCCGTCGTGGCCCGCGACCTCGACGTGCTGCTCCAGCGCCGCTCCCGGACGCTCGGGCACCACGCCGGGCAGATCGCGTTCCCCGGGGGCCGCCTCGAGCCGAGCGACGCCGGACCGCAGGAGGCCGCGCTGCGCGAGGCGGTCGAGGAGGTCGGGCTCGACGCGTCGGGCGTCGAGGTGCTCGGCACCCTCCCGCCCCTGCCGGTGCCGGTGAGCAACCACCTGGTGACGCCGGTGCCGGCGTGGTGGACGCACCCGTCCGAGGTCGCGGCCGTCGACCACGCCGAGACTGTGGACGTGTTCCGGGTGCCCGTCGCCGACCTCCTGGACCCCGACAACCGCGCGAGCGTCGAGCACACCCGGTGGGGTCGGACCGTCCGGACGCCCGCGTTCACGGTGGACGGCAGGCTGGTGTGGGGGTTCACCGGGATCGTGCTGTCCCGGATGTTCGACGCGCTCGGCTGGGCCGTGCCGTACGACGTCCACCGGATCGTCGGGGCTCGCTGACGTGGTCCACCCCCTCCCCGAGATCGAGGTCACCGAGGATCTCGCCCGCTCCCTCCTGCGCGAGCAGCACCCCGACCTCGCCGACCGGCCGCTGACCTGGGCCGGCACCGGCTGGGACAACGCGCTCTGGCGGATCGGTGAGCACGTCGCCGCCCGGTTCCCCGTGCGGGAGGTCTCGGCGCCCCTGGTGGTCCACGAGCAGCGCTGGCTGCCGGTCCTGGCACCCCGGCTGCCGGTCGACGTGCCCGTGCCGGTCCGTGTCGGGATGCCGTCGGCCACCTACCCGTGGGCCTGGAGCGTCGTGCCCTGGTTCGACGCGGTGGCAGCCCACCGCACACCGGTGCCGGGTCGGTCAGCATGGGCGCCGCAGCTGGCGGAGGTGTTCGTCGCGCTGCACCGGCCGGCCGCCGACGACGCACCGGTCAACCCGTTCCGCGGCATCCCCGTCGGCACCCGCGAGCAGCCGCTGCGCGAGCGCCTCGACCAGCTCGGGCTCGCCGACGCCGACCGGATCCTCGAGCGGTGGCGGGACCTGGCCTCGGCGCCTTTGTGGGACGGCCCTGCCCTCTGGCTGCACGGCGACCCGCACCCGGCCAACCTGCTGGTGCACGACGGCCGGCTGCGCGCGGTCATCGACTTCGGGGACGTCACGTCCGGCGACCCCGCCTCGGACCTGTCGACCGCCTGGCTCACGTTCGACGCCGAGGGCCGGGCGGCGTTCCGGGCGCGGCTGGCCTACGACGACGCGACCTGGCGGCGCGCCCAGGCCTGGGCGCTGCACATGGCGGTCGTCCTGCAGATGCACCCCGTCGACCATCCCCACCTCGCCGAGATCGGACGGCACGGGATCGCCCAGGCGCTCGCGGACTGACCCGGCGCCATACTGGCGGGATGGCGCACGAGCCCAACAAGACCGTCCCCACCGGCGCCGACGTCGAGGCGTTCATCGAGCGGGTGGAGCACCCGGTCCGTCGTCGGGACGCCGAGCGCCTGATCGCCCTCATGAGCCGCGTCACGGGCGAGCAGCCGCGGATGTGGGGGCCGACCATCGTCGGGTTCGGGACGTACCACTACCGGTACCCCTCGGGTCGTGAGGGCGACATGGGCGCGGCGGGCTTCTCCCCGCGCAAGACCGCGACCACGGTCTACCTGCCGGACGGCGTCGACGCGCACGCCGAGCTGCTCGAGTCCCTCGGCCCGCACACGCTGGGCAAGGGGTGCCTTTACCTCAAGGACCTGGACTCCGTGGACCTCGGCGTCCTCGAGGAGGTCGTTCGCCGCTCGTTCGCGACGGTGACCGCGGGGACGTTCGGCACCCGGTTGTCCGGTCCCGGCGCCGGCTGACCGTCAGGATGCCGGTCCCTCGCGGACCATGCCTCGCACCGCGTCCAGGCGCAGCGTCGCGGGGTCGACGTCGGTGAGGACCCACGTGGCGCCGGCCGCGACCCAGGGATCCGGATCGGCCCCGAGGGTGAGGTCGATCGCGACGTCGAAGGCTCGCACCGGGTCGGTCCGCAGGTCACCCACCCGTGACACGGCCTCCGCCAGCTGGTCCGGGGACGTGAGGTTGACCGGGAAGAACCCGTCATGGCGGGCCGCGCGCCGCAGGGGGCGCAGGTTGCCGGGGAACGCGGCGACCCAGACGGGGATGTGACCGCGCACCGGGGTGGGCGAGAAGGTCATGCCGTCGACGAGGTGGTGCCGCCCGTGATGGTGCACAGCCTCACCGGTCCACGCCGAGCGCAGGATCTCGAGGGACTCGTCGAGCATCTCGGCGCGGGTCCGGTCCTGGACGGGCTCGCCCGTGCGTGAGTACTCGCCGGCGAACGAGTCGCTGCCGACACCGACGCCGAGGACGAGTCGCCCGTCGCTGAGCCGGTCGAGGGACACCGTCTCCCGCGCGACCTTGGTGGGACGACGCCGCGCCAGGGGGCTCACCATGGGTCCGAGCGCGATGCGGCTGGTCAGCGCAGCTGCGGCAGCGAGGCTGACCCACGGGTCGGCCACCGCCGTCACCGGCGCCCGCCAGGCGATCTGGTCCCACACGAAGAACCCGTCCCACCCCGCGGCCTCGGCCTCGACGGCAAGCTCGGCGACCACCCGGGGGTCGGCGAGCTCGTCGAACAGCGGCAGCCACACCGCGGACCTCATCGCGCACCCCGGGGTGCGGTGTGCTCCAGCAGCGCCGCGGTGAACTCGTCCCAGCGGGCCGGTGGCAGCTCGTGACCGGCACCCTCGAGCACCACCAGCCTCGCCCCCGGTATCGCGTTCCTCAGCGCGTACGCGTGGGACAGCGGGAAGACCGGGTCCAGCTCGCCATGGACGACGAGCGCGGGCACACCGACGTCGCCGAACCCTCCGTGCACCGGTCCCGGGGTGTCGATGGCGAAGTGGTTGCTCGCGGCGCTCGGGTCCGTGGAGCGCGCCAGCTCGAGCTCGACGAGCCGGCGCACGTGTGCCTCGTCGACGAGGGTGGACTCGCCGTGGTAGGCCCGGATCACCGCGACCGTGTGGTCGACCCACGCGTCGCGGTCGTCGAGAGCCGGGGCGGGCGCCCCGACGGCCTCCCGGAAGGCGGAGGTCGGGCCGGGCAGTCCGGCGTCACCCGTCGTCGTCGACAGGAACGTCACGCTCGCGACGCGGTCGGGGTGGTCGACGGCCAGGATGAGCGCCGTCCCGCCCGACATCGAGCGGCCGACCACGTGGACCTCGTCGAGGCCGAGCGCGTCGACGATCCCGAGGGCGTCGTCGGCCAGGTCCCTCATGTCGTACGCCGGGTGCCCGCCGCGGGAGACCGTCGACCGTCCCGTGTCGCGCTGGTCGTAGCGGATGACGAACCGGCCGCCGGCGGCGAGCCGGTCGCACAGCTCCTCCTCCCACCCGACCATCGACGCGGCCGCGCCGTGGATGAGGAGGATGGCGGGGTCGCCGCGGTCACCGGCGGTCTGGACGCAGAGCTCGACGTCGCCGACCTGGATCAGGGTCTCGGGGTTCATGGGAGCGACGCTAGGACGGCTCCGTCACCGCGCAAAGCGATTGTTCCTGATGCTGATGATCGGTTGGTGCGATACTGCGGCATGCTCGACCTGCGCCTTCTCGCCGCCCTCGACGCCGTGGCCCGCACGGGCACCTTCGGGGCCGCCGCCGTCGAGCTGGGCTACACGCAGTCGACGCTGAGCCAGCAGGTCGCCGCCCTGGAGCGACGTGTGGGCGGCGCCGTGTTCGACCGTCCCGGTGGAGCCCGTCGACCCCGGATCACGCCGCTCGGTCGCCTCGTCCTCACGCAGGCACGGACCCTGCTCGAGGCCGACGTGGTCGCCCGGGACGCCATCGACCGCTTCCACGCCGGTGCCGGGCGCGTCGACGTCGGCACCTTCCAGACGGTGACCAACGTGCTCCTCCCCCTGGTTCTCGACCGGCTCCGGGTCGAGCACCCGGACGCGGACGTCCGACTGTTCGAGGACGAGACCGAGGAACCGCCGCTCGAGCTGCTCGACCTCGCGTTCCTCGACGTCCCCGGCCCGGACGACGCCGACCACGTCGAGGTGTTCCGGGACGAGCACGTCCTGGTGTCCAGGCCTTCCGCCTTCCCGCCCGGACCCGTCCCGCTGGCCGAGCTCGACGGCCGCCCGATGGTGGCCCTCCCGCCGATCTGCGACCAGGCGGTGGTCGAGGCCGCCTTCGCCCGGGCAGCGGTCGCGCCCGACATCGTCTTCCGGACGGTGGACAACCAGGGCATCACCTCGATGGTGCGCGCGGGACTCGGCTCGGCCGTCATGCCTGTGCTCTCCGTGTGGGGTCAGCGCCACGACGACGCCCTGTCGTTCCACCGACTCGAGCCGGCGGTCCCGGACCGCGTCGTGCGGGTGGTGTCACGGGGCACCCTGTCGCCGCTCGCGGCACGACTGCGGGAGCTGTCCGTCGACGCCGGTCAGCAGCTGGTGCGCGACCTCGCAGCCGGCGGACCCGTGCCCTGAGGGCTCGTCGCTCCGCCACTGCGGGTCGTGTCCGCACCCGACCGCCGGGCGCGTCATGATGTCCGGCGTGACCGACTCACCGACCCTGTCCCGAGCACCGCGCGCCGGACTGCGTGCGTGGCTGAGCGACCTCGGTGCCGTCGTGGGGCAGGGCATCCGGCTGTGGGTGCGCACCTGGCCGCTCCTGCTCGTGATCGCGCTGCTCGCCGTCGCGGGGCGGCACGCGGCCGGCTGGGCCGCCGTGAACGCGGCGACCGTGAACAACACGCTCGGCTGGGCGGTGCTCGTGCTCGCGCCTCTGAGCATGGTCGCGGGGATCGTGGCGATGCTGCACGTGCTGCGTCGCGACCTGCCCGCGCTCGACGCCATCGGCCGCACGCGCGGACCCGACGATGCCGCGTCCGGGCACGAGCGCGGCCTGGTCGACGTGCTGGCCTCGGTGTTCGTGCCGTTCCTCGCGCTGTACACCTCCTACGGACTGCTGGACGAGGACCGGGCGCGGTTCCTCAACACGGCCGCGTACCGGGAGTTCATGGAGGGCTTCTCGCTCTCGGGGGACGGCCCCGACGGGTCGTTCGTCGACCTCGCGACCGGTTGGGGGCTCGTCGCCCTCGTCGTGGTGGCGGTCGTGCTCCGCTGGCTGCTCGGCCGGTGGGAGGGGCGCAGCCACCGGCGCGCGCTCGCGTTCGCGGGCGCGTACGTCGAGGCGTTCTGGCTGCTCGCGGTCGCGGCGTTCGCCACCCAGCTGCTCGACGGCGTGTGGACATGGATCGAGTCCCGGCGCGCCGTGGCGATCGTGCTCGAGTGGTGGCTCACGGTCCTCGACGCGCTCGGCCCGGTGGCCGGACCGGTCGACGCGGCGGTGAACGCGGTCGCCGGCGTGCTGGGCAACCTCGACGACCTCGTGGTCATCCCGCTGGCGTGGCTCACCGTCGGCGCGGTCGTCTACGGGCACAAGCTCGCGGCACCGCCCAAGCCCGAGCCGCGCGTGCGCCTGGCCGCGTGGCAGCGGGTGCCGGCGCCGGTGCGTCGCTGGACGACCGAGGCCGCGGCGCCCGTCGTCGGCGACGTGCGGGGGCGGTTCACCGCGCTCGTCGACGGGCTGCGACGGCTCGCGATCGCCGGGCTGGGCCCGATGCTCGTGTTCGCGCTGGCGTTCCTGGTGGCGACCCGGCTCGAGGAGGGCATCCTGCTGCTCTTCCGGGCGATCAGCGGCCCGCAGGACGTCGACACCTGGCTCGCGTTCGCTCCGATGGTCTCGTCCGTCGCGACGGCCGTCGGCCTGACCGTGACGATGGCGCTCCTCGCCGCAGGCGTGGACCGGATCCTCGCGGGCCAGGCGGCGGTCGCGGCGCGGGCACCCGAGCCGGTCGGGGCCTCGGAGGCCTAGCTCGCGACCTCGAGGAGCACGTACTGGGGCATCTGCCACCAGAGGGCGACATCGGTGATCTCCACGCCGTCAGGGACGACGACGACGGGCGACACGGACCACGTGCCCGGTCGGGGCGGGGCGTCCGGGTCGCCGAGCGAGTCCTCGAGGTCGCCCAGCGGCGGCCACGGGCCCGGGGCGTCCTCCGGGACGCACGGCATCGCGGACTGCAGCGCACCCCAGCCGCTCGCCACGTACCCGTAGCGTGTCCCGGCCGCGTCCCGCACGGCGAGCGAGCAGCCCGTGAGCACGGTGTCGGGATCCGCGCTCAGGGTCAGGTCGACCTGCACCGCGCGGGTGCCGTCGGGCAGCACCATGTCCTCGGGCAGGGTCGGCGCGTCGCCCACGCCGTCGAGTCGTACCTCGACATCCACGGGCAGGGTTCCGCCCGCGCCGTCGTAGACGCGCTGGTGGAACGGAGCGGTCTCGCCCGCCTCGACGGTGGTCGGGCGGCGCAGGTCCTGCTCCCACCACAGGGTGCGGACCCGGTCGCCCGCCGCGACGAGCGCGAGCGCCAGCGCGACGGGCAGCGCGACCAGGGCCCAGCGGTTGCGTCGCCACCAGGACCGGGAGGTCGGCGGCGAGTCGGTCGTCGTGCTCAAGGCTGCTCCGGAGGCTCGTCGGACCACGCGCCGGCGAGGACGGGAGTGTCGTCCGCCGCCCACGCGTCCGCGTCGGCCTGCGTGAGGCCCAGGTCGATGTCGGCGACGTCGTCGCGGCGCTGGTCCTTCTGCTCCGACCCGATGCGCAGGTGCGCCCCCGGCACAGCCTCGGGCGGGAGCTCGACGCGCACCGTCGCGTAGCGAGGGACCCCCGGCTGCGCGGTGCCCGGGAGGAACCATGAGCGTCCGCCCGTGAACACGGTGTAAGTGCGACCGTCGCCGCCGAGAAGCTCCGCGAAGCTCAGCGCGCGCGGCTGGCCGACGACCTCGATCGTCAGGGGCACGGTGAGCCACACGCCAGGCGTCGCGAGCAGCGTCCCGTCGTCGTTGTCGAGGACCGTCGAGCCCGCGGGCTCGCCCGCCGTCAGGCGCGCGTACCGGAGCTCGACGGGCTCACCGACGACCGCGGACCGCACGAACGACGCCTGCACGCGCTCGTCGACGGGGAAGGCGGTGACGACGACGTGGCCCACGGCGAGGGCGGCGAGGACGGCCGCACCGGCGCCGAGCGTCTGCCTTCGGGGACGACGTGCGACCGGCTCGGGCACGGTCACTCGTCGACCTCCTCGTCCTCGTCGGACACGGCCTCGCGCACGTCGAGCTCGCCCCGCAGGGTCGTCGTCGGGTCCCACCACGCCACGGTCGGATCGAGGCTGCCGCTGCGCCAGGTGTGCCGCTGCACCAGGACGGTCGCGCTGGTGGGCGGTGCGACGGAGCCGTCCTGCTCGAACAGGAACGCGGCCTCGTACGTCAGGCCCGGCTGCACGGGGCTCAGCGACGAGCCGTCCTCGAGCAGCGCGATCGACGTGGACGTCACCCCCGGGACGATCGGTTTGTGCGCCTTCACCAGCCCGTCGACGTCGGTGAGCGTGAGCGCGTCCCGAAGCGTGCCGCCCAGAAGACCCGCGTCGCTCGTGTTGCGCACCGTCGCGACGACGCCGATCCACCGGTTGCCGGCCTCGGAGAGGTACTGGCCCGGCAGGGCGGTGGTCCACACGACACGGTGGACGGTCAGCTCGAACGGGGCGACCTCGACCGGGGTGTCGACGGCGAGCATCTCGGGGCCGTCCTGCGCCTGCTCCTGCAGACCGCCGAACGCCGCCGTGACCGCGAGGAGTGCGACCGCACCGCCGATGCCGATGCGTCGCAGCGGCTGATCGAGCACGCGACGCGCGACGATGCTACCGCTCTGCCGCGCTCGGGAGCGCAGGTCAGGAGGGGCGGCGGGTCCGGGCACGCGGCCGAGTGTAGGTGCGCCCCAGGGTCAGGGGCGTCAGGTGACCGGTGTCAGTCCGGGACGCGCGCCAGGGCGATCCCGAACCCTGGCAGGAGGTCGTACCACCGCACGTCGACGAACCCGGCACCCTCGAGCAGCACGCGGAACTGCTCGGGCGTGTGGAAGCCGATCCACCCCGGGTCGCCGGCCAGGGAGAGTGCCGACGCCAGCCGGACGAACCACTCCGGGCCCGGGTCGATGATCGCGTAGTGGCCGCCCGGCCGCAGGCACCGCCTGATGCCCGCCGCCGCGGCCGCCGGATCCGGGTAGTGATGGTGCGCGAGGCAGTTGTAGACGAGGTCGAACGCGCCGTCGAGGTCCCGCGGCAGGTCCCCGACGTCGGACTGCACGAACGCCGTGTTGTCCAGGCCTGCTGCCCAGGCCGCCCGGTGCGCGCCCACGACCATCCCGGCGGCCAGGTCGACGCCCACGACCTCTCCGTCGGGGACCCGGCGCGCGACGGCCCGCAGCTCCCGCCCGGGGCCGCACCCGGCGTCGAGCACACGGGCGTCGGGCGTGAGCAGGGGCGCGAGCATGTCGAGGGCCTCGGAGAAGAGCGGGACGGAGAACGGGCGCACGTAGAAGTCGTAGGCCTCGGCCAGGCGGTCGAACTCCTCGACCAGCCCGTCGTTCTTGGTCGGCGCGTCCAGCAGCCGCGGACCCCGCTGCGTCCGGCTGAGCAGCGGTCCCCCGCCGGGGGTCGGCGGGGCGGCGTCCACGACCAGGCGATCGCCACGGGCGCGAGCGTTCTGGCGTGTCGCGCGGGCCGGGTCGGAGACCAGCGCAGCCCACGACCACATCGATGCGGCGAGCACCCCGCTGGCGGTCTCGCTCATGCGTCGGTGCGCCGCAGCACGACGGCGATCGTGCCGGCCGGGATCCCCTCCACGCGCACGGTGCTGCGATGGTCGACGCCGGCCACGACCGAGTCCGGCACGGTGGCCCGCAACGAGACGACGACCGACTCCTTGGCGGCCAGGTCGAGGGTCGAGGGCGTGACGGTGACCTCGACGTCGACCGGCTGGCCGGACGGGTCGCGGAACGGGTCCACGACGACGACGCCCGCCGCCGCGGCGTCCAGCACGTTCTCGACCTCGAACGCCCCGGCGGCCTGCGCGCCCGCCGGCCCCTCCAGCACGAGCGACGCCGCGGCGGGCGCCGGCGCGTCGTCGGCCGTGTGCTGGTGCGCGACGGGCGCGTCGGCGTGGCTGTGCGTCGCCGGCCGGCCGGGCGTCTGGAGCGACACCACGCGGGGGGCCTCCTTGGCCACCGCGGTGACCTCGGCGAGCCAGTCGGTGACGAGGCTTCCCCAGGCCTTGTAGTAGGCGACGTTCGCGTCGACGATCCGGCGCACCAGGTCGTCCGCGCCTGCGGTGGGTGGCGGCTCAGCCATGGACGACCGGGACCCGGCCCTGGCGCGGCTGCGGGCGGCAGCAGGGCTCCTTGTAGAAGTGGTCGTACCAGTGGTGCACCGTGTCGGGCTCGTCCAGGACCGCGACCTCGTGGACGCAGGAACAGCCGCCGTCGGACGACGACACCTCCCACCGCACGACGTGGTCGCGGCAGCCGCGTACCCACAGGAGGGCCGACAGCGACTCGGAGCCGTCGTCGGGGAGGTGCACGGTGGCGGTGAACGTCGCGGTCTCGTACGGCCCGATCTGCTGCTGCACGGGCGTGACCGTCACCGAGCCGGCGTCAGGCCCGGTCACCCGGACGGCGACGAACCGGCTGGCGGGCCACTCGTTGGTCACGACGAGCCGCAGCGTCATCGTGGCGCCCGGGCAGCCGTGCGCCGTGACGGTGGGCAGCTTCTCGGGCAGGAAGCACGCGTCGGGGATCGCGCAGCCGCACGGCTGCGTGCCCAGCGACACCTGCGGCAGGCGCAGGCCGCTCGTGTCGACCTTGCCGGCTGCCGCGACGACGTCCGACACGGGTGTGGACGACCGCATCGCGTCCAGCATCGACCGGCCGAGCTTCAGGCCGGCGCCGACCACCGCGTCGAGCGCGGCCGTCGTCTGGTCGGTCATGCTCTGCTGAGTGCTCACGACGGCTCCTTCGCTCGTGTGCTGCGCTTCCGCGGGGTGGGCACCGGGGCGGTGACCTGGACCTCGACCCGCACGCGCACCCCGGCAACCACCCAGGTCCCCGCGTGCTCGGCGGGCGGGAGGCCGGCCGGGACGTGCACCTCGGCCGCCACGAGCGTGTCGGCGCCCGGCGCGAGGATCCCGGCGCCGTCCGTGACGACCACCCGGGCGGCCTCGGACTGACGGGCGGCCACGGTGTCGGCGACCACCGCCCACCGGTCCAGACCCCGAGCCTTGCCGCTCAGCCCGGCGGCGATCGCGTGCTCGAGCGTCTCCCGCTCCTCGAACGCCAGCACGGCGACCTTGCCGATCTCGACGGGGAGGTTCCCCCGGTTCACCACGTGCACCGACACGGGCACGATCGCGCCGGCCGGTCCGGAGACCGGGACGACGAGCGGCCGGACCTCGGCCGCCTGGGACCCGAGCACCTCGATCCGCACGTCGATGGCCCCGCCGTCCCAGAGCAGCTGCGCCGCCCGCTCCCCCGAGGGTGCGTCGTCGGCCAGCAGCAGCCGGACCTCGGTCCGCGCCGGACCGGCGGGGGCCGTGAGCACCCGCGCGGTCGACAGGACCTCGTCGGGCTCCTTCGACGCCGGCGGCACCAGCACGATCGAGGTGCGCTGGTCGGGGGGGACGTCGACCACTCCGACCACCGCGCCGGGCGGGCCGACGAGCCGCGCGACCCGGACGTCGTCCGCCGCTGCCCGGGTGGCACGAGCCACGGTGTCAGCCGTCCTTCGGGTCGAGGTCGTCGTCGCGGTCCGTGTACCCGCAGCGCTCGCAGGGTCCGGCCTTGTACGCCTCGGAGATCATCTGCGCCTCACCGCACAGCCGGATGCTCAGCAGGTCCATCCCCAGCAGGCTCAGCCCGACCGTGAAGTCGGCGGGCAGGTGGGCGCGCGTCTCGGGGAGCTCGGTCACGGCGAGGTTGAGGTTGACCGGGTTGAGCGTGACGGGGTTGAGGGTGATGGTCGCGTTCAGGGGGTTCAGGGTGACGGGGTCGATGCCCATCTGGATCTTGGGGATCGGCTCGTGGATCGTGATGCCGAACTCGTTGGGGATGCCGGCGACCGTGACGGGACCGATGGCACCGATGTGGTCGACCACCACCGGGTTCATCGAGACGGGTCCGATCGAGCCGAGATGCCCGTCGAGGTGGACGTCGGAGCCCATGGCTACCCCCAGGTTGCCGTGCGGGATGTCGTCACCAAGCAGGATCGACCCGGACAAAGTCGGGCGTCAACCAGCAACGCCGCCCAGTTCGTCGGCCAGCAGGTCCAGCTCGCCCAGCAGCACCATCTCCTCGGGACTGGTCTCCGAGGGGTACCACGCCACCTGCGCGGTCGACGACGGTGCCACAGCGGCGCCCGTGAGGAGCTCGTCCGCGAGCGCCTGCAGCGCCGGCAGCCGCACGGAGGACGCGAGCAGCACCTCGACCACCGCGAAGATCGCCGCCACGTCCTCCACCGTGCCGACGACCTCGATCCGGCCGGTCAGCACGGCGTCCCGCACCTCGAGCCGGGCCTCGAGCAGGTCGACCACGGTCCCCCGGTCCGTGCGGCCCCAGCAGGCCGGTCCGTGGGCGGCGGCCGACGTCACGCGCAGCGCGCCCGCACCGTCGAACCGCACGTCGACCGCCTCGTCGTCCAGGCCGATCCGCGCCTCACGCGCACCGGCGAGCCTCCGCACCCGCGCGCCCGCGTCGGGGTCTCCGGCGTCCAGACCCGCCACGAGCGCCGCCACGAAGGCCGCGAGCCCCCTATCCGGCACGCTCGACCACCCCCAGCCCGACGGAGTCCACCCGCGTCCCGGCGATCAGCCCGACGCAGCGGAACGCCCCGACGAGCTCGTGCAGGAAGGCGGAGCCGGGCTGCGCGGGCTCCGCCATCACCAGCTGTGCCACGTCCCGCACGTCGAACTCGAGGTCCAGCCCGTCGAAGCCGTTGCTCGCGTGCACCACGACGCGCGACGGGAGCCGCTCGGTCGCACGGTCGGTGTGCAGTGCGGCGAGCGCGCCGGGCAGGCGACGCGACGGCCACGTGCGCCCCGTCGTCTCGACGAGCACCTGGTCGTCGACGAACCGGACCACCCGACCGCGGACCTCCACGGTGAGCAGCACCAGGCCGGACCTCGTGTGCGCGCGGTTCGTCATGCGCGAGAACACCACCAGCAGCCCGTCAGGGGCGTGCCAGCAGGCCCAGTCCCAGCCGGCGTCGTCGCCCCACCACCACCGACCCCAGTTGTGGTCCGCATAGCCTCCGGCGCCGTCCAGCGTGACCGTGCGACCGGGGAGGTCGAGGGTGCCGTCGACGCGCAGCCTCGGGTAGACGGCCCAGCCGAGGTACCCGGAGCCGAACGGCATCGTGGACTCCACGCTGAGCTCCGGACCGACCGGCACCCCCTCGAGCGAGAGGTCCAGCCCGTCCCGGGGCAGGCGGGCACGCGCGGCCACCCGGGTGCCGGACGGATCCGCGGCGACCGCGACGCCCGCGGTGGCCAGGGCGAGCACCCCCGTCTCGACCGAGCCGCCCGACACCACCTCCGCGTTCCCCGCCCAGCCGGTCCCCGGCTCGTGCACCAGCGCCGCGCCGACCGCGCGGGACGCCGGCGCGGCGGGGTCGCCGTGCACCGACACGTTGACCAGCGCGATCAGCCCGGTCTCGTGGTCGAACGCGTTGACGTGCAGCCACTCCTTGTACGCACCACGCGCAGGATCGTCCGCCGACGGGCGTCGCAGGTGGTCGCGCACGGTCAGCGCAGGACGCCGCCGTCGACCCGCGCGGGTGCGGGGCGACCGGGCAGCACGGTGGCAGGCGGGAGGCCGGAGCTGTCCGCGAGCGCCTGCACGAGGTCGACCGTGTCCTTGGCCAGCACCCACATCCCCACCATCAGGTCCAGCGGGTCGATGCGTTCGGGGTCGGTCGGCCGGTCCGCGCCCGTGGGCTCCGCGACCAGCGGCGGCAGCTCGAACGTCTCGGCGAGGTCGTCCACCAGGAGCAGGGCGGCGTCGTTGCGCAGCTGGTCGAGGACCCGGCTCGGCGGCATCGTCGAGAGCCACCGCTCGATGCCCAGCTGCTTCCAGAGCAGCGCGGCATTCGTCGCCGGGCGTCCGTGCGCCAACCCCTCCCGGAGCCGGCGGCCCTCGGTCGTCTCCGCCGTCTGCCGCCCGAGCGCCGCCACACCGGCCGCCAGTGCTCCGACGACGTCGGCCCCTGACACCAGGGAGAGCGCCGCCAGCCGGCCGGAGAGCGAGGCGACGAGTGCCGCCGTCGTCCGGCCCGCCCGGTCGGGCTCGTCGACCAGCCGGACCTCGGCGCGCGCCGTCACGCGACGACCTCCGTCACGGTGACCTCGAGCGGCACCCCCGCCGGGTGGAGCCCGCGCAGGGTCACCAGGCCGCGGTAGAGCCCGGGTGGGACGTCGCCCGGGACGCGGAGCCGGACCGTGACGCGCGCCTGCTCGGCGGGGGCGAGGAGCCGGAACGCCGGTCGTGCGTCGGCGTCGACGAACCACGTCGTGCCGTCGTCGCCGACCAGCGGGGTGAGGACGGCCGCGAGGGCTGTGTGCACCCGCTGCCGATTCTCGACGTCCAGCTGGACCTGGGCCCGGCCGCCCAGCGGCGCGGTCACCGCCAGCGCGTCCGGGGCGTCCGGTCGCAGCACCGTGCCGGGGCTGTGCGGCTCGAACATGCCTTGCACCCGCCGCAGGTACCGGAGCGTCTCGTCGACCATCCGACCCTGGAACTCGGTCTGCAGGCGCAGGATCTCGCTCAGTGCGTCGCCGGCTCCGTGCGGTGGCTCCGTCATCGACTCCCCCAGCTACAGCGTCCGGTCGATCACGTAGTGCAGCATCTCGCGCAGAAAGTGACGATAGTCCGCCGAGTCGTCGTCGCGGGAGGGGCCCAGCACGCGGGACTCGAGCTCGAGGGCCTTGCGCGAGTACCGCTGCGCCAGCGCGCGCCCGTGGTCGATCGACCCGCCCCGCCCCATGGCGCCCGCCAGCCACGCCACCTCGTCACCGTCCTTGTCCGGCCGGGGGACGGTCAGCAGGCGCAGCGCGCGCTCGCGATCCGGCGTGGGGGCCGTCCGCAGGAAGTGCAGGAGCATGACCGTGCGCTTGCCCTCCCAGAGGTCGCCGGCGGACTCCTTGCCGTAGGCGCCCTCGTCGGCCACGAGGTTGAGCACGTCGTCGGTGATCTGGAACGCGACGCCGGCGTGGAACCCGAGGGAGACGAGCGCGAGGAGCTCCTGCTCGGTGGGCCGGCCCTCCCCCGGCGGGCTGCCGCAGATCACGCCGATGCGCAGCGGCGCGATCACCGTGTACCAGCAGGTCTTCTTGTAGACCATGCGCACGTAGTCGCGGTCCTGCAGGTCGAACGTTCCGGCGGCTATCCAGTCGAGCTCGATCGCCTGACCCTCCACCGACTCGCGTGCCATCCGCTCGAACTCCCGCAGCACCAGGAGCGCCTTGCGGACGCCGATGCCCGACACGTTCTCCAGCAGCACGCCGACCGAGAGGATGTTCGTCGCGTCCCCCACGTTGATCGCCACCGGGACGCCACGGTCCGCGAACAGGGTGGCGCGGCCGCGCCGGAACGTGGAGGCGTCCTCGATGTCGTCGTGCACCAGGAAGCCGTTGTGCAGGAGCTCCAGGGCCGTCGCCGAGCCGAGCGCCTGTTCCGTGCGGCCACCCGCGGCGATGGCCGCGCTCAGGC
The DNA here is from genome assembly GCF_056405535.1 of Cellulomonas sp. P1_G12_2. Classification (NCBI taxonomy): domain Bacteria; kingdom Bacillati; phylum Actinomycetota; class Actinomycetes; order Micrococcales; family Cellulomonadaceae; genus Cellulomonas; species Cellulomonas sp. P1_G12_2. The sequence continues at coordinate 183,589 of NZ_JBFUBX010000003.1, read as the reverse complement.
AGATGGCAGGACGCAGACCCTTGCCCTCCCGGAGCGGGTAGTCCGCGACGAGGTCGTACAGGGGGCCGTAGCCCGTGGCCCGACGACGCGCGACGAGCTCCGCGATCTCTCCGCGCACGAGGTCGCGCGCGTCGGCGAGGACGCGCGCGACCAGTCGTTCGTCGTGGGCCATGGGCCCGTCCTACCGCACGACGACGGCCCCCGACCACCGCGGGGGTGGTCGGGGGCCGTCGGTCGCGCTGGTCAGGCCTTGACGAGCGAGCGCAGGACGTACTGCAGGATGCCGCCGTTGCGGTAGTAGTCCGCCTCGCCGGGGGTGTCGATCCGCAGCACCGCGTCGAACGCGACGACCGTGCCGTCGGTCTTCGTCGCGGTCACGGCCAGGGTGCGCGGCGTGGTGCCCTCGTTCAGCGCCGTGACGCCCGTGATGTCGAACGTCTCGGTGCCGTCCAGGCCAAGCGAGTCGGCCGACTCCCCCTCCGGGAACTGCAGCGGCAGCACGCCCATCCCGATGAGGTTGGAGCGGTGGATCCGCTCGAAGCTCTCGGTGATGACCGCCTTGACGCCCAGCAGGCTGGTGCCCTTGGCGGCCCAGTCGCGCGACGAGCCGGAGCCGTACTCCTTGCCACCGAGCACCACGAGCGGGATGCCGGCCGCCTGGTAGGCCTGCGCGGCGTCGTAGATCGACGACTGCTCACCGGTCAGCAGGTTCTGCGTGAACCCACCCTCGACCCCGGGGACCAGCTGGTTGCGCAGCCGGATGTTGGCGAACGTGCCGCGGATCATGACCTCGTGGTTGCCGCGGCGCGAGCCGTAGGAGTTGAAGTCGCGACGGCCCACGCCGTGCTCGGCCAGGTACAGGCCGGCCGGGCTGTCGGCCTTGATCGAGCCGGCCGGGCTGATGTGGTCGGTGGTCACCGAGTCGCCCAGCTTGGCCAGGACGCGGGCGCCGTGGAAGTCGACGACCGGCGCCGGAGCAGCCTGCATCCCGTCGAAGTACGGGGGCTTGCGGACGTAGGTGGACTCCTGGTCCCACTCGAACGTGTCGCCCTCGGGCGTGGGCAGCGAGCGCCACCGCTCGTCGCCCGAGAAGACGTCGGCGTAGTCCTTGGTGAACATCGCGCGGTCGATCGAGGCGTCGATCGTGGACTGCACCTCGTCGGGCGTCGGCCAGATGTCCGCCAGGAAGATCGGCTGACCGGCCTCGTCGCGGCCCAGCGGGTCGGACGCGAAGTCGAAGTCCATGGTCCCGGCCAGCGCGTACGCGATGACCAACGGCGGCGACGCCAGGTAGTTCATCTTGATGTCGGGGTTGATGCGCCCCTCGAAGTTCCGGTTGCCCGACAGGACCGCGGCCACGGCGAGGTCGTGCTCCTGCACGGTCTCCGAGACCTTCTCGTCGAGGGGGCCGGAGTTGCCGATGCAGGTGGCGCAGCCGTAGCCGACCAGGTGGAAGCCCAGCTTCTCGAGGTACGGCCACAGGCCGGCCTTCTCGTAGTAGTTGGTCACCACCTGCGAGCCGGGCGCCATGGACGTCTTGACCCAGGGCTTGGCGACGAGGCCCTTCTCGACCGCCTTCTTGGCGACGAGGGCCGCGGCGATCATCACCGACGGGTTCGACGTGTTGGTGCAGCTGGTGATCGACGCGATCGCGACCGCGCCGTGGAACAGGTCGAACGACCGACCCTGCGTGTCGGTGGTCGGGTACACCCGCATGGCCGACGACGTGATCGCGGGCGAGTCGGACGCCGGGAACGACTCGCGCTCGGCCTCGTCGACCCCGTTGGTGACCTCGGGCGCGTAGGTCGGCAGGTCGCGCTGGAACTGCTCCTTGGCCCGCGACAGCTCGATGCGGTCCTGCGGTCGCTTCGGGCCGGCGATCGACGGCACCACGGTGGACAGGTCGAGCTCGAGGTACTCGGAGAACAGCGGCTGGACGTAGCCCTCCGACGTGGGGTCGAGCCACATCCCCTGCTCCTTGGCGTACGCCTCGACGAGTGCGAGCTGCTCCTCGGAGCGCCCGGTCAGGCGCAGGTACTCGATCGTCACGGAGTCGATCGGGAAGATCGCGGCGGTCGAGCCGAACTCCGGGCTCATGTTGCCGATGGTCGCGCGGTTGGCCAGCGGCACGGCCGCGACACCCTCGCCGTAGAACTCGACGAACTTGCCGACGACGCCGTGCTGACGCAGCTTCTGCGTGATCGTAAGCACGATGTCGGTGGCGGTGACGCCCAGCGGGATCGTGCCCGTGAGCTTGAAGCCGACGACGCGCGGGATGAGCATCGACACCGGCTGGCCGAGCATGGCCGCCTCGGCCTCGATGCCGCCGACGCCCCAGCCGAGCACGCCCAGGCCGTTGACCATCGTGGTGTGGGAGTCGGTGCCGACGCAGGTGTCGGGGTAGGCCTTGCCGTCACGCACCATCACGACGCGCGCCAGGTACTCGATGTTCACCTGGTGCACGATGCCGGTGCCCGGCGGGACGACCTTGAAGTCGTCGAACGCGGTCTGGCCCCAGCGCAGGAACTGGTAGCGCTCGCGGTTGCGCTCGTACTCGAGCTCCACGTTGCGCTCGAACGCGTCGGCGCGGCCGGCCACGTCGATCTGCACGGAGTGGTCGATGACCAGCTCGGCCGGAGCCAGCGGGTTGATCCGGCTGGCGTCGCCACCGAGCTCGACGACGGCCTCGCGCATGGTGGCCAGGTCGACGACGCAGGGCACGCCGGTGAAGTCCTGCATGATCACGCGGGCGGGCGTGAACTGGATCTCGGTGTCGGGCTGGGCGTCCGGGTCCCACTCGGCGAGCGCCCGCACGTGGTCGGCGGTGATGTTGGCGCCGTCCTCGGTGCGCAGGAGGTTCTCCGCGAGCACCTTCAGGCTGAACGGCAGGCGCTCCACCCCCGGCACGGCCGAGAGCCGGTAGACCTCGTACGAGGCGTCACCGACCTCGAGTGTTCCCTTCGAACCGAAGCTGTCGACGCTGCTCACGGGGGCTCCTTCGCTGGCGAGTCTGCCGGTGTTCCTGCCGGGGATGAAAGTCACCCGGACCGCTGGGCGGTGCGACCTCCCAGCCTAGGTGGCCGCCGGGGTCGCGATTTATCTCGACATCAAGATACATGCTTGCGGGCCTCCGCGCACACGCGTCCACGTCGGCGTGGCGCGTGCGCGCGAAGGCCCGTCAGCGCCTCGGTCAGCTCTTCGCGGCCCGCTCCGCGTCCACCGCGTCCTGCGCCTTACGCTCCGCCTCGATCGCCCGCTCGTGCGAGCGCGGGTCGTACTCGGGAGTGCCCTGCTTGTGCAGCTCCTGGGTGACCAGTCGCTTCGCCTCCGCCAGCCGGCTGACCGCGTCCTTCTCGCTCACCGTGCTCCCCTCCGCCGGGCCGCTCCGGTCCGGCTCTCGCGTTCCACGCTAGTCCGGAGCCCCGCGGCGTGCACCCACTCAGCGCGTGAGGACGGCGACGGCCTCGAGGTGGTGCGTCATGGGGAACAGGTCGTACGCCTGCAGGTCAGCCAGCGCGTACCCGGCGTCGGCGAACAGGGCGATGTCCCTGGCCAGCGCGGCCGGGTCGCACGCGACGTAGACCACGCGCTCCGGGCGCAGCTCGGTGATCCCGGCGACGACCTTGCGGCCGGCCCCCGTCCGGGGCGGGTCCAGCACGACCGCGTCCGCGTGCACGACGTCGGAGTCCGAGTCCACCCGGCCGGTGAGCACCTGGGCGACGTCACCGGCGTGCAGCTCGACGTTCGAGCGGGCGTGCAGGTTGCGTCGCGCGTCCTTGACCGCACGGGCGTCGCCCTCGATCGAGATGACCTCGCCCGTCTCGCCGACCGCGTCCGACAGGGGTGCCGTGAACAGCCCGGACCCGGAGTAGAGGTCCAGGACCGCGGCGCCGTCGACGTCGCCGAGACCGGCGAGCACCGCGCTGACCAGCAGGTCGGGCGCCTCGCGGTGGACCTGCCAGAAGCCTGCACCCGCCACGCGGAACTCGTACCCGACCTCGCCGTGCTGGACGTGCTCCTTGACGGCCGTGCGTGCGTTCGGGCGTCCGTCCATGCGTCCGCGGCCGAGGTCGAAGGGCGCACCGTCGACCAGGACGAGGGGCGCGTCGCCGCTGGACGGGGCGACCGCCTCCACCCGCGCGCCACCGGTCCAGCGCCGGCCGAACAGGTCGAGGGCCGCGATCGCCTCGTTGGCCAGGGGCATCGAGTCGAGCAGGTGCACGTCGTGGGAGCGGAAGCCGTGCATGCCCGCCCGGCCCTCGGCATCCGTCACCAGCTCGATCCGGGTACGCCAGCCGAGGCCCCCGCGCTCCTCGTCGCCCGGCGCAGCCTGCACGGGGACGTCGAGGTCGAGCTTCGCCAGCCGGTGCAGCTGCTCGGCGAGGACCGCGGTCTTCCAGGCCCGCTGGGCCGGCAGGGACACGTGCGCGAGCTCTCCTCCGCCCACCCCACCCGGACCGGCGGCCGGCCAGGCCGACTCGACGCGGTCGGGGGACGCCTCCAGCACCTCGACGGCGTCGGCGCGCCAGAACTTGGCGGTCTCCCCCGCGTCGGTCAGTCGTGCCCGGACCCGCTCGCCGGGCAGCGTGTGCCGGACGAAGATCACGCGCCCGTCGTGCCGGGCGACACAGTGACCACCGTGCGCCACCGGGCCGATCTCGAGCTCGACGAGCCCGTCGATGCGGTCGGTTGCAGAGTCAGTAGCCACGCGGAACGGTACCCCGGACCGGCTCCTCGAGCCCCGTCTGCCCCTCGGTGGACGCCAGCTGCCACGGCACCGAGGCCACGACGACGCCCGGGGTGAACAGCAGCCGCCCCTTCAGGCGCAGGGCGCTCTGGTTGTGCAGCAGGTGCTCCCACCAGTGCCCGACGACGTACTCGGGGATGTAGACGACGACGAGGTCGCGCGGGCTGTCGCGCCGGATGGCGCGGACGTAGGTCAGCACCGGGCGGGTGATCTCCCGGAACGGGGAGTCGAGAACGCGGAGCGGAACCGGGATGCTCWGGGCCTCCCACTCGGCACGCAGGACCTCGACGTCCTCCGGGTCGACGCCGACGGTCAGCGCCTCCAGGACCTGCGGGCGCGAGGCGCGCGCGTAGGCCAGCGCGCGCATCGTCGGACGGTGCAGGTGCGAGACCAGCACGATCGCATGCACCCGGCTGGGCAGCGCGCGAGCCGCCTCGGCGTCGGTGCCCAGCGCCAGCTCCTTGCGCACCAGCGCGTAGTGCCGGTGGATGGACTGCATGAGCACGTAGACGACCGCCATCGCCAGGATCGCGATCCACGCTCCGTGCGTGAACTTGGTGATCAGCACGACGACGAGCACCGTCGCGGTCATCGCCAGACCGACCGAGTTGATGATCCGCGAGCGCTTCATCCGAGCGCGCACGTTCGGATCGGGCTCCGTGCGCAGGTGCCGCGTCCAGTGTCGGACCATACCCAGCTGGCTCACCGTGAACGACACGAAGACGCCCACGATGTACAGCTGGATCAGGCGAGTGACCTGCGCGTCGAACGCCCAGATCAGCACGATCGCCGCAAGTGCCAGGGTGACGATCCCGTTGGAGAACGCCAGCCGGTCGCCGCGGGTGTGCAGCTGGCGGGGCAGGTAGCCGTCACGCGCCAGGATCGAGCCCAGCACCGGGAACCCGTTGAACGCGGTGTTCGCCGCGAAGAACAGGATCAGCCCGGTGACCACCGCGATGAGGACCGCCACGACCGGCACGCTCTGGAACACCGCGGCCGACAGCTGGCTGATCACGGGGTGCTGGTCGTAGCCCTCGCCCACGGGCACGCCATCGCGCAGCAGCTGGGTCTGGGGGTCGTCGGCGAAGATCACGCCTGTGGCACGGGAGAGCAGCAGGATCGACATGATCATGACGATCGAGAGGCTGCCCAGCAGCGCCAGGGTGGTCGCGGCGTTCTTGGACTTCGGCTTCTTGAACGCGGGGACGCCGTTGCTGATGGCCTCCACGCCCGTGAGGGCGGCGCAGCCGGAGGAGAAGGCGCGCAGGATGAGGAAGAAGCCCGCGAGGCCGGTGAGCCCCTGGTCGAACGCCGCGTCGGGCGCGAGCTCGAACCCGGAGCTCTCCGCCATCGCCAGGTTGCCGGTGAGCAGCTGGACCGATCCCACGACCGCCAGAGCGCCGATCGCGAGCATGAACATGTAGACCGGGATGGCGAACAGGCTCCCGGACTCCTTGACGCCGCGCAGGTTGGCCACCGTCAGCAGCACGACGAGCCCGACCGCGAACGCCGCCTCGTGCCCCCGCAGCGCGGGGAGGGCGGTCGCGGCGTACTGCGCGGCCGACGAGATGGACACCGCGACGGTCAGCACGTAGTCGACCAGCAGCGCACTGGCGACGGTGACGCCGGCGTTCTTGCCCAGGTTCGTCGTCGCGACCTCGTAGTCACCTCCCCCAGAGGGGTAGGCGTGCACGTTCTGCCTGTAGGAGGCGACGACGACGATCATCACCGCGACGACCGCCAGACCGACCCAGGGCGAGACGACCAGCGCCGCCATCCCCGCGAGCGAGAGCGTCAGCAGGATCTCGTCGGGCGCGTAGGCCACCGACGAGAGCGCGTCCGACGCGAAGACCGGCAGCGCGATGCGCTTAGGCAGGAGCGTGTGGCCGAGCCTGTCGCTGCGGACGGGACGTCCGAGCAACAGGCGTTTGGCGGCATCCGAGAGGTCCGACACGATCCGCAATGCTAGGCCCGCGCGCGGCCGTCCACACCACCCGTCCCGGCGCGCCGGGAGAGGCGGACGGTATAGCGTGCCCCACTGTGCACTTCGTGATCATGGGATGCGGCCGGGTGGGAGCGACTCTCGCCAAGAGCCTCGAGGACAACGGCCACTCGGTGTCCGTCATCGACCAGAACCCTGAGGCCTTCCGGCGACTCGACCCGGAGTTCGGCGGCAACAAGGTCACGGGGCTCGGTTTCGACCGGGACACCCTGACGCAGGCGGGGATCGAGGACGCGTTCGCGTTCGCCGCGGTGTCCGACGGGGACAACTCGAACATCCTCGCCGCGCGCGTGGTGCGGGAGACCTTCGGCGTCGAGAACGTCGTCGCCCGCATCTACGACCCGCACCGCGCGGAGATCTACCAGCGGCTCGGCATCCCCACGGTCGCCACCGTGCGCTGGACCGCCCACCAGGTGCTCCGACGGCTGCTGCCCATGGGCGCCACGGACGAGTACCGCGACTCCTCCGGCCAGATCCAGCTCTCGCAGGTGGACGTCCACGAGGGGTGGGTGGGCAAGCCTCTGCGCGTCCTGGAGGAGGCCACCGGGGCCCGGATCGCGTACGTCACCCGCTACGGCGACGGCCTGCTGCCGACGCCGACCACCGTCCTGCAGGAGAACGACACCGTGCACGTGCTCATGCGGGCGGACACCTCCGCCCTCGTCGAACGCATCCTCACCAGCGCCCCGGCGGTGACCGCGTGAGGGTCGTCATCGCCGGCGCCGGCTCCGTCGGGCGCTCCATCGCACGCGAGCTCCTCGGGCACGGCCACGAGGTCACGCTCATCGACCGTCAGCCGTCCGCCATGCGCGTCTCGCAGGTCGCGGACGCCGACTGGCTGCTCGCCGACGCCTGCGAGCTGCCCACCCTGCGCCAGGTCAAGGCCGACGAGTGCGACGTGGTCGTGGCCGCGACCGGCGACGACAAGGCGAACCTCGTCATCTCGCTGCTGGCCAAGACCGAGTTCGGCGTCCCCCGCACGGTCGCCCGGGTGAACAACCCGAAGAACGAGTGGATGTTCGACGAGGCCTGGGGCGTCGACGTGGCCGTGTCCACGCCGCGGATCATGACCGCGATGGTCGAGGAGGCCGTCACGGTCGGTGACCTGGTGCGCATCTTCACGTTCCACCAGTCGCGCGCGGACATCCTCGAGCTCACGCTCCCGGACGACTCCCCGCTGGCCGGCGTGCGCGTGGGTCAGATCCAGTGGCCGGCCGACACCGTGCTCGCGTGCATCGTGCGGGACGCGCGACCGATCGCCCCGAGCCCCGACGACACGCTCGAGGGCCGGGACGAGCTGCTCTTCGTCACCGCTCGGGAAGCGGACGAGGCTGAGCTGGAAGCGCTGCTGACCCACGGACCAGCGACCAGCTGAGCCAGAGGGTCAGCGCGGTCAGCGGCAGGCCCATGGCCAGCTTGGCCGTGCCCAGCCACGCGACCTGGTCCGCCAGGTACAGCGGCACCTGGACCGCGAGCCGGACGGCGAACATGGCGACCCACGGCCACGTGGCGAGCGCGTAGCGGCGCCGCAGCATCGGATCGGCGCGCCACGCCACCGCGGCACCCCAGGAGCCGTTGCTCGACAGCGGCCCCTCGGCCCGGAAGAGGCCCATGACAAGTCCGACCAACGGCCAGCCGGCGAGGATCGAGACCAGCGTCGCGAGCAGGTAGGCGACGTTGACCCAGAGCCCGTAGGCGAAGTAGTCGGAGGCGTCGCCGGAGCGCCACGCCCAGATCACGCCGATGCCGACGCCGACGAGTCCCGAGAACGCCTGCGTGACGGGCGTGCGCTGCACGAGCCGCACCACCACCGCGACCACGGCCGCGCCCGCCGCCGCCACCAGGGCGGGGGTGAGCTGCTGGCCCGACGCGAGGTACACGACCACGAACAGCAGGCCGGGGGCCACGGACTCGACGACCCCGCGCACTCCCCCGACCGCGTCGGCGGCCGAGAACTGCTCGGCCGTGAGCGCGCGCATCCCGCGCAGGCCACCTTCCTCGGGCGGCACGACGTCGTCGATCGCGTCCATCCCCCGCAGGGGATCGGCCGCGTGGTCGTCACTCACCGGGACGCGGCCGCAGCTCGTAGCGCGGGTTGAACACGGTGCGGCGACCGTCGATCAGACACACGAGGCCCTCGATCTTCAACCGACGACCGGGGGTGATGCCGGAGATCTCCCGGCGGCCCAGCCAGACGAGGTCGAGCGACCCGCTCCCGTCGTACAGCTCCGCCTCCAGCGCGGGCACGCCCTCGCGCGGCCGCAGCGTGACGGACCGGATGACGCCGGAGACGCTCGCGCGCGACCTGTCCTGCAGCTGGTCGACGGGCGTGCACCCGACCGAGCGGTGGGCGTCGGCGCGCTCCTCGTCGGCCTCGATCTCGGCCTGGGACGCGACCGCCTTCTTCAGGCGCTCCTTGAGGCTCATCGGATCTCCGTGATCTCCGGACCGCGGGTCATCGGGTCGAAGTCGGGCGTCGCCGGCCGGTCCTGGTCGGCGGCCGGCTGGTCGGACTGCAGGTTCGGCGTGCCCGGTCCGGGCAGCCGCAGGGTCAGCAGGTCGCGGGGCGGTCGGGCGTCCTGGCCGCGGACCACGACGATCCCGGCGAAGAGCTGCTCCAGGGCGGTGGCCGCGGACGGGTCCACCGCAGCGCGACCGGTGATCACGCCGCGCACGAACCAGCGCGGACCGTCGGCGCCGACGAAGCGGGCGGGCCGGTGACCGGTACGGCCCTCCGGCGTCCGGATGGGCAGCCGGGCCAGCAGCTCGCGGCCGAACGGACCGGGAAGGTCGTCGGCCGAGCCGCCCTGCTGCGTCACGGACTCCGCGATCTCCGCGCGGATCTCGTCCCAGATGCCCTCCGTGCGCGGCGCGGCGAACGCCTGCACCTGCAGCGACGAGCCGTCCAGGAGGATCGACGCCGCGGAGACGACGTCCGTCGCCTTGTCGATCTCCATGCGCAGCTCCATGCCCGGGACACCGGGCAGGAGGATCGCTCCGAGATCGACGCGCGGGAGGTCGTCGTCCACCTGGGAGGCGTCCCAGGGGCCGCCGGTGCGCTGGACGGGGGCGGGAGACGCGTCGTCACCCGGCTGGTCGTCGACGACGGGCGACTCCTCGACCTCGGTCTCGACCGTGTCGTCTGGTGCGGAATCCTTGCCACCACGCCGGAACAGCGCCACGTGCTCACTCCTCTTTCGACGCGCTCGCGCGCATCAGTTGCTGACAGATCGACAGTAGTCCCGACCTAGGCGGTCGGCGCAGCCTTCCAGCCGCCGCTGGACCCGAAGCCGCCGTCCCCGCGGTGCGAGCCGGGCAGCTGCTCGGCCTCCACGAAGCGCACGCGCTCGACCCGCTGCACGACCAGCTGCGCGATTCGGTCGCCCCGGTGCAGCTCGAGCGGGTGCTCGACGTCCGTGTTCAGCAGGGTGACGGCGATCTCGCCCCGGTAGCCGGCGTCGACGGTCCCCGGAGCGTTGACGATGGTCAGCCCGTGGCGCATGGCCAGGCCGGAACGCGGGTGCACGAACGCCGCGAAGCCGTCCGGCAGCGCGATGGCCACGCCGGTCGGCACGGTCACGCGTCCCTGCGGCGGGATGACCACGTCGATCCGGGAGACCAGGTCCGCGCCGGCGTCGCCGGGGTGCGCGTACGCGGGTGCGGGAAGGTCGGGGTCGAGGCGCAGGAGGAGCACCTCGGTGCTGGGGTCGGCCGTCACGGGGCCCGACCCTACCTGCCGGATGGGATGCTGGGTGCATGTCCGACGCGCCCCGTGGCACCCCGCTGTCCTCGTCCCGGGCCGCCGCGCCCACGTACGTCGAGAGGCTCTGGCTCGGTCCGCTCGGGTGGGTGCTCCTGGTGGCCTTCGCGACCATGGTGTTCGTGGCGTTCGTCCCCGTCGACCTGCGCGTCGCCGGAGCCGTCGGCGTCGCGGTGCTGGCCGCGGGTGCGGCCGTGCTCGCCGGTGCGGCGCCGCGGGTCGAGGTGCGGGACGGGACGTTCCGGGCCGGCGGTGCGCACATCCCCCTGACGGTCCTCGGGACCGCCGTCCCGCTCGACGCCGTCGCGACGCGGTCCGAGCTGGGTCCCCGGCTGGATGCCCGCGCCCACCTGTGCCTGCGCGGCTGGATCCACACGGCGGTGCGGGTCGAGGTCAGCGACCCGCTGGACCCGACCCCCTACTGGATCGTCTCCACCCGCCGTCCGGCTGAGCTGGCCGCCTCGTTGAACGGCTGAAGGCCCGCCGCCCGGTACTCCGGGTGACGGGCCCTCAGGTCGGTCGTCAGGCGTGGGCGGAGGCGATCAGGCCGCGCACTCCGAGCAGACGGGTCGTCCGTCGCGCTCGTAGGCGAGCTGGCTGCGGTGATGCACGAGGAAGCAGCTCGAGCACGTGAACTCGTCCGCCTGCCTGGGCAGCACGCGTACCGAGAGCTCTTCGCCGGAGAGGTCCGCGCCCGGGAGCTCGAACCCTTCGGCTGCTTCGGTCTCGTCCTCGTCCACCACGCCCGAGTTCTTGTCGGAGCGCCGAGCCTGGAGCTCCTGGAGCGAGTCCTCGCTCAGGTCCTCCTCGGTCTTGCGCGGGGCGTCGTAGTCGGTAGCCATGTGTGGCGTCACACTCCGTGTCTGGATGGAATCTCGTACGCGGGATCAATGCACGCGACGTGCTTTTTGTTCCCGCGCGCGGTGGGATTCTGCACCACTTTCGAGCCTCGAGCGAACCAGACGCCTGACCAATTTCGCCGCGAGCGCGGTGGGAGCGTTTTCAGGCGTCCGAGTCGGCGCCGAGCTCCTCGAGGAAGGACCGCAGCTCCTCGAAGGCCCCCGGTACGCCCCCGACCGTCATCGCCTCCTGCGCCTGTCCACCCCGCAGACCCGTGACCTGCGCACCTGCCTCCTGGGCGATCAGCGCACCGGCGGCCAGGTCCCACGGCTGCAGCCCACGCTCGTAGTAGAGGTCGAGGCCTCCGGCGGCGAGAGCGCACAGATCCAGCGACGCACAACCAGCGCGACGAATATCACGTACCCGCGGCAACAGTTCTGCCACGATTCGGCCCTGCGCCCGCCGTCTCGAGGCCACGTAGCCGAACCCCGTGCCCACCAGCGAGTCGATCAAGGGGCGTGCAGAGTTCACCCGCAGCACACCCCCGTCGAGCGTCGCGCCGAGCCCGAGCCCGGCGGTGAACGACCGCCCGTCCTCCGGGGAGAAGACGCACCCGGCGAGCGCGGTCCACGTGGCCGGGTCGGGCGCGACCGTCGGGTCCGGTCCCCGCACCGCCGCCACGGAGACCGCGTAGGGCGAGTGCCCGTAGAGGTAGTTGACCGTGCCGTCGATCGGGTCCACCACCCAGGTGATGCCCGACGTGCCCGGGTGGAACGCCTCCTCCTCACCGAGGACGGCGTCGTGCGGCCGCAGCTCGGAGAGCCGGCGGCGCAACAGCGCCTCCGAGGCCAGGTCCATCGCCGTCACCACGTCCTGGGCGCTCGACTTCGTGGCGGACACCGTGACGTCCCGACGACCCGCCCGGACCAGGGCGCCGGCCTCCCGGGCGATCGCCTCGGCGACGTCGACGAGCTCGCGGACCTGGTCAGGGGTGTCGGGGTTCACCCGACCATCCTCTCAGCGCACGGTCCCCCGCCACGGCCCGGGCGCCTTGAGCTGGAACCGCAGCGCACCCACCCGCAGGGCGAACACCGCGATCACGACCGTCACGCTGGTCGCGGTGGTGACGGCCCCCTGCCACCACAGCACGGCGGTCGCGGTGGACCCCAGCAGCGCGGGGATGGCGTAGAGCTGCCGGTGGTGCAGCACGACCGGGACCTCGCCCGACAGGAGATCGCGCAGCACCCCGCCACCGACGCCGGTCATCACCCCGACCACCACGGCTGCCGTGAGCGTCGTGCCGTACTCGAGCCCCTTGATCGTCCCGACGACGCTGAACAGGGCGAGCGCCCCCGCGTCGAGCACCACGATGAACCGGCGCGCACGCTCCAGCCGGGGGTGGAAGAAGTAGATGACGGTCGCGCCGACGACGGCCGTCATGATGAACCGCCAGTTGGAGATCCCGACCGGCGGCACCGCGCCGATGAGGACGTCGCGCAGGATGCCGCCGCCGAGGCCGGCCGCCCAGGCGAGCACCATGATGCCGAACACGTCGAACTGCTTGCGGACCGCAGCGAGCGCACCCGACATCGCGCCGACGAAGACCCCGATCAGCTCGAGGATGGGCTCGAAGGGGATGTCCGTGTCCACGCGGCAGATCATCGCAGCGTCGGCCGCGTGCGGCGCGATCCCGCGCCGCACCGACCCGGGTGCGCGCCGTGGGGCCGGATCGGTGGCAGGCTCGTGCCCGAGGTACCGGGAGGTCGCATGGGTGAGCTGGAGCTGGTGGGTCTGCACGAGGACGGGGAGCACCTCGTCCTGGTGGCCCCGGACGGCGCACGCTTCCGCGTGCGCATCGACGAACCGCTGCGTGCCGCCGTGCGACGCGACCGACCGCAGCTCGAGCAGCTGCGCGCGGAGAGCGCCGGTACGCTGAGCCCGCGGGAGATCCAGGCGCGGATCCGCGCCGGTGCGACGACGCAGGAGGTCGCGGACTCCGCGGGACTGCCTGTGGAGCGCGTCCGTCGGTACGAGGGACCGGTGCTCGCCGAGCGGGAGCACATCGCCGAGCAGGCCCGCGGCACGCGTGTCGGTCGGGAGACCGGTGCGCCGACCCTCGGCGACCTGGTGACGGACCGGCTCGCCGCGCGCGGCGTGGAGCTGGCGTCGCTCGCGTGGGACGCCGCCCGTGAGTCGTCCGGACCGTGGGTCGTCCTCGCCCGGTTCGCCGTCGACGAGACCGAGCACGAGGCCCGCTGGACGTTCGACCCGGCGAAGCGCACGGTCGTCGCCGACGAGGACGAGGCACGCTGGCTGTCCGAGACCGAGCTCCCCGACGAGCCGGTGTCACGGCGCCACCTCGCGGCGGTGCGTGACGTGGTGTTCGACTTCCAGGGCGACGGCGCCACCCTGCGCGGGGCGCACGACGCGCCCGAGCCGGTCGAGCCCGAACCCGTCCCGGACCCGCAGGAGCAGACGGCCTCGCTCCTGGACGACCTGCGCAGCCGTCGCGGCGTGCGGCAGGCGGTGGAGCTCGGCGACGAGGACGACTCGGAGGAGTTCGAGGGCTTCGGACCCCAGCACGCGTTCGACTTCGGTCGGCTGGACGCCTCCGTGCCCGGTGCTCACCCCGTGGACGCCGACGACGACGCGGAGGCGCAGGTCTACCCGGCGCCCGTCGCGGTCCCGGAGCCGGTCACCACGCCCGCAGCTGCGGCCGACCACGACGAGATCGAGCGTCCGCGGTCCCGCCGCGGACGCGCCAAGGTACCCAGCTGGGACGAGATCGTCTTCGGCGCGAAGCCAGAATGACCGGCGGTCGCTGACCGGCGTCAGATGGTGAGCTCGTCCACGGACGCGAGCGTCTGCGGGCTGGGCGAGGACGCCCGGGCGGCAGCCGCGGTCATGTGCCGCATGTGGTGCCGTCGGCACAGGACCTCGTAGCCGACCTCGTCGGCGCCGGCCTCGACGTCGCCGACCACCACCTGCGCGCCCTCGACCACCATGGTCCCGCCGATGGTGCGTGCGTTGTGCGTCGCGCGCGCCCCGCACCAGCACAGCGCGCGGACCTGCAGGATCTCCACGCGGTCGGCCAGCTCGACCAGCCGGGCGGCGCCGGGGAACAGGCGTGCGCGGAAGTCGGTGGAGATGCCGAAGACGTAGACGTCGACACCGAGCTCGTCCACCACCCGGGCCAGCTGCTCCACCTGCGCGGCGGTGTAGAACTGCGCCTCGTCACCGATCAGGTAGTCGACCGGCCGCCCGTGCGTGCGACGCGCGATGACGTCCGACCAGAAGTCCGTCGAGTCGTCCACCTCGTGCGCGCGCTGGGTCAGGCCGAGCCGCGACGAGATGGTCGCCGCCCCCGCCCGGTCCTGCCGCGTGAACAGCACCCCGTCGCGCCCGCGCGCCGCGTGGTTGTGGTGCATCTGGAGCGCGAGCGTCGACTTGCCGCTGTCCATCGTGCCGGAGAAGAACACCAGCTCGGCCATCAGGCGACCACCAGGCACGGGACGAGCATCTCGAAGCGGGTCAGAGAGCCGTGCACCCCGACGATGTCGAGCGACGCGGGCGTCTGGGTGCGCGAGTCGACGACGGTGGCACGCCCGGTCATGGCCACCACCACGTCGCCGATCACCGGGAGCACGTGCGGGGAGATGTCGCCGAACCAGGAGTCCTCCGCGGCCTCGGTGCGCGTCGCCACGACCGCCGCCTCGCCGAGCACGCCCCGCCACCGGTCCGCCACCTGGTCGGCGTCGACCTCGGGCTCGAGGTGCAGGTGCAGCGCGCGCGGCTCCCCCGCCACGAGCTCGACGCCGTCGCCCAGCACGGGGTGGGTCGCCGCGTCCCAGCGCAGGGACCGGTCGACGTCGACCATCCCGTGGTCGGCCGTGATGACCAGAACCGTGTCGCGCGGCAGCGACCGGGCGAGCCGGCCGAGCTCCGCGTCGACCTCGGCGAGCGCGTCGCCCCACTGCCACGACCCCCAGCCGTGGCGGTGCCCGGCCTTGTCGACGTCGCCCCAGTACAGGTAGGCGACGCCCGGCCGGCGGAGCACGTCGAGCGTGGCGTCGACCCGCGCGGCGAGCGACTCGGCCGCCTTGTACGTGGGGCCACGCAGCGCGGCCTCCGTGAGCCCGGAGCCCGAGAACCGCGCAGGGCCGATGCTGGTCACGTTCGTGCCGGCGTCGACGAGCCGCTCGAAGACCGTCGTCTCGCGCTGCCACTCGCGGGCGGGCGGCAGCCCGGTCCAGCTGACGAGGTTGCCCAGCTCACCGGTGGCGGGGTCGCGGACCGTGTACCCGAGCATCCCCGTGCGACCCGGGGGGAGCGCCACCCCGAAGGTGCCCATCGCGGTCGCGGTCGTCGAGGGGAACGTGCTGGTCAGGGGCGAGGAGTCGGCGAGACGCCGGCGCAGGAACGGCGCGTGCCCGGCGCGCTCCGCGAGGTTCGCGTGCCCGAGGCCGTCGACGAGCACCACGCAGACGCGCGACGCGTCGGGCAGTCCGAGCAGCCGCTGCGAGAGGTCCGCCTCCGGGACGTCCGTGACGCCGATCGCTGCGGCGACGGCCGGCAGCACGCGCCCGAGGCACGGGAACAGCGATCCCGGGGCCACCAGGTCCGCCGCGTCGAGCGCGTCCTGGAGCCGTGACGGCGTCGCCGGCGCCTCGAGGTCGGTCATCGCGCGCGCGCGCTCGCGGCGGAGAGCTGCCGCGCGAACGCCGTGGCGGCACGCACGGAGTCGAGCCCCTCCGCGGCGGCGCTCACGCGGACCACGACGTCGTCGGGTGCGAGCGTGCCGGTGAGGCCGTGGTCGGCGTCGCAGCTCGGGTCCCCGCAGGTCGCGGGCTCGAGGTCCACCCGGGAGACCGCACCCCAGCCGATCACCAGGGTCAGCTCCTGCGCGAGCTGTCCGCGCTCGTGCTTCTCCGGGAGAGGCACCACGTGCGTGAGCGCCACCGACGTCAGCTCGGCGAGCGGCACGGCCTCGGTGGTCGCCGAGGCGGACGCCGACGGGTGCTCGGAATCGGCCGGGTGGTCGTCGACGTGCGCGACCACGAGGCGGGTCGGGGTCAGCACCAGCACGGTGACGTGGCGGCGGACCTCGGCGGCGTCGAACGTGGTCTCGGGGTGGACCAGGTGGGCCACGACCTCCTCGTCGGCGAGGGCCACGTCGAGCACGTCGACGACGAGCTCCGGGTAGTAGCCGGCACGGTGGAGATCATGGTGCAGGGCGGGAGCAGCAGCAGGCACCCGCCCATCCTCCCACCTCGACGGCCGTGGCCTGCGACCAGGCACCGTCACACCCTCGACAGTCGACGGGTGGCGTCCGCGCGGTCGGCCCGCGACACCGCGACCCGCGCGCCGAGCACCACCGCGCCGTGCTCCGAGACCACGACCGGGTTGAGCTCGAGCGAGCGCAGCTCGGGCAGGTCGTCCGCGAGCACCGCGACGCGGGCGATGAGGTCCTCGAGCGCGGCGACGTCGAGCGCGGGCAGACCGCGGTAGCCGAACAGCCGGGGAGCCGCCCGCGCCGTCCGGACCAGCTCGGCGACGTCGACGTCGGTGAGCGGCGGGACGCCGTAGGCGATGTCACCGAGCAGGTCCGACGCGTCTCCGGCCAGCCCGAAGCTGATGATCGGGCCGAACAGGGGGTCCTCCACCGAGCGCACCACGCACGCCGACCCGTGCGGGGCCATGGCCTGGACCTCGAGCGGCGCGTCGACGTCCCCCTGCTCGTGGCTCGCGGCGAGGGCGAGCACCTGCTCCACGTCGGCGCGCAGCTCGGTCTCGTCGGCGACGTCGAGCCGCACGCCGCCGAGGTCCGCGCGGTGCCGCAGGGCGGGGACCGTGGTCTTGATCGCCACCGGCCACCCGATGCGCTCCGCGGCGGCCACCGCCTCGTCCGCGTCCTGCACCTGGAAGGACGGCAGGACGCTCAGACCGACCGTGGCGAGCAGCTCGGAGATCCGGTCCGGTCCCAGTGCCAGGACCGCGTCGCCCGACGCCTCCGCCTCCAGCCACCCCGCGACGAGCCGGCGGGCGGCGCGCGTCTCGACACCGTCGGGGTGCAGGGGCCGTCCCCGGTCCCCCGCCCGCCACTGCGCGTACCGGGCGGCGTGCCCCAGAGCCAGGGCGGCGTCCTCCGGCGTGCTGTACGCGGGCACGGTCCACTCCCGGCCGTCGTCGTCCGCCGCGGTCAGCTCGGCCGTGAGCCCGTGCAGGTCGTAGATGCAGGCCACCGTCGTGCGCCCGGAGCGTGCGGCGCCACGCGCGACGGCCTCCTGCAGCACGGTGTCCGGTCCCCCCACCGTCGGGATGCGGACGACCACCACGACGTCGCTGTCGGGGTCGGCGTACAGCTCGTCGACGGCCGCACCGACCTGCTCCGCGGGGGCGTCCTCGGGCAGCAGCTGCACGTGGCCGCTGACCACGAGCCCCGCCGCCGCCACGGCCTCGGCGACGAGCGCGGCGACCGAGGCGGAGCTCGCGAGGATCGCGGTGCGTCGTCCCGTGGGCAGCGGCTGGTGCGCGAGGACCTGGGCGACGTCGAGCATCTGGTGCGTGTTCTCGACGCGGACCACGCCGGACTGCCGGAGCATCTCGGCCAGGGTGCGCGGCGGCGCGTGCGTCGGCCGGACCGCGTGGCCCGGCGGCACCACCTGCCCGGACCGGCCGGCCGTCACGACGATGACCGGCTTGAGCAGCGAGAGGCGCCGGGCCACGCGCGAGAACTTGCGCGGGTTCCCCAGGGACTCCAGGTAGAGACCGACCACGTCCGTGTCGACGTCGTCCGCCCAGAACTGCATGAGGTCGTTGCCGGACACGTCCGCCCGGTGCCCGGCGGAGACGAACTGCGAGATCCCGATCCCCCTGCGGCGGACCGCCGAGAGCAGCGCGACGGACAGCGGTGCGGACTGGCAGAAGAGCCCGATCCGGCCGGTCGGCGGGGGCTCGGCCGACAGCGACGCGTTGAGCTGGAGACCGCCGGCGCGCGTGGAGATCACCCCGTAGGACCCCGGGCCGACCACGCGCATCCCCGCCCCGTGGGCGACGCGCAGCAGCGCACGCTGCCGGTCCAGGCCGTCAGGACCCTCCTCGGCGAAACCCGCCGTGACGAGCACGACGCCGTGCACCCCGAGGCGGGCCAGGGCCCGGACCACGTCGGCGGCCTCGTCCGAGGGCACCGCGACGACCGCGAGCTCCACCGGCGCGGGCACGTCCGCCACCTGCGCATGCAGCGGGAGGGCTGGGTCGCCGGGGACGCCGACGGCGTGCACCAGCACCGACGGGTCCCCGAGCAGGAGGTCCGCCAGCACGCGCGACGCCAGGCGGCCGGCGAGGGTCTCCCCCGCGTCCACCCCGGGGCCGACCACCACCACCGAGCCGGCGTGGAGCAGGTCCCGCATGGATCGCGCCTCGGCGCGGTGCTCCCGGTCGGCCATCACGGCAAGCGACCGGTCCGTGGGGTCGATGTCGAACCCGACCGCGACGATGCCGTCCTCGGTGCGCTGGCGGACCTCGTAGCCGGCGTCCTTGAACACCGAGATCATCCGGCCGTTCTGCGGCAGGACCTCGGCGACGAACCGCCGCACGCCCCGCTCCCGGGCCGCCGCGGCGAGGTGCTCGAGCAGCACGGACCCGAGCCCGCGCCCCTGGTGGGCGTCCGCGATGTTGAACGCGACCTCGGCCTCGTCGGTGCCGATCCGGTCGTAGCGCGCGACGCCGATGATCTGGTCATCGTCCTCGGGCTCCGTAGCACTCGACACCGCGACGAGCGCGACGCGGTCGACGTGGTCGACGCTCACCAGCCGCGCGAGGTCCCGCTCGGGAAGCCGCTCCAGCGGGGCGAAGAACCGCATGTACGTCGAGCGCTCCGACTGACCGATGTGGAAGGCCTGCAGGGCGTCGGCGTCCTGCGGCCGCAGGGGGCGCACGTGCGTGGTGGATCCGTCGTGCAGCACGACGTCGGCCTCCCATGCGGCCGGGTAGTCGGGACCCGGTCGCGGGGTGTCGTCAGCCGTGACGTCTGCCATGACCGTCACGGTAGTGCTGCCAGCCGCGCGCCGCGGCCCGTCCGACTGCCGCGACGGTCCACAATGGTCGCCGCACCGCAGACCGGCACCGAGGAGCAACACCCATGGCGCGTCGCCCCGCGACTCCCGAACTCCCGCCCGAGGACCTCGTCGAGCGCATCGTCGACATCGACGTCGCGACCGAGATGGAGGGCTCGTTCCTGGAGTACGCCTACTCGGTCATCTACTCGCGCGCCCTCCCGGACGCCCGGGACGGGCTCAAGCCGGTGCAGCGCCGGATCCTCTACCAGATGTCCGACATGGGCCTGCGCCCCGACCGCCCGTACGTGAAGTCCGCGCGCGTGGTCGGCGAGGTCATGGGCAAGCTGCACCCGCACGGCGACGCCGCGATCTACGACGCCATGGTCCGTCTGGCGCAGCCGTTCTCGTTGCGTCTGCCCCTGGTGGACGGCCACGGGAACTTCGGCTCGCTCGACGACGGGCCGGCCGCGCCGCGCTACACGGAGGCGCGCATGGCGCCGGCCGCGCTGGCCATGACGACCGGGCTGGACGAGGACGTCGTCGACTTCGTGCCCAACTACGACAACAAGCTCACCCAGCCCGAGGTGCTCCCCGCGGCGATCCCGAACCTGCTGGTCAACGGCGCGGCCGGCATCGCGGTCGGCATGGCCACCAACATGGCGCCGCACAACCTGGTCGAGGTGGTCGCGGCCGCCCGGCACCTGGTGCTCCACCCCGACGCCACGCTCGAGGACCTCCTGCGGTTCGTCCCGGGACCCGACCTGCCGTCGGGCGGCAAGATCGTCGGTCTGGAGGGCGTCCGCGAGGCCTACCGGACGGGACGCGGCGCCTTCCGCACCCGCGCGACGGCCCGGATCGAGAACGTCACCGCGAAGCGCAAGGGCATCGTCATCACCGAGCTGCCGTACACGGTGGGCCCGGAGAAGGTCATCGAGAAGATCAAGGAGGGCGTCCAGAGCAAGAAGCTCTCGGGCATCTCCGACGCGGTCGACCTCACCGACCGCCAGCACGGCCTGCGCCTGGTGATCGAGATCAAGACCGGCTTCCACCCCGAGGCGGTGCTCGAGCAGCTCTACCGGTACACGCCGCTCGAGGACTCGTTCTCGATCAACAACGTCGCGCTCGTCGACGGCCAGCCGCGCACGCTCGGCCTGCGCGAGCTGCTCGTCGTCTGGGTGGAGCACCGGATCGTCGTGGTCCGCCGCCGGTCCCAGTTCCGGCTGGCGAAGCGGCTCGAGCGGCTGCATCTGGTGGAGGGTCTGCTCGTCGCGATCCTCGACATCGACGAGGTCATCCAGGTCATCCGGACGTCCGACGACGCGGACACCGCCCGCGCCCGGCTGCGCAGCGTGTTCGACCTGTCCGAGCCGCAGGCGGAGTACATCCTCGAGCTGCGGCTGAGGCGCCTCACCAAGTTCTCGCGGATCGAGCTCGAGAAGGAGCAGCAGCAGCTCGAGCAGGAGATCGCCGAGCTGCGCGAGATCCTCGGCGACGAGGCCCGCCTCCGGACCCTCGTCTCCGCGGAGATGGCCGAGGTCGCCGCCACCTACGGCACCCCGCGCCGGACCATCCTGCTCGAGTCGGCGGGCGGGACCTCGATCACCGGTGCCCCGGCAGCCCGTGGCACGGCCGCTCCGCTGGAGATCGCCGACACCCCGTGCTGGGTGCTCCTGTCCGGTACCGGCCTCCTGGCCCGCACCGCGTCGGAGGACCTGCCGTCGAGGGTCGAGGGCGCCCGACGGTCCAAGCACGACGTCGTGACCGCCGCAGTGCCGACGACGGCGCGCGCCGAGGTGGGCGTGGTGACGTCGCAAGGACGGATCGTCAAGGTGTCGGTCCTCGACCTGCCCGGGCTGCCCCCCACCGACGGCGCACCCTCCCTGTCCGGCGGCGTCCCGCTGGGCGAGGTGGTGACGCTCCTGCCGCGCGAGCGCGTCGTCGGCCTCACGTCGCTCGCCGCCGACGCCCCGACGCTCGCCCTGGCCACCGTCCAGGGCACCGTCAAGCGCGTCACCGCCGGCGACGTCCCCGGGAACCGCGACGCGTGGGAGGCGATCTCGCTCAAGGACGGCGACGAGGTGGTCGGCGCCGCCGCGGTGACCGACACCGACGAGCTCGTGCTCCTGTCCTCCGACGCCTCCCTGCTGCACTTCCCCGCATCGGCCGTCCGGCCGCAGGGTCGTGCCGCGGGCGGCATGGCCGGCATCAAGCTCGCCGCGGGCCAGCGGGTCGTGGCCTTCGGGTCCGTCGCGGCCGACGAGGCGTCGAACGCGGTCGTCGTGACGATCGCCGGGGCTTCCGGCGCGCTGCCCGGCACGCAGGCAGGCTCCGCGAAGGTCACCCCGTTCGACGCCTACCCGGGCAAGGGGCGCGCGACCGGAGGGGTCCGTGCGCACCGATTCCTGCGGAACGAGGACGCTCTGCTGCTCGCCTGGGTGGGCACCGCGCCCGCGTGGGCGACGGGCTCGGGCGGTCAGCCGATCGAGCTGCCGGCCCTCGACCCGCGCCGCGACATGTCCGGCACGGCGCTCACCTCACCGGTGCACGCGATCGGCTGACGCCGCT
This sequence comes from Cellulomonas sp. P1_G12_2, assembly GCF_056405535.1. NCBI lineage: Bacteria > Bacillati > Actinomycetota > Actinomycetes > Micrococcales > Cellulomonadaceae > Cellulomonas > Cellulomonas sp. P1_G12_2. The sequence goes on along the minus strand of NZ_JBFUBX010000003.1, from coordinate 161,618 downwards.
CAGACGAAGGCGACCACGTTGTCCCGCACCGGGGGGTGCTGGACGAACGTGCGGGCCGGGGCAGGCTCGGGCGCCCTCCGCTCGGCGACGTTGCGGGCCACGACAGCGGCCGCGATGAGGCCCTGCCCGACCGAGTAGGTGAGCATGACCCAGAACCCCTGGCCGGCGAGCTCCCACGAGGGCACGAAGGCCTCCAGCGCGATCAGGGCGTCGCTCACGAGGAAGACGGCGCCGCCGATCCCCGCGACCCGGCCGAGGCCGGTGGAGAGCACGGCCATCGCGGTCAGCACGCCGCCGTACACCGCGACCGGCACGAGCAGGCTGTCCGCACCCGGCGCGCACAGGGCGACGAGCGCGACGAGCACCGCGGCGTACGGCACGAGCAGGACGGGTCGGCGGTAGACGATCGACGCGCGGACCGACGGGGCGAACGCGACGACGTAGGCCGTCTGCGCGAGCAGGAAGAACCCGACCATCACGAGGAACGCGGCATCCTCCCCGACCAGCGACGGGACCAGGTCACCGAGCCAGGAGAACCCGAGCGCGACCAGCACCCACGTGACCAGGCGTCCGCGCGGCCAGCGGGTCGCGGTGAGGACGACCGCCGCGAGGGCCGGCATGAGCAGCCACTGGCTCACACGCTCGAACCCCTCCGGGCCGGTCAGCTGCGCGACCAGGTGCACCAGCACGAGCACGACGAACACCGCGACCCACGCGCGCGCGGCCCTGGACAGCGAGCGTCCCACGACGACCTCCTCGAGGCCGGACGCCTTCGTCCGGCGACAGAAACGGCCGGACGTCGTCGTCCCGCCGCGCCGATGCTAACCCGCGGGCGCGGGCGCGCGGCACGGTTCGACGCTGCCGCTCAGAGCTCGATGGAGAACATCGTCGAACTGTGGAACACCGCGTAGCCCAGGCCCTCGTACAGGCGGTGCGCGCCGGACTGGTTCGCGGTGTCCACACCGAGCTCGGCCATGTCCATCCCGTCCGCCCGGTACGCCGCCATCACCGTGGCGAGGAGAGCCGCAGCGAGCCGGCGGCCACGCCACGCTCGCCGCACACCGAGCAGGTCGGTGTAGCCGGCCTTGTAGCCGATCACGGGCCAGTCGTGCTCGTACCGCCCCGACAGCAGGTAGCCCGCGACCTCCCCGGTCGCGTCGTCCACCGCCACGAAGCTCCACGCCGGGGCGAACATGCTGCGGCCCTGTACCCACTCCTCGGCGGTACGCGGCTCGCTCCCCCAGTGGTCGGCGAACGCCTCGTTGTGCGCGAGCCGCACCTGGTCGTCCAGCTCGGTGGTCCACGGGACGATGCTCAGCCCGTCGGGCACGTCGACCGGGGGGAGCTCGACGTCCAGCGGGCGCCGCATCTCCGCGTAGAACCGCACCGGGGTGAAGCCGCCCGCACGAGCCAGCCGGACCGTCGCCTCGGCCTCGTCCTGGGTGAACACGGCGAGCCTGCCCGGCAGCTCCTTGCCCGAGGCCGCCAGCAGCTGCCGCCCACGAGCCGTCTGCCACGCGAGGACCTCGCGGCCGATCCCCCGCCCGCGCCACAGCGGGTCGACGGCGCCGTCGAGGAAGGCCCGGACCACCCGCGCGTCGCCCGGGGGCTGGTTCACGCGCGCGTAGGCGCGCATCACCCCGTCGGCGTCGACGCCCGCGAGCGAGTCGCGGGCGTGGTCCTTCCAGTCGCCGTCGAACTCGTCCTCGACCTCCTCCGCCGACGTCCTGAACGGAGCGGCGTCGGCCTCCTCGACGACGTTGAGCAGCCGCGTGAGCGCGGGCACGTCGTCACGGGTCAGCGGCCGCCACGAGAGCCCGTGGGTGTCGGAGGGCAGCGGAACGTCGGCGGGAGCGGCGGCGCGCTCGGCGATGGGCGCGAGGTCGGTGGAGGTCACGCCCACCACGATCCCCGGCCCGGAGCCGCCACGGCAACCGAAATGCCGGTCAGGCGTCGATGCGGCTGCGGTCCAGGCCTTCGGCGCCGGCGACGATGAAGTCCTTGCGCGGCGCGACGTCCGACCCCATGAGCAGCTCGAAGATCTCCTCGGCCCGCTGGGCACCCTCGACGGTGACCCGGCGCAGCGTGCGGTGCCGCGGGTCCATCGTCGTCTCCGCCAGCTGGTCCGCGTCCATCTCGCCGAGGCCCTTGTAGCGCTGGATGTCGTCCTTGTAGCGCTTGCCGGCGCGGTCGAGCTTCTTCAGCGTCGCCGCCAGCTCCGCCTCGGAGTACGTGTACACGTACTCGTTCTTGCGACCGCCGCCCCCGATGACCTCGATGCGGTGCAGCGGCGGCACGGCGGCGAAGACACGACCCGCCTCGACCAGCGGTCGCATGTACCGGAACAGGAGGGTGAGCAGCAGGGTGCGGATGTGCGCGCCGTCCACGTCGGCGTCCGTCATCAGCACGATCTTCCCGTAGCGCGCCGCCTCCAGGTCGAACGAGCGACCCGACCCCGCTCCGACCACCTGGATGATCGCGGCGCACTCGGCGTTCTTCAGCATGTCCGTGATGGACGCCTTCTGGACGTTGAGGATCTTGCCGCGGATGGGCAGCAGGGCCTGGAAGTCGGAGCTGCGGGCCAGCTTGGCGGTGCCGAGCGCGCTGTCGCCCTCGACGATGAACAGCTCGCTGCGCTCGACGTCGTCGCTGCGGCAGTCGGCCAGCTTGGCGGGCAGCGAGGACGTCTCGAGCGCGTTCTTGCGCCGCGAGATCTCCTTCTGCTTGCGCGCGGAGAGCCGCGCGCGCATCTCGCCGACCACCTTGTCCAGCAGCAACGACGACTGCGCCTTGTGGTCGCGCTTCGGAGAGCTGAAGATCGCCGCGAGCTCGGTGTCGATGACCTTGCCGACGATGGCGCGGACCGGCCCGGTGCCGAGGACCTCCTTGGTCTGCCCCTCGAACTGGGGCTCGGCCAGCCGGACGGTCACGACCGCGGTCATCCCCGCGAGCACGTCCTCCTTCTCGATGCGCTCCGAGGTGTCCCGCGACGAGATCTTCAGGCGCCGCGCGTTGGCGTCGACCGCCTTGCGCATCGTGCGCAGGAGCCCGGCCTCGAAGCCGGCCAGATGCGTGCCGCCCTTGGGCGTCGAGATGATGTTGACGAAGCTGCGGACCTCGGTCTCGTACCCGGTGCCCCACCGCAGCGCGATGTCCACGTCGCAGGTGCGCGAGACCTCCTGCGCGGTCATGTGCCCGCGGTCGTCCAGCACGGGGACGGTCTCCGTGAACGACGCCGACCCAGTCAGGTGCCAGGTGTCCGTCACCGCGGTGTCCGGCGCCAGGTGGTCCACGAAGTCGACGACGCCGCCGCTGTGCAGGAAGGTCTCCTCGTGCGGCCCGTCGGCACCGGGTGTCCCCGCGATGCCGCGCTCGTCGCGCACCGTCAGGGTCAGACCGGGGACCAGGAAGCTCGTCTGCCGCGCGCGGGTGACCAGCTCGTCGTACGCGAAGACGGCCGTCTTGGGGAAGATCTGCGGGTCCGCCCAGTAGCGGACGCGCGTGCCGGTCCGCGCACGGGCGACCTTGCCGCCGACCGCGAGCTCGGAGCCGGAGACGAACGGCTCGAACGGGTTGTCGGGGCCGACCCCGGCGCGGTCGTCGAACGTGCCCGGCTCGCCCCGGTGGAACGTCATGCGGTGGGTGCGGCCGCCACGGTCGACCTCGACGTCGAGGCGCGCCGACAGGGCGTTGACCACGGACGCACCGACCCCGTGCAGACCGCCCGACGCACCGTACGAGCCACCGCCGAACTTGCCGCCCGCGTGCAGCTTGGTGAACACGACCTCGACGCCGGTCAGCCCGGTCTTGGGCTCGATGTCCACGGGGACGCCGCGCCCGTTGTCCCGCACCTCGACCGAGGAGTCCGCGTGCAGCACGATCTCGATGCGGTCGCCGTGGCCGCCCAGGGCCTCGTCCACCGAGTTGTCGATGATCTCCCAGAGGCAGTGCATGAGACCGCGGCTGTCGGTGGTCCCGATGTACATGCCGGGGCGCTTGCGGACGGCCTCCAGGCCTTCCAGCACGGACAGGTGCCGGGCGGTGTAGCCGGACTGCGGGGAGGTCGTCGTCACGGGCCCGATGGTAGTCGTCGGGGCCCGGAGCACCGCGGCACCATGCCGCCGGCCACGGCTGTGTTGCAGGCTGGTTACAGTCCACTACGCGGTGAGCGAACCACCCGCTCCCGGTGCGAGGGATCGGCGACCGGGATGGTTCTATGGACTCGTGACCGGGACCATGACGCATCCACTGACCGCGGCCGACCGCTGCGACCGCTGCGGCGCACAGGCCTATGTCCGAGTTGTTCTTCCCGTGGGAGAGCTCCTCTTCTGTGCGCACCACGCGCGCGAGCACGCGCCCAAGTTCGCCGAGCTGGCCACCCACGTGCAGGACGAGACCGACCGCCTGCTCGCCGAGCACGGAGCGGGAGCCGGCGCCGCGACCTGACGTCTCGGCACCACGCAGACGATCGCACGAGGCCCGGACCCGCTGGTCCGGGCCTCGTTCGTATACCCCCGGCCGCCGTGTCTCCTAGGCTCGGGGCGTCCGGCACCGACGCCGGTCCCGACCGAGCAGGAGACGCACCATGAGCGAGCCCGACGTCGACAAGGCCGAGCAGCTCGAGCTCGTCCGCCGCGGTCTGCTGGAGGGTGAGGAGGTGCTCGCCGTCTACGACTGCATCGGCACGGGTACCGGCTTCCTCGGGATCACGACCCTGCGCGTCGTCATCCAGGACAAGAGCTTCGTCGGGAAGCGCGTCGCGATCACCTCGATCCCGTACCGCCACGTGCGGTCGGTCTCGATCGTCAGCAACACGTCCTTCGCGGGCAAGTTCGCCTCGAACAGCAGCATCGCCATCGACATCGGTGGCACGGTCCACGAGGCCGACTTCCGCGGCGTCGAGAAGGCGCACCGCGCCCACGACCTCATCCTCTGGTACCTCACCCGCTGAGGTCAGGCCAGCACGTTGGTCCAGGCCAGCACCCGGTAGGACCGCACCACACCGTGGACGACGAACGGGTCCGCCGCGGCGAACTCCTCCGCGGCCTCGCGCGTGGTCAGCACGCACATCGACCCGTTCACCTCGGGCTGCTCGAACGTGCCGATCGCCACCAGCAGGCCGCGCTGCGCGAAGTCCTCGTAGTGGGCGACGTGCGCGTCCATGTGCACGGGAGCCAGCTTCAGCACGTCGGGCCCGGACTCGTACAGGACGACGTGCCGGACCTGCCTCACGACGGGCCGCCCTCGGCGTACGCCACCAGCCGGGCCAGGATCATGCCCCAGCCCCGCACGTACGACCCGCCGCGGTAGCCCTCCGGCAGCGCGCAGGCGCCACCCAGCTGCTCCTCGGTCATCCGCTCCCAGCCGCGGTGCTCCACGGAGACGCGAGTGAGCGCAGCGCCCAGAGGCCGGAAGCTCAGCTCGACCTCGGTGGGCTCGGGCGTGAGCAGCCATGACATGGTGAACCCGTGCGGCGGGTCCCACGCGACGAGCTCGCCCCAGACGTGCACGGTGCCGTCGTCCCAGGTCTCGACGACGTTCCCGCCGAGCCGCCGCTCCATCGTCACGTCCCGCACGCGGTCGCCGCCGGACGAGAACGGTTCGACCGGCCACCACACGCCGATCTCGCGCACGAAGACGTCGAACGTCCTGGTCACGTCCGCCCGCACGGTCGTCGCCTGGTGGACGGGAGGTGCGGCCAGCGTCGTGACCTCACGCGGTGGCACGGTCGTCCCTCTCGCTGCCGTCGGGCTCGAGCACCCCGACCTCGATCTCGACCAGGCGCCGCGCGGTGTCCAGCGAGGACGCCCAGGTCTCGTCGAGGTACGCGCGCAGCCCGGCGAGCCCCTCCGGTCGGGACCGGTAGAAGTTGCGGGTCCCCTCGGTCCGGCGGGTCACCAGGCCGGCGTCCTCGAGCACCCTGAGGTGCTGGCTCACCGCGCTGCGCGTCACGTCGACCTCCTCGGCCAGCCGCCCGACCGGGACCTCGTCCAGGGCGAGCAGCGAGAGGATCTCGCGGCGTCGCGGCTCCGCGAGCGCCCGCAGCACGGCGTCGGTGTCGCTCACGCCCACAGTCCTACCGCGTGGCCGTCGGGGTCGGCCAGGACGGCGACGCTCCCGCTGTCCGCCGGGAGCGCGGTGGGCGGCTGCAGGGTGGACCCGCCGAGCTCCTCGGCCCGCGCGAGCGTCGCTGCCAGGTCCTCGACCCGCACGTACAGCAGGATCCCCGGGGGCAGACCCTCAGGGTCGGCCGCACCGATCCCCCCGCCGACGGTCTCGGCCGGTGCGCCGGTGTCGATCAGCGTGTAGCCGCCCAGCTCGGGCGGTGCGTCCGCCGACCAGTCGAACAGCTGCGTGTAGAACTCGCGCGCCCGCGCGGGATCCGTGCTGTTGATCTCGAACCACATGACGGGACTGCCCATGACCCACCTCCGGCTGATCCGACTGACCCGTCTATGGTCAGTGATCACTAACCGTTAGTCAAGACTGTCGGAACGACAGAACCCCGCCCCACCGAGGTGGGACGGGGTTCTGATCGGGACCTGTCAGTCCAGGTAGTCGCGCAGCACCTGCGAGCGCGACGGGTGCCGCAGCTTCGACATGGTCTTCGACTCGATCTGCCGGATCCGCTCGCGCGTCACGCCGTAGACCTTGCCGATCTCGTCGAGCGTCTTCGGCTGGCCGTCGGTCAGGCCGAACCGCATCGAGACCACGCCGGCCTCACGCTCGGAAAGCGTGTCGAGCACCTGGTGGAGCTGCTCCTGCAGGAGCGTGAAGCTCACGGCGTCCGCGGGCACGACGGCCTCGGAGTCCTCGATGAGGTCACCGAACTCGCTGTCACCGTCCTCGCCGAGCGGCGTGTGCAGCGAGATGGGCTCGCGGCCGTACTTCTGGACCTCGACGACCTTCTCGGGGGTCATGTCGAGCTCCTTGGCGAGCTCCTCGGGCGTGGGCTCGCGGCCCAGGTCCTGGAGCATCTGCCGCTGGACGCGTGCGAGCTTGTTGATGACCTCGACCATGTGCACCGGGATGCGGATGGTGCGCGCCTGGTCGGCCATGGCGCGGGTGATCGCCTGGCGGATCCACCAGGTGGCGTAGGTCGAGAACTTGTAGCCCTTGGTGTAGTCGAACTTCTCGACCGCGCGGATCAGACCGAGGTTGCCCTCCTGGATCAGGTCCAGGAACAGCATGCCGCGGCCGGTGTAGCGCTTGGCGAGCGAGACGACGAGGCGCAGGTTGGCCTCGAGCAGGTGGTTCTTGGCGCGTCGACCGTCGTTCGCGATCCACTCGAGCTCGCGCTTGATCTTGGCTTCCATCGTGATGCCCGCGTTGAGACGCTCCTCGGCGAACAGGCCCGCCTCGATGCGCTTGGCGAGGTCGACCTCCTGCTCCGCGTTCAGCAGAGCGACCTTGCCGATCTGCTTCAGGTAGTCCTTGACCGGGTCCGCCGTCGCGCCGGCCGTGACGACCTGCTGAGCGGGGGCGTCGTCGTCGTCCGCGTCGGAGTAGACGAAGCCGCTGTCCTCGCTCTCCTCCTCCTTGGCGGCAGGCTTCTTCTCGCCGTCCTCGTCCTCGTCGTCGGTCTCGGCGGCGTCCTCGACCACCTCGACCACCTCGACGGCCTCCACGACGACCTCCTCGATCGACGCGATGTCGGGCTCGTCGCCCTCCACCACCTCGACGTCGGGGTCGACCGGCTCGGTCGTCGCCTTCTTGGCGGCAGCGGTCTTCGCGGCCGCGGGCTTGGCGGCCGTGGCCTTCGCTGCAGCGGTCGTCTTGGCGCGGGTCGTCTTGGCGGGTGCGGCGGCGCCCTCCTCGGGCGGCACCACCGCCTTGGCGGACGGGCGCGCCTTGGCGCTGGTGGCGGCGACGGCACGAGCAGGGGCAGCGGGCTCGCGGACGCCGATTCCGGCGGTGGCGAGCCCACGGACGACGGCGCGAAGACGCTTGGCGTCCTGGACGTCCGCCTGCTCGCACGCGGTGCGCAACTCCTCGGCGCCCACGGTGCCGTGGGTGCGCCCACGCAGGACAAGGTCCTGGAGAGCAGGGTGCTCGAACTCACGCGGAAGAGCGGGATGCGGGGTCTGGGACGACACGAACGACCTTTCGGCAGCGCGACACCCGGAACGGGGCCGGGAGGTAGATAGATATTGTACCGACCTCACGGGCCGGTCGGCGCTATCACGGCACGACGACACGGCCGTCGAGGACGGCGGTCGGAGGGTTCTCGTTCACAACGAACGACACGAGCAAGAGATTCCCGAGATGACGGGCTGCTGCGTGAGCCGGGCTGGTGCCGGGTCAGCCCGGACCAGGCTTGACGGTGAGCACGGGGCACGGCGCGTCGAAGAGCACCCGCTGCGCGTTGGCGCCGAGGATCAGCTTGCCCACCGGGCTCCGTCGACGCAGACCGAGGACCACGAGCTGGGCACCGACCTCCTCCGCCGTCGCGATGAGGTCGTCCGCGACGTCACCGCCCGTGAGCAGTCGCACCTCGTGGTCGACGTCAGCCGCCGCGAGCTCGGTCCGCACCTTCTCCAGCTCCGCCTCGACGGCTGCGCGCTGCTCCTCCGGTTCGTCCGGGCGTGCGCTCACGACGACCACGACGCGCGTCTCACGCTGCCGTGCTTCCTCGATCGCCGCCCCGAGGGCCGCCCGACCTTCCGGAGTGGCCAGATAGCCGACCACGATGCCCATCGGTCCTCCCCTCGTCCGCGGCAACACCGCCGTGTGCGTGACGCTACCGGAGCGGAGGGGTCGCCACGAGCGCTCCGGTCGCATCTCGGCGCAGGTCAGTCGGTGTGGCGCACCCACCCGGGCGGCACCGCCGCGCTCAGCGCGTCGTCGAGGAGCTCCGCCAACCGGTAGCCCGGCTCGGCGTCGAGCGCCCCGTCCAGCAGCACGCGCGAGCGCGCGCCGTCCCCACGCCACCAGGCCAGCAGGGCCAGGAGCGTCAGCGCCGGTGCCTGTGCGCCGGTCCGGCCGCGGGCGACGACGGCCTCCAGGACCGCCTCGTGCACCGCGGTCGCTCGCTCCGGGGGCACGACGCCACGCACGGGGTCGATGATCATCGCCATCGCCCGGCCGAGCGCGGCATCGAGCTCCGGCGTCGACTCCGCGCCCCGGACGCACCGCTCGGCCAGGTCCGCGGTGCCGGGCACCAGCGCGACCAGCACACCGTCCCGCACCCGCCGGTCGGCCAGTCCCGCCTCGAGCCGACCCCACGGCGCTCCCCCGGTGCCTGCTCCGTCCGACTCGACCAAGGACACCGCGCAGCGCCACGCCACGAGCGACTCCACTCGCCACCGGGACACCGCGTCGGTCCCGGCGACGAGGGCCTCCTCCCACCTGCGCTCCCACCGACGCCGGACGCGGGCGACCGATCGGCGGACCTCGCCCTGCTCCGGACGGATCCGGGCGACGTCGTCCCGTGAGTCCGCCACCGCCGAGCCGGCCAGCACCAGCGTGGCGCCCACCTGGGTGGAGTCCAGGTCGCGCAGCGGCCGGCCACCGGGCGGGCAGCAGTCCTGCGCGCAGTCGAGCGCCAGGTAGCCGCTCGGCGTGACCACCCAGACCTGCACGTCCCCGAGCGCAGCCGCGGCGGCGTCCCGGAAGTGTCGCGCCGCGGCGTGCGCGGGGCCGTCCCCGCCGCGGGGGTCACGATCGGTGTAGAGCACGAGGATGCCCCGACGGGCGCCGTCCCGACCCAGGTGGGCGACGAGCGTGCGGGCGAGCAGCGGGCCGTCCGAGACGTCGGCGAGGTGCGGCAGGTCCACGCGGACGACGAGGCCCACCGCCCCCCGCGGCGGACGCAGGCTCACGGCGACAGCACTGTCCGCGGGGCGGAACCCGAGCCGGTGCGGGACGAGAGCGAGGATCTCCTGGGGTTCGCTCACCCGGAGCGTGGTGGTCTGCATGCCGTCAGCCCACCCGACGCGCCGGGTCCACGGGCCCGCCTCACCGGATCTGTGCACCGGGCCACAGCTCCAGGGGCATGTGGGCGTCTCGATGCAGGGCGTGGGCCGCTAACCTGTCGCGATGCCCCGTCCTGCGCCTCTGCCTGCGCGCGCCCGGTCCGGCGTCACGGCCGTCGCGGTCGCGCTCGCGGTCGCCGCCTCGACCGTGGCGTGCACGACCAGCGGCCCCGGACGCGAGACCCCGACCGGGAGCGCCCTCGCCCTGGCCACTCCCACGCCCGGCCCCACCGAGACGCTGCTCCCCGACGACGACGGTTCCCACTCGGCGGTCGGCGAGGTGGTCGACGGCTTCCCCGTGGACCTCGTCCCCGTCCCCGACGGCGCGGAGGTCCTGCTCTCGTCCGCCGCACCGGTCGACGGCACCGACCTCACCGAGATCAGCCTGAACCTGCGCTCGGACCAGGACGCAGCGGGGCTGCTCGCGGCGGTGCGCGCGCCCCTGGTGGCCGCCGGGTTCACGGAGGGCACACCACCGGCCGCCGAGGCCGGGCTGGCCGCGCAGTCCACCTTCGCCAGGAGCGCCGGCTCCGAGCTCTTGGTCGTCGGCATCCTCGACCGCGACGACCAGCGCACCCTCACGCTGGGCGGGCGGGTCCGCGCGGCCGCGCCGTAGGCTGCCCCGCGTGAGCACAGCGACCCCGTCCCTCGTCGACGTCGAGGACGTCCGACCGCGTATCGACGCCGTCCTGACCAGCCACGTCGCGCAGCTGCGCACCGTCCTCGCGGCGGCGAGCGGTGACGCGGACGTGCTCGCCGACGCGGTGGCGCAGATCCTCACCGGCGGCAAGCGCCTGCGGGCCGCGTTCTGCTACTGGTCCTGGCGCGCCCACGGCGGGGTCCCCGGCACACCGGAGGCCGACGCCGTGCTCCGCGTGGGCGCCGCGCTCGAGCTGTTCCAGGCGGCCGCGCTGTTCCACGACGACGTGATGGACGACTCGGACACCCGTCGCGGGTTCCCCGCCGCGCACCGGGCGTTCGCCCTCCTGCACGCCCGGCACGGGCTGACCGGCGACGCGGAGCGGTTCGGCATGTCAGCCGCGATCCTGCTGGGCGACCTCACGCTCATCGCGAGCGAGCAGGAGTTCGCCGGCGCCCTGGCGATGCAGCCGCGACCGCGCGCCGAGCGCGCACGGGCCGTGTTCGACCTGATGCGCACCGAGGTCACGGTGGGCCAGTACCTCGACGTGCTGGCTCAGGCCATCCCGTGGGGCGACGACCCCGTCGGCGACGAGGCACGGGCGCGGGAGGTCATCCGGGCGAAGGCGGCGCGCTACAGCGTCGAGCACCCGATCGTGCTCGGTGCCGCGCTCGCGGACGCCGGCGAGGACGCGCTGGACGCCTGCCGCTCGCTCGGCCTGCCTCTCGGCGAGGCGTTCCAGCTGCGCGACGACCTGCTCGGCGTGTTCGGCGACCCGCAGACCACGGGCAAGCCTGCGGGCGACGACCTCCGCGAGGGCAAGCGGACGGTCCTGGCTGCCCGTGCGGTCGCCCGCGCCCGGGCGCGTTCCGACGACGCCACGGTGCGGCTGCTGCGCGAGCGGCTCGGCGACCGCTCGCTCACCGAGGCCGACGTGACGGTCCTCGCCGACGCCATCCGGAGCACCGGGGCGCCCGACGACGTCGAGACCCTCATCGAGGACCTCGCCGGCCGCGCGTTCACTCTCATGGACCAGCGGCCGTGGGCCGAGCCGGCTCGCTCCCAGCTGGTCGGTCTGGCGCACGCGGCGGTCGACCGGCGCGCCTGAGTCCTCAGAGCTCCGCGGCTGCCCGCCGGCGGATCTCCGTCTTGCGCCCGGCGCGCAGTGCGTCGATGGGCGTGCCCGGCAGCGACTCGTCCGGCGTGAAGAGCCACTCGATGGCTGCCTCGTCCGTGAACCCGGCGTCGGACAGCACCGTGAGCGTGCCCTGGAGCGAGGCGAGCACCGCCCACGGCTGGTCCGGGTCGCGGTTGGTCGGCTGCGACGGGTTGGCGAGGTGCCCCGGCACGAGGAACGCGCCCGGCACGGAGAACACCCGCGGGTCGCCGCGGCGGACACCGATGATCCGGCGCTCCTGCACGATCCGGCGCACCCTCGAGGCGTCGAGGCCGAGCCGGTCGGCAACATCAGGGACGGTGAGCCACTCGTCGACCAGCCGGTCGAGGGTCTCTGCAGAATCGTTCACCCGACAAGAGTACGCATCTACGAATTACACCCGCGCAATTCCCCCGTGCGCTTTCCCCGCGTGCCGTATTCGGATACGTTCGCATTCTGTCACTCCAGTCACACAGGCACCATCCGTTCACTTCCGCACCATGAGGTAGGCCCCATGTCGCACCACGCCACCGCCCGCAGAGTGGCCAGCGGGACCGGCGCGACCCTCGCGCTGGCCGTCGTCGGCGTGACCGCGACCGGGGGCGCGGCGCATGCCGACGACGCCTACAAGGTCCGCTCCGGGGACACCGTCAGCCACATCGCCACCCGCACCGGCACCACCGTCGCGGCCATCGCGCGCGCCAACGCCCTGGCGGACGTGTCGCGCATCCGGATCGGGCAGGTGCTGACGATCCCGACGTCGTCCTCCGCAGCCGCGTCCGCACCGGCCGCCGTGGCGACACCGGCCGCGGGGTCGTACACGGTCGCCTCGGGCGACACGGTCAGCCACATCGCCGCGAAGCTCGGGACCTCGGTGCAGGCGATCGTGGCAGCGAACGGGCTCGACGCACGCGCCTTCATCCGCGTCGGCCAGACACTGGCGGTCCCGGGGTCCACCGCAGGCGCCGCAGCCGCACCCGCCCCGGCCGCTGCCGCTCAGGCGGCGAGCACCGTCTCCCACACCGTGCGGTCCGGCGAGACGGTCACCGCCATCGCCGCCAAGCACGGCGCCACCGTCGCCGCGATCGTCGCTGCCAACGGCCTCGACTCCCGCGCGCTGATCCGCATCGGGCAGACCCTCACCGTGCCGGTCCCGGCCGCCGCACCTGCATCCGCAGCCGTCGGCAACACGTTCGCCGGACGCACCTACTCCGACTCCGTCGTCGCCGCCGCCAACGCGAACCTCGCCACCCTGCGCAGCACCGGGACGCCGTCGAAGGCCGAGATGCAGGCCAAGGTCGCCGCGACGGCCCGCGCGATGGGCGTGGACCCGGCGCTCGCCCAGGCTGTCGCGTTCCAGGAGTCCGGGTTCAAGCACGCGGTGGTCTCCCCCGCCAACGCCATCGGCACCATGCAGGTGATCCCCACGTCGGGCCAGTGGGCGTCGGACCTCGTCGGTCGTCGGCTCAACCTCGTGAACCCGGACGACAACGTCACCGCGGGCGTCGCCATCCTGCGCGCGCTCGTCGGCAACGCCCCCGACCTGCCCACGGCGATCGCCGGCTACTACCAGGGCGCGGCGTCGGTGAAGAAGAACGGGATGTTCGCGGACACGCGGCGCTACGTCGCCAACGTCCAGACGCACATGACGCGCTTCCGCTGAGGTCGCGCCTGCCGCACCGGCGGGGCTCGCGACCGTAGACTCCCTGCCGTGGGAGCCACCATCACCGATCCGTTCGTCGGCCGCCTGGTCGACAGCAGGTACGAGGTCGTGTCCCGCATCGCCCGCGGGGGCATGGCGACCGTCTACCTGGCCGTCGACCGGCGGCTCGACCGCGACGTCGCGCTCAAGGTGATGCACGCCCACCTGGCCGAGGGCACGTCCGGGTCGGACTTCGTCGCACGGTTCCGTCGCGAGGCCCGCACCGCCGCCCGCCTCACGCACCCCGGCCTCGTCGGGGTGTACGACCAGGGTGTCGACGGCGAGACCAGCTACCTGACGATGGAGTACATCGACGGCAGCAACCTGCGTCGGCACATCGGCGAGCGTGGCGCCCTGACCGTCGCCGACGCGCTGCGCATCGGTGAGAGCGTCCTCGACGCGCTGGCCGCGGCCCACCGCGTCGGCCTGGTGCACCGCGACATCAAGCCCGAGAACGTGCTGCTCGCCTCCGACGGGCGCGTGAAGCTCGCGGACTTCGGCCTGGCGCGCGCGGTCACGGAGGTCACCTCGACCACCACCGGGACGGTGCTCGGCACGGTCGCCTACCTGGCCCCGGAGCTGGTCACCCGCGGGGTCAGCGACGCACGCACCGACGTGTACGCGATCGGGATCCTGCTCTTCGAGATGCTCACCGGACGGCAGCCCTTCACGGGCGAGACGCCGATCCAGGTCGCGTTCCAGCACGTCAACAACGACGTCCCCGCGCCGTCGGAGCTCGTCGACTGGCTACCCATCGAGATCGACGACGCCGTCCGGGCGCTCGCCTCCCGCGACCCCGACGACCGGCCTGTCGACGCCGCAGCCGCCCTCACCCTCCTGCGCCGCACGCGCGCCGCGCTGGACGACGAGACGCTCGCCCGGCACGCGGACGTCAGCCCGTCGATCGTGCTCCCCGCGGCGACGGACCCGGCCGAAACCGACCTGGACGCCGAGACGGACGAGGACGCTGCCGACGAGGGGCAGGACCTCGACGAGCCGGACTCCGACCCGGACGAGACCACCCTCATCGAGGTCAACGACGCCCGCGGGACCACCGTCGCGCTGCCCATCGGGCTCGGCGTCGCCGCGGAGCTGCTCACCGGCCGGCCGCCCGAGCCGACCCGGAAGGGTCATCGCGCCCGCTGGATCATCGTGCTCACCATCCTTGCGGCGCTGGTCGGCGGCGGCACCTGGTGGTACCTCCAGCAGGGCCCGGGCGCTTACACGACCGTCCCGACGATCATCGGGCAGGACGCCGAGGAGGCGACCGCGATCCTTGCGCGGGCCGGTCTCGGCGCCGACCCGACGTCCGCCTTCGACGCCGAGGCGCCCGTCGACACGGTCTTCCGCACCGACCCCGGCCAGGGTGACCGGATCCGCAAGGACGGCACCGTGGCGTTCACCGTCTCCAAGGGCCCCGACTACGTGCTCGTGCCCGCGGGTGTCATCGGCGAGGCGCAGGCGAAGGCGGAGGCCGCTCTGGCGGCCGCCGACTTCGAGGTCGCCTACACGGAGCCGGAGTTCAGCGACTCGGAGGGCCTCGGCGAGGTCATCAGCGCGACGCTTCCCGACGGCACGCCCGCCGCGCCCGACACTCAGACGATCCGCGGTACGACCGTGACGCTGACGCTCTCCGACGGACCCGCGCCGGTCACGATCACCTCCGTGGTCGGGATGAGCGTCGAGGACGCGACCGCCGAGCTCGTGACCGACAACCTCAAGCTCGCACCGACCGAGGCGTTCAGCGACACCGTGGCGGCAGGCCTGATCATCGACCAGAACCCCGCAGCCGGAGCCGAGGGCCACCGAGGCGACACCATCGCGGTGAACGTCTCCAAGGGCCCGGAGAACGTCGAGATGCCCAACGTCGTCAGCAAGCAGTTCGACGCCGCCAAGGCCCAGCTCGAGAAGCTCGGCCTCACGGTGAAGCGCGAGAACGTGCTGGGCGGCTTCTTCGGGACGGTCCGTGACCAGAGCGCGCCCGCGGGTCAGCCGGTCAAGGTCGGTACGGAGATCGTCCTCACCGTGGTCTGAGACGACGAAGCCCGGCACCGCGCAGGCGGGACCGGGCTTCGTCGTTCACGACCTCAGGACGCGCGGAGCAGCTCCACGACCTGGAACGCCATCTCCAGCGACTGCTGGTGGTTCAGACGCGGGTCGACGAGCGTCTCGTACCGCCGCGCCAGGCCCTCGTCGTCGATCTCCTCGGACCCGCCCAGCACCTCGGTGACGTCGTCGCCGGTGAGCTCGATGTGCAGGCCACCGGGCACCGTGCCGAGGCCGCGGTGCACCTCGAAGAAGCCGGCGACCTCGTCCATGACGTCGGAGAACCGGCGCGTCTTGTAGCCGGACGCCGACGTGATCCCGTTGCCGTGCATCGGGTCGCAGACCCACGTCACGGGACGACCGTCGGCCGTCACCTTCTCGACGAGCGCGGGCAGCAGGTCACGGACCTTGCCGGCCCCCATGCGGGTGATGAACGTGATGCGCCCGGCCTCGCCCTGCGGGTTCAGCTTGTCGATGAGCGCCAGCGCGTCGTCACCGGTGGTCGTCGGGCCCAGCTTGATGCCCAGCGGGTTCTGCACGCGCGAGAAGTAGTCCACGTGCGCGCCGCCGAGCTGGCGGGTGCGCTCACCGATCCACACGAAGTGCGCCGAGCAGTCGTACGGGAGCCCGGTCCGCGAGTCGATGCGGGTCAGCGGGCGCTCGTAGTCGAGCAGCAGGCCCTCGTGGCTGGAGAAGAAGTCGACGGAGCGCAGCGCGTCGAAGTCGGCACCGCAGGCCGCCATGAACCGGATGGCCCGGTCGATCTCCGCCGCGATCTCCTCGTAGCGCGAGTACGACGGGTTGGCCATGAAGCCGCGGTTCCACTCGTGCACGCGCAGCAACGAGGCGAACCCGCCGGTGGTGAACGCCCGGATGAGGTTCAGCGTCGACGCGGAGGTGTGGTACGCCTCGAGCAGCCGCTGCGGGTCCGGCGTGCGGGCCTCGGTGGTGAACTCGTAGTCGTTGATGATGTCGCCGCGGAACGCCGGCAGCGTCACGCCGTCGCGGGTCTCCGTGTCGGAGCTGCGGGGCTTGGCGTACTGCCCGGCCATCCGGCCCATCTTGATGACCGGCAGGCTGGCGCCGTACGTGAGCACGACGGCCATCTGCAGGATCGTCTTGATCTTGTTGCGGATGTTGTCCGCCGTCGCCGTGCTGAACGTCTCCGCGCAGTCACCGCCCTGGAGCAGGAACGCCTCGCCACGCCCGGCGGCCGCCAGCTGCGCGCGCAGGTGGTCCGCCTCGCCCGCGAACACGAGCGGCGGGAGCGTCGACAGCCGAGCCGTCACCGCGTCGAGGGCGGTCGCGTCCGGCCACTGCGGCTGCTGGAGCGCGCCCATCGACCGCCAGGCGTCGAGCCCCGCGACGACCTGCGGGTCCGGCTCGACACTCATGAGTGGCTCGCCGGGACCAGGGACTGTCCGATGTCCTCCAGCAGCGCACCGAACCAGGGCTGCGACACGTCGAACGCCTTGCCGCCCGCGATGCGCGGGAACTCGATGGCGCGCAGCACGTCGCCCTGCTCCTCGTCGTGACCGATGACGCCGGACTCGCCGCGCAGCGCGGACTCCACGGCCAGGTCGGTCATCGACTTGATGAGGCGCAGGTCCTCGGCGTTCGCCGCCGCGGCGCGCGAGTAGTACCCGGACTTCTGCACCATCGTCTTCTCGGCGCCCAGCTTCTCGCCGAACTGCTTGGCGAACCACTGGCCCGGGTTCACGGTGTCGAGCTTGACGTGACCGAACGGGTCGCGCTCCACGGGCGTGCCGGCGGCCTCGAGCTGCTCGACGATCTCGTGCATGCCGGCGCCCTCGGACAGGAAGATGTTGACGTTGCCCTGCTCGTCCATGATCGCCTTGAGGCGCGCGGCCTCGGCGTCGATGTCGAGCGCCAGCTCCGGCACGAACACGGCGTGGATGTCCCAGCGCTCGCGCGTCAGGCCGATGCCCGGGACCCACTCCTGCGTGTCGAGCCACTTGCGGTACTCGGCGGCCGCGGCGGCGGTGAGCCACCCGCAGTGCCGGCCCATGACCTCGTGCACGATGAGCATGCGCGGGCCGGAGCGGTGCTCGCCGATGATGTTCGCGGCGAACCCGGCGGCCTCCTCGGCGGCGGTCCAGGCGCCCAGCGACTGCTTGATGGGCACCACGTCGTTGTCGATCGTCTTGGGCAGGCCGACGACGGTCAGGTCGTAGCCGTTCTCGTGCAGGTACGCGGCGAGGTCGGCAGCCGTCGTGTTGGTGTCGTCGCCACCGATGGTGTGCAGGACGTCCACGCCGTCGGCCTTGAGCTGCTCGGCGGCCACCTTCAGCGGGTCCTGCCCCTCCTGCACGAGGCCGCGCTTGACGCAGTCCTTCGCGTTGGTGAGCTTGACGCGCGAGTTGCCGATGGGCGAGCCGCCGAACTTGTGCAGGATGCCGGCCTTGGCACGCGTGTCCGCGTCGACGACGATCTTGTCGCCGCGCAGGAGGCCGTAGTACCCGTGCTGGTACGCGATGATCTCGATGTCGGGAGCGATCTCCGTGTACCGCTCGATGAGCCCACCGACGGCGGACGACAGGCACGGAGCGAAGCCACCTGCGGTCAGGAGGGCGACGCGACGAACCGACATGAGAAACACCTCTCGTAGACATTGCCTTCGACGCGCACGATCTGTCGGGCGCGCCCACGGTGCCGACGCTCAGGCCGACCGCGTCATCCTACTGACGTCCCGGACCCGTCCTGCGGGGGGACCGGCACCTGGACGTCCGGCACGGGACGTCCTCCCGGCGCGGCGGGAAGATGGTCGGCCGCGTCGCCCGCGACGGCCGGGTGGCCGGTGGCGATGCGCGCCTTCTGGGTGGCCGCGTAGACGTCCACGTACTCCTGGCCGGACAGGCTCATGATCGCGTACATGATCTCGTCGGTCACCGAGCGCAGGATGAACCGGTCGTTCTCCATGCCCTGGTAGCGGCTGAAGTCGAGGGGTTCGCCGATGACCGTGCCGATGCGCATGACCTTCGGGATCCTGCGACCGGCAGGCTGCGCCTCGTCGGTGCCGACCATCGCGACCGGGATCACGGGGGCGCCGGACTCGAGCGCCAGGCGCGCGATGCCGGTCTTGCCGCGGTACAGCCGGCCGTCGGGGCTGCGGGTGCCCTCGGGGTAGATGCCGAACAGGTCGCCGTCGTTCAGGCGTCGCAGCCCGGTGCGCAGGGCCGCCTCGCTCGCCTTGCCGCCCCCGCGGTCCACGGGGATCGTGCCGACGCCGCGCATGAAGCCCGCCGTGAGGCGACCTTTGATCCCCGAGCCGGTGAAGTACTCCTGCTTGCCGATGAACACGAGCTCACGGTCGAGCACGAGCGGCAGGAAGAACGAGTCGATCACCGCGAGGTGGTTGCTCGCCAGGATCGCGGCACCCTCCTCCGGCACGTTCTCGGCGCCGCGCACCCACGGCCGGTAGACCAGGTGCAGCAGCGGACCGACGAAGACCCGCTTCATCAACCAGTAGAACAACGGTTCACCTCTCGACCCGACTCACGGACTGACCGCCCACCCGAGCCCTGCGCTCGCCCCCCGACGACTCCCTGCGGAAGCCGGGGCCGAGCACCTGCCACCCCGACTACCCGGTCCGACTCTAGAGTGCTCCTATGGCACCTCGCCCCGACGACCCCGACGAGGGGGTCCAGCCGACGGGCGCCGACGAACCGCCGGCTGCCGGTCTGCCTGCCGGCCCGCCCGACGGGCCGCCTGATCATGCCGCACCACCGCCGCTCTCGGACGACGAGGTGTGGGCCGCCATCGTGGCCGACCTCGGTGAGCTCGACGGGTTCGACGAGGACCAGGAGCCCCCCACGACCCCCACGCCCCCACCGGGAGCGACGACCGCCGAGCCCGCGACCGGCCTGTCGTTCCCCGTCGCGCCGTGGGTCGCCGACCGACGCGTCGTGCGGCCCGCCCAGGAGCCGACGCGTGAGCCCGAGCTGTCCGGGCGCGACTGGGACGGGACCTCGCAGATCGACGATGCCGAGAGCGCCGTCGACGCCGAGGAGCACTTCGTGCCGCCCGATCCCGGGCCGATCCTCGGGGGTGACCCGCTGCTCACGATGGCATGGTTCGCCGCCGCGGGCGTGCCGCTCTTCCTGCTGGTGGTCCTGGTGGCGTGGCGCGACGCACCGCCCGCGCTCGTGCAGGCGGCCGCCGCCCTCTTCGTCGTGGGCGTCGGCGTGCTCCTGTGGCGGATGCCGCACCGCCGTGACCCCGACGACGACGACACCGGCGCGGTGGTCTGACCCGGTCGCACCCGTCCTCAGAGGCGGGCGAGGTCGGCCGCGCCGACCATCCCCGCGTCGTTGCCCATCGACGCGACCACGATCTTCGCCTCGGGCCGGTGCCCACGTCCGGACAGCTGCTCCGCGAAGCCCTTGCGGGCGGGAACCAGGAGCAGATCTCCCGCGTCCGCCACGCCTCCCCCGACGACGATCAGCGCCGGGTCGAGCAGCGCAGTGGCCGACGCCGCGCCCTCGCCCACCCAGCGTCCGAGCTCGGCGAGCAGCTCGACCGCCAGCGGGTCACCCTCCTGGGCCGCCTGCGTGACCTGCGGACCGTTGAGCTTGTCGACGTCTCCGCCGGCCAGCTCCAGGAGCCGCTTGGCGCGGTCGGGCTCGATGATCACGGTGGCCTGCGCGTCGCGCACCAGGGCGCTCCCCGAGGCGTACTGCTCCCAGCAGCCCTCGTGGCCGCAACCGCAGTAGTGGCCCCCGGGGACCACGCGCATGTGCCCGATCTCCGCGGCGACACCCCACGCCCCGCGCACGAGCTCGCCGTTGGACACGATGGCGCCGCCCAGGCCGGTGCCGACGGTGAGCATGAGCATGTCGTCGACGTCGCGGCCCGCACCGAACCGGAACTCGGCCCAGCCGGCGGCGTTGGCGTCGTTCTCGACGACGACCAGCACGTCGTCGTTCTGGAGGATCGCCTGGACCCGCTGGCGCAGGGGGTAGTCGCGCCACGCGATGTTCGGGGCGAACAGGACGGACGAACGGTCGGCCGAGACGAACCCGGCGGCGGCGACGCCCATGGCGCTGACCTCGTAGGAACCGCTCAGCTCGAGGTAGACCTCGGCGATGGCCTTGTCGATCCCCGCGACGTCGTCGGGCGACGTCTCCCGGCGCGTCTGCGCGAGGATCGTGCCCTCCTCGTCGACGACTCCCGCCGCGATCTTGGTCCCGCCGATGTCCACACCGATGGCGTGCATGTTCGTGTGTGCTCCTACGCGCTCGTACCGTGCTCGCTACCGTCCGGTGCGGGCTTCCACGCTATCCGCCTGCGCGGCCCCCGGCCCACGTGCCCGGAAGACCCCGCGACCAGGCCCGCCGCAGAGCGTACCCATTCGGCTGCTGCCCACAGGGCGACCGAAGTCCCGTATCGTCGGGGCCACACTTCGCCCCCCTGTCACTGGAGCCAGCATGGACGAGTTCCACATCCCTTTGCGCGTCGAGGTCGATCCCTCGAAGAACCTCAACGACCTGCTCGCCGCCCGGGTCGCGAGCACGCCCGACGGCGTCCTCGTCGAGCACAAGACGCACGAGGGCGGCCCGTGGATCCCCCTGACCTCGCGGGAGTTCGACGCGGAGATCGTCGCCGTGGCCAAGGGTCTCGTCGCACGAGGCGTGCAGCCCGGTGACCGCGTCGGCATCATGTCGCGCACGCGGTACGAGTGGTCGCTGATCGACTGGGCCGTCTGGGCCGCGGGCGCCGTGCCGGTCCCCCTGTACGAGACGTCGTCGGCCGAGCAGGTCCTGTGGATCCTCACCGACGCGGACGTCTCGCTGCTCGTCGTCGAGACCGCAGCGCACGCCGCGGTCGTCGACGAGGTCCGCGCCGATGCGCACACCCTGCGCGAGGTCCTGATCCTCGACGACGGTGCGATCGACACCATCGTCACCGGCGGAGCGAGCACGTCCGACGAGGAGATCACCCGTCGCCGCGGCCTCGCGGTGCTCGACGACGTCGCCACCATCATCTATACGTCGGGGACGACGGGCCGGCCGAAGGGTGTCGAGCTCACGCACGGCAACTTCTACCTGCTCACCGTGAACGCGGTCGAGGACATCAACGAGGTGTTCGCCGAGCCCGGCGCGCGCACGCTGCTCTTCATGCCGCTCGCGCACGTGTTCGCCCGGTTCATCGAGGTGCTCTGCATCCCCGCCGGCGCCGTCCTGGGCCACAGCCCCAGCACCGCCACCCTCATCGACGACCTCGGCTCCTTCCGGCCGACGTTCATCCTCGCGGTCCCCCGGGTGTTCGAGAAGGTCTACAACTCCGCCGAGCAGAAGGCTGCCGCGGGCGGCAAGGGGTCGATCTTCCAGCGGGCCGCGAAGACGTCGATCGTCTACTCGCGCGCGCTCGACAACCCGCACGGCCCGAGCCTCTGGCTGCGCCTGCAGCACAAGGTGGCGGACGTGCTGGTGCTGCACCGCCTGCGCAACGCGCTGGGCGGCAACGCGCGGTGGGCCGTCTCGGGCGGCGCTCCGTTGGGCGAGCGGCTCGGTCACTTCTACCGCGGTCTCGGCCTCAACGTGCTCGAGGGCTACGGACTGACCGAGACCACCGCACCCGCGACCGTGAACCGCCCCGGACGCGGCACCAAGATCGGCACGGTCGGCATCCCCCTGCCGGGCAGCGGCGTGCGCATCGCCGAGGACGGCGAGGTGGAGCTCCAGGGCATCCAGGTGTTCCGCGGCTACCACAACAACGAGGCGGCGACCGCGGAGGCCATGCACGACGGGTGGTTCCGCACGGGCGACCTCGGGTCCCTGGACGACGACGGCTACCTGCGGATCACGGGTCGCAAGAAGGAGATCATCGTCACGGCCGGCGGCAAGAACGTGGCCCCCGCCGTGCTCGAGGACCGTATCCGCGCGCACCCGCTCATCAGCCAGGTGGTCGTGGTCGGTGACCAGCGCCCCTTCATCGGCGCGCTCATCACCCTCGACCCCGAGGGCGTCCCCGGCTGGCTGTCCGCGCACGGCAAGCCGGCGATGACGCTCGCCGAGGCGGCCAAGGACGCGGACGTCCTGGCATCCCTGGACAAGGCGGTCGAGAAGGCGAACAAGGCGGTCTCCCGGGCGGAGTCGGTGCGCAAGTACCGGATCCTCGAGTCGGACCTCACCATCGCCAACGGCTACCTCACGCCGAAGCTGAGCATCCGTCGCAACGAGGTGCTCAAGGACTACGCCGGCGAGATCGACGCCCTCTACGAGGGCCCGGCGGGAGACTGACGGCTCACACCGCGCGCACCAGACGCAGGGGCGGGACGAGACCCGACGCCGCGAGCACGCCGATGGCGTGCTGCTCCGCTGCATCGAGCTCGACCGCCCCTGCGGCGGTCGCGACAGGCATCGCCTCGGGCGTCGTGGTGCGCACCGGGATGGTCAGGAAGGTCACGACGCAGTCCGCGCACGCGGCCCCGCGCTCCGTGCAGGTGTCGCAGTCGATGATCATGCCGGGGACGCTAGCCACGACCACCGACACACTCGCGGTCAGAGGCGCTGCAGGCGCGCGACCAGCGTGCTGGACGGCACCACCCAGGCGCCCGCGGCCTCGACGTCGCGCACGACCTCCTGGTCGCTGGTCACGACGACGAGCACCCGGCCGGGAGGCTCGGCGTGCACGAGGCGTCGGATGAGGTCGTCGGCGATCTCCCCCACCGCGAAGAGCACCCGGACACCGCGCGCGTACCCGCCGGGCGGGTGCTGCTGACCCTCCTGGCCGTCGAAGCAGCACGTGACCTCGGCGCCGGTCCGGGCGGCCACCTGCGCGAGCCCGTCGACGAGCCGACGCCTCTGGTCGGCCAGCGACAGCTCCCCGAACCCGGACTTCGAGACGTTGTACCCGTCGACCATCAGGTGCGCCCACGGCTGACGCAACAGCTCGTCCAGCAGCTCCGGGTCCTCGACCGACCGCCCGCGCGAGCCCGGCCGCACCGCCGTGCGCTCCGTGGGCGGACTGACGAGGTCGGCCGGCAGGTCCGCGACCGGCGGCAGCGCGAGCTCGGAGCGCAGCCCGCTCGCGGCGTCGACGATCGTGTCGAGGAGGAGGCGGACGCGGACGTCGGCGAGCTTGCGGGCCGCCCGCAGCTCCGCCCGGGCCGCCGTGCGCTCGGCCTGCGCCGCCCGACGTTCCTCGACGGCCCGCCGGAGGTCGTCGGCGGCGCGTGCGTGGGCGAGCTCCGCCGCGTCCTGGGACGCGCGCGCCTCCTCGGCCGCGCGGCGCCCCTCGCTGCGCGCTCGGTCCGCGTCGGATCGCAGCCGTCGCAGCTCGCGCTGCAGCGCTCCGAGCTGCTCCTCGGCGGCTCGCGCCTCGTCGCGGGCCGCCGCGGCGTCCGCCCGGACCCGCTCCACCTCCGCCTGGGCGCGCGCCAGCCTGGCCTGCGCCTCCGCACTCACGGCGCCGACCGGCGACTCCTCCGCAGGCATCAGCTCCTGCCACCCCGAGCCCAGGAGCCACGCGCCGACCGCGGCCTGTACCGACGGCTCAGCCGGCTCCGGGGCGTCCGGAGCCACCTGGGCGGCCAGCTCGGGGTTCGCCTGCGTCCACACGCGCGCCACCCGTGCCCGGTACGCGTCGTCCTGCAGAGCGCTCCACAGCGGCCCCGCCCCCGCGGTCGCGCGTCGACGTGGGGCGAACCGGTGGACGGCGCGCAGCGAGGGGGGGACCTCGACGGGCTCCGTCGTCCCCAGGACGTCGGCTGCCACCTGCACCAGCGCCGTCCGCAACGTCGTCGGCACCTCGGTGGCGTCGTCGCCGGTCCCGCGTTCGCCGCTCATGACCAGCACCCTAGGTGCCGCGGGCAGTCGACGCCGGGACCCGGCCCGGCGGCCACCGGATGAGGGGTGACCGCCAGGCCGGGTCCGCCGCGACGTCAGGGGGTCGTGACCCCCAGGACGTACGCGCCGGAGCCGGAGTACGCGTCGACGACGTACCGGTAGGTGCCGGCGGTGCCGGAGTAGGTGAACGCCTCGTTGGGCGACGACGTCGTCCCCCGTGCGACCGTCGACCAGGCGGTCCCGCTCCGCTTCTGCAGGTAGAGGTCGAAGTCGGCGCCGGTCGGACCTGCGAGGCAGAGCCGGAACGTGCCGCTGCGGGTCACGCTCACCGAGCCACCCGAGGGCTGGGCCACGGCGGAGCCGGAGGAGAGGGTGCCCTGGTAGGTGGCCGCGTAGCCCGAGCAGGACGTCGTCGGGGGCGGGGTGGTGCCGCCTCCCCCGGTGGTCAGCGTGAGCCCGTAGGCGGACAGGATCTCGTTCACCGGCTGGAAGTAGGTGGTGCCGCCGGAGGAGCAGTTCCCGGACCCGCCGGACGTCACGCCCTGCGCCTGGTTGCCGGCGATGAGGGAGCCTCCGGAGTCGCCGGGCTCGGCGCACACGTTGGTACGGATGAGCCCGCTCACCGTGCCCTCGGCGTAGGTCACGCTGGCGCCACGGGACTGGATCGTCCCGCAGTGCCAGCCGGTGGTCGATCCCGACCGGCAGACCGAGGCGCCCACCGCGGCGTCGGTGGACCCGGCGACGGAGACCCGGCTGCCGTTGTACTGGTTGACCGCGCCGATCGGGGTGTTGCCGGCGGCGGCGCCGATCCACGAGTAGTCGTTGCCCGGGAAACTGGAGCCCCGGAACGTCCCGGTCGGCGTCGCGGTCGTCGCCCCGGTCTGACCGCAGTGGCCCGCGGACACGAACCCGCCCGTGACGGAGAAGCCGACGGAGCAGCGGCTGGTCCCGCCGATCGTGTAGGCGTTGCCGCCGACGATGTCGATGAAGGTCCTCGGCGCCTCGGCCGTCGGCTGGAACGTCACCGAGTCCGCCGGCACCCCGGCCCGCTCGACGAGCCGGCGTGCGGCGGTCTCGCCGCCTGCGCGCACCGACACGACGACCGAGTTGGTCGTGACGTCGACGTACCAGCTCGGCACGGCCGCGGCAGCCTCGGCGGTGGTCGCGTCGAGCGAGGACTGCCACTGCTCGAGGTCGGCGAGCGTGTGGTCGACGACGACGGCCTGCGCACCGGCCGCCTGCACGGTCGAGGCGGCACCTCCGTCGGCGACGCCGACGTACAGCACGTTCTTCGTGGGGTCGATCCAGGCGCCGGCGTACGTGGCTCCCAGTCGTGCCTTGAGCACGCGCTGCTTCCCGGCGGCGTCCGCCTGGAAGGTGAGCCGCTTGGCGGCAGCGGACGGGCTGAGCCCGAGGTCGCGCTCGAGCGCCTTCTGGATCGCGGGGTCGACCTTCTGCTGGATGCCGAGCTCCTGCGGGCTCGTGGATCCGGGGTCGGATGGTGCGGCAGTCGATCCGACCGCCAGCGGTCCGGCGAGGAGCGCGCCGGCCGCACAGGCCGTCACCGCCGCCCTCCAGGTGTGTCGCGTCATGTCCGTCGTCCCTCCGTCGTCACATCGGCCGGTAGGCCGTCAGTCACACTAGGCGTGACGGGAGTCGAAGAACAGATCACTCGGTGGGCATAGCACCGCGGTTATGCCCTGGAGGCGGCCAGCCAGTCGAGGAACCGGGGGCTGCTGCGGCTCACGGCCTCGGCGTGGGCGCGGACGGCGGCCTCCACGATGCCGTCGACCGGCAGCGGGGGCGCCTCGTCGTGCCAGCCCACGTGGTGCGCCCACTGCAGCGGCACGCCCGCCAGGGGGACCACGCAGACCCCGGGGGTGTCGGGGAACGTCGGTTGCACCAGGGCGACACCGTGACCCGCCCGGACCAGGTCGACGCACGCCGCCCGGTCGGCCTCGCTCACCTTGCCCGGAGTGAACCCGGCCCGCGCGCAGGCGGTGACGAAGCAGCGCTGGAAGCACCCGGCGCCGGACACCCCGAGCCAGTCGGCGTCCGCGAGGTCCGTGAGCGCGACGACCGCCCGGGTGGCCAGCGGGTGGTCGTCCGGGACGAGCACGAACACCGGGTCCGTGCTCACCCGCCACCACCGGACACCGCCCGCCGTCGGCGGTGACGCGTTCCCGCACATGCCGACCAGGGCGATGTCGAGCGTCCGCGCCGCCAGCTGCGCCGAGACGCCGTCGACGTCCGGCAGCGTGACGCTGGTGACCTCGGCGTGCAGTCCGGACACCAGGTGGTTGACGAAGAGCCCACCCAACGCCGTGGCCGCCGTGCCGACCCGCACCGACCGCGCCTGCTTGTCCCGGCCGGCCACGATCCGGTGCGCGTCCTCGACCAGCGCGGACATCGCCGGGAGCAGCACCTTGGCGCGGCTGAGCACGAACTCTCCGAGGGCGGTCGGCCGCGCGCCCCTCTGGTCACGCGTGAACACCGCCGCTCCGAACGTGCGGTCGATC
Organism: Cellulomonas sp. P1_G12_2; assembly: GCF_056405535.1. Lineage (NCBI taxonomy): Bacteria > Bacillati > Actinomycetota > Actinomycetes > Micrococcales > Cellulomonadaceae > Cellulomonas > Cellulomonas sp. P1_G12_2. The sequence goes on along the minus strand of NZ_JBFUBX010000003.1, from coordinate 134,771 downwards.
CGGTTGAGCTGGGCCGTGAGGGCGGGCTGGGTGAGTCCGAGGGTCGCGGCCGCGCGGGTCACCGAGCCCTGTTCCGCGACGGTGACGATCAGACGGAGGTGGCGCAGCTCGAGCTCCATCCGGCGAAACTATCGACCCGCCACCGTCGTGGGGAGACATACGGCCAGGTCGCGACGCACCGGGGCAGGAGCCGAGTCGTGTCGGTGCCCGTGGGTAGCGTCCCAGCCATGTCGTCCGTCCGCCGCCTGCGCCCCGTCTGGGCGGACGCCACCCCGGACCCGGCCGCGCGTCCGGTGCAGCAGACGCTGGACGACCTGGGCACCCCGTTGTCGGACGTCACGTTCGTCGTCGTGGACCTCGAGACCACGGGCGGCACCCCGGCGGACTGCGCGATCACCGAGATCGGTGCCGTCAAGGTGCGCGGCGGCGAGGTGATCGGCGAGTTCCAGACGCTCGTGGACCCGGGCGGTCCCGTGCCGGCCTTCATCCAGGTGCTCACGGGCATCACCACGACGATGCTCATCGGGGCGCCGCCGATCGAGGAGGTGCTGCCCAGCTTCCTCGAGTTCTCGCGCGGGTCCGTGCTCGTCGCGCACAACGCCCCGTTCGACATCGGCTTCCTCAAGGCAGCCGCCGCCCGGACGGGTCACGCCTGGCCGGGCAACAAGGTGGTGGACACCGTCCGGCTCGCGCGCCGGGTGGTCACGCGCGACGAGGCCCCGAACCACAAGCTGTCCACCCTCGCCTACCTGTTCCACGCCACGGTCACGCCCAACCACCGGGCCCTCTCCGACGCCCGCGCGACGGTCGACGTGCTGCACGCGCTGCTGGCGCGCCTGGCTCCCCTGGGCATCACCCACCTCGAGGACCTCGCCACCGCCACGGACCCCGTGCCGGAGGACGTGCGCCGCAAGCGCACCCTCGCGGACGGCCTGCCGGACGGGCCGGGCGTCTACCTGTTCCGGGGACCCGGCGACGAGGTGCTCTACGTCGGCACGTCCACGACGTCGCTGCGCCAGCGCGTCCGCTCCTACTTCACGTCGGCGGAGAAGCGCAGCCGGATGATCGAGATGGTCCGCGTCGCGCAGCGCGTCGACCCGATCCCGTGCGCGACCCCCTTGGAGGCGCGCGTCCGAGAGCTCCGCCTCATCGCCGCCCACTCCCCCCGGTACAACCGCAGGTCCCGGTTCCCCGAGCGCATGCCGTGGGTCCGCCTCACCTCCGAGCCCTACCCGCGCCTGTCGGTGGTCCGGGAGGTCAAGGACGGCGACGGCACGACCTACATCGGACCGTTCTCCTCCGCGTCGACGGCCCAGCTGGCCGTGGAGGCCCTGCACGAGACGTTCCCCATCCGGCAGTGCACCCGCAAGCTCCCCCTCGTGGCCGCGCCCGGCTCGTCGGCGTGCGTGCTGGTCGAGATGGGCAAGTGCGGAGCCCCGTGCACCGGTCACCAGGGACCGGCCGGCTATGCGGAGGTCGTCGACCGCGTCCGGCACGCGATGGTCGCCGACGCCGCCCCCGTGGTCGAGGCGCACGCCGACCGGATCGCGTGGCTGGTGGCGCAGGAGCGGTTCGAGGAGGCCGCGACCGTCCGGGACCGCCTCGGCGGCTTCCTGCGTGGCGCGTCACGAGCCCAGCGGTTCGCCCCGCTCGCCACCTGCGCCGAGCTGGTGGCCGCTCGACGTGCCGACGACGGCGGGTGGGAGCTGGTGCTCGTGCGGTTCGGACGTCTCGCAGGGACCGCACGGGTGGACCGGCGAACCGACCCGCGGCCCGCCATCGCCACCCTCCAGGCCACCGGCGAGCAGGTCGAGCCCGCCGTCGCTCCTGCCACGGCCGCGCACCCGGAGGAGACCGACCTGATCCTCGCCTGGCTGGAGAAGCCGGGGGTCCGCCTCGTCGCGGTCGACGTGCCGTGGGCGTGCCCCGTGCGATCGGCCGAGGCGCTGGGAGACCCGGCGACCGCCGTCGCGACGCTGGTCAGACCGCGACTCGCCCCCGAGCCGGACGGCCTCGTGGTCCACCTGCCCCGGGTGGGCGCGGAACGCGAGCTCGACGTCGTCGAGGCGCGGCCGGTCAGGCTGGAGCTCGACGACGCGCAGGTCATCCCGTTCAGCATCCACCCGCCGCGCACGGCATGATGACGAGCATGCTGACCGCCATCGTGCTCATCGACTCGGACGCCGCGAGGATCCCGGAGGTCGCCGCCGCGATCGCCGAGCTCCCCGGAGTCAGCGAGGTCTACTCCGTCACCGGAGAGGTCGACCTCATCGCCATGGTGCGTGTCCGCGAGCACGACGACCTGGCCGACGTCATCGCGGACAAGGTGAGCAAGATCGAGGGCGTCATCCGCACGCAGACGTACATCGCGTTCCGGACCTACAGCCAGCACGACCTCGAGCAGGCGTTCGCCCTCGGTCTGGAGGACTGACGTGGAGCGCAGCGGAGGCTGAGGGCGCGGGAGCGTCACTCGGCCGGAGCGAGCGCGAGGTCAGCACGAGGACTAGCTCAGCGCGCGCTCGCCGCCCTCCAGCGCGCCAGGACGTCCGCCGCAGCCCCGCTGTCCAGCGACTGCCGCGCGTGCCCGCTCGCTGCGACCAGACGCTCCACGAGCGTCCCGACGCCGGTGCCGGGCAGCGTGCCGTCGGCGACGAGCGCCGCGGCCGTGTTCAGCACGACGGTCTCGCGCACCGGGCCGGTCTCCCCGCCGAGCAGACGCCGCGCGACGTCGGCGTTGTAGTCGGCCTTCGCGCCCCGCAACGAGTCGAGCGCGATGCGAGGCACGCCGAGGTCGGCCTCCCAGTCGATGACGGACTCCGTCACGTCGCCGCCGCGGACCTCCCACAGCCGGGTGGGACCCGTCGGAGCGATCTCGTCGAGACCGTCCTCCCCGCGGAAGACCATCGCGCTGACCCCGCGCTGGGCCAGGACACCCGCCATCAGCGGCGCCATCCGTGCGTCCGCCACGCCGATCGCCGCGGATCCGGGCTGCGCCGGGTTGGTGAGCGGGCCGAGGAAGTTGAACGCCGTGCCGACGCCGAGCTCGGTGCGCGCGGCCGCGGTGTGGCGGAACGACGGGTGGAACACCTGCGCGAAGCAGAAGGTGATCCCCACCTCCGTGGCGAGCTCGGCGACGCGCGCCGGCGGGTGGTCGAGCCGGATGCCGAGCGCTTCGAGCACGTCGGCCGACCCGGACGACGACGAGGCCGCCCGGTTGCCGTGCTTGACGACGGTGATGCCCGCCCCCGCGATGACGAGGGCCGACATGGTCGAGATGTTCACGGTGTGCGATCGGTCGCCGCCGGTGCCGACGATGTCCAGCGTGCGCCCGGGCACCTCGATCCGGACGGCGTGCGCCAGCATCGTGTCGGCGAGGCCCGTGAGCTCGTCGACCGACTCGCCCTTGGTCTTCAGACCGATGAGGAACGCGGCGACCTTGGGGGTCGAGGCCGCGCCGCTCATGATCTCGGACATCGCCCACGACGTCTGGTCGATCGTGAGGTCCCGCCGGGCCGTGAGCGTCGCGAACAGGTCCGGCCAGGTCGGGGCGTCGGTCATCGGATGACGGCCTGCGCCTCGACGATCGCCGCGACCGCGCCGTGCAGCTCGACCGGGTCGAGCGGCCGGCTGACCACGGCGTCGGCGTTCGACCAGGACGCCAGCCACGCGTCCTGCGGGCGACCGGTGAGCACGAGGGTCGGCGGGCACCGGAAGATCTCGTCCTTGAGCTGCCGCGCCAGGCCGAGGCCGCCCACCTTGTCCGCCTCGCCGTCCAGGATCAGCAGGTCCAGCCCACCCGACTCGGTCTGCGCGATGACTGCGGCGGCGGTGGCCACCTCGACCCACTCGATGTCGGGCGCGCCGCGCCGGAGCCGCCGGCCGACGGCGAGCCGCACCTGCGCGCGGGCGTCGACGTCGTCGCTGTACAGGAGGATCCGCGGGCCGGTGGTGGCTGCGTTGTCGGGGTGCGCCGTGCTCATGGAAGTCCCTCACTCGTCGTCGACGTGCGTCCGTCCGGAATTCTGGCACGGGTGGTCCCGCCTCGGTGGTCAGGCCCGCCACAGCACGTCCGGGACGCATAGCACGGAGGCCACGACGCGCCGCGCGTCGAGACGCGTCCAGGGCGCTGCGCGCGGCCGTCGACGCACGCCAGATCCGCGTGATCTCCGGCCGTGGGCTCGCGCGCGACTCCTCGGATCCTGACGGTGTGACATTTACCTGTGGCCACGCTGAGGGCCTAACGTCCCATGCGGGGGCGTCATCAGCCATAATGACGATCGTGTCGACCGCAACGGCTGCCCCGCGCACCAGCCCCCACGTGAGCGTCAACCGACCGAACCCCGTGTCGGTAGGGACGATCGTCTGGCTGGCCAGCGAGCTCATGTTCTTCGCCGGCCTCTTCGCCATGTACTTCACGCTGCGTGGCGCAGCGCCGGAGGCCTGGGCGGAGAACACCCCGAAGCTCAACATCACCTTCGCCGCGATCAACACCACGGTGCTGGTCCTGTCGTCGGTGACGTGCCAGATGGGTGTGTGGGCCGCGGAGCGGTTCCAGCCCGTGCGCACCGGCTCCCTGCTCCAGGTGAACCGCTGGGGCATGAACGAGTGGATGGCCCTGACGTACCTCATGGGCGCCTTCTTCATCGGCGGCCAGATCTTCGAGTACGCCGAGCTGGTGCACGAGGGGCTGACCATCGCGTCGAGCCCGTACGGATCTGTCTTCTACCTGACGACCGGGTTCCACGGTCTGCACGTCGTCGGCGGCCTGCTCGCCTTCCTCTTCCTGCTCGGTCGCTCGTTCAGCGCCAAGCGGTTCGGCCACCACGAGGCCACCTCCGCGATCGTCACGTCGTACTACTGGCACTTCGTCGACGTCGTGTGGATCGCGCTCTTCGCGGTGATCTACCTCCTGAAGTAGCCGGCGCCGGGCTCACGGGCCCGTCGCTCCCAGACCCCCATCCCCCACGTGCGAGACGAGGATCGATCCGTGAAGGCACTCGCAGCCCGCAGGCAGGATCGGCGTGCGCCGATCGTGCTGCTCCTGCTGGCGCTGCTGCTCACCGGTGGCCTGTACGCGGTGCTGGCACCGACGTCGGCCGATGCCGCGCCTGTGAAGGCGAGCACCAACGACATCGCGACCGGCGAGAAGCTGTTCCAGGCCAACTGCGCCACCTGCCACGGACCGTCCGCGTCCGGCACGGAGAGCGGCCCGTCCCTCATCGGCGTGGGCGCCGCGGCTGTCGACTTCCAGGTCGGCACGGGTCGCATGCCCATGCAGATGAACGGGCCGCAGGCCCAGGTCAAGCCCGTGCAGTTCGACCAGGAGCAGATCAACCAGCTCGCCGCGTTCGTCGCGTCGCTGGGTGTCGGTCCGGCCATCCCCACCGCGGAGCAGGTCGACCCGGCCCTCGGTGACGTCGCCAACGGCATGCTGATCTTCCGCACCAACTGCGCGATGTGCCACAACGCCGTGGGTGCGGGCGGCGCGCTCTCGCAGGGCAAGTTCGCACCGAACCTCTGGGCGACCACGCCCACCCACCTGTACGAGGCCATGCTGACCGGCCCGCAGTCGATGCCCGTGTTCAACGACGCGAACATCACGCCCGAGGAGAAGCGCGACATCATCGCGTTCATCGACCAGCAGGGCGGCACCTCCCCCGGCGGGCTCGACCTCGGCGCCCTCGGCCCGGTGAGCGAGGGCCTCTGGGCCTGGGTCGTCGGCATGGGCCTGCTCATCGGCGCAGCAGTCTGGATCGGAGCGAAGTCCTCGTGAGCAACCACGACACTGGCCACGAGGCCGGCAACGAGCTCGTCACGCACGCGCCCGGCGCGCTGCCCGACAAGTTCGAGGACCCGGGTCACCCGGCGCACCACGATCGTCTGGGCGACAACGACCCGAAGGCGAACAAGAAGGCGGAGCGCCAGGTCGTCGTGCTCTTCGCCGTCTCCGTGCTCGCCACGCTCGGCTTCCTGGTCGCCTACTTCACGCTCCCCCCGGGCGAGACGCCGGAGTCGATGCTGCGCTCGAACCTGGCCCTCGGGCTCGGTCTCGCCCTGTCCCTGCTGGGCATCGGCCTCGCCGCCGTCCACTGGGCCAAGGCGCTCATGAACGACCACGAGAAGTCCGAGGAGCGGCACGTCCAGCGCAGCTCCGACGAGAACCGGGCCGGCGCGGTCACCGCCCTCAAGGACGGCGCTGCGGACTCGGCCATCGGTCGGCGCGGCGTGCTCCAGGGCGCCATGATCTCGGCGCTCGCCCTGTTCCCGCTGGCGATCATCGTGCCCATCGTCGGCAACGTCGGTGGTGACTGGAACGTCTCGAAGTTCCGGCACACGATGTGGAAGAAGGGCACCAAGCTCGCGACGGACCCGACCGGCCGGCCCATCAAGGCCGCGGACGTGACCATCGGCTCGGTGTTCCACGTCATCCCCGAGGACCTCGACGAGGCGGAGCACCCGCTGGACGAGAAGGCCAAGGCCGTCGTCCTGCTGGTCCGGCTCGACCCGGCCGACCTGAACGAGGCCGAGGACCGCAAGGGCTGGTCCTACGACGGGATCGTTGCCTACTCCAAGATCTGCACCCACGTGGGTTGTCCGGTCGCGCTGTACGAGCAGCAGACCCACCACCTCCTGTGCCCGTGCCACCAGTCGACGTTCGACGTGGCCAACGGAGCGAAGGTCGTGTTCGGACCGGCGAAGCGGCCTCTGCCGCAGCTGCCGATCACCGTCGACGACGAGGGCTACCTGATCGCGCAGAGCGACTTCACGGAGCCCGTCGGCCCGAGCTACTGGGAGCGTCTCAAGTGACGACCACAGCCACCCCGACCCCGGTCGAAAAGCTTGCCGCGGGAACTGCGGACTACCTGGACCAGCGCACCGGCGTCGGCACGTTCGTCAAGACGTTCGCGCGCAAGATCTTCCCCGACCACTGGTCGTTCCTGCTGGGCGAGATCGCGCTGTTCAGCTTCATCACGATCCTGATCTCCGGCGTCTTCCTCACGCTCTTCTTCGTGCCCAGCATGAACGAGGTGCACTACGACGGGCCGTGGGAGGCGATGCAGGGCGTCCAGATGTCCGAGGCGTTCGCCTCGACGTTGCGCCTCTCGTTCGAGGTGCGCGGTGGCCTGCTCATGCGGCAGATCCACCACTGGGCCGCCCTGATCTTCATGGCCGCGATCGTCACGCACATGATGCGCGTGTTCTTCACCGGGGCGTTCCGCAAGCCGCGCGAGGTCAACTGGGTGGTCGGCTTCACGCTGCTCATCCTCGGCCTGGCAGCCGGCTTCTCCGGGTACTCGCTCCCGGACGACGTGCTCTCCGGCAACGGCCTGCGCATCACCGACGGTGTGGTCCGGTCCATCCCGATCATCGGCAGCTACACGTCGTACTTCCTGTTCGGCGGCGAGTTCCCCGGCCAGGCGCTCATCCCCCGCCTGTTCACGGTGCACATCCTGCTGGTGCCCGGGATCATCCTGGCGCTCATCGGCCTGCACCTGTTCTTCGTCGTCCTGCACAAGCACACGCAGTACCCGGGCTCGGGGCGGTCGGACAAGAACGTCGTCGGCTACCCGCTGTTCCCGATCTACGTGGCGAAGGCCGGCGGCTACTTCTTCACCGTGTTCGGCGTCATCGCGCTGATGGCGGCGACGATGTCGATCAACCCCGTCTGGAACTACGGCCCGTACGACCCCTCACCGGTGTCCGCGGGAGCCCAACCCGACTGGTACATGCTGTTCCTCGAGGGATCCCTGCGTCTGATGCCAGGGTTCACCGAGTTCGTCGTGCTCGGGTTCACGGTGTCGCTCAACGTGCTGATCCCGGCCATGGTGGTGCCGGGCATCCTGTTCACGCTGCTGGCCGCGTACCCGTTCATCGAGGCGTTCGCGACCGGTGACAAGCGCGAGCACCACGTGCTCGACCGCCCGCGCAACCGACCGTTCCGGACGGCGTTCGGCGTCTCGCTGCTGACCGCGTTCTTCATCCTCGTGCTGGCCGGGTCCAACGACCTGATCGCGACGCACTTCCGCCTGTCGATCAACGACATCACGTGGGTGTTCCGCGTGCTGATCTTCGTCGGGCCGGCGTTCGCGTTCTGGGTGACCAAGCGGATCTGCCTCGGCCTGCAGCGCAAGGACCGCGAGCTCGTCCTGCACGGTCACGAGACCGGCCGCATCGTCCGGTTCGCCAACGGTGAGTACATCGAGGTGCACAAGCCGCTGGACGCCCACGAGCGCTGGCTGCGGGTGCAGCACGACGCCATCCGTCCGCTGGAGATCGAGCCGGCCGAGGACTCCCGCGGCGTGCGGCGCAAGGGCTACGCGCTCGACCGGATGCGCCAGCGCCTCTCGCAGACGTTCTACGAGGACCGCATCGAGCCCGTCACGCCCGCCGAGCTGGCCGCGTCGCACTCGCACGGCGAGCACGACGCCGTGGGTCCGGCCGACGAGCACGCACCGGCCGCCCTGACCGGTGCCGTCGGTGGCGGGCAGCACCTGGTGGATCCGCAGGATGAGACGACGCCCGACGGGCGGAATCGCTGATCCTGAGCAAGAGTTGACCGTGGAGTCGGGCGGCTCGCCGTAACGGCGGGCCGCCCGTTCCTCTGTACAGAGCGGACCGCGGCATGCGGTCCCAGACCGACGCAGGAGAGGTGTACTCACGCATGGCTGACTACTCGCTTCCGGATCTGCCCTACGACTACGCGGCCCTCGAGCCGCACATCTCGGGCCGGATCATGGAGCTGCACCATGACAAGCACCACGCCGCGTACGTGACCGGCGCCAACACCGCGCTGGAGAAGCTCGCCGCCGCCCGCGCGGCCGACGACTTCGCCGCCGTGAACCTGCACGAGAAGAACCTCGCGTTCAACCTCGGTGGTCACGTCAACCACTCCGTGTTCTGGCAGAACCTCTCCCCCGACGGCGGCGACAAGCCCACCGGGGAGCTGGGCGCCGCGGTCGACGAGTTCTTCGGCTCGTTCGAGGCGTTCCAGAAGCACTTCGCCGCCAACGCCCTCGGCATCCAGGGGTCGGGCTGGTCGATCCTCGCGTGGGACTCGATCGGTCAGAAGCTCGTGATCGTGCAGCTGTACGACCAGCAGAGCAACATCGCCCTCGGCCTGGTCCCCGTCGTCGTCCTCGACATGTGGGAGCACGCGTTCTACCTCGACTACGTCAACGTCAAGGCGGACTATGTCAAGGCGTGGTGGAACATCGTGAACTGGGCTGACGCCGCCGCGCGGTTCGACCGCGCGCGCACCCAGACCGCGGGGCTCATCGTCGCCGTCTGACGACCTGCAGCAACGGCTGAGGGCCGCCCCCGTCCGCGGAGGTGGCCCTCAGCCGTGTCGTTCAGGAGTTTGGCTGGAGCGTGCCGATCTCGATGCCGTTCTCGTCGACGAAGACGAGGTTCTCGCCCTCGAGCGTCGCCTTCACCGCCAGGGACAGCCAGGTGTCGACGCTCTGGCAGGCCATCCGTGTCGTGGCCCACTCCCCGAACGCCACCTGGGTGTCGTTCTGCTCCCAGGTCCCGACCATCCGGTTGCACCCGTCGGTGCCGGTGGCGGTGCCGTCCTCGGCCAGCTCGAGCGAGGCGATCCCCTCGGTGTCCTGCATGCCCCACACGCCTGCGACGTCCTCGACAGGAGCGCTGCCCGCGGAGCCGTCGGCACAGGCCGCCAGCGCCGCACCCGCGAGCGTGACGGCGATGATCGACGCGGTCGCCCGGGATCGGTTCACTCAGACTTCTCCAGCGTCCCGATCTCCTTGCCGCCGTCGCCGAGGATCGTCATCTCGTCGCCGTCGACGGTCGCCGACGCGGCACCCGAGAGCCACGTGTCGACGTCCTCACAGGCCATCATCGTCGCTCCCAGGTCCCCGAAGTCGACCCCGGTCCCGTCGACCTCCCAGGACCCCGTGAGCTGGTTGCAGCCGTCACTGCCGGTGAGACCGCCGTCTTCGGCGAGCTCGAGGTAGACCGGTGGCTTGGAGTCCGTCTGCGTCCACTTCCCCTCGACGTCGGTCCCCGAGAGCTCGGCACCCGAGCCGGAGCTGCTCGCACATCCCGCGAGCGCACCCCCAGCGACGACGACGAGCACGAGGAAACGGGCCGCAGGTCTACGCGAATGCCTCATACCGCCGACGCTAGCGCAGCACGCGCAGGAAAGGCCCCCACTGGCGGTGAGGGCCTTTCCGGGGGCAGATCAGTGCGCGTGCTGGCCGCGGGAGAACTCGAACACCCAGCCGACCAGGCCGATGACGCCGAACGCGATGCCGATGTACGAGAGCCACCAGCCGACCGCGAGGCCGGCGAACGTGAGCGCGCCGGACACGCCGAGCACCAGCGGCCACCAGCTCCACGGGCTGAACACACCCTGGTCGCCGGCGCCCTGCTCGATCTCGCCGAGCGGGTCGTCCTCCGGGCGGTCGTCGATGCGGCGGGACAGGAGCGCGAAGTAGGCGCCGATCATGCCCACCAGGCCGCCGACGAGCGGGATGCCCACGGTGCCGACCGGCTCGCCCTTGCTCCACGCGGCGTAGATCAGCCCGACGGGGACGAAGAACAGCACCCCGTAGAGGAAGAGCTTGGTCTCGAGCTTCATCGGGTGCCCTCCTCGTCGGTGCGCGGCCGGTCGTCGACGATGGTCGCGGACGACTGCTCCTGCTCACCCTTGTCGTTCACCACGCGGTCGGTCGCGACCTCGCTCTCGCCACGCCTGTCGGCCTCCCAGTCCAGCGGGCCCGGGTTGGGCTCGACGTGGTCCATGGCGGCGACCTCGGGGTGGTGCAGGTCGAAGGCGGGGCGCTCGGAGCGGATCCGCGGCAGCGACGTGAAGTTGTGCCGCGGCGGCGGGCAGCTGGTGGCCCACTCGAGCGACGCGCCGTACCCCCAGGGGTCGTCGACCGTGACCAGCGGGGCGTTGCGCCAGGTCGTGTAGACGTTCCAGAGGAACGGCAGCGTCGAGGCGGCGAGGATGACCGCACCGACGGTCGACAGCTGGTTCATCCACGTGAAGCCGTCGTCCGGTGAGTAGTCCGCGTACCGACGCGGCATGCCCTTGACGCCCAGCCAGTGCTGGATGAGGAACGTCGTGTGGAAGCCGATGAACAGCATCCAGAAGTGGATCTTGCCCAGCTTCTCGTCGAGCATCCGGCCCGTCATCTTGGGCCACCAGAAGTAGAAGCCCGCGAACATGGCGAACACCACGGTGCCGAACACGACGTAGTGGAAGTGCGCGACCACGAAGTACGAGTCCGAGAGCGAGAAGTCGAGCGCGGGGCTGGACAGGATGACGCCGGTCAGACCACCAAAGAGGAACGTGACGAGGAAGCCGATGGTCCAGAGCATCGGCGTCTCGAACGTGAGCTTGCCGCGCCACATCGTGCCGATCCAGTTGAAGAACTTCACACCGGTCGGCACCGCGATGAGCATCGTCATGAAGGCGAAGAACGGCAGGAGCACCGAGCCCGTCACGTACATGTGGTGGGCCCACACGGTCACGGACAGGGCGGCGATCGCGATCGTCGCGTAGACCAGACCCTTGTAGCCGAAGATCGGCTTGCGGCTGAACACCGGCAGGATCTCGGTGACGATGCCGAAGAACGGCAGCGCGATGATGTAGACCTCGGGGTGCCCGAAGAACCAGAACAGGTGTTGCCAGAGGATGGCCCCACCGTTCTCGGGGTTGAACACCTGCGCGCCGAGGCGGCGGTCGGCACCGAGGGCGAACAGCGCGGCGGCCAGCGGCGGGAACGCCATGAGTACCAGGAGCGACGTCACCAGGGTGTTCCAGGTGAAGATCGGCATCCGGAACATCGTCATGCCGGGCGCGCGCATGGTGACGATCGTGGTGATGAAGTTGACGGCACCGAGGATGGTGCCGAAGCCGGCGAACGCGAGGCCGAAGACCCAGAGGTCACCACCGAGTCCCGGCGAGTACACGGTGTTCGAGAGCGGTGCGTACGCGAACCACCCGAACGAGGCCGCGCCCTGCGGCGTGAAGAACCCGGCGCCGGCGATCGTTCCGCCGAAGAAGAACATCCAGTACGCGAGCATGTTGAGCCGCGGGAACGCGACGTCGGGCGCGCCGATCTGCAGCGGCATGATCACGTTGGCGAAGCCCGCGAACAGGGGCGTCGCGAACAGCAGCAGCATGATCGTGCCGTGCATGGTGAACGCCTGGTTGTACTGCTCGCGCGACTGGAAGATGTCCATGCCGGGCGCGAACAGCTCGGCGCGGATGAGCAGCGCCAGGATGCCGCCGATGGCGAACCAGACGAACGACGTGATCAGGTACAGGTACCCGATGGTCTTGTGGTCGGTCGAGGTGATCCACTTGATCACCGTGCGCCCGAGGGTCTGGCGCGACGGCGCCAGGCCGGGGATGTGCTCCGCGACGGCGGCCATCAGTTCTCGCCTTCCTTCGGAGCGCTGTCCAGGTCCTGCTGGCGGCTGTACTCGAGACCGAGCGAGCCTTCCTGACCCTGGGCCTTGAGCTCCTCGATGTGCGCGTCGTACTCCTCGCGCGTCACGACCTTCACGTTGAACAGCATCGACGAGTGGTACTCGCCGCAGAGCTCGGCGCACTTGCCCAGGTAGGTGCCCTCCTCGGTGGGGGTGACCTGGAACGTGTTCGTCTTGCCCGGGATCATGTCCATCTTGAACAGGAAGGCGGGGACCCAGAACGAGTGGATGACGTCGCGGGAGTCGAGGGTGAACTCGACCCGCTCGTCGACCGGGAGGTACAGGGTGACCTGGTCCTTCAGCACGCCGGTGCCGGCGGAGCCGACGTTCTGCGCGTGCTGACCGGTGTCGAACGCGTCGTCGTCGAGGTAGTTGAAGTCCCAGCTCCACTGCTTGCCGATGACCTGCACGTGGAGGTCCGGCTCGGCGGAGGTGTCGACGATCGCCGAGGTGTCCCGGTTCGTGTAGTAGAAGAGCACCCCGACCATGATGATCGGCAGGATCACGTACATGACCTCGAGCGGCACGTGGTACCGCAGCTGCACGGGGAGGGTGTCGTCACCCTTGCGCTTCCGGTAGACCGCGACGCACCAGAGCATCAGGCCCCAGGTGATCAGGCCGACGATCAGGGCGGCGATCCACGACCCGACCCACAGGTTGGCGATGCGGCCTGTCTGATCGGTGATCTCGGCGTCCGAGCTGCCGGGCAGGAAGCCTCGCTGCACCTCGGCGGAACAACCGCTGAGGACGACGGCGGCGACGCCAAGCAGGCCGGCCAGCAACAGGGCTGGTCGCCGCGTGCGACGGGGGGTGTCCGGGTGCAACGGGGGACCTCTCACTCGCGTCCCGTCGACGCCCTCGAGCACTGCTGGAGGGAGCCACCCGGGACCTTCGTCCTCGACCCGTGCAGCCTAGCGCGCCGACCACATCCTTTCGTGCTGACGACACCCTTTCGCGACACGGTGTCAGCACCATCACACCGCGAGACCTCCACCGCGTCCGACGATCGCCTGCGACCCGGAAGCCGGTCGTCCCGCGCCTGGTCACGCCTCCGCGGGGTTACGGTGCCCCCGTGAGCAGCAGTCGCGACCTCGAGCCCGACACGTCCGCGGGACCGGGCGCTGTGACGCACGCCACTGCCCGGCGGGCAGTCCTCGACGCCGGCGGCCGGGCGCCGCTGCTGCCGGAGGCCCGGACCGCGTTCCTCGAGGCGCTGGACCAGGGCTGGGCCGATCCGCGACGGCTGCACGCTGAGGGCCGGCGCGCGCGCATGCTGCTCGACGGCGCGCGCGAGGCGATCGCCTCCGTGGTCGGCGCGCGGACCGAGGAGGTCGACCTCGCTCCCTCCCACACGGCCGCTCTGCACGGGGCGGTCCGAGCGGTGGCCCGCGGTCGGCGCCGCACCGGGACGCAGGTCGTCGTCGGTGCGGTCGAGCGGGCGGCCGTGCTGAACGCCGCGGACTTCGTCGGTGCCCGGGTGACGGTCGGCGTGGACCGCGACGGCCGGGTCGACGCCGACGCGTTCAGCGACGCCCTCGCGCAGCCGGGTGTCGCGCTCGCCGCGCTGCAGCACGCGAACGGTGAGGTGGGCACCCTCCAGCCCGTCGACGCGGTGCACGCCGCCGCCCGTGCCGCGGGTGTGCCCCTCCTCGTCGACGCGGGTGCCAGCCTGGGTCACGTGGACGTCGGAGCCACCTGGGACCTGCTCGCCGCCGACGCGGGCGACTGGGGCGGCCCGGCGGGGCTCGGCGTGCTGGTGACCCGCTCCGGGGTCCGGCGCTCGCCCGACTGGCCCGAGGACGAGGACCGCTGGTTCCCCGGCGGCGTGAGCGTGCCCGCTGCGCTCGCCGCGGCGGTCGCGCTGCAGGTGGCCGTCTCGACGCGGTCGGCCGACGACGCCTCCCGACGCCTCCTCGTGGAGACGATCCGGACGCGCGTGGCCGCCGAGGTCCCCGACGTCGAGGTCGTCGGGCACCCGGTCGATCGCCTGCCCCACGTCGTCACGTTCTCGTGCCTCTACGTCGAGGGCGAGGCGTTGCTGTCCGCGCTGGACGCACGCGGGTTCGCGGTCGGTTCGGGGTCCGCCTGCACGTCGAGCGCCCTCGAGCCGAGCCACGTGCTCGCGGCCATGGGCGCCCTGACGCACGGCAACATCCGGCTGGCGCTCCCCCGTGGCACCCAGGAGGAGGACGTCGAGCGGTTCCTCGCCGAGCTGCCGGGGATCGTCGCCGGAGTGCGGGAGGCCTGGGGGGTCGGCGGCCTGTGATCACGGTGGACGCCCGCGGGCTGCGCTGCCCGGCGCCGGTGATCCGGCTGGCCCGTGCGGCGGCCGACGCCCCACCAGGTTCGGAGCTCACCGTGCTCGCCACGGATCCCGCCGCGGTGCACGACGTGCCCGCGTGGGCGCGGATGCGCGGGCACGCGATGGTCGGCGCCACCGAGCACGACGGCGTCCACACGCTCACCGTGCGGACGCACGCATGACGACGGCCCGGTCCCCGAGGGGATCCGGGCCGTCGCCGGTTGCTCAGCTCAGCTGAACGAGCCGCCGCACGCGCAGGCGCTGCCGGCGTTCGGGTTGTCGATCGTGAAGCCCTGCTTCTCGATCGAGTCGGCGAAGTCGATCGTCGCGCCCTCGAGGTACGGGACGCTCATGCGGTCGACGACGACCTCGACACCGTCGTAGTCCTTGACGACGTCGCCGTCGAGGACACGCTCGTCGAAGTACAGCTGGTAGATCAGGCCGGAGCAGCCACCGGGCTGGACGGCGACACGGAGACGGAGGTCGTCGCGGCCTTCCTGCTCGAGGAGGCTGCGGACCTTCGAGGCGGCGAAGTCGGTGAGGAGGACGCCGTGCGTCTCGGTCGCGGTCTCGGTCGCGGTGGTCTCGCTCATGGTCTCTCCTGGGTGCTCGCTGGACAGCACTTCTGTTGCGTCAACCTCTGGCAACAGAGCCGGCCCCGAGGTTGTTCCCCTCCAGGGTACGACCCCGACGACGACATCCCGCTCAACGTGACCAGGTTCTCGCCACGCGGGCCGCGCGGGCCGCGAGGGTCTCCGCGGGCGCGGCCAGCGCGGCGGCGACCTGCTCGGGGCTCTCACCGACCGCGTAGGCGGCCGTGATCCCCGCGGCCGACAGCTCGCGGCGGCCGACCAGCACCTCCCCCGCGACGACGACGGTCGGGACGGCGTGGGCCAGCGCACGCGACGCCACCTCGGACGCGACCTTCCCGTGCAGGGACTGCCAGTCGAAGCGGCCTTCCCCGGTGACGACGACGTCGTGGTCCGCGATGAGCGTGTCGAGCCCCACGGCGTCGGCGACGAACACGGAACCGGGTACCAGCCGCGCGCCGAGCAGCGCCAGCCCGAACCCGAGCCCGCCCGCAGCCCCCGCGCCGGGTGCCGCCGCCAGACGTGAGGTCGCCGAGGTGGCACGCGCGCCGGCGAGCAGGTCGGGGCGGACCGCATCCCCCAGGGCGGCTGTCGCGGCGTGCGCGAAGTGTCCGAGCGCGCGCTCCAGGTCTTGCGCCTGCTCCGGCGTCGCACCCTTCTGCGGGGCGAAGCCGGCGCTCGCACCGTGCAGTCCGAGCAGCGGGACGTCGACGTCCGTCGCCACCACCAGCTCGACGCCGCGCAGCCGGGCGCGCAGGTCGCGCAGCCCGGCCAGGTCGTCCGGCGTCACCGACCCGAGCGACCCGCCCCCGGAGTCCAGCAGGTCGCCGGGCCCGTCGAGGCCGAGGGCGCGGGCGAGCCCGACGAGGGCGCCCGCTCCGCCGTCGTTGGTCGCGGAGCCGCCGAGACCGACGACGACGCGGCGGGCCCCGAGGTCGAGCGCGGCTGCCACCAGCTCACCGGCGCCGCGGCTCGAGGTGCGCGTCGGGTCGCGGAGCTCGGCCGGCACCAGCGGCAGGCCGATCGCCTGAGCGGACTCGAGGTAGACCGTCGTCCCCACCCGCAGGATCACGGCGGGCACCGGCACACCGACCGGCGAGGTCACGGTCACCGCGACCAGCTCGCCGCCGAGGGACGCGTGCAGGACCGCGACGAACCCCGGTCCGCCGTCCGACAGCGGGCACACCGTGACCTCGTCGCGCGGCGCCGTCGATCGCCACGCCCCGGCGATGGCCTGGGCGGCCTCGTCGGCCGTGAGGCTCGAGCCGAAGCTGTCGGGGGCGATGAGCACGCGCACGCCGTGCATCGTGGCACGGCGGCCGACCGCGAACGCACCGTCACCGTGTGGGAAGATCGCGACGTGAGCGTGAGCACCTTCTCCGAGCCGGCTCCGTCGGCCCTCCTGCTGCTGGGACGCGGCGTCGACCTCGACTCCGAACGTGGCGTCGAGTGCGTCGGCGGCCTGCCCGCACCGAGCGACCCCGACCTGGTCGAGCGCGCCCGCGCGGCCCGTGCGGCCCTCGGCAGCCGCGCCTTCGTCCTCGGGCACCACTACCAGCGCGACGAGGTCATCGAGTTCGCCGACGTCACCGGCGACTCCTTCAAGCTCGCGCGCGAGGCCGCGGCCCGGCCCGAGGCCGAGTTCATCATCTTCTGCGGCGTGCACTTCATGGCCGAGTCCGCCGACATCCTCACGTCCGACCAGCAGCAGGTGATCCTCCCGGACCTCGCGGCGGGCTGCTCCATGGCGGACATGGCGGCCATCGACCAGGTCGAGGACGCGTGGGACGTGCTGATCGACGCCGGCGTCGCCGAGTCGACCGTGCCCGTGACCTACATGAACTCCGCGGCGTCGATCAAGGCGTTCACCGGCCGCCACGGCGGGACGATCTGCACGTCGTCCAACGCGCACGTCGCTCTGCGCTGGGCGTTCGACAAGGTCGGCGGCGTGGCCGGCACCGGCAAGGTGCTGTTCATGCCCGACCAGCACCTCGGCCGCAACACCGCGGTCCAGCAGCTGGGCCTGTCGCTCGACGACTGCGTCGTGTTCGACCCGCGCAAGCCGGGCGGCGGTCTGACCACCCAGCAGCTGCGCGACGCGCGGATGATCCTGTGGCGCGGCCACTGCTCGGTGCACGGCCGGTTCTCGGTCCGGAACGTCACCGACATGCGGGCGGCGGTGCCCGACGTCACCGTGATCGTGCACCCCGAGTGCCAGCACGAGGTGGTCCTCGCGGCGGACCTGGTGGGCTCGACCGAGTACATCGTCAAGGCGCTCGACGCCGCCGCGCCGGGCAGCTCCTGGGCCGTCGGCACCGAGCTCAACCTGGTGCGCCGGCTCGCCGCCGCGCACCCGGACAAGAACATCCACTACCTCGACTCCACGGTCTGCTTCTGCTCGACCATGAACCGCATCGACCTGCCGCACCTGGTGTGGGCGATGGAGTCGCTGGTGGCGGGCCGGCCGGTCAACCGGATCGTCGTGGACGCCGACGACGCGCACTGGGCACGCGTGGCACTCGACCAGATGCTCGCGCTGCCGGGCTACTGAGCATGCCGACGGGGCACCACCTGCGGGTGGGCATCTTCGTGTTCGACGACGCCGAGGAGCTGGACGTCGTCGGGCCGTACGAGGTCCTGTCCGCCTGGGCGAACGTCTCCGAGCTGCGGCCCGAGGTGGTGACCTTCTCGCGGGACGGCAGCGGGATCCGCTGCGCCAAGGGACTGCGGCTCGTCCCGGACACCGGCGCGGACGACGTCGGCCCCCTGCACGTCCTGGTGTACCCGGGAGGCTTCGGCACTCGTGCGCTGCTGCGCGACGCCGCTCATCTCGACTGGGTGCGCGCGACGCGTGCCACCACTGCCCTGATGGCCAGCGTCTGCACCGGAGCGCTCGTGTACGCGGCCGCGGGCCTGCTCTCGGGCCGCCCGGCGACCACGCACTGGAGCGCGTTCGACGAGCTCGCCGTGATCGACCCCAGCGTGCTGCTGGACACCGAGGCCCGGTTCGTCGACGACGGTGACGTGGTCACCTCGGCAGGCGTGTCCGCGGGGATCGACATGGCCCTGCACCTGGTCGCCCGGCTCGAGTCGGTCGACGTCGCGCGCGCCGTGCGCCGCGAGATCCAGTACGACCCCGAGCCGCCGGTCTGACCGGGACCTACCGTTCCCGTCGTACCTACCCGCGGGTAACATCCGGCGGATGACCCGGATGATCCAGCTCGCCCTGGCCACGACCCGCCCCCGCCGTGCCATCCCCGGGCAGGGTCTGTTCGACCCCTCCCTCACGCGCCTGCGGGTGCGCCTGGGCGACCTCGACTTCTACCGGCACGTGAACAACGGCGTCTACCTGCAGATGATGGACGTGGCACGCAGCAACTTCCTCGCCGACCTCGGCGCGTTCCCGCTGCTCAACAACCGCGGCTGGTACCCCGTCGTCGCGTCGTCGACCATCTCCTACCGCCGCTCCCTCACGCTGGGCCAGCGCTTCGAGATCAGCACCCGGCTGCTCGGCTGGGACCCTCGCTGCGCGTACCTCGAGCAGACCTTCACCCGCCGGGGCGAGCATGTGGCCCGCGGCGTGATCGCCGGCCGGTTCCTCGCCCGGGACGGGTCCCGCGTGCCGGCCCCGGACGTCATCGACCTGCTGGGCACGCACGACGGCCCCTCGCCCGAGCTCCCCGCGGAGGTGCAGGCGTGGGCCGAGGCCGTCGGCGTCGCCCACCGCGAGACCGCCTGACGCTCAGCCGGCCGCGAGCCGCTCCAGCAGCAGCGCCTCGGCCAGCACGACCTTCTCCAGCTCCCCCAGGTGCACCGACTCGTTGGCGCCGTGGGCGCGGGAGTCGGGGTCCTCGACGCCGGTGACCAGGATCGCCGCGTCCGGGTAGACGTCCAGCAGGTCGGCGATGAACGGGATGGACCCGCCCACGCCGATGTCCACGGGCTCGGTCCCCCACGACTGCGCGAACGCCCAGCGCGCGGCCTGCATCGCGCTGGAGTCGGCCGGCGCCTGGAACGGCTTGCCCTGCTCGCCGTCGGTCACGGTGACCCGTGCACCGAACGGGGCATGACCCTCCAGGTGGGCACGCAGGGCAGCCATCGCCTCCGACGGGTCCTGCCCCGGAGCGATGCGGACCGAGAGCTTGGCCGACGCCCGTGGGGTGATGGTGTTCGACGCGCTGGCGACGCGGGGGGCGTCGAAGCCGATGACGCCGATCGCCGGACGCGTCCACAGCCGGGCGGTGATCGGTCCGGTGCCCGCCAGCCGGACCCCGTCCAGCAGGCTGGTGTCGGCGCGGAACGCCGCCTCGTCGTAGTCGACCGAGGGGTCGGGGGCGTGCACGAGGCCCTCGACCGCGACGTTGCCGTCGTCGTCGTGCAGGGTCGTGATCAGGCGGGCGAGCAGGGTCGGCGCGTCGAGGACCGGGCCGCCGAACATCCCGGAGTGGATGGCGTGCTCGAGCACGGCGACCTCGACGACGCAGTCGACCAGACCGCGCAGCGACGTGGTCAGGCCCGGCACCCCGACGGCCCAGTTGGACGAGTCGGCGACGACGATGACGTCCGCCTCGAGCAGGTCGCGGTAGGTGTGCAGGAAGCCGGCGAAGGTCGGCGAACCGATCTCCTCCTCGCCCTCGATGAAGACGGTCACGCCCACGCCGAGCTCGTCGCCGAGCACGCGCAGCGCGCCGACGTGCGCGATGACACCGGCCTTGTCGTCGGCGGCGCCCCGGCCGAACAGCCGTCCGCCGCGCTCGGTCGGCTCGAACGGCGGGCTGTCCCAGTCGGCGTCGTCGCCGGGCGGCTGGACGTCGTGGTGCGCGTACAGCAGGACGGTCGGTGCGCCCTCGGGGGCGGGTCGGCGGCCGACGACCGCCGGCGCACCACCCGGGACGGAGAGCACCTGCACGTCGTCGATGCCGGCGCCGCGCAGGAGCGCCACGACGGCGTCCGCGCTCGCCGCGACGTGCGCCTGGTCGAACTCGGCGTTGGACACGCTCGGGATCCGGACGAGGTCCTCGAGGTCGGCGCGCAGTGCGCCGAACGCGGAGGCGGTCCTGGACCGCAGGGCGTCCGTGCGGTCGCCGGGGAGGACGGAGGAGAGGGGGGAGGCGTCGGTCACGGACAGGCACGCTACTCGACTACCCTGGCGGGGTGTTCGGACGCAGCAACGACCCCCAGCCCGTGACTCCCGCCCTGACGGAGAGCACCCCGCCCTCGGACGCGGGCAAGGGCCGCCCGACACCGAAGCGCAAGGTCTCCGAGGCCGCGAACAAGCGCCCGCTGGTGGCTCCGACCACCAAGAAGGCCGGCCGCGAGCAGGCCAAGGCACAGCGCGACATCGAGTACCGCGCGATGCAGACCGGCGACGAGCGCAACATGCCGCTCAAGGACCGCGGGCCCGTGCGCCGGTACATCCGCGACGCCGTCGACGCCCGCTGGAACCTCGGCGAGTTCTTCCTGCCGGTGGCGGCGGTGTTCCTCGTCATCCAGTTCGCGCTCGCCAAGACCGGCTTCGCGGTGTTCGCGATCCTGGCCCTGTACATCTACATCATCGCGGCGGTCATCGACGGCTGGCTGATGTGGCGCAGCGTGAAGAAGCGGCTGATCGCCAAGTTCGGGATCGAGCAGATCCCCCGCGGCGCGGCGATGTACGGCGTCCTGCGGGCGTTCCAGATCCGCCCGTCGCGCATGCCCAAGCCGCAGGTCAAGCACGGGCAGCGACCCGCCTGACGCCGCCGTAGGGTGGCGGCCATGGTTTCCTACCGCTACCTGGGCCGTTCCGGCCTGAAGATCACCGAGATCACCTACGGCAACTGGCTCACGCACGGCTCGCAGGTGGAGAACGACACCGCGAAGGCCTGTGTGCGCGCCGCGCTCGACGCGGGCATCACCAGCTTCGACACCGCCGACGTCTACGCCAACACCAAGGCCGAGACCGTCCTCGGCGAGGCGCTGAAGGGCGAGCGGCGCCAGTCGCTCGAGATCTTCACCAAGGTCTACTGGCCCACCGGCCCCGGCGGCGCCAACGACAGCGGGCTGTCGCGCAAGCACATCCTCGAGTCGATCGACGGCTCCCTGCAGCGCCTCCAGACCGACTACGTGGACCTCTACCAGGCACACCGGTACGACGAGTCGACGCCGCTCGAGGAGACGATGCAGGCGTTCGCCGACGTCGTGCGCGCCGGCAAGGCCCTGTACATCGGCGTCTCGGAGTGGACCGCCCCGCAGATCCGCGCCGGGCACGCGCTGGCCAAGGACCTCGGCGTCCAGCTCATCTCGAACCAGCCGCAGTACTCCGCGCTGTGGCGGGTCATCGAGGGCGAGGTCGTCCCCACGTCGGCCGAGCTCGGCGTCTCCCAGATCGTCTGGTCCCCCGTCGCCCAGGGCGTGCTCACCGGCAAGTACAAGCCGGGTCAGGCACCGCCCGCCGGGTCGCGGGCGACCGACGACAAGGGCGGGGCCCGGATGATCGGGCGCTTCCTGGAGAAGCCGGACGTGCTGCAGCGGGTGCAGGACCTCACGCCCGTGGCCGACGAGCTCGGCCTGTCGCTGGCGCAGCTGGCCGTGGCGTGGGTGCTGCAGAACGAGAACGTCGCCGCCGCGATCATCGGCGCGTCGCGCCCGGAGCAGGTCACCGAGAACGTCAAGGCGTCCGGGGTGACCATCCCGGCGGAGCTGCTGGCGCGGATCGACACGATCCTGGGCGACTCGGTGGTCTCCGACCCTGCCGAGACCGCGAGGAACGCACCGCCCGCCCGCTGACCGGCGAGCCGGCCCCGGACTCTGTCCGGGGCCGGCTCCCGCTCACACCGCGACCGGCTCCTCGACCCGGACCTCGGCCACGGTGAGCCACGCCAGGAACACGTGCACGAGCGGGCCGATCGCGAGCGCGTAGGCCAGCGTCGCGAACCCGACCGTCCCGCCCAGCACCCAGCCGACCGCGACGACGGCGACCTCGATGCTCGTCCGGACCAGCCGCACGGACCGCCCGGTCCGGCGCACGAGCCCGGTCATCAGGCCGTCGCGCGGTCCGGGACCGAGGCGGGCACCGACGTACAGGCCGGTCGCCAGCCCGTTGAGCACGATGCCGCCGACCGCGAGCGCGATGCGGACGCCCATCGCGTCGTGCAGGCCCCCGAGCAGGGTCAGGAACGGGTCCACGAGCACGCTGATGACCACCACGTTCGCGACCGTGCCGATCCCGGGGCGCTGCCGCAGCGGGATCCAGCACGCGAGGACGACCAGGCCGACCAGCAGCGTCACCGTGCCGAACGACAGGTCGGTGTGGCGGACGATCCCCTGGGTGAGGACGTCCCACGGCATGCTGCCCAGGCCGGCGTCGACGAGCATCGCGATCGACAGGGCATAGAGGACGAGACCGGCGAGCAGCTGCACGCCTCGACGCACGGGACGCGCGTCGGGAGCGGTCCACGTCGGCACCGCGCGAGCATACGTGCGCTCGTCGCGGGCGCTCACGGGCGCTGCTCGAACCAGTGGGCGTGCGACGCCGGCGGTGGCCGGTGCCCCAAGCCGTCCTGTCGGACGACGTGGGCGAGTGCGACGACGAGGCTCGCGAGGATCAGCAGGACGGGTATCCACATGCTCATGGTCGGCAATGCTGGGCCACTCTTGGCTATTCTTTCCATAGCCACTTCTGCCATAGTGGCCTCGTGACAATCTCCGACTTGCCCGCCGACCGGCGGATCAGTGGCCACCGCCTCGGCGCCGTGCTCGGTGCGTGGCAGCGTCCCGGGCCGGCGTACCTGGCGCTGGCGGACGCCGTGCGCGCCGCGATCCTGTCCGGCACGGTGCCGCTGAGCACCCGGCTACCCAGCGAACGCGAGCTCGCCGACGCCGCGGGTGTGTCCCGCACGACGACCACCGCCACCTACGGCCTGCTCCGCGACGAGGGCTACCTGGTGAGCCGCCGAGGCTCGGGCACGGTCACCACCCTGCCGTCCGGCCCGGGCGCTCGCGTCTCCATGGCGGAGTCCGTCAGGGACGAGCCGGGGATCGTCGACCTCGCGATGGCGGCACCGTCGGCCCCGTCGTCGCTGCACGGCGCGTACCTGGCCGCTCTCGACGCGCTCCCCCGCCACATGGCCGGCACCGGCTACTCGCCCCAGGGGCTGCTTGTCCTGCGGGAGGCGATCGCGCGCTGGTACACGCAGCGCGGCACGCCGACGACGCCCGACCAGCTGCTGGTGACCACCGGCGCCCAGCAGGCCATCCATCTCCTGGTCAACGCGCACGCCGGTCCCGGGGACCGGGTGGTCGTCGAGCACCCCACCTACCCCCACGCGATCGACGTGGTGCGGGCCGCGGGCGCCCGACCGGTGCCGGTGCCCTCCGGCGAGACCGGCCTCGACATCGACCTGCTCGAGTCGACCCTGCGTCAGGTGGCGCCGCGGCTGGTCTACCTGATCCCCACCCACCGCAACCCCACAGGCACGAGCCTGAGCGACGAGGACCGTGCCCGGGTGCGCGCGCTCGCGCGCCGGTACCGCACGGCGATCATCGGCGACGAGGTGCTGGCGGAGCTGACGATGGACGGCCCGACGCCCGGGTCGTTCGCGGGCGACGGGACCGCCGCCGCCTACGTGGTCTCGGTCGGCTCGGCCTCGAAGAGCTTCTGGGGCGGCCTCCGCGTCGGCTGGGTCCGGGCGCACCCCGACCTGGTCGCCCGCCTCGCGGCGTCCCGGGCGCACGTCGACATCGGGACACCTGCGCTCGAGCAGCTGGTGGTCACCGAGCTCCTCGCGCACTCGGACGACCTGCTCGCCCGACGACGGGACGCCCTGCGGGAGCGCCGAGACCTGCTCGTCGGCCTGCTGCTGGACCAGCTGCCGTCGTGGCAGTTCGAGATCCCCGCGGGTGGCCTGTCGCTCTGGGCCGACCTCGGTGCACCGGTGTCGAGCGCGCTCGCCGCGATCTCCACCCGGCACGGGGTGCGGGTGGTGCCCGGAACCGCGTTCGGGGTGGACGGCAGCTTCGAGCGGAACCTGCGGCTGCCGTTCAGCGCGTCGGCCGACGACCTGCGGCGCGCGGTGGCCGGGCTCGCCGACGCGTGGGCGGGGCTGGGCGTGACCGAGCCGGTCGCGGGACCCGCTCGGGTCCACGCGATGGTGTGAACGAGGTCAGATCAGCGGGAGCGTGATCGTCGGGGTCGCCTGGCTGCCCTCGTGCAGCAGGTGCACGGCCTGGACACCCTGGGCGGCCAGCGTGCGCCAGTGCTCGCCGATCCACTGCTCGGCGTCGTACTGGGTGGTGAACACCGGGCTCACGGGCCGGTCGAGCACCGAGCCGTCAGCGCCGTCGAAGCGCCACTCCCACTGCGGCCGCAGGACCATCAGGCGACCGCCTTCCGACGCGCAGGAACGCGGAGCGCCTCGTCCGCCGCGAGCGCGCGGGCGATCCGGGTCGCGTACGCCGGCCCCTCGTAGATGAGGCCCGTGTAGCCCTGCACGAGGGTCGCGCCGACCGCCAGGTACTCGCGCGCGTCGGCGGGGGTCGTGATGCCGCCGACGCCGATGATCACGGCGTCGGGACCGAGGCGGCTGCGCAGGCGGGCGACCACGTCGAGCCCACGGGCCAGCACCGGAGGACCGGACAGGCCACCGGGTCCGAGCTCGTGACCGATGGTCGTGTTGACCGCGACGATCCCGTCCAGGCCCAGCTCGGCGGCGAGCTCGGCCACCGCGTCGACGTCGTCGTCGGACAGGTCGGGGGCGATCTTCACCAGCAGCGGCACGGGCGCGAGCCCCCCGGCGGCCGTCGCCTCGTCGGCGGCCACGCGGGTGGCCTCGAGGATGGGGCGCAGCGCCTCCACCGACTGCAGGTCCCGCAGTCCTGGGGTGTTCGGCGAGGACACGTTGACCACCAGGTAGTCCGCGTACAGGGCGAGCCGTCCGGCGCTGGTCGCGTAGTCCGCGGCCGCGTGCTCGGCGGGCGTGGTCTTGGTCTTGCCGATGTTCACGCCGACCACCAGCCGCCGGCCCGCCGGGGTCGCCCGCAGGCGACGGAGCCGGGCCGCCACGGCCGCGGACCCCTCGTTGTTGAAACCCATCCGGTTGCGCAGAGCCCGCTGGTCGAGCACGCGCCAGAGCCGCGGCGGCTCGTTGCCGGGCTGCGCCTGCGCGGTGACGGTGCCCACCTCGACGAACCCGAAGCCGAGCATGACCAGCCCGGCCACGCCGACCGCGTTCTTGTCGAAGCCGGCGGCCAGCCCGAACCGGGAGGGGAACCGGCGGCCCCACACCTCCACGGACCCGCGGTCGGAGGCCCGGAACGCGCGACGCACGACGTCACGCAGCAGCGGGACCTGTGCCACCACGCGGATCAGCCGGAACGCGACCTCGTGGGCGCGCTCGGGGTCCATGCGCCGGAAGACGAGGTCGAACAGCAGGCGGTACACGTTTCTCACCCTAGGTCGTCAGACGCAGCCGGCACGTCGGCCGTCCGCCCGGTGCGCCACAGCCAGAGGAGCCCGAGGAACGGCAGGAGCAGGGGAACGTAGCCGTAGCCCTGACCGAACGCCGACCAGACGGTCTCGTCGGGGAAGTCGCCGACGTCCACGAGCGAGAGCACGCCGACCGTCAGGACGCCGACCATCTCGATCGAGACCGCCCACCACGCGAGCGTGCGCCGGTCGGTGGCCAGCGCGATCGTCGCGACGACGTACACCAGCCCGGCGCCGAGCGACAGGAGGTACGCGACCGGCGCCTCGTCGAGCTTGGTGGCCACCTGGTAGATGCCGCGGGCCGTCGCGGCGAGCGCGAGGATCCCGTACACCGCGACGAGCAGCCGGCCGGGGCCGCTGCCCGTCCGGCGCGAGCGAGCCGTTCGGTCGGTCACACGGTCCCCCAGATCTGGAGCAGTCGGTACTCGAGGAAGGCCACGGTCAGCGCCGCGACGAGAAGGACGACCGAGCTCCACCGCGTGCGCTCGGCGAACGCCCAGGCGGCCGCGATCGGCAGGACGAGCAGCTGGGTGAGCACGTAGCCCCACAGCAGGACACCGTCCACGTCCGGCGACCCGGTGGCGGCGAGGACGCCCGCGATCGCGGCCTGGAGCACGAGCACGCCCTCGACGACAGCGGCGCCCCACAGCTGACGCAGGACGACTGCCCGGTCCCGGACGACGAACCAGAGGGCCCAACCGCCGAGCGCCAGGCACAGGGCGACGACGAGCAGTGCGAGGGGGACGATCACGGTGCCCCACCGTACCGGCGCCGCACGAGAGGTCCGTGCACCGACCTATCATCGAGCCGTGACCGTCTCGCTGACCTCCCAGGACCCTGCCCGCCTCGCCGTCGACGCCCTGGTCGTCGCGGTCGCCCAGCAGGACGGCGCTGCCGCCGTCCTGGGCGCCGAGCGCCTCCCCAAGGAGCTGCGCGCCCAGCTGGCCGACGCCGCCGCCCTCGGGATCACCGGTGTGGCCGACGAGGTCCGCCGCCTGCCCGGCACCGGCCTGGCCGCCACGGTCCTCGTCCTCACCGGTGTCGGCCCCGCCGACAAGGTCACCCCCGAGGTGCTCCGCCGCGCGGCCGGTGCCGCGACGCGCGAGCTCGCCGGCACCGCCCGCGTGGCGCTCGCCCTCCCCGCCGACGACGTCGCGTCCGTCGCGGCCGTCGCCGAGGGCGCCCTGCTGGGCGCCTACTCCTTCACCCGCTACCGCGCGTCGGAGGCGGCCAAGCAGGCGCCCGTCGCCGCGATCCAGATCGTCACCGCGCACCCCCGTGACCGCGCGGCCGTCGCCGCCGTCGCCCGCGCCGAGGTGATCGCGGCCGCCGTCCACGGCACCCGCGACCTGGTGAACGCCGCCCCGAACGACCTGTACCCGGCCGCGTTCGCCGAGGCTGCGAAGACGTCTGCCAAGGACTCGGGCGCCAAGGGCCTGAAGATCACCGTGCTCGACGACAAGGCGCTCGCCGCCGGGGGCTACGGCGGCCTCATCGGGGTCGGTCAGGGCTCGGTCCGCGGTCCCCGCCTGGTCAAGGTGGCCTACTCGCCGTCGCGTCCGAAGGTGAAGGTCGCTCTCGTCGGCAAGGGCATCACGTTCGACTCCGGCGGCATCTCGATCAAGCCCGCCGCCGGCATGGAGGCCATGAAGTCCGACATGGCCGGCGCGGCCGCGGTGCTGCACACGGTCATCGCAGCCGCCCGCCTCGAGCTGCCCGTCGCGGTCACGGGCTGGCTGTGCCTCGCGGAGAACATGCCGTCCGGCACCGCCCAGCGCCCGTCCGACGTGCTGACCATCCGCGGAGGCAAGACCGTCGAGGTGCTCAACACCGACGCCGAGGGACGCCTCGTGATGGCCGACGGTCTCGTGGCCGCCGTCGAGGAGAAGCCCGACGTCGTCATCGACATCGCGACCCTGACCGGTGCGCAGCTGATCGCCCTCGGCCACCGCGTGTCCGCCGTGATGGGCACCGACGACGTCCGCGGCGAGGTCGTCGCGGCGGCGCAGGCCAGCGGCGAGCAGTTCTGGCCGATGCCGCTGCCCGCCGACCTGCGCGCCGGCCTGAAGTCGAAGGTCGCGGACATCGCGAACATCAGCGACCGCTTCGGCGGCATGCTCACGGCCGGGATCTTCCTGCAGGAGTTCGTCGGGACGACGCCGTGGGCGCACCTCGACATCGCGGGACCGGCGTACAACGAGCGGTCGGCGCACGGGTACACCCCCGTGGGCGGCACCGGCGTCGGCGTCCGGACGCTGCTGGCCCTGCTGGAGGGACGCGCCCCGGCGGTCTAGGCGTGCTTGCGCTTGTGCGCGAGCCGCTGCCGCGAATTCCAGTCCCGGAACCGCTGCGGGTAGCCGGTCCGCTGGACGTCGTAGACGGGGATGCCCAGGTCGCGCGCCAGCTGCCACGCCGTCTTCGGGTCCGGCACCCGGCGCCGCGTCCACTCGCCGTCGGTCGCGACGAGCATCATCGTCGTCGGGGTGTCGTGGGTCTGCGGCTCCACGTAGGCCTCGACGCCGACGCGCGTGGCGACGAAGTCGCGCAGGTGCGCCACGGTCGCGGCGCGCGCGTCCCGATCCGTCGGCGCGTCGGTGGCGGCCGGCTTGCGGCGCGAGAACAGGCCCATGGCGCACGAGGGTAGCCTGCGAGCCTGTCGAACCGGGGGGTGTTCGCGCCGGACGGAACATCAGTCATGGGACGACTGTTCGGAGTGTCACATGGTCGTGCGCGTCGTCCAGGTCGTTCCCTGCGTGCAGGGATGACAGGATGGTCGGCAAGCTCGAGACCACCAAGTCTGCGTATGAGGAGTCTGCACGTGGCCGACACGAACGGCACCGCTTTCGACATCGTCGTCCTGGGCGGAGGCAGTGGCGGCTACGCCGCTGCGCTGCGCGCCGCACAGCTGGGGAAGTCTGTCGCCCTGGTCGAGGCCGACAAGGTGGGCGGCACCTGCCTCCACTACGGCTGCATCCCGACCAAGGCGCTGCTGCACGCAGCCGAGCTGGCGGACAACGCCCGCGACGGTGCGCACTTCGGGGTGCACACCACGCTCGACCGGATCGACATGGCCGGGGTGAACGAGTACAAGTCCACCGTCATCGGCCGGCTCTACAAGGGCCTGCAGGGGCTCATCAAGTCCCGCAAGATCACCGTGTTCGAGGGCTTCGGCAAGCTGGTCGGCCCCGACACGGTCGAGGTCAACGGCGAGCGCATCACCGGCGGGCACGTCATCATCGCCACCGGCTCCTACGCCCGCTCGCTGCCCGGTCTGGAGATCGGCGGCCGCGTCATCACCTCCGACCAGGCCCTGCAGCTGGACTGGGTGCCGAAGTCGGCGATCATCCTCGGCGGCGGCGTCATCGGCTCGGAGTTCGCCAGCGTCTGGAAGTCCTTCGGCGCGGACGTCACGATCATCGAGGCGCTCCCCCACCTGGTCCCCAACGAGGACGAGGCGCTGTCCAAGGCGTTCGAGCGCGCGTTCCGCAAGCGCGGGATCAACTTCAACGTGGGCGTCCGGTTCTCCGGCGTGACGCAGGACGACAACGGCGTGCACGTCTCGCTCGAGGACGGCAAGACGTTCGACGCCGACCTCCTGCTGGTCGCCGTCGGCCGCGGACCGCGCACCTCCGGCGTCGGCTTCGAGGAGCAGGGCATCACCCTCGACCGCGGCTTCGTCATCACCGACGAGCGCCTGCACACCGGCGTCGGAAACGTCTACGCGGTCGGCGACATCGTCCCCGGCCTGCAGCTCGCGCACCGCGGGTTCGCGCAGGGCATCTTCGTCGCCGAGGAGATCGCGGGCCTCAAGCCCGCCGCCATCGTCGAGTCGGGCATCCCGCGCGTGACGTACTCCGATCCCGAGGTCGCCTCGGTGGGCCTCACGGAGGCGCGCGCCAAGGAGGTCCACGGTGCGGACGCGGTGGAGACGCTCGAGTACAACCTGGGCGGCAACGGCAAGAGCCAGATCCTCGGCACGCAGGGCTTCATCAAGCTCGTCCGCCAGAAGGACGGTCCCGTCGTCGGCGTGCACATGATCGGCGCTCGCGTCGGCGAGCTCATCGGCGAGGGCCAGCTCATCGTGAACTGGGAGGCCTATCCCGAGGACGTCGCCTCCCTCGTGCACGCCCACCCCACGCAGAACGAGGCCCTCGGGGAGGCGCACCTCGCGCTCGCCGGCAAGCCGCTGCACGCCCACAACTGACCTACGGATCGAAGGAGACACGAGCGGTCATGTCCGACAACGTGCAGCTGCCCGCACTCGGTGAGTCCGTCACCGAGGGGACCGTCACCCGCTGGCTGAAGAACGTGGGCGACACGGTGGAGGTCGACGAGCCGCTGCTCGAGATCTCCACCGACAAGGTCGACACCGAGATCCCGTCGCCGTTCGCCGGCGTGCTGGAGCAGATCCTGGTCCAGGAGGACGAGACCGTCGAGGTCGGCGCCACGCTGGCCGTCATCGGCTCCGGCGAGGGTGCCTCGACGCAGGAGTCCGCCCCGGCCGAGCAGCCCGCCGCCGAGGAGCCCGCCGCCGAGCAGGCACCGGCGGAGGAGCCCGCCGCCGAGGCCGCTCCTGCGGAGCAGCCGGTGGAGGAGCACGAGGAGCCGGCCGCCGCGCCTGCAGCCGCCTCCGCCGAGGGCGCTGCCGGCGAGAACGTCACCCTGCCCGCACTGGGCGAGTCCGTCACCGAGGGCACCGTCACACGCTGGCTCAAGGCCGTCGGCGACGAGGTCGCGGTCGACGAGCCGCTGCTCGAGATCTCCACCGACAAGGTCGACACCGAGATCCCGTCGCCCTTCGCCGGCACGCTCCAGCAGATCCTGGTCCAGGAGGACGAGACCGTCGAGGTCGGCGCCGTGCTCGCCGTCATCGGCTCCGGCGCTGCTGCCTCGACGCCCGCGCCCGCCGAGAAGGCACCCGAGCCCGAGAAGGCTCCAGAGCCGCAGGCCGCTCCGGAGCCCGCAGCCGAGCAGGAGGCCGCCCCCGCGGCGGCCCCCGCCCCGGTCCCGGCGACCCCCACCCCAGCCCCGGTCCCCGCCACCCCTGCCGCTGCGCCCGCGGCCGCGGCGGTGTCCGGCACCTACCTGACCCCGCTCGTCCGCAAGCTCGCGGCCGACAAGGGCGTGGACGTCGCGTCTCTCGTCGGCACCGGCGTCGGCGGTCGCATCCGCAAGGAGGACGTGCTCGACGCCGCCGCCAAGGCAGAGGCCGAGAAGGCCGCCGCCGAGGCCGCGAAGGCTCAGCCCGCTGCCGCCGCACCGGCGGCCGCGGCTCCGGCCCCGAAGGCCGCGTCGGTCCCGGCCGTGTCCCCGCTGCGGGGCACCACCGAGAAGGCCAGCCGGCTGCGCCAGATCATCGCCGAGCGGATGGTCGACGCCCTGCACTCGCAGGCGCAGCTGACCACCGTGGTCGAGGTGGACGTGACCCGGGTCGCCAGGCTGCGCGCCAAGGCGAAGGAGGACTTCAAGGCACGCGAGGGCGTCAACCTCACGTTCCTGCCGTTCTTCGTCCTGGCCGCGATCGAGGGCCTCAAGGCCTTCCCGAAGATCAACGGCGTGCTCGAGGGCAACCAGATCACTTACCACGCCCAGGAGAACGTCGGCATCGCGGTCGACACCGAGAAGGGCTTGCTCGTCCCGGTGATCCGCGACGCGGGAGACCTCAACCTCGCGGGGATCTCGCGCAAGATCGTGGACCTGGCCGGACGCACGCGCCAGAACAAGGTCACGCCCGACGAGCTCAGCGGCGCCACGTTCACCGTGACGAACACGGGCTCCGGCGGCGCGATCATCGACACGCCGATCGTTCCCGGCGGCACGTCGGCGATCCTCGGTACGGGCGCGATCGTCAAGCGCCCCGTGGTGATCCAGGACGCGGACGGCGCCGAGGTCATCGCGATCCGGTCGATGTGCTACCTGTCGCTGTCGTACGACCACCGCCTGGTCGACGGCGCCGACGCGTCGCGCTACCTCACCGCGGTGAAGAACCGCATCGAGGAGGGCGCATTCGAGTCCGAGGTCGGACTCTGACGCGCTAGCACCTGACGCACCACGACGGCCCGGGCCCCGCACAGGGGACCGGGCCGTCGTGCGTGCGCTCCCGCCGGGCCGGGAAGACCGGGCGACCTTAGGGTGAGCGCCATGCAGGTCGTCATCGCCGGGTCGCACGGCTTCATCGGAAGCGCCCTCGTCCCCCACCTCCGCAGCGGTGGCCACACCGTCCGCACGCTCGTGCGAGGCGCGGCCGCGCGCCCGTCGGAGATCGCGTGGGACCCCGACGCCGGTCGACTCGACCCCACGTCGCTCGCGGACGCCGACGCGGTCATCAACCTCGCCGGCGTCAACCCGGGCAGGTGGCCGCTGACCACGTCGCGCAAGAGGGCCGTGCTGTCCTCACGGCTGCGGACCACGGGGCTCCTCGCCCGGACGCTCGCCGGGCTCGACGGCGGCGGCCCGCAGGTCATGCTCCAGGCCTCGGGGATCGGCGCGTACGGCTCGCGCGGCGAGGACCTGCTCGACGAGGACGAGCCGCTCGGAAGCACGTTCTTCGCGAACGTGGTGCGGCAGTGGGAGTCCGCGACCGCACCGGCCCAGGACGCCGACGTCCGGGTGGCGCACCTGCGGACCGGCATCGTGCTCGGGCAGGGCGGCGGCGCCCTCGGACCGCTGCTGCCGCTGATCAAGGCGGGGCTCGGGGGCCGACTCGGCTCGGGGAAGCAGTTCTGGCCCTGGATCACGCTGCTCGACCAGGTCCGCGCCATCGAGCACCTGCTGACCGCCCCCGTGCACGGCCCCGTCAACCTGGTGACCAAGCCTGCGCGCAACGCCGACGTCGTCTCCGCGCTGGCCTCGGCGATGCACCGGCCGGCCATCATCCCCGTGCCGGCGTTCGCCCTGCGCCTGCTGCTCGGCGACTTCTCGTCCGAGGTGCTGGGCTCCATCCGCGCGATCCCGGCCGTCCTCGACGCCACCGGCTTCCAGCCCACGCACTCCGACCTCCGGGCTGCCGCCGACTGGGTTGCGCAGCGCGACTGACGCCGTCACCGCCTCAGTCGTTGATGGCCTCGATGCCCTGCTGCTCGAGCCGGGCGAGGTGGTCCCGCATCTCCTGGAGGACCTCAGGTCGGTGCCCCTCCCAGTCCGCGATCTCCCCGACGACCCGCAGCGGGTGCCGCGTGCGGTACGACCTCGTCGGGTTGCCCGGAAATCGCTTGTCCGTGAGGTTCGGGTCGTTCTCGAGAGCACCGGTCGGCTCCACCACGTAGATCCGGCCCCAGCCCTCGCCCACCGCCAGCTCCGCGCCCCAGGTCGCCGCGTCCAGCGTGGCGGTCAGGTAGACGAAGCTCGCCGTGACCCGCGCGCCGTAGTTGGAGCCGCGACCGGCTTCGAGCAGGTCCCCCACCTGCAGGTCCGCCTTCGTCCCGTGGTAGAACGGCCCGGCGTCCTGGACCTCCGACGTCTCGTCCTCCATGCGGACCCCCTCACGCGTCGTCCCAGTGAACACCGCTCACGGTTGCCGGACGTCCCAGACGCGCCAGCCGTGCGGGGTCCACCGCAGTCCCAGGACGACGGTCCGGGCCGTCGACGCGGCCACCTGCGTGGCGGCGCCACCGTCGGCCGGGACCCGGTCGTACGCGGACGTCGAGGCAGTCACGGCCACGTCCGTCGTCCCCCGGCTGCCGTCGTCCGCGACCAGCCACGCGTCCTGCACGTCGACCGTGAGACCGTCCAGCCGCGCGCCGTGAAGACCCGGAAGCAGCAGCGAGTCGGCTCGGAACGCGGGACCGTCGACCACCTCGACGGCATCCAGCTCCGCAGGGTCCCCGGCCGCGACGATCTCCGCCCGCAGCCGACTGAGCGCGACGGCGGCCCCCACCGGATCGTTCGTCTCGTGAGGCGCCGCAGCCGCCGCAGGGGCGTCCGCGGCGACCACGCGCCAGCCGACGACTCCCGCGCCCACCACGATCGCGGCGGCCACGGTCACCGCGGCCAGGCGCAGCGCCCGCGGCCGGCGTCGCGTCCGTCCGTCGCGACGCGTGCCGGCGTGGCGTCGGGCATGGTCACCCTCGCGCGCGCCGGCCGACAGTGCCGACGACGCGAGCTGCCCGGCGTCGGGGAGCCGGACCGGTGTCGGCTCGGTGGCGCGGTAGCACCCGACCACCACCTGGTCGGCGGAGAGACCCGGGAGGGTCAGCACGTCGGTGAACACGTCCCGCATCGTCAGCTCGCCTGCGACGCCGGTGACCAGATCCACGTCCGCGCCGGGCATCTGCGCGAGCACCGTGGTCACCAGTCCGCGCAGGTCCGCCTCGGTGTCGTCGGCTCCGGCGAGAGCACCCCGGAGGTCCGTGAGCACCGGTCGGCCGTCGGGTCGCACCACCACCGTCGACTCGCTCACCGACCCGTGCGCGAGCCCGGCGACCCGCAGCGCCTCGATGGCACCGGCCAGCGGGATCGTGACCGTCGCGGCCTCGCCGTCGGTCAGCGGCGCGCGTGCGGCGCGTATCTGCGCGAGCGAGAGTCCCGGGACGTGCTCGACCACCAGCCCCAGCCGCCCCGGGGACAGGTCGAGCACCTCCAGCACCTGCGGGAGGTGCTCGTGCCGTACCTCGCGCAGGCGCGCCGCGCGCTCCGCGAGAGGCGCGTCCACGAACCCGGGAACGACGTGGAGCTCGATCAGTCGGTCCGCGTCGTCCAGCGCCGCGGCCACGCACCCCTCTCCGGTGACCTCGACGGCCCGGAAGCCGGCGTGAGCGAGGGCGCTCTCCACGTCGCTCGGCACGAGCAGGCTGTCCATGCGCGCCATCCAAGACCTGTCGGCACCGGTGCGTCGTCGGTCATCCACAGCTCAGGGCAGTCGGACGACCCTGTGCTCGGCGGCCGAGACCATCGCGGCGTCCAGCACGCGCGCCGTCCGTGCCGCGTCGGCCGGATCGACGGGAGGCGGCCCACCGCCGACCACCCACCGCACGACCTCGCGGTAGAGGTCGACGTGGCCACCGGCCGCGCGCGGCACGGGCCGCCGCTCGGCGCCGCGCACGAACCAGCCCTCGTGCACCGGCTCGCCGGGCCGGCGGGTCTCCTCGTACGCGTCGTCGAGCGCCCCGAACGGCGTCGGCTCGCCCTCGAAGCTGGTCACCAGGTACGCCCCGGCGTCGCCCAGCACCCGCGTACGGGGACCGGGTGCGCCCACCACGGCACCAGCCTGCAGGTGGCTCACGACGCCGTTCTGCGCGTGCACGAGAGCGAGGAACACGTCGTCCACCGCCGGGGTCGTACGCGCGTGCAGCTCGGCGTAGACCTGCTCGACCGGCCCGAACAGCTGCACCGCGGAGTCGACCAGGTGCGCACCGAGGTCGAGCAGCAGACCGCCCGACTCGGGGTCGTTCTCCTTCCAGCGGTCCTGCGGCACGGGCCGGAACCTCTCCCAGCGCCGCTCGAACCGGTGCACGGTGCCCAGCTCCCCGCGCTCGAGCAGGCCGAGCAGGGTGAGCTGCTCGGTGTCCCACCGGCGGTTCTGGAAGACGGTGAGCCGGCCGTCGGCGAGCCCGGCCAGCAGCTCGGCGTCGGCCGCCGACGTGGCCAGCGGCTTGTCGACGAGCACGTGCAGCCCCGCGTCGAGCGCGGCCCGGACGTGCGCGACGTGCTCGCCCGTGGGGCTCGCGATCACCACGAGATCGAGGTCGTCGGCGTGCGCCAGCAGGGCGTCGACGTCGGGGACCACGGTCGCACCGGGCCAGTCCTGCGCCACCTGCTCCGCTCGGCTGCGCGTGACGACGACCGTCACGCGCTGGCCCGCCTCCCGCAGCAGCCGGGCGTGGATCCCCCGGCCCGCTCCCCCGTACCCGACCAGCCCGACCCGCAGCGCCCGCATGCGACTCACTCTAGGTCGGTGCCGCCCTGCGCCGGGCGCCGCGACAGCGCACTGGGCCACCACGTCCGGCGGTCGAGGTCGTGCACGAGCGCGGGCACCAGCAGGCTGCGCACGACGAGCGTGTCCAGCAGGACGCCGAACGCGACGATGAACGCGATCTGCGCCAGGAACAGCAGCGGGATGACGCCGAGCGCGGCGAACGTGGTGGCCAGCACCACACCGGCCGACGTGATCACGCCACCGGTCACGGCCAGGCCGCGGACCACGCCCGCCCGCGTTCCCACCTTCACGGACTCCTCGCGCACCCGGGTCATGAGGAAGATCGAGTAGTCGACCCCCAGCGCCACCAGGAACACGAACGCGAACAGCGGGACCACCGGGTCGGCGCCGGCGAAGCCGAACACGTGGTTGAAGACGATCGCCGACACCCCGAGCGCCGCGGCGAACGAGAGCACGTTGGCCACCAGGAGCAGAGCGGCCGCGACCACCGACCGCAGCAGGAACATGAGGATCAGCCCGATCACGAGCAGGACGACCGGGACGATCACCCGCAGGTCGCGCTCGCTGGCCAGCTGGGTGTCGAGCGCCTCGGCGGCGGCGCCACCGACCAGGACGTCGGGGCTGGCCTCGTGCACGGCGGTCCGCAGCTCCTCGACCGTCGCCACCGCCGCTTGCGTGTCGGCGGACGCCGTCGTAGTGACGTCCAGGCGGACGCGCCCGTCGACGACGATCGGCGGCGCACCCGTGGTCGGGGCACCCGCTCCGGCCGGGGCTCCCGTGTACGGCACCACGGACTCGACGCCGTCGACGCCCTCCGCCGCGGTCGTGACCGCCTCGACGTCGCCCTCGTCGACGAGGACGATCGCGGGCTGGACCGCGCCGGCCGGGAAGTGCTCCCCCAGCACGGCCTCGCCGGAGACCGCGTCGACGTCGGTGAGGAAGATGTCGACCTGGCTGGTCCCGGACGCCTTGAGGGTGGGCAGGAACGCCGCACCGACGCACAGGGCGAGAGCCGTGAGGACCCACACCGGACGCGCGTGCCGTCCGACGAAGCGTGCGAGGCGGGCCCAGAGGCCGGGGCCGGCGGACGGGTCGACGGTGGCCACAGCACTGCCGACGTCCCCGTCGGCGACGAGCGCGTCGGCGCGGGGCGCGCGCGGCCAGAACAGGATGCGCGAGCGCTTGCCGAACACGAGCAGCAGCGCGGGCAGCAGCGTCAGCGCGCCGAGCAGGGCGGACGCGATGCCGATCGCCGCGACCGGCCCCAGGCTCCGGTTGGAGCCCAGGTCCGACAGCAGGAGGCAGAGCACACCGGCGATGACCGTGCCGGCGCTCGCCGCGATGGGCTCGACGCACGCGCGCAGGGCACGGCGCATGGCCGCGGCCGGGTGCTCGACGTGGTGGAGCTCCTCCCGGTAGCGCGCGACCAGCAGCAACGCGTAGTCCACGGAGGCGCCGACCACGAGGATCGACAGGATGCCCTGGGACTGGCCGTTGAGGACCAGCGTGCCGTTCTTGGCCAGGGTGTAGACCACCAGCCCGGCGAGGCAGAGTGCGAACACGGCGGTGAAGATCACGACGAACGGGAGGAACGGCGAGCGGTAGACGACGGCGAGGATGAGGAGCACGGCACCCAGGGCGACGAGCAGCAGGACGCCGTCGATGCCTCCGAACGCGGTGACGAGGTCGGCGACGAAACCGGCCGGACCCGTGACCCAGGCCTGGAGGCCAGGTTCGCCCGCCGTGGTGGCGGTCGCCTCGAGCTCCTCGTCGAGGGACTCGCGCAGCGCCACGACGAACGAGCCGGCAACCCTCTCCTCGTCGGCGAGCAGCTGCTCCGCCTTCGCGCCGTCCAGCGAGATCGCGACCAGCAGCGCCTCGCCGTCCTCGGCCGGGACGACGACCGGCTCGCCCACCAGGTACTCCGACCAGGTGCCGTCGTTCCCCTCGGGCAGCGGCAGGTCGGGGATCCCCTCGGCCCACTCCTGCACGGCGGCGAGCTGGTCGGGGGTGACCTCGCTCCCGTCCTCAGGTCGGAGCACCACCAGCGCAGGTAGTGTCTCCGTGTCGACGAAGCCCTTGCTCTCCTCGGCGGCCCTGGTCGACTCGGCCGACGACGGCAGGAACGCGGAGGCGTCGTTCGTCTGGACCTGCGACAGCTTGCCCTGCGCCATCCCGCCGACCGACCCGATACCGAGCCAGACCACGAGGGCGACGCCGACGAGCACAGCGCGGACGAGGGTGGACCGGCGATTACTCAGCATGCTGAGTATCATCGGTGGTGTTGTCCGGATGAGCAAACGGAGGCCGCACGGTGGACCAGGAGAGCAGGTCGGCGCACATCATCGACCCGGCCTCGCCCGACCCCGCGCACTGGCCCGTCGGCCGCCTCCTGTCGTCGGCCGCCCGGCGCGTCGAGCGCGACTGGAACGCTCACCTGTCCACGTGGGACCTCAGCCACGCGAGCCTCGCGGTCCTGGCCCACCTCCTGCGCTCGCCGATGTCGCAGCGCGAGCTGGCCACCGCCAGCGGGGTCACCGAGCAGACGATGAGCCGCGTCCTGGCCCGCATGGAACGCACCGGCTACGTCACGCGCAGCCCGCACGACGACGACAAGCGCCGGCACGTCATCACCATCACGGACGCCGGCAGGTCCGCGTTCGGGGTCGCGTCGGACCGGGAGCTCGCCGAGGCGCTCGTCACCCGCGGGCTCACGGCGGAGCAGGCCGAGCAGCTGCGCCGCCTGCTCGTCGTCGTCGCGAGCCCCGGGCCGGGCGAGCCGTCGGGTTAGCCTGTCGGGATGCGGTTCGACGAGCTCGACCTCGGCACACGCCTGCTCCCCTACGAGCCGACATGGCAGCTCCAGCGGGAGGTGCTCGCCGGCGTCGCCGACGGCACGCGGGAGGACACCGTGCTCCTGTGCGAGCACGAGGACGTCTACACGGCAGGAAAGCGCACCGCCTCCTGGGACCGCCCCGTCGACGGCACCCCGGTGGTCGATGTCGACCGTGGCGGACGGATCACCTGGCACGGTCCCGGGCAGCTGGTCGGCTATCCCATCGTGAAGCTCGCGACGCCCATCGACGTGGTCCGCTACGTCCGTGCGCTCGAGGAGGCGCTGATCCGCACGTGCGCGGACCTGGGCCTCGAGGCGATCCGGGTCGACGGACGCAGCGGCGTCTGGTTCGCCGCCGACGAGACCCGCCGGGAGCGCAAGGTCGCGGCGATCGGCGTCCGGGTGTCCCGCGGCGTGACGATGCACGGCTTCGCCCTCAACTGCGAGCCGGACCTGGCGGCGTTCGACCGCATCGTGCCGTGCGGGATCGACGACGCGGACGTCACCTCGCTGTCCCTCGAGACCGGTCGGCAGGTGACCATCGCCGAGGTCCTCCCCCGGGTCCGCGGCCACCTGGTCGACGTGCTGACGCCGATCCTCGAGGCGAGCCCGGCCACCGCCGCGGTGTGACGCGCGACTCCCCCGCAGCCGTCGTCCGCACCGCGGGTTAGTCTGACCGGCGTGACGATCGCAGCCGATGGCCGACGCATGCTCCGTATCGAGGCGCGCAACGCCGAGACCCCCATCGAGCGCAAGCCGGAGTGGATCCGCACGCGCGCGACGATGGGCCCCGAGTACACCGAGCTCAAGGGCCTGGTGAAGCGCGAGGGCCTCAACACCGTGTGCGAGGAGGCCGGCTGCCCCAACATCTTCGAGTGCTGGGAAGACCGCGAGGCCACGTTCCTCATCGGGGGCGACCAGTGCACCCGGCGCTGCGACTTCTGCCAGATCGACACCGGCAAGCCCGCCGCGTTCGACGCCGACGAGCCCCGCCGTGTGGCTGCGTCCGTGCAGGCCATGGGCCTGAAGTACTCGACCGTGACCGGCGTGGCCCGCGACGACCTGCCGGACGGCGGCGCCTGGCTCTACGCGGAGACCGTCCGCCAGATCCACGCGGTCAACCCCGGCACCGGCGTCGAGCTGCTGATCCCCGACTTCAACGCGACCCCGGAGCTGCTCGACGAGGTGTTCTCGTCGCAGCCCGAGGTGCTCGCGCACAACCTGGAGACGGTCCCCCGCATCTTCAAGACGATCCGCCCCGGCTTCCGGTACGACCGGTCGCTCTCGGTGATCACCCGCGCGCACGAGCAGGGGCTCGTCACCAAGTCGAACCTCATCCTCGGCATGGGCGAGACCATCGAGGAGGTCGTCGAGGCCCTCGCCGAGCTGCACGAGGCCGGCTGCGACCTCATCACGATCACGCAGTACCTGCGCCCGTCGGTACGCCACCACCCCGTGTCCCGCTGGGTGCGCCCGGAGGAGTTCGTCGAGCTGTCGGCCGAGGCCGAGCGCCTCGGGTTCCTCGGCGTGATGTCCGGCCCGCTGGTGCGCTCGTCGTACCGCGCCGGCCGCCTCTGGGGTCAGGCGATGCGCCGCTACGGCCGGCCGATCCCGGAGGCTCTCGCGCACCTGTCGGAGCCGACGACGTCCCGCCAGGAGGCGGCCAGCCTGCTGGCCCGCTGAGACCCGTCAGGACGGTGCCGATCCGTCGGTAGACTCCGGGTTCATGGCCCGCAACAACGCATCCGACGCCGCACCGACGCCCAAGGTGAAGAAGACCCGCTGGTACCACCAGGTGTGGCAGGCGTACCAGATGACGCGGAAGAACGACCCCGCGATCACCTGGATCATCCTGGCGGTCTTCGTCGGGATCATCGCGCTCGGGCTCGTGATCGGCCTGCTGGTCAACGCATGGCTCTACGTGCTCCTGCTGAGCATCCCGTTCGCCCTGCTCGGTGCGATGTTCATCCTCGCCCGCCGCGCAGAGACGGCCGCGTACACGCAGATCGAGGGCCAGCCGGGCGCGGCCTACGCCGCCCTGGGGACCATCCGCCGCGGCTGGACCTTCACGCAGGAGCCCGTCGCGGTCGACCCCCGCACGCAGGACCTGGTGTTCCGCGGTGTCGGCCGGCCGGGCGTCGTGCTCGTCGGCGAGGGTCCTGCGCCGCGGATCGCCAAGCTGCTGGAGTCGGAGCGCAAGCGCACCGCCCGCGTCATCTCCGGTGCGCCGATCACGCTCATCCAGGTGGGCGACGGCGAGGGCCAGGTGACGCTGCGCAAGCTGCCTCGCGCGGTCCAGAAGCTCCGCCCGAAGCTGAGCAAGCAGGAGGTGGCCGAGGTGACCAAGCGCCTCACCGCCCTCGGCGGCGTCCGGCTCCCGGTGCCCAAGGGCGTCGACCCGATGCGTGCGCGCCCCGACCGCAAGGGCATGCGCGGCCGCTGACCGTCTCGTCCGTCAGCGGCGGACGATGGCGGTGCCGGCCACGCGGTCGTGCAGGCCACGCCCGTCGGAGTCCCACACCACGGCCGGGACCACCAGGCACAGGAGCGCGGTGCGCACGAGGGCGCTGAGGAAGCCCGGCGCCATCGTCGCCCACGCCGCTTCGTCCCGCGTCTGCCCGGGGAACACCCGGCGGACCCGCAGCCCGAGCAGCCGGTGGCCGAGGGTGTGCCCGATCGAGCCGACCAGCAGCACGTTCTCCAGGGCGAAGATGCCCAGGGTCGCCATAGGGCTTCCCCGGCTCAGCAGGAACGCGTCGGGGTCGCCGGCGAAGAACGCGCCGGAGATCAGCAGGCAGGCCGTCCAGTCGATGACCAGCGCACCGACCCGTCGCCCGAGCGGTGCGAGCGAGCCGGAGCCCGATGCCGGCAGGCCGAGCCGCCGACCCCGGTCGGTCGTCGCGCCGGCGCCGGCCGGGTCGGACTCGTCGAACCCGCCACCGAGCCACGAGCTGATGTCCCGACGATTCGCCACCCGAGCAGGTTAGGCGACCGGACGGAGCGAGACGGCAACGAGGCGGAAACACCCCCGGCACGACGCTCTCGTAGCGTGACGGCAGATGTGGTGAGAACCGTGACCCGCCCCCTCCCCCAGGGGACTATGGTCAACATTCGTTACACGAGGGGCGGGCCCGTAACGCCGTCGAAACACTTGGTACACGACGGAGAAATCACGCGCTCGTAGCCTCGCCTTGCCCGACCCCACGGGTACCACCGACCGAGGAGCAGCGGATGTTCAGCAAGCCAGAGGAAGTCCTGGCGTTCATCAAGAGCGAGGACGTGAAGTTCGTCGACGTCCGGTTCTGTGACCTGCCCGGCACGATGCAGCACTTCAACGTCCCCGCCTACTCCCTGGAGCTGGACTTCTTCACGGACGGCCAGATGTTCGACGGGTCCTCGATCCGTGGTTTCCAGGCCATCCACGAGTCGGACATGAAGCTGATCCCGGACATCAGCACCGCGTACATCGACCCCTTCCGGGTCGAGAAGACGCTCAACATCAACTTCCACATCGTGGACCCGTACACCGACGAGCCGTACAGCCGCGACCCGCGTCAGGTCGCCGCGAAGGCCGAGGCGTACCTGAAGTCGACCGGCATCGCGGACACGGCGTTCTTCGCCCCCGAGGCCGAGTTCTACATCTTCGACGACGTCCGCTTCCACACGAAGCAGAACGAGTCCTTCTACTCGATCGACTCCTTCGAGGCCGCGTGGAACACCGGCCGCGAGGAGGCCGGTGGCAACCTCGGCCACAAGATCCCCTACAAGGGCGGCTACTTCCCCGTCCCGCCGGTCGACGGCTTCTCGGACATCCGCGACCAGATCAGCCTGCAGCTGGACGCCCTCGGCCTCGGTGTCGAGCGCGCCCACCACGAGGTCGGCACCGCCGGCCAGCAGGAGATCAACTACCGCTTCGACAAGCTCGCCATCTCCGGCGACAAGGTCATGCTCTTCAAGTACGTCGTGAAGAACGTGGCGCACGAGAACGGCAAGACGGCGACCTTCATGCCGAAGCCGCTCTTCGGCGACAACGGCTCGGGCATGCACGTCCACCAGTCCCTCTGGAAGGACGGCGAGCCGCTGTTCTTCGACGAGAAGGGCTACGGCGGCCTGTCCGACCTGGCGCGCTGGTACATCGGTGGCCTGCTCAAGCACGCGCCCTCGCTGTTGGCCTTCACCAACCCGACGGTGAACTCCTACCACCGCCTGGTCCCCGGCTTCGAGGCCCCGGTCAACCTGGTCTACTCGGCCCGCAACCGCTCCGCGTGCATCCGCATCCCGGTCACCGGTTCGAACCCGAAGGCCAAGCGCATCGAGTTCCGCGTGCCGGACCCGTCGTCGAACCCGTACCTGGCGTTCGCGGCCATGCTCATGGCCGRCATCGACGGCATCCAGAACCGGATCGAGCCGCCGGACCCGATCGACAAGGACCTGTACGAGCTGCCGCCCGAGGAGCACGCGCAGATCCAGCAGGTCCCGGGCTCGCTCGGCGAGGTCCTCGACCGCCTCGAGGCCGACCACGACTTCCTCACGGCGGGCAACGTCTTCACGCCCGACCTGATCTCGACGTGGATCGACTACAAGCGCAACGCCGAGGTGGACCC
This sequence comes from Cellulomonas sp. P1_G12_2, assembly GCF_056405535.1. Lineage (NCBI taxonomy): Bacteria > Bacillati > Actinomycetota > Actinomycetes > Micrococcales > Cellulomonadaceae > Cellulomonas > Cellulomonas sp. P1_G12_2. Next base: position 91,641 of record NZ_JBFUBX010000003.1, on the reverse strand, counting down.
GATCCGTCTGCGGCCGCACCCGCACGAGTTCGAGCTCTACTACGACGTGTGATCGTCCCGCCTCGCGGCTGCTCCCGTGAGGCGGTGACCTGCAGTGACGGCACCCCCGTCGCCCTCGTGGCGGCGGGGGTGCCGCACGTGTGCCACAACCGCGTGCGGCGGTGCCACGCCCGGGTCCCCGGACTGTCTCCGCCGGAGCGACCGCGCGAGCGACCGCGGGTCAGCCCCAGTCGCGCCGGAAGCGGGCCTCGACGTGCCGCTCGAGCTCGAGCTCCTGCGCCTCGACGCTCGTGCCGCGGTGGGCGGCGATCGCCTCGAGCAGGTAGATGCACATCGCCTGCGGCAGCTCGATCGTGGAGCCCGAACGGCGCCCGTTCGCCCCGTGCCAGCGGATCTGGGCGGCGTGGCGGGCGTACTCGTCGACCGCGGCGCCCACCGTGCGCAGCACCTGTCCGTCCGGGGTGACGACCGGCTGGCCCTGGACGTTCGTGAAGCCCATCGCCGGGCCCGCCGCGGTGGCCACAGGCGCGACGCCGGTGGCCTGCCGCTGCACCCGCTCGGCGTGCGAGAGGATCCGGGTCTGGCGGGCGCGCAGGTGGTACGGGACGTCGGGGTAGCACGTCGGGCAGGCGCGGGCGCCCGCGGCCTCGACGATCTCGGCGACGGCGTGCCCCGACCAGTCCGGGACGCGGACGTGCTCACGGCCGGCGGCGGCCGGGCAGGCGAGGGCCGCGTGCGCGAGCGGAGGATCGTCGGCGATCGTGAGGAAGACGCGGGTCCACCCGCCGCGGCGGTCGTGCTCGGCGTCGAGCAGGGCGACGCACCCGCGCAGCTCCTCGATCTTGCGCCCCTGGTCGCGCGGGCTGCCCTGCAGCAGCTGCATCTGGAAGTCGGAGGCGGCCCAGGCCGCGGCGACGCCGGTGGTCTGCCCGAACAGCTGCTCGGTGCGGCCGTGCTCCGAGCTGAGCTCGGCGGCCTCGGCCTCGAGGCGGGTCGCGGTCTCGTCGATCTCCTGCGGCGTCATGCGGGCGATCTGTCGTGCGCCCGGAAGTCGGGCCATGTGGTCCTCCACGTCATCGTCGGCGGTGCCGATGGTCGGGTCATCGGCACCCGCACGAGCGGACATGATCGGACGTTCGGATGAATCTGCTTGTGTCCGTTCATGCCCGTTTGGGCCCGCCGCGACGTCAGGATAGGGCTCCGGAGGCTCGGGTCCTGACCGTCGGGTCGACCTTCGCCGGCACCCCCGACGCGCCGACCTGGAGCGGGCCGACGCGGCGCCGCGGCACGTGACGGACCGCATGCCGACGTGCGACGCCCCCGCAAAGCCACCCCAGTGACGCGGTGGTCCTGCCCGCTCACGCAGCGCCGACGCTCACACGGGTCTGCGTCGTCGGGCAGGTCTCGGGGCTCTCGGAACGTCGCGCTCGGGTGACCACCGCGATCGTGAGCACGATGACCGGGACGTTGACCGCAGACGGGGCACCGACCCAGAACGAGTCGATGAGAACGGCGTAGGCGGCCCACAGCAGCGCGCCGAGCAGCGCGACCACCTGGGTGCCCAGGACCACTCCCTGAAGGGCGGCGGGGTGGTGGCGGCCCTTCCAGACGCGGACGCCCTGCGGCAACCACACGACGAAGGATGTCAACGAGGCCAGCAGTCCGACGGCCTCTGTCGCGGTGTACATGGTCAGCTCCAAGCAGGTCCCGGGCGTGGGTGTGCCCAGGGGTTGTCGTCAGTGCCCGACCGCAGGTGACCGGAGCGGGCTCGCAGCCGGAGGCACGGGTCTCGTGCGGCTGCGGAAGGCACCGTCCGGCAAGCTCTGCATCGCGCCGCACGGGCAGCGCGTCTCGTTCGGCTCGCTCGGCAACGCCACGAACCACCTCATCGTCGCGATCGGCACCGATCTTCGGGTTCGTGCGCGTGAAACGGGACACACCGCGTCAACGCGCCTGCCCGGTCGTGGCACGGCAACGGCGACCGCGCGTGCCTGTGAACCTCACGATCCAGCTGCCGCCCCGGGATCCCGAAGCCATCCCGCAGCCGGTCGCGACGCCGGCGCGACGCTTCCGGTGGCGTCGACCCGGTCGGTAGCCCTCTCCCACTCCGCGACCGCGACCAGCCTGAGCCCGTACGCCCCGGCACCGACGCGGTCGCCGGCTGCGGTGAGCGACAGTGTCCACGAGGGCTTGACTGTTCGATCGCGCGCAATATATTGCATACCACCATTGTTGCAGGAAGCGACCACAGCACCACAAGCCGACACGAAAGGGACCACACCCATGACCACCCTCCCCGTGAAGCAGACCATCGTCCTGGTCCACGGCGCGTACGCGGACTCCTCGAGCTGGAACGGCTCGATCCCCGCACTCCGAGAGGCCGGCCACCGCGTCATCGCGGCCGCGAACCCGCTCCGCGGGATCGAGAGCGACGCGGAGTACCTCAGGAGCGTCCTCGAGAGCATCGACGGCCCGATCGTCATCGCCGGGCACTCGTACGGCGGTGTGGTCATGAGCCACGCGGCCGACGGCAACCCGAACGTCACCGCGCTGGTGTACGTCGCGAGCTTCCTCCCCGAGCCGGGCGAGAGCCTGGTCGACCTCGTCGAGAAGTTCCCGGGCGCCCAGCTGGGCGGCGCCGCGCGGCCGGTGCCGTACTCCACCCCCGACGGCGGGACCGCTCCCGAGCTCTACATCGACCAGGAGCAGTTCCCGGCCCTGTTCGCCGGCGACGTGGACCTGCCGGTGGCGCAGCTGATGGCGGTCACCCAGCGGCCGCTCGCTCTCGCGGCCTTCGAGGCGCCGGCCACGCGCGCGGCGTGGAAGACGATCGAGTCGTGGGTGCTGCTCGCGGCGCAGGACCTCGCGGTGCCCGCCGAGCTGGTGCGGTTCATGTCGGACCGGGCGGACGCCCACCTCGTCGAGGTCGACGCGTCGCACGCCGTCACGGTCTCGCAGCCCGGTGTCGTCGCCGACCTCATCCTCGAGGCGGCCGGGAAGACCGCACTCTGATCGGTGTGCCGACGTGCACGAGGGCAACCCGGTCGCCCCCTGCGGCGACCGGGTTGTTGGTGCAGCACGGCTGCGCGGGCGGCTCAGTACCAGCACCAGTTCGGGCCTCGGCACCAGAGCCCCGCCGAGGCGGCTTGCGCCTCGGCGGCCGATGGCGTCACAGCTCGCGATGCCTGACTGCCGGCCGTAAGGCCGACGGTGAGAGCCATGGCAACAAGGACGCCGAACCACTTCTTGACCATGAGAACCTCCGGTGATCGGCGCGCCGCCGAGTTGCAGCGCTGGTCTCTGGTGTGGCACCAGGCGGTATCGGGTCACCGCGGGCCCGGTATCACCGCGGTATCGGAGGCGTTGACCAGGCCGCTGACCCGGCGGAGAGTCGGGCCGTGGGCATCCAGGTGCTCGGTCCTCTTGCCGTCGGCGGTTCCGACGGCTACGGCCTGCGTGACCGGGTGGTGCTGGAGGTGCTGGTCGTCCGAGCGAACGAGGCGGTGGACACCGAGGTTCTTGCAGACGCCCTGTGGGCCGAGGACCCCCCGACCAGCTGGCCGAAGGTGGTGCAGGGGTGCATCAGCCGGCTGCGCAAGAAGCTCGGGCCGGACGCGATCCGGACCACCTCGCACGGCGGCTACGTCCTGCGCGTGACCGAGGACCAGGTCGACAGCCACAGGTTCGAGCGGATGCTGGCACGAGCGCGGGACCACCTGGCCGACCACGACCCCGATCGAGCCTCCTACGTCCTGACCGAGGCACTCTCGCTGTGGCGGGGAAGGGCGCTGTCTGACCTAGACGAATGGGAGCCTGGCCGCACCGAGGCCGAACGGCTCGACGGCCTCCGCATGGACGCCCAGGAGCTCCGCGTCGAGGCCGAGATCTCGGCCGGTCGCGCGCGCGCGAGTCTCGAAGATGCTCGGGCCCTGGTCCGGGAGGCTCCCTTCCGCGAGCGGCGCTGGGCGCTGTTCGCCCGTGCGCTCTACCAGTCGGGCCGGCAGTCCGAGGCACTCGACGCGCTCGGCCGGGCACGTCGGATGCTCCGGGCCGAGCTGGGGCTGGACCCGGGACCAGAGCTGCAGGCGCTGGAGGAGGCGATCCTCCGCCAGGACCCTGGTCTCGAGGGGACGGAGTCGCTCATCACCAGCCTGGTCTGCCCGTACCGCGGGCTCCTGCCCTACGGCAGTGAGGATGCGGAGACGTTCTTCGGACGGGAGGCCGACGTCGAGGCGTGCATGTCCCGACTGCGCGCGCGTGGCGTCCTCGTCGTCATCGGCCCGTCGGGCATCGGCAAGTCGTCGCTCGTCCGAGCAGGGGTCGTCGCCACCCTGCAGGACGACGGTGCGCGAGCCCTGGTGACCTCGCCGGGGAGCCGACCTCTCGAATCGCTCACGGCCCTGCCGTCCCGTGCGCCGTTCCCGGTGCTCGTGGTCGACCAGGCCGAGGAGGCAGTCACCCTGTGCACCGAGGCGGGCGAACGGACTGAGTACCTCGATCGCCTCTCCGCGTACGAGGGTCCGGTGGTGCTCGCGCTGCGCGCCGACCGGCTGGGAGAGCTGTCCATGCACCGCGGTTTCGCCAGGCTCGTCGAGGATGGCCTGTACCTGGTGTCCCCGATGAGCGACGAGAACCTTCGAGCCGCGATCGAGGGACCCGCTCGACAAGCAGGGCTCCGGCTCGAGCCCGGCCTCGTGGACCTGCTCGTGCGTGACGTGGAGGGCGAACCTGGCTCGTTGCCCATGCTGTCGCACGTTCTCCGACAGACCTGGGAGCGACGAGAGGGGCCCACGCTCACCGTCGAGGGCTACCGGGCCACGGGCGGGATCCGCGACGCGGTCGCGCAGTCGGCAGAGGCCCTCTTCACGCAGTTCGACGAACGACAGCAGACGTTGGTGCGTGCCATGTTCCTCCGCCTGGTCGCACCCAGCGATGACGGTGTGCCGATCCGTTCACGTGTCCCACGACAGAGACTGGCGCTCGACGAGTCGCACGACCGACTCCTCGACCTCCTGACCGGTGCCCGGCTGGTCAGCAGCGACGAGGGCGACGTGCAGATCGCGCACGAGGCCCTCACCCGCGAGTGGCCCCGACTGCGCGGCTGGCTGGAGGACGACGTCGAGGGCCAGCGCGTCTTCCGCCACCTCACGACCGCCGCCGAGGGCTGGGACAGCATGGGGCGTCCGGACAGCGAGCTCTACCGGGGGATGCGACTCGCCAGTGCGTCGGAGTGGGCAGAACAGCACCAGCCGGAGCTGACCGCGACCGAGCAGGCGTTCCTCGACGCCTCCCGTGCCACCGCCGAGCGCGAGTTGCGGTCGAGAGCTCGCACCAACCGTCGGCTGCGACTCGCGCTGGCCGGCGTCGGTGCACTGCTCGTCGCGGCACTCGGTGCGGGTGTCGTCGCGGCGGAGGCCGCTCGGACGGCCGAGGAGCAGGCGCGCCTCGCCGACTCGCGCCGCCTGTCCGCCGAGGCCCTCACGACCGTCGAACCCGACCTGGCAGTGCTGCTGGGGTTGCAGGCGGTGCGGCTCGACGACTCGCACGCGGCTCGCTCGGCGCTCTTCGAGGTGCTCGGAAAGGAGGGAGACCTGGTCGCTGTCTCCCGCGGGTCGGGGTTCGACTACGTCGACGTCAGTCCCGACGGTCGGACCGTCGCGGCGACCAGCGCGTTCGGTGCCGACGCCCAGGGCCAGACCTCACTGGACGCACAGACCCTGGCCTTGACGGTCGCCCGGCCGGACCTCCTGACCGTGGGGCTCGAGTACAGCCCCGACGGGCAGGAGCTTGCAGTCGGGGTGTCAGGATTCGACCCGGCGGGGTCCTCCGAGGTCGTCCCCGTGCCGCACCCCGTACGCGTTCTCGACGCCCGGTCGTTGCAGGACGTGGCGACGTACGACGGGTTCGCCGAGGGCGCGCAGGTCGAGCAGGACGGGATGGACTTCAGCGAGGACGGATCCAGGTTCGCCGCGGTCGCCTGGCTCGACGGCGCGCCCTGGGAGGCGATGGTGTGGGACACCGCCGATCCGACCGAGCCGGTCCTTCGCGTTCCACTCACCGCGAACCTCTACGGCCTGGTGGAACTGAGCCCGGACGGCAGGACCGTCACCGTCGCACAGCGAACGGGTTCGGAGAGCCTGCGCGCCATCGATGTCGACACGGGAGCCGTGCTGCGGTCCAGCGCACCCAACTGGGGCGGCGAACGCGGCGGGATCATCGCGCTGAGTCCTGACGGCTCGACTCTCGCCCACTCCGACGTCGATGGGGTGGCAGTCCTCGACGCCGGGACGTTCGAGCGGCGGTTCACCCTCGCGGGCGAGTCCAGCGGGGCGAGTGCTCTGGCCTTCAGTGCCGACGGGAGTCTGCTGGCCGCCGGCTATGCCGACGGGACGATCGTGATCTGGGACCTGGACGACCGCGTGGCCGTGCACACCTTCCGGGGACATGCCAAGGAGGTCGGCTCGGTGGCGTTCAGCCCGGACGGCACCACTGTCTACTCGGTCGCCCCGGACCGGCTGCTCCTGGCATGGGACCTCACCGGCACGCGCGGGTTCCCGGGATGGCGATCCTTCCCCGAGCGCCCGGCCGGCCGGCAGGTGCACGCGAGCGAGCCGTCGCCCGACGGGACCCACGTGCTGTACGAGGCCTACACGGGCGAGCTCCGACACCAGACGATGCAGTTCCGCGACCTCGCGACCGGTTCGCTGACTCCCCTGCAGGATCTCGTCCGCGTGAACCAGTACCTCTGGAGCCCGGACTCGAGTGTCGTCCTCACGGCGGGCAGCAACGACGGCGACGCGACGTCTTGGCTGGAGACGTGGGATCCGGCGACCGGGTCGTCGGTGCGGCGGAACGACCTCGTCGCCGCGAAGTGGCTCGCGTTCACGAGCGACGGGAGACTCGTGGCGGTCGGGCCGGACGACGCCGTGAGGCGGATCGACCCGGTGACGCTCGAGGTCGACGGGCCGCCGATCGAGCTCCCGAGACTCAGCGGGGACGACTGGGACCTGCCCGTGCTGAGTCCCGACGACCGCACCGCCGTGCTTCGTCGCTGGATCGGTGACACTGTCGCGGTCGTGGACCTGCCGACGGGGAACGTCCGCGACGTCAACCTCGACGGCTTCCCGTCCGCCTTGGCCTTCTCGCCCGACAGTCGTTCTCTCGCGGTCTACTTCGACGCCGGCCTCTGGGGCGTCATCGACGTCGCGGCCCTGCGCGAGGGGAGGCTCGAGTACCTGCTGCCCCTTCGCTCGTTCCCGAGCAACTTTGTCCAGGACCTGACCTACAGCGCCGACGGCAGTCAGATCATCGCGAGCGGCAGCGGCCTCGTCGAGCTCTGGGACGCACGGACGCTGCTTCGGCTGGCCAGCTTCGGCTTCGACGGCCAGGACGACAACTCGAACGCACGCCCATTGCCGGACGGGCACACGCTCCTCGTCGCACACCCCCGTGGTCGGGTACTCGCCTGGGACACCCGCCCGCAGCACCTCATCGACGTCGCGTGCCGTCTCGCCGGTCGCAACCTCACCCGGGCGGAGTGGGTCCAGTACGTGCCGAACCGCGCGTACGCGCCCACGTGCCCCGGACCCGGTTGATCGCACGAGCGGGCATCCCGCCGGTATCTCCCTCGGCCGGCCACCCTCCTGACCGGTAGGCGGGCACATCGACGTGCCCGCCATCGAGCAGGGGGTGGGCACGATGGCATACGAGATTCGCGGGTCCTTGTGGGGAACGCTGTGTCACGACGTGCGGGAGCCGCTCGCCGGCCTCGAGCTGCGCGCGTACCGGTCGACCGGGGACCGCACCACGGAGCAGGCGGTTGCGGCCGACAAGGAGACGTTCCACGAGGTGGCCGAGGGCGAGCGCACGGGGTCACCCGTCGCCGTGGCACGCGTCGAGGAGTCGGGGAAGTACGTCCTGACGATCGACGACAAGGAGTACGACGGCGGTCCGCTGGACCTCGACCTGTACGTCACGAGGCCGCCGCGGCCCCGGCACGAGCCGGACTCGAAGCCGCGGCAGTTCGCCGTGACGACCCTCCAGCCGCGCTGGCGGCAGACGGAGGACGGCATCCTCGCGGTCTGGGAGTACGCGATCCCGAACCGCTTCTGGTGCCACATCCTCGCGCTGTTCGGCATCTGGACCATCAGCGGCCGGATCACGACGTGCGACGACCACAGCCCGATCCCTGGCGCGGTGGTCACGGCGTTCGACGCCGACTGGCTCCAGGACGACCCGCTCGGCACGGCCACCACCGACGGGACCGGCCACTACGTCCTCACGTACCTGGCCTCCGACTTCCGCCGCACACCGTTCTCGCCGTTCATCAACGTCGAGCTGACCGAGGGACCGGACGTCTACGTCAAGGTCGAGCTCGGCGGTCAGCCGATCATCACCGAGACCCAGTCGGACGGTCGCAAGCCCGGCCGGCAGAACGTCGGGCACTGCTTCTGCCTGGACCTGTGCACCGACAAGGTCGTCGGCGATCCCGACACCGTGCCGCACTGGCAGCAGGTCGAGGTGTTCGACATCCACCCCGGCAACGGCCAGCCCGGCTCGACGTTCGACTCGCTCGGGTACGCGGACCCGTCGGGCGGCGCGTACGTGTTCGGTGGCACCGTCACGCTGCGCGGCAACTGCCCGCTCACCGACATCGGCACCGGGCACGCGCTGAAGTACCGGTTCCTCGTGGGCGAGTACACCTGGACGGGCGGCACGGAGGACCCGGCCAACCCGCCGACGGTCGCCCCGGCCACGCTCACGCCGGTGACGACCCAGATCACGGGTACGCACGTCGGCTACGTCTTCTACACCGACGGCAACGGCAACGCCCAGTCCGCGTCCGTCGTCGTCACTGCGGCGGACCTCGACGCCGACGGCTTCGTGCAGGTCGACGGTCTGCCGGTGACCGTGCAGATGTACAACCCGCCGGGTTCGACCGCGGTGGTGAACGTGAGCGGGTCGAACTTCCTGCGCACGTTCGAGCTCCTGGAGCTCAACTCCGCGGCCATCACGGCGCTGCACCCGCCGAAGAAGCCCGGCGGGCTCCCGAAGGCTCAGGCGGGCGAGACGCTGCCGCTGAACGAGCAGGAGCCGGTGCGCCGGTACCGGGTCGGCTTCGAGGTGCGTGACGCCGTCACCGACACCGTCACGCACACCGACCAGCTGGACTCGATCATCTTCGACAACTCGGCGGTGATCGCCACCCTGGACCTCGAGGAGCTCCGTCTCAACGGCTGCAACCCGCTGTCCGGCGCGACCACGATCCACCTGCTCTACACGGTGGACCACCCGCACCTGCGGAACTTCTCCGTCACGATCAACAACAACGGCGGCAGTGTGCACGTGCCGCCGCAGACACCGTCGGGAGCCTTCACCACCGGCAACTACTCGTTCCGGGGCGGCGCGTCCGGCCCGCACAACAGCACGAGCACGGGCGGGATCCCGATCGACGTGTCGGGCGACCCGGCGTGCGCGTACTCCGTGAACCTCGGGTGGATCACCCGCCGGTACGGCGACCTGGGTCAGTCGCTGCAACGGCTGTACTGCCACTGAGGACAGCCTCGGGGGGCGTCCGGGACTGCCGGGCGCCCTCCGGGTGCGGAGGGGACCAAGGACCCCTCCGCCGAGCCCGCACACGTTGGACGATGGTCGTGCCGGTCACCCCGGCACTCGTCCGCGTGCACCCACAAGGAGCGCTCCATGGCCGCCATCCGTCCCGCAGTCCACCCCTCCGCCACGATCGACCAGCGTCTGCGGCAGCTGGGCAGGACGATCCGATGGGCGCCCGCGCCCCTGTGGGGCAGCTCGACGCGCGAGCACGCCCGGTACGCGGCCTACCTGGCCGGCAGCATCCTCGGCTGGACCTTCGCGGGTCTGGCGATGGCCGCCATCGTCGGGCGCGCGCTCGGCCTCCTCGGCTGACACCAGGTCCGCTCAGCGGACCCGGCCCAGGGCGATCGCGGCGTACATCAGCGCCGCGACGGTCTCGCCGTCCGAGATCGTCCCGTCGGCGACCAGCTCCAGCACGCGGGTCCACGCAACGGTGCGCACGGCCGAGATCCCCTCGACCGCCTGCTCCGTCGGCTCGTCCGACGGGCGCAGGCCGCGGGCGAGGAACACGTGCTCCGGCGCGTGGCAGATGCCGTTGAGCGCGAACATCGAGCCGACGAGCTCCCACGTGTCCGCGACGAGACCGGTCTCCTCACGCAGCTCCCTGCGGGCGGCCAGCTCCAGGTCCTCACCGTCGGAGCCGCCGGCGGGGACCTCGAGCGAGACGCCGGTGGTGTACCGCGCGACCTCCACGAGGACGACCTCATCGTCAGCGGTGAGCGGGACGACGAACACCGCGGGGTGGCGCACCTCGACCACGCCGTAGATCCCGGGCGTGCCGTCGGGGCGGTCGACGGCGTCCTCCCGGACGCGGATCCAGGGATTCTCGTAGATGGTCGTCGAGCCGCGGGTGTGCCAGGTGGTCATGGCGGCAGCCTGACAGACGACGGCAAGGGATTGCGCTTACCGGACATTCTGTGACACGGTACGGAAACCGGTTTCTCACCCACCTGTCGGAGACAAGGACGTCTCATGAGAGCTCGTCGCACCCTCGTCGTCACCCTTGCTGCAGGAGCCCTCCTCCTCCCGCCGACGACCGCTCACGCCACTCCCCCGCCGCCCGACGTCGACCTCGGCCGCGAGGTCCTCCCGCCCGGAGACGGCTGGGCCTCCTACGAGGGTCCGACCGTGCCCGACGGCAGGCCCATGGTGGCCACCGGGACCACAGGCGGGGCCGACGCCTCCCCGTCGGAGGTCTACGTCGTCGACACGTGGCAGGAGCTGCGCGACGCCCTCGCCGGCAAGCCCGGCGGCAGCCAGACCGACGCCCGCCGCAACGTGGTCCCCCGCATCGTGTACGTCACCGGGACCATCACCGCGTTCGACCCCGCCGCGTGCGACGCCTTCGCCGCGCAGGTGACCGTGTCGGACACCGGGGAACCGTTCCGGATGGCCGACTACGTCGCGCACTTCGACCCGACCGGCCCGTGGGGACGTGTGAAGCCGAGCGGCCCGCTCGAGGACGCGCGCGTCGCCGCGGCCGCGGTGCAGGCGGCAGCGACACTCCAGCACGTCGGATCGAACGTCACCCTGGTCGGCGTCGGCACGGACGCGAGGATCGTCGGGGCGAGCATGCGGATCCGCGACGCGCACAACGTCATCGTGCGGAACCTCGACCTCGCCGACGCGTACGACTGCTTCCCGGTCTGGGACCCGACCGACACGGCGGCCGGCAACTGGAACTCCGCGTACGACAACGTCTCGGTGTGGACGTCCACCAGCGTCTGGGTGGACCACAACACGTTCGACGACGGCGACCACCCGCACAGCGCGCTGCCGACCGTCTACGGGCGGCCGTTCGAGGTGCACGACGGGCTGCTGGACATCACGCACGGGTCCGACCTGGTGACCGTGTCCTGGAACCGGCTCGACGACCACGACAAGACCGAGCTCATCGGCTCGTCGGACTCCCGGCTCCAGGACCGTGGCCAGCACCGGGTCACGCTGCACCACAACCACTGGACCGACATCGGCCAGCGCGCCCCGCGCGTGCGGTTCGGCGACGTGCACCTCTACGACAACCTCTACACGCAGACCACCGAGGGGCTGTTCCAGTACTACTGGGGCGCCGGTATCGAGTCGAGCATCGTCGCGGAGAACAACGCGTTCGAGCTGGCGCCCGGCGTGGACCCGGGACGGATCATCACCCGGTGGGGCGGGACTCAGCTGCTCGAGGCCGGCTCGACCGTGAACGGGCAGGTCACCGACCTCGTCGCGGCGTTCAACGCCACGGCACCCGTCCCGCTCGCGCCCACGGCCCGGTGGAACCCGGCGGACGTGTACGACTACACGCTCGACCCGGTGCAGGACGTGCCGGCGATCGTGCGTGCCGGGGCCGGCGCCGGGGTGCTCCTCTCCGGCACCCCCGTCGCCACCGCGAAGCCGGGCGTCGCCGTGCTCTCCGACGACAACGGCTGGGACACCGGCCTGCACGACGGCTCCTACACCGTGACGGCCACCCTGTGGTGGGGCCAGAACGCCACCGTCGCCCGGCTGTACGAGAACGGGGTGCTCGTGGGCGCCCAGTGGCTCACCGGGACGACCCCGCACCGGCAGACCGTCGCCTTCCCGGTCACCGGCAAGGTCGACGGGAGCTACACCTACGTGGTGGAGCTGCTCAACCCCTACGGGACGAGCACGTCGCGCCCGCGCACGGTCGCGGTCACGGACGCGGCTCCAGGTCGCTCGGTCCTGACCGACGACAACCGCGACGGCGACGGATCGTTCACCATCACTGGCACCCTGTGGTGGGGCACCAACGCGACGCACTACGCGCTCTACCGCGACGGGGTCGTGGTCGACGAGCAGGAGCTGACGGCCGCCTCGCCGCAGGGGCAGACCGTGGGGACCGACGTGACCGGGCTCGCCCCTGGTTCCTACGCGTTCGTGGCCGTGCTCAGCAACGAGGCAGGCAGCACGTCGACGGCCGAACGGGTGGTCACCGTGCGCCGCTGAGCCGTTCCTGTGCGTCAGTTGTGCAGGGACGCCGATCCACTGCACACAACGTGCACGGGACCCCCGCGCAAGTCTGTGACGTGCGCAGACGCCGCTGTCTAGCGTGTCGCTCATGACCGACTCCGGAGCCTCGACGCCCCCGCCCGCACTGCCCGGCCCGCCTCCCTCCTGGGTGGCGGGCCGTGCTGTTCCCGTCCCGCGCGTGCCCGGACGGGTCGCGCAGGTGCTGGTGCCGTTCTGGGCGGAGCGTCGACGACCGGTCGACACGCGCACCCTCGTCCTGTGCGGCGCGGTCGGCGTCGTCGGAGCGGTGCTGCTCGTGGGTCACCGCCCCGGGCTCGGTGCTGCGCTGGTCGGGCTGCTCGTCTGGGCCGCGGCCGCGCCCGCCATGGTCCGGCGCCGCAACGTGAACGACCTCGTCACCGCGGTGCTGTCGGTCGCGCTGGTCGCGGTCGTGGCGGTGCGCGACGCGGGCTGGGTGGTCGTGCTCTGCGCGCTCGTGGCGGCCTGGGCGGGCGTCGTCGCGGTGACGTCGTCCCGGTCGGCGCCGGCCGCCGTGCTCGCCCCGCTCACCTGGGCGGCGGGCTCGGTCCGGGCGCTGCCGTGGGTGGCCAAGGGCTTCGAGACGCTGGCAGGTGCGCGCCGAGGTCAGCTGACTGTCGCGCTGCGCAGCGGGGCGATCACCGTCGGGCTGCTTCTCGTGTTCGGTCTGCTGTTCGCGAGCGCCGACCGCGTCTTCGCCAGCCTGATGCCCCGCATCGAGGCGGACCTGCTGCCGGGTCAGGTCGTCGTCGGCATCCTCGTGGCCCTCGTCGCCGCCGCCTTGGCGCACCTCGCCCTGGCACCACCGAGCTGGTCCGACGCCCGCCTTGCGCCACGCGCGTCGGCGAAGCGCGGTGAGTGGCTCGTGCCGGTGCTCGCGCTGGACGCGATGGTGCTGCTGTTCGTGATGGTGCAGGTCGGCGCGCTGCTCGGGGGGCACCGGCACGTGCTGGAGACCGCCGGCCTGTCCTACGCGCAGTACGCGAGGGAGGGGTTCGCGCAGCTGGTGGTCGTCACCGCCCTCACGCTCGTCGTTGTGGCCGTCGCCGCGCGCCGGGCACCGCGGGAGACGCCGCAGGACCGGTTGCTGTCCCGGATCGCGCTCGGTGTGCTGTGCCTCGGCACGCTCGGGGTCGTCGCCTCCGCGCTGCGCCGGATGGACCTGTACGTCGAGGCGTTCGGGCTCACGCGGCTGCGCGTGTTCGTCACCGTGGTCGAGATCGCGCTCGCCGCCGTCTTCGTGCTCGTCCTGGTCGCGGGGATCCGGTGGCGTGGCCGGTGGCTGCCCCGGGCCGTGGTGCAGGTGGTCGCGGTCGCGATGCTCGGGCTCGCCCTGGTGAACCCCGACGCGCAGATCGTCCGGCACAACACGACGGCGGACCTCACGGGCACGCTCGACGCCGGCTACCTCGCGGGCCTGTCCGCGGACGCCGTCCCCGCGTTCGCCCAGATCGACGACCGGGACCTTCGCTCCTGCCTGCTCGCCTCCGCGGCCGTGCCTCCGACGGAGGGCGTCGCCGAGTGGAACCTGGGCCGCGAACGTGCCCAGGGCGTGCTCTCGGGCGCGTCCACCGACGCGAGCTGTGACTGACGCTCGTCAGACGAGGAGTGCGCCCTCCTCGACCGGTTCTGGCTCCTGGCTGCGTGGCCGCGCCGCGAGGGTTGCCAGCCCTAGCACCACGAGCGCGATGACGAACACCGTGATCACGTACGCGGGGGTGAGCCGGTCGGCCAGGACGAGCGCCAGGGCTGCGAGCGAGATCACGACGACCCGCACGAGGGTCCGCTGCTCGTCCAGCCAGACGCCCACGGGACCGGTGCTGACCCCACGGCGGTCCCCCGCGTCCCGGAGCCAGGCCGCGGCGGACGACGACGAGGCGCGGAGCCGGCGGGCGRCTGTGGTGCCACCCGCGACGAACGCGATGATCGCCAGCAGCAGCCCGAGCACCAGCCCGACGCGCAGCCCGATGCGCAGCAGCGACACGAACTGGTCGTAGATCGACACCGCGGTGTCGACCCGTTGCACGGTGGGTGGCAGCGAGCTCGCGTAGAGCGACCTGCCTATCAGGAGCGCGAACCCCAGCAGCAGCATCGCGCCGGCGAGCGAGAGACCGGCGACGACGAGGGCGCGTGACCGGTGCTGCGCGGCGAGCACACCGGCGGCGAGCAGGCCCAGCGACAGGTAGGGCAGCAGGCCGCCGACGATGTCGATCAGCCGGTACGCGCTCTGCAGCCGCACCAGGTCGGCGCTGGAGGCGATCGGGAAGGACACGTTGATCGTCGGGATACGGCTCACGATCGTGAACCCGGCCTGCTCGAGCGACGTCTTGACCTGCTCGATGATCGGCGTGATGTCCAGCGTGAGGGCGCCGCTGTCGCTGATCTGCGCGAGGGCGTCCGGATCACCACGCAGGGTGGCGACGATCTGCTCGTGCGCGGCCCGGTTCGCCTCCTCCCAGACGTTCTCGAACGCGTCGGAGCTGACGATCTTGGTCACGTTCTTGCGGATGAACCCGGTGATCGCCTCCTGCAGCGGGGCCTGGAGCGACTGCACCGCACCGGACACGACCGGCGGGAGGTCCAGGTTGGCCACCGCGTCCGTGGCCTGCGTGGTCAGCTCCTCCACGTTCAGCGCGTCGACGACGGCCACGGTGATCCGGTTCGACACGGCCGACTGGACCAGGGGGTCCTGCGCGATGGGTGCCACGGTGTCGACGTAGCGCTCCGTGTCCACCACCAGCCCGCGTGCCCAGCTGCCGACGACCGCGACGGGGGCCAGCAGAGCGCCGATGAGGATGAGGATCACGGCTGCCGTCGAGCGACCGACCTTGCGCCGCGGGCGTGGCACTGCCTCGCTGGGCGCACCGGCACGCAGGCGCGCGTTCTCGGTCTCCAGCAGCTGCAACCGTGCGAGCAGCACCGCACGGTCCTCGGTCCCGACCGCAGGCGGGACCTCCACGTCGATGGCGGTGGGGATCTCGAGCGTGTCGTTCTGCGCGTCCGCGGGTCCGGTGTCGGGCGGAGCCCCGTCGTCCGGGGTGATCTCCTCCGGCGTGACGTCGGGCGAGGCGGTGTCCGGCGTCTCGGACGGCGGGTCACCCGCGGGCGGCGCGGGCGAGGCACTCCTCGCTCGGGGCTTACGGGGTGACGGCTTGTCCTCGGCCACGGTGCCCTCCCGAGATGTCCGACATGCGGCGATGGGTCGAGCATGGCAGTTGCGCAGGTCAGCGCGCGAGCATCGGGGGCTGCGAGATTGCCGGACGCGGGCGCGGGACCGTCGAGCCGCGTCCCGTCACCGGTACCGTGCGAGTCGAGACGAACGCCGCCCGCGAGCCCCCTCGCCCTCCGTCCTGGGAAGCCCGATGCCGACACGCCGCACCACCGGACCCGTCGTCCTGGCACCCTCGGACCCGCGCAAACCGCCGCTCTGGCTGCCGCGCGCCCTCGTCATGACGACCGTGGCCGTCTTCCTCGGTCTGTTCGCGTGGAAGGCGCTGGCCCAGCTCGGCAACGTCATCTTCATCATCGTGATCTCGTGGTTCCTCGCGCTGGCCATGGAGCCGCTGATCCGCTGGCTGGTGGCGCACGGCGTCCGCCGCACGCGTGCGACCGGCATCGTCATGCTCGTCTCGCTGGTGGTGATCGCGGGCGTGATCGCGCTCTTCGGCGGCCTGTTCGTCACCCAGATGATCGAGCTGGTCCAGTCGCTCCCGGACTACTACGTGCAGGTCGCGGAGTGGCTGGACGAGCGCCTGGGCGTCGAGGTGCCGGCCGCCGACGAGCTCCTGGTCAACCTCGGCGCCCACTGGCAGGACCTGGCGCCGGGACTGCTGGGGATCGGCTCCTCGATCATCGGCGGCCTGTTCACGTTCACGTCCGTGCTCCTGGTCATGTACTACATGGCCAGCTCCGGGCCCAAGTTCCGTGCGGCGATCTGCCGGCTGCTGGCACCCGCTCGGCAGCGGGAGGTGCTGCACCTGTGGGAGGTGTCGCAGGAGAAGGTCGCGGACTTCATCAACTCCCGCATCGTCCTCGCGGCGCTCTCGACCGCGATCACGTTCGTCTTCCTCACCGTCCTGGGCATCCCCTACGCCCTTCCCCTGGCCGCCTTCACCGGTGTCGTCTCGCAGTTCGTCCCCACCATCGGCACCTACATCGGCGGCGCGCTGCCGATCGCGGTGGCGCTGGCCGTCGACCCGATCAAGGGCCTCCTGACGCTGGCGTTCATCGTCGGGTACCAGCAGGTGGAGAACCTGCTGTTCGCCCCGAAGATCTCGGCGCGCTCCATGGAGATCAATCCCGCCGTCTCGTTCCTCGCGGTGATCGGGTTCGGGGCCGTCTTCGGCCCGATCGGTGCGTTCCTCGCTCTTCCGGTGGTCGCGACCATCCAGGCCGTGTCCTCGACCTACGTGCGCCGCCACGACCTCGTGGACGACGAGCTGCTGCAGGAGGACGAGAAGCTCGCGAACGAGAACCGCGACTGGGTGGACGTCCCGGACGACGACACCCCCGAGACGGACGACGACCGACCGGCGGATCAGCCGTAGAACACCCGCTCGACGACGACGCGGGCCCGCCGCGCCGTGCGGAGGTAGTCCTGCTCCAGCTCGCCGCCTGAGCCCGCCGGGTAGCCGACCACCCGGGCCAGCCCCGCGAGCGCCTGCCGGTCGTGCGGCAGCACGTCCGCGTGCGCTCCCCCGCGGCCGCTCCAGAGCACGTTGGCGTCCCGGAGCCGGGAGGCCAGCAGCCACGCCTCGGCCAGCACGCGCCCGTCATCGGCGTCGAGCAGGCCCGCCGCGGTCGCCGCCTCGAGCGCCTCGAGGGTGGCCGTGGTGCGCAGGGACGGCACCTCGTGCGCGTGCTGGAGCTGGAGAAGCTGAGCGGTCCACTCGACGTCCGCGATGCCCCCGCGCCCCAGCTTCAGGTGGCGGGCGGGCTCCACCCCGCGCGGGAGCCGCTCGGCCTCGACGCGCGCCTTGATGCGGCGCACCTCGCGCTCAGCCGCGGGGTCGATCCCGCCTGCCGGGTAGCGCATCGGGTCGATCAGCCGCACGAAGCGGTCGCCCAGCTCGTCGTCGCCGGCCACCGGGCGCGCCCGGAGCAGCGCCTGGCTCTCCCAGGTGGCGGACCAGCGGCCGTAGTACTCGGCGTACGCGTCGAACGACCGGACCAAGGGACCGTTGCGGCCCTCCGGACGCAGGTCGGCGTCGACCTCGAGCGTCGGCTCCGGCCCGACCGAGCCGAGCAGGGTGCGCAGCCGCGTCGCCACCTGGAGCGCGAACTCCTGCGCCCGGACCGGGTCCGCACCCTCGAGCGGGTCGTGCACGAAGAGGACGTCGGCATCCGACGAGTAGCCCATCTCCCCGCCGCCCCACCGGCCCATGGCGACCACCAGCAGCCGGGTCGGGCTCGCGTCGAGACCGCGGTCGGCGCGCACCACGGACTCGGCCACCCGCAGCGCCCCGACGAGCACGACGTCGGCCGCGACGCTCAGGCTCTGCGACGCGCGCTGTCCGGTGACGACGCCCAGCACGTCGGCGGCCGCGGTGCGGGCCAGCTCGCGCCGACGCAGCCCGCGCAGGGCGGTCACCGCAGCCACCGCGTCGTCGGAGCGCGTGAGGATCGCGTCGGCCTCGGAGGTCAGCCGTGCGAGCGTCCGCGGCACCAGGTCGGCGTCGTCGGCGAGCCAGGTGACCGACTCGGGGCTCCTGGTCAGCGCATCGGCCACGTACCGGGACGTGGAGAGCACGGTCGCGAGCCGGCGGGCGGCTGTGCCCGAGTCCCGCAACAGCTTGAGGTACCAGTGGGTGGTGCCCAGCTCGTCGGAAAGCCTCCGGAACGCCAGCAGTCCGCCGTCCGGGTCGGCGCCGTCCGCGAACCAGCCGAGCATCACCGGGAGCAGCTGACGCTGGATCGACGCGCGCCGCGAGACGCCCTCGGTGAGCGCAGCGATGTGCCGCATCGCGCCGGCCGGGTCGGTGTAGCCGATGGCGGCCAGCCGGGCCTTGGCCGCCTCGGGCGCGAGGCTGGCCTCCGCCGTCGACAGCTGGGCGGTGGCAGGCAGCAGGGGCCGGTAGAACAGCTCCTCGTGCAGCCCACGGACCTCGCGACGCGTCGAGCGCCACCGCTCGAGCAGGCCGTCGGCGCCCTCCGCCCGCATCCCGACCGAACGCGCCAGCCGCCGCAGGTCCGGCTCCGAGGTCGGCATGAGGTGCGTCCGACGCAGCCGGTAGAGCTGGATCCGGTGCTCCAGGACGCGCAGCAGGCGGTAGCAGACGGCCAGCTGCGCGGCGTGCGACCGGCCGACGTACCCGCCCGCGGCCAGGGCGGCGAGCGCCGTCAGGGTGCTCGGGCTGCGGATCGAGTCGTCCGCCCGGCCGTGCACGAGCTGGAGGAGCTGGACGGTGAACTCGACGTCGCGCAGTCCGCCGACCCCGAGCTTGAGCTGGCGGTCGGCCTCCGCAGCCGGCACGTGGCTCTCCACGCGCCGCCGCATCGCCTGCGAGTCCTCGACGAAGTGCTCGCGCGTCACCGCGCCCCACACGAACGGCTGCGTCATCTCCACGTACTCGCGCCCGAGTGCCTCGTCCCCGGCCAGTGGCCGCGCCTTGAGCAGCGCCTGGAACTCCCACGTCTTGGCCCAGCGCTCGTAGTACGCCTTGTGGCTCGCGATCGTGCGGACCAGCGGCCCGTCCTTGCCCTCGGGGCGCAGCGCGGCGTCGACCGGCCAGAGCGCCGGCTCGGCCGACGGCGTCGAGCACGCCCGCGCGAGACCCGCAGCCAGCCGGGAGCCGGCGGCGAGCGCCTCGGCCTCGTCGACCCCGTCGACCGGCTCCGCCACGTAGATGACGTCGACGTCGCTCACGTAGTTGAGCTCGCGCCCGCCGCCCTTGCCCATGCCGATGACCGCGAGGCGGACACCGCGCCCGTGGTCGTCCAGGTCCGCCCGGGCCAGGGCGAGCGCAGCCTCCAGCGCAGCCCCGGCCAGGTCGGCCAGCGCCGCGGCGACGCCGGGCAGCCGGCTCAGGGGGTCCGGGCTGGTGAGGTCGGTCGCCGCGATCCGCAGCAGCCGCGTGCGGTAGGCGAGCCGCATCGCGTCGGTCCCCGCCGCCCCCGCCACGGTGGCCACGGGGACGTCCGCGTCGGCATCGGCCTCCACGGCCGCGAGCAGCTCGGCGCGGACGGCCTCGACGGGCACGCCCGTGCCCGGCGACTCGTCGAGGAGCACGCGCAGGTTCTCCGGGTGCGCCACCAGCGAGTCGCCGAGCGCGACCGACGCGCCGGCGACCGCGAGCAGCCGCGCGCGGGCCGGGCCGTCGTCCTCGAGGAGGGAGCGCAGCACCGCCAGCAGGTCCGGGTCGCCCACGACCGCGCCGGCCAGCTTGGCGAGCGTCAGCAGTGCCTGGTCGGGGTCGGCGACGTCCGCCAGCGGGGCGATGAGCACGTCCGCGGGCGCGTCGAGGACGCGCAGCAGCGCCGCATCGCCCAGCAGCCGCTCGGCCCGCTTGGCGTCCGACACCCCCGCCCGCGTGAGGCGGCCGGCGAGCGTCGACCCGCGTCCGTCCGGCGAGCTCACAGGACCGGCAGGAACCGCCGCAGCTCGTACGGCGTCACCTGGGAGCGGTACTCCTCCCACTCCTGGCGCTTGTTGCGCAGGAAGTAGTCGAAGACGTGCTCGCCCAGCGTCTCCGCGACGAGCTCGGACTTCTCCATGATCGAGATCGCCGCGTCGAGCGAGGTCGGCAGCGGCTCGATTCCCAGCGCGCGGCGCTCGGCGTCGGTGAGCTCCCAGACGTCGTCCTCGGCGCCCTCGGGCAGCTCGTAGCCCTCCTCGACACCCTTGAGGCCGGCGGTGAGGAGCAGCGCGTACGCGAGGTACGGGTTGGTGGCGGAGTCGACCGCGCGGTACTCGATGCGGCTCGAGTTGCCCTTGCCGGGCTTGTACATGGGCACCCGGACCAGCGCCGACCGGTTGTTGTGGCCCCAGCAGATGTAGCTCGGCGCCTCGGCACCGCCCCAGAGGCGCTTGTAGGAGTTCACGAACTGGTTGGTCACCGCGGTGATCTCGGCCGCGTGCGTGAGCAGGCCGGCGATGAACGAGCGTGCGGTCTTGGACAGCTCCAGGTGGCCGCCGGCCTCGTGGAACGCGTTGCGGTCGCCCTGGAACAGGGAGAGGTGCGTGTGCATGCCGGAGCCGGGCTGGTCGGCCAGCGGCTTGGGCATGAAGCTGGCGAAGACGCCCTGCTCGAGCGCCACCTCCTTGACCACCGTGCGGAACGTCATGATGTTGTCCGCAGTGGTCAGCGCGTCGGCATAGCGCAGGTCGATCTCGTTCTGGCCCGGCCCGGCCTCGTGGTGGGAGAACTCGACCGAGATGCCCATCGACTCGAGCATCGTGATCGCGGCGCGCCGGAAGTCGTGCGCGGTGCCGCGCGGCACGTGGTCGAAGTAGCCGCCCTGGTCCACCGGGACCAGCGGCAGGGCCGGGTCCGCGGGGGCGTCGAACAGGTAGAACTCGACCTCGGGGTGCGTGTAGAACGTGAACCCCTGGTCGGCCGCCTTGGACAACGCGCGCTTGAGGACCGTGCGGGAGTCCGCCAGCGACGGCTCACCATCGGGCGTCAGCAGGTCGCAGAACATCCGGGCGGTGCCGTGCCGCTCCCCCCGCCAGGGCAGGATCTGGAACGTGGACGGGTCCGGCTTGGCGATCATGTCCGCCTCGTAGACCCGAGTCAGGCCCTCGATGGCGCTGCCGTCGAAGCCGATCCCCTCCGAGAAGGCAGCCTCGAGCTCGGCGGGGGCTACCGCCACCGACTTCAGGATCCCGAGCACGTCGGTGAACCAGAGACGGATGAAGCGGATGTCCCGCTCCTCGACCGTGCGGAGCACGAACTCCTGCTGCCTGTCCATGCGGTACATCCTGCCTGATGAACGGCCCTGCGCAGCGCTGGTGTCCGGAGCGCGTCGCACGAGATGGTTAGGCTCGGTCATATGCCCTTCCCCCGCATCGCCCTCGCGCAGATCGACACGCGTGTCGGCGACGTCGACGTCAACGCCCAGAGCGTCCTCGACTGGTCCCGGACGGCCGCGCAGGCCGGCGCTCACCTGGTCGTCTTCCCCGAGATGACGCTCACCGGGTACCCCATCGAGGACCTGGCGCTGCGCGCGTCGTTCCGCCGTGGGGCCGAGGCGGCGCTGCAGCGCACCGCGGCCGCGCTGGCGGACGAGGGGCTGGGTGACCTGGCGGTCCTCGTCGGCACCGTCGGGGAGAAGCTGGTGACGCCGGTGCACGAGCCGGGCGCGCCCGAGGGCCCCCGGCGCCCCACCAACCAGGCCGTCCTGCTGCAGCACGGCAAGGTGCAGGTCCGGTACGACAAGCACCACCTGCCCAACTACGGCGTGTTCGACGAGTACCGGATCTTCGCGTCCGGCGACGACGTCTGCGTCATCGACGTGCTCGGCCGCCGGGTGGGCGTCGTCATCTGCGAGGACATCTGGCAGGACGGCGGCCCCGTCTCGCAGATGGACGAGAACGAGGTCTCCCTCCTGGTGGTGCTCAACGCGTCCCCGTACGAGGAGGGCAAGGGGTACCAGCGCGTCGAGCTGGCCGCGCGACGGGCCCACGAGGTCGAGGCGCCGGTCGCGTACGTGAACCTCGTCGGCGCCCAGGACGACCTCGTGTTCGACGGCGGCTCGTTCGTCATCGCCACCGACGGCACCGTGCTGGCGCGCGCCCCGCAGTTCGTGGAGAACCTGCTGGTGTGGGACCTGCTCGGGGACGACGACGCTCCCTCGCGAGGCACGGTCGCACCGCCGCTCTCGCCCGACGAGGAGGTCTACCGCGCACTGGTCACCGGCCTGCGCGGCTACGTGACCAAGAACGGGTTCCGCTCGGTCGTCTTCGGGATGTCCGGAGGCATCGACTCCGCGCTGGTCGCGGCGATCTCCGCCGACGCGATCGGGGGCGAGAACGTGGTCGGCGTCTCCATGCCGTCGGTGTACTCCTCCGAGCACAGCAAGGACGACGCGGCGGACCTGGCCAAGCGGATCGGCGCCGACTACCGCGTGCAGCCGATCTCCCCGATGGGCGACGCGTTCGAGAACGAGCTGTCCCTGGACGGCCTCGCGGCCGAGAACCTGCAGGCCCGCGTGCGTGGGGTGATCCTCATGGCGCTCTCGAACTCCGAGGGCCACCTGGTGCTCGCGCCCGGCAACAAGACGGAGCTCGCGGTGGGGTACTCGACCATCTACGGCGACGCCGTCGGCGGGTTCGCCCCCATCAAGGACATCGACAAGTCGCGCGTCTGGGCGCTCGCGCGCTGGCGCAACAACGCCGCCCGCGACGGCGTGTTCGGCCCCGACGAGCTGCCGCCGATCCCCGAGTCGTCGATCACGAAGCCGCCGTCGGCGGAGCTGCGTCCGGGGCAGGTCGACCAGGACTCGCTGCCGCCCTACGAGATCCTCGACGAGGTGCTCGACGCGTACGTGGAGAACGCCGAGGGCCGCGCGGAGCTCCTCGCCCGCGGCTTCGACCCCGCGGTCGTCGACAAGGTCCTCGCCCTCGTCGACCGCGCGGAGTGGAAGCGTCGGCAGTACCCGCCGGGCACCAAGGTGACCGCGCTGGCGTTCGGCCGCGACCGGCGACTCCCGATCACCACCCGCTGGCGCGAGCCGTGACCACCCCGACAGGAGCACCACGAATGACCCAGACGAAGCGCGTCCGCGTGCACCACCTGCGCGAGGCCAAGGAGCGCGGCGAGCGGCTGACGATGCTCACGGCCTACGACGCCGTGACCGCGCACATCTTCGACGAGGCCGGCATCGACATGCTGCTGGTCGGCGACTCGATCGGGAACACCATGCACGGTCACACGACGACCCTGCCGGTGACCGTCGACGACCTGATCCCCCCGGCACGGGCCGTCGCGCGGGCCGCCAAGCGGGCCTTCGTCGTCGCCGACCTGCCGTTCGGCTCGTACGAGGCGGGACCAG
Organism: Cellulomonas sp. P1_G12_2; assembly: GCF_056405535.1. Classification (NCBI taxonomy): domain Bacteria; kingdom Bacillati; phylum Actinomycetota; class Actinomycetes; order Micrococcales; family Cellulomonadaceae; genus Cellulomonas; species Cellulomonas sp. P1_G12_2. The sequence continues at coordinate 68,040 of NZ_JBFUBX010000003.1, read as the reverse complement.
CACAGGCGCTGGAGACCGCGGTGCGGATGATGAAGGAGACGGGCGTCGCCGCCGTGAAGTTCGAGGGTGGCAAGCGGGTCGTCCCGCAGGTCAAGGCCCTCACGGACGCCGGCATCCCGGTGGTCGGGCACCTCGGCTACACGCCGCAGTCGGAGAACCTGCTGGGCGGACCGCGCGTGCAGGGTCGGGGCGACATCGCTGCGGAGCTGCTGTGCGAGGACGCGGTGGCGATCGCCGAGGCCGGCGCCGTGGCCGTCGTCCTCGAGATGGTGCCGGCACCGGTGGCCGCCCGGGTCACCGAGATCCTGCAGATCCCGACCATCGGCATCGGCGCCGGCACGGCCTGCGACGGGCAGGTGCTCGTCTGGGTCGACATGGCCGGCATGACGGACTGGTCGCCGCGGTTCGCCAAGCGGTTCGGTGAGGTCGGGGCCGCCCTCAAGGCGGCGGCGGTCGCGTACGCCGACGAGGTGCGCGGCGGAACCTTCCCGGACGCGGACCACCAGTTCGACGCGTGACGACGGCGGCCCGGGCCCTGGTCTGGGCCGCCGCAGCCGCTGCGCTCGGCGTGCTCGTGGCGCTCGCGGTGCCCGTGGCGTCCGGGGCGTACGTCATCGCGCAGCTGGTCTCGTTCCGGGCGCTGCTCTGCCTCGGGGCTGCCGGGGTCGCCGTCGCCCTGCTGGCCGTCCCGTGGACCCGGCGCCGGCTCCTCCCGCTGACCCTCGCGCTCCTGGTCGGGGCGGCCGCCCAGAGGGCGGTGCTCGTGGCGCGATCGGTGCCGCACCCGGCTGCCGCGTCGGGCTCGGCAGAGCAGGTGGTCGTCCTCGCGTTCAACACCCTCGACACGGTGGAGCCGGCCCGGCTCGCCGACCTCGCGCTCGCGCACGGCGCGGACGTGCTCGTGCTGCCCGAGACGTCCCTCGACACCGCCCGGGCGACCGCCGCGCGGCTGGCCGCCTCCGACGAGCCGATGCAGGTGCTCGCCGCCGCCGGGCACCACACGGCGATCGCCGGCACCGCGCTGCTGGTCTCGGACCGCGTGGGCACCTATCCGACGTCCGAGCCGCTCCCGACCGTGCTGGGCTCCCTGCGCGCCGACCCCGACGACCCCCGCGCCTCCCCCGTGATCGTGGCCGCCCACCCGGTGGCGCCGATCGGCCGCGGTGCGATGCCGACGTGGCGCACGGAGACCCGCCTGATCGCGGACACCTGCGCCGACACACCAGGAGCCATCGTGGCGGGCGACCTCAACTCGACGCTGGACCATCCGGGTCTGCAGGACCTCGGCCCGTGCGTCGATGCGGCACGCGCGTCCGGTGCCGCAGCCCTCGGCACGTGGCCGGCCGCCGCCCCGGCACTCCTCGCCGCCCCGATCGACCACGTGCTCGTCGACGGCCGCGCCTGGCGGGTTGTCGGCTTCCAGGTCCTCCCGCGGGTCGGCGGGAGCGACCACCGGCCGGTCCTGGCGACGCTCGAGCCCCGGTAGGGCTCAGGGCTGCTGCTCCTCGTCCTCGTGGTCCCAGTCCTCGGTGCGCGCACGCGCCTTCTCCAGTGCGTGCGTGGCCTCGTCGCGCGTGGCGTACGGACCCATCAGCTTGGTCCAGTCGCTCTGCCGGCCCTCCTCGACCTCGTGGGTCTCGATGTTGAACCAGAAGTTGCCCGCCATGCCGTTCTCCCTTCGCCGGGGGCGGGACCGGCCGCTGACCGGCCCCGATGCCCTCCTGTCCGTAGACTGCCAGGTATGTCGCCCGTGCACGCGCCAAGATCCGCCCTGGTCCCGGGCACGGTGAGCTCTCGTCGAGCCGTCCCGTCGTCGATCGCCCGACCGGAGTACGTCGGCAAGCCGGGACCAGCGCACTGGACGGGCGGCGACGTCCTCGAGCCCGAGATGATCGAGCGTGTCCGGGTCGCCGCACGGCTCGCGGCGCAGGCCCTGGAGCTCGTCGGCCGCCACGTCGCGCCGGGGGTCACCACCGACGAGCTGGACGCGATCGGCCACGAGTTCCTGGTCGACCACGGCGCCTACCCGTCGACGCTGGGCTACCGCGGCTTCCCCAAGTCGCTGTGCACCTCGGTGAACGAGGTCATCTGCCACGGCATCCCGGACTCGACGGTGGTCGAGGACGGCGACATCGTGAACATCGACGTCACCGCGTACATCGGCGGCGTGCACGGTGACAACAACGCGACCTTCCTGGCCGGCGACGTCGACGAGGAGTCGCGCCTGCTGGTCGAGCGCACGCGGGAGGCGCTGGCGCGCGCGATCAAGGCCGTCGTGCCGGGCCGCGAGATCAACGTGGTCGGGCGCGTCATCGAGAAGTACGCGGCGCGCTTCGGGTACGGCGTCGTCCGGGACTACACCGGGCACGGTGTCGGCCCCGCGTTCCACACCGGCCTGGTGGTCCCGCACTATGACGCCGCCCCGGCGTACGACACGCTCATCGAGCCGGGCATGGTGTTCACCATCGAGCCGATGCTCAACCTCGGCACCCCCGACTGGGTCATGTGGGACGACGACTGGACCGTCCTCACGGCCGACGGACGGCGCAGCGCGCAGTTCGAGCACACCCTGCTGGTCACCGACACCGGAGCGGAGATCCTGACCCTGCCATGACCGACCACAAGCACAAGAAGTCCCCTGAGACGGCGTTCGGTGTCGACATCGGCGGGAGCGGGATCAAGGGCGCCCCCGTCTCGCTGTCGGACGGCGAGTTCGCTGCTGACCGCAAGCGCATCCCGACGCCCCAACCGTCGACCCCCGACGCGGTCGCCGCGACGGTGGCCAAGGTCGTCGACTCGTTCGACCTGGCCAAGGACGTGCCGATCGGCGTGACGTTCCCGGCGGTGATCCTGCACGGTGTCGCGCAGTCCGCGGCGAACGTCGACAAGTCGTGGATCGGCACCAACGTGGAGAAGGCGGTGCAGCACGCCACCGGGCGCAAGGTGCTGGCCGTCAACGACGCCGACGCCGCCGGCTATGCGGAGGTCCTCTACGGCGCGGCAAAGGACGTCGACGGGGTCGTCCTGGTCGTCACCCTCGGCACCGGCATCGGGTCCGCACTGATCGTCGACGGGCACCTCGTCCCGAACACCGAGCTCGGGCACCTGGAGATCGACGGGTTCGACGCCGAGTCGCGGGCGGCCGAGAGCGTGCGCGACCGCGAGGACCTCGACTGGGAGCAGTGGGCGGAGCGCCTGCAGCGGTACTTCACCGTGGTCGAGAACCTGTTCTGGCCCGACCTCATCGTGGTCGGCGGTGGAGTGAGCAAGCACCACTCCACGTTCCTGCCGCTGCTCGACCTGCGCACCAAGATCGTGCCCGCCCAGCTGCGCAACGCGGCAGGGATCGTCGGCGCGGCGGCGCTCGCGGCCGAGTCGCGCGGCTGACCCCGTGCGCGACCTCGTCGAGGTCGCTCCGGGCGTCCACGTGGCGACGAGCGCCGTCTACACGACGACCTCGACGCTCGTCGTCGGCGACGACGGCACGTGCCTCGTGGTCGATCCCGCGGTCACCTCGCGGGAGGTCGACGAGCTCTCGTCCGCAATGCGCGACCGCGGCTGGACACCGGTCGCGGTGTGGTCGACGCACGCGCACTGGGACCACGTCCTGGACGGTCCGGGCCTCGCGCACCTGCCCCGGTGGGCGGACGGTGCGCCCGCCACGGACCGCGAGACCCTCGCCGCGGAACGCGACGCCGACGACGAGCTCGCCAGGGTCGGCGAGGCACCGGCACCGATCGCCGCACCCGCCACCGCCTACCCGCGACGGTCACCGGGAGTGCTCGACTGGTCGGGCCGGACCGTCCACGTCCTCACGCACGGCGCGCACGCCCGCGGCCACACCGCACTGGTCGTCCCCGACGTCGGTGTCCTCGTGGCCGGTGACCTGCTCTCGGACGTCGAGATCCCGCTGCTCGACCTGTCCGCAGAAGACCCGGTCGGCGACTACCGCGCCGCCCTCGACCTGCTGGAGTCCGCCCGGGCGCAGGTGGTCGTCCCGGGGCACGGTCGGGTCGGGGGTCCCGACGAGCTCCGGCGTCGGCTCGCGGCCGACCGCGCCTACCTGTCGGCCCTCGTGAACGGCGTCGACACCGACGACGACCGGCGCGCGCTCCCCTGGGCGGCCGCGGCCCACGCCGCGCAGCAGGTCGCGATGGGACGATGAGCGCATGGAGTGGCTGATCGCCGGCGGCATCGTCGCCCTCGTCCTCGTGCTCGTCGCGGTGGACCGGATGGTGGCCCGCGGCTGGTTCGACCGGCGCCGACCGCGCGAGCGCCGGACCACCGGCGCGGTGGCGGGCAGCGGCGCGTTCGGGGCGCTGGTCGACGTGTTCCAGCCGAACCGCGAGTACCTCACGGCCGAGCAGGACCGTCAGCAGCTCGACATCAAGCAGACCGGCGACGCCGCCGGCCAGCTCGACCTCGACTCGGGCGTCGTCCGCCTCGACGAGGACACGCCACGCACATAGCCGTCGCGGTTTGTCGGCGGCCGCCCTAACCTTCCGGGCATGGCACCTGTGGTCACTCAGCTGACGATCGACTCCGCCGACCCGCACGCCCTCGCCCGCTGGTGGCGCGAGGTGCTCGGCTGGTCCTACGCCTGGGAGCCGGTCGACGACGAGGGCGAGGTCGAGATCGAGCCGCCCGACGGCGGCGCGACCAACTGGCTGTTCCTCAAGGTCTCCGAGGTGAAGTCGGCCAAGAACCGACTGCACGTGGACCTGCGCCCGCCCAACGGCTCGGACCAGGCCTCCGAGCTCGAGCGCCTGCTCAGCCTCGGCGCCACGCGCGTCGACATCGGCCAGGGTGACGTGCCATGGCACGTGCTCGCCGACCCGGAGGGCAACGAGTTCTGCCTCCTGCGCGGCACCCCGGACCAGGCGGCCGCCGCGCTCGCCGCGGAGACGTCCGGAACCTGATCGCTCCCCCGCACGGGTGACAGTTGCGTGTCAGGGTCGAAATCGGACGAATCGGTCGGTACCTTCCGGGGATGATCAGTGCCGTACTTCCGGTCCTGGGCGACGTCGCGTGGCAGGACTGGGAGCAGTGGGCCCCGCTCGCAGTCTCCGCCCTGACCCTCGTCGCCGCCCTCGGCGCCTGGATCGTCGCAGGCAGAGCCTCCCGCAGGGCCAAGCGACTGGCCGAGGCGACGCACAAGCAGACCCGGGTGTTCGACGAGCAGGTCTCGATCGCCCGAGAGGCGCTCGAGCTCGCCCGGCAGGAGGCGCAGAACGCGCGCGCCGACGCCGACCGACAGCGCCTGGACGCCGACCGCATGCGCCGGATGCTCGAGGAGTCGCGGCTCGACGACCTCGCCCCGACGATCGTCGCTCGGGCCTTCCCGGAGGGCCCCGGCACCCCCGGCCGGCCCGCCCTGGAGTTCTGCCAGCTCACCGCGGGCGGCCAGGACCGGTGGCGGCTGCTCACCGAGCAGCTCCAGGTGGGGCGCGACGAGACGTACGCGTTCCGCACCGCGCTGACCATCTGGTTCGAGAACATGTCCGACGGCGTCGCCCAGGTGAACATCGTCGAACCCGCAGGCGGCGAGCTGGATCTCCTGCCCGGGCACCCCCTCGTCGTCCCCGCGCGGGAGTCGCGCAGCGTCACCTGGATGCGGCTGTGGACGTCGCGCGACCTCGACAGCGACGCGCGGATCCAGGACCCCGCCGCGTGGCTGTTCAACCTGACCTTCACCGTCACCGACCTCGGCGTCCACGTGCGTGACACCTACGCGTTCGACGGCGACCTGCGGTTCTTCGACCGGGACGGCTCGTGGCTGGTCGTCATGCCCGAGCCGCCCCTGCCGTGGACCTCCGACGTGGCGTCGATGCTGTCCGGCCGCGCGTACGAGTCCCTGCCCGCGTCCGTCAGCTGAGCGCGGCGCGGACCAGCGTCGACAGCTTCTTGCCGTCGGCGGACGCACCAGCACGCGCCGACGCCTCCTTCATGACCGCGCCCATGTCGCGGACCGACGTCGCGCCGACGTCCGCGATCACCGCGCCGACCAGGGCCTGGAGCTCGTCGTCGGACAGCTGCGCCGGCAGGTACGTCTCGATGAGGTCCGCCTCGGCGGTCTCCGTGGCGGCACGCTCGGGGGCGTTGGCGTCCGTGTAGATCTGCGCGGAGTCGCGGCGCTTCTTCACCTCGCGGGCGAGGATCTTGAGCACCTCGTCGTCCGACAGCTCCTTCTCGACGGCACCGGCCTTGGCCTCGAACCGCACGGCACCGATGATCTGGCGCAGGACGCCGGTGCGCTCCGTGTCGCGGGCCTTCATGGCGGTGGTCAGGTCGGACGTCAGCTGGTCGAGGGTGCTCATGGGAGCCATCGTGCCTCGTCGCGGCCGAACGGCGCAGTCGGAATGTGCGAGCTTCTGGCCTACGCTCCGACCATGCCGCAGCACGTGCGAACCGAGCGCACCCTCGGGGCGGTTGGCGCGCTCTCGCTCTGGGCGTCGGGCGGCTGGGCTGTGCTCGGTTACTGGGACCTGACCTTCGTCATCGTCGCCGTGGTCGTTGCTGGGATCGGTGCTGCGCTGCTGTGGGGTGAGCGCGCTGTGGCGCGACGCAACATGCGCGAGCGGCTGGCACATCACCGCCGGGACCCCGACGCGATCTGATGGCGGCGACCTCGGCCCGAGCCGGCGGCGGGGCCCGGGGTCTACCGGCCGAGCAGCCTGCGCCAGCGCACCCATCGCGCTAGGCGCCGCTCGTCGTCCTCCATGCGCCAGCACGTCCAGTACCGCTCCTCCTCGTCGTCGAGCGCCTCCCGGTACGTCGCGGGCGTGGCCCCCCGGGACTTCGACGTCGCCCCCTGCGTGGTCTCCATGCATCTGAGCGTGGCCCCGACGCTCGCGCGCCGAAAGGGACCTCAGTCACCGCTCGGGAACGATCGCCACGGGCTCGCGTGGGTGCCGGCCGACGGGGCGCGGCCGGGGTGGTGGTGGGGGCTACACGGGGGCTACGCACATCCACACAGCGCAACACGCTGCACATTCACCACCACGGACAAGCCCCGCGCGGCCCCACATCGCCCGCGGGACGCGCGTCTGTGCAGTTCAGCAGCGATATAGGGCGGATGAGTCAGTCGATACGCCGGGTTCTGTGCTCGCGCGCGGTTGCCCGCACTGCGCGAGTGGCGGCCATCCCTCTACGACGTACGTTGCCGCACGCCTCCAGCGGCCTACCCGGGAGCTCGGGCGAGCAGCCCTCGAACGCTCCCTGTCTGACCTTGCTCCGGGTGGGGTTTACCTAGCCGCACCGGTCGCCCGGCACGCTGGTGGTCTCTTACACCACCGTTTCACCCTTGCCCGACCGGCGGACCGGTCGGGCGGTCTGTTCTCTGTGGCACTGTCCCGCGGGTCACCCCGGGTGGGTGTTACCCACCACCCTGCTCTGCGGAGCCCGGACGTTCCTCGGCGAGCCCGAGGGCTCGACGCGGCCGCCTGACTGACTCATCCGCGCCCACAGCCTAGCCGCCCAGATCCTCACCCATCCGCAGCGCGTCCGGCACCGAACCCGGAGCATGGAGACCATCACCGGACTGACCCGCCGCGAGCGCGTGATCCTCGCCCACCTGGCCCTGCCGCTGACGCTCAGCGAGATCGCGGCCGCACTCTTCGTCACCCGGAACACCGTGAAGTCGCAGGTGCGCTCGATCTACCTGAAGCTCGGTGTCGCCGACCGCGAGTCGGCCCTGTCGGCCGGTCGGGCACGCGGACTCGTCCCGGAGGACCTGGGCGGGCTCGAGCCGCGCCGGCAGCTGCTCGGCGTCCCGGCTCAGACGTCGACGCGGTAGGTCAGGGACAGCTCGTCACCCGAGCCGCCCCGGATCCCCCAGTTCTCCGGCGGGCTCTCGATGATGATGACCTCGAGGTCGTCGGCGGAGATCCCGAGGGTGGGTGCGACGTCGTCGTAGAACGCGGCGATCAGTGCGCGCCGTGCAGCTCGGGACCGGCCGGTGAAGCAGAGGATCTCGACGACCAGGTACTCCTTGCTGCGGGGGGCCACCAGGTCGTCGGCGTCCAGCAGGAGGAAGCGGTGGAACCTCTTGTCCTCGGGCAGCCCCCAGGTCCCGACGACGGCGCGGTGCACCGCGTCGGACACCGAGCCGCGGCGGTCCTGCCACACGTCGCGTCGACCGTAGATCTTGACGTGCGCCATCGGTCCTCCTCCGCAGGTCGTCCGTAGCGCGGGAGCCTACAGTTCACGGGTGCTCGTGCTCCTGCCGCCCTCCGAGGGCAAGACGCCGCCGCGCGCCCGCGGCCCCCTGCTCGACCTCGACGCCCTCAGCGCGCCCGGGCTCACCCCCGTGCGCGAAAAGGTGCTGGACGCGTTGATCGAGGTCAGCGCGTCGCCCGACGGGATGCGGGTGCTCGGTGTCGGCGCGAGCCTGGCCGACGAGGTGGCGCGCAACGTGCGGCTGCGCACGGCGGCGACGGCACCGGCCAAGAACGTCTACTCCGGCGTCCTGTACGCCGCGGCAGGGCTGGGTCGGCTCACGCCGACCGGCCGGGCACGAGCAGCGCAGAGCGTGCGGATCGTGTCCGGCCTGTGGGGGCTGGTCGCGCCCGACGACCCCATCCCCGCGTACCGCCTCTCCATGGCCACGCACCTGCCGGGCATCGGGCACCTGCCCGGTGCATGGCGCGAGGTGATCGGGGTCGAGCTCCAGGCGCGCGCCGAAGGCGAGCTGGTGGTGGACTGCCGGTCCGCGACGTACCTCGCCGCCTGGCACCCGCCACGGTCGGCCGACTGGGTGTCGGTGCGGGTCCTGCGCGAGCTGGACGGGAGGCGGTCCGTGGTGTCGCACAACGCCAAGCACACCCGCGGGGTGCTCACCCGGCACCTGCTCACGCGTCGCGGGCGTGCCCCGCACGACGCCGAGTCGCTGGCCCGCGTGGCCGGCGAGCTCGTCGGCTCCGCGCTCCTCGCGGTCGAGCTCGGCCCTCCGGCTCGAGGCGGCCGCACGCTCGAGCTCGTCGTCGCCTGAATGGCACGCGGACGGCACGTTCCGTGGTGGCTCCTCGCGGTCGTGGTGACCGCGGTCGTGGTGCTGACGGGACTGCTTCCCGCGCAGGACGCCCGCGACCTGGCCGAGCGGACCCTCCCGATCCTGGTCTTCGTCGCCGCCCTGACGGTCGTCGCCGAGATGTGCGCCGGGGCGGGCCTGTTCGACACCGCGGCCGGACTGGCGTCGCGCGTGGCCGGCGGCCGACGCTGGGCTCTGTGGGCGCTCGTGGTCGTGCTGGCGACCGTGAGCACCGCGGTGCTGTCGCTGGACACCACCGCGGTGCTGCTCACACCGGTGGTCATCGCGCTCGCCCGCCACACGAAGACGCCCCCGCTGCCGTTCGCCCTGACCGTGCTCGCCCTGGCCAACACCGCGTCGCTGGTCCTGCCGGTCTCCAACCTCACCAACCTCCTCGCGGACCACACGCTGCGCGCAGCGGGCGTCGACTACCTCCGCCTGATGTGGGCGCCCGCGCTGGCGGCCGTGGTGGTGACGGTCGCCGTCTTGGCCGTCCGCGACCGGCGGGCCCTGCTGGGCGCGTACGAGCCGCCTCCGCCGACCGGGGTCCGGGACCGGCCGCTGCTCGTTGTGTGCGCCGCCGCGGTCGCCGCGCTCGGCGTCGCGTTCGTCGTCGGGGCACCAACGGCTCCCACCGCTGTGGTCGTCGCGCTCGCGCTCCTCGTCGCGACGCTGCTGCGGCACCAGAAGCTCCCCGTGCCCGTCGGCGACCTGGTGCCCTGGCGGACCCTCCTGGTGGTGCTCGGGCTGTTCGTCGTCGTCGCGACCGCGCACGCGCACGGACTCGGCGAGGCGCTCGCGCGCGCTGCCGGGACGGGCGACGGACCCGCCGAGCTGCTGCGACTCGCCGCGGCGGGGGCGCTCGCGTCGAACGCGATGAACAACCTCCCCGCGTACCTGGCGCTCGAGCCCGCCGCCGGCCCGGACCCGCTGCGGGTAGCCGCCCTGCTCATCGGCACCGGGGTCGGGCCGCTGCTCACCCCCTGGGGATCGCTCGCGACCGTCCTGTGGTGGCAGAGGTGCCGCACGGTGATGCTCGCGGTCCCCGCCGGCACCATCGTCCGTCAGGGCGTGCTGCTCGCCCCGCTCGCCGTCGTGGCAGCCACCCTGGCGCTCGTGGCGGCGAGCTGACGGCTCAGGACGACCAGCCCTCGCTCGGCACCCCGACCACGGCGATCTCGTCGCGCTTGTCCGCGAAGAGCCGCACGATGCTCACCGACGCGGGAGCGACGCGCAGCTGGCTCCACGACGACGGCTGCGCGCCCATCGTGACGCCCAGCGCCGCGCGGATCGACACCGCGTGGCTCACGACGACGACCGTGCGGTCGACCCCCTCGGCGAGCAGCCCGTCCAGCCCGCGCTGCAGCCGCCGACCGACGTCCTCGATGGACTCCCCGCCGGGCGGCCGCAGGTCGGCTTTCGTGTGCCACGGCTCCAGCTGGCCGGGCCACCGCTCCTCGATCTCCTCGGCGGTCAGCCCCTGCCACTCGCCGAAGTTCGCCTCCTGAAAGGTCGCGTCCGTGCGGACCGGCAGCCCGAGCTTCTCGGCGATGATCGCGCTGGTCTGCTGCGTCCGGACCATCGGGGACGCGACGACCTGGCTCGGGTACGGGATGTCACCCCAGAGGTCCCGCCCGACGCGGTCCACCAGGTCGGCCGCGTCGCGGGCCTGCCGCAGACCGGTCTCGTCGAGCGGTGGGCCAGGTTCGCCCGACCCCGAGTAGCCGCGCGAGACGGTCATCGTCGTCTGGCCGTGCCGGACGAGGACCACCGTGACGGGCTGCTCCTGGTCGAACCGGACCCCGGCACCCGACGGCCGGGGCGCCCGAGCGGTCGATGACTCCAACGGCTGCGCTACGTCGCTCACGCTCGCAGTCTGGTGGTCCCGCGCCGGACGCGCGACCCGCGGCTCAGCCCTTGGCGGGCTCCGGCAGCCGGACGAGGATGCGTCCGCACTCCTCGCAGCGTGTCACCTGGTCCTCGGGAGCCTTGACGATCGCCTCGACGTCGAGCGGGTTGAGCTCGAGCCGGCAGCTCTCGCACCGTCGGCCGCGCAGCGCTCCAGCGCCCTTGCCGCCCAGCTGGCCGCGCAGGCGCTCGTAGAGCGTCACGAGCCCGGCGTCGAGGCCCTCGACCGCCTTGGCGCGCTCGGCGCGCACCGACTCGGCGTCCACGTCCAGCGCGGCGAACGCGGCGTCGCGCTCGGCCTCGACCGCCGCGCGCTTCTCCGCGAGCGACTCGTGGGCGGTGGTGACCTCGGCGAGCGCAGTCTCGTGCGCCTCGAGACGCTCCATCACGTCGAGCTCGACCTCCTCGAGCTCGGCCTGCCGACGCCCCAGCGTGCCCAGCTCGCTCTGCAGCGCCTGCAGGTCCTTCGGGCTGCCCTGCCCGGAGTCCAGCCGCGACTGGTCCCGCGCCGCGCGCACGCGCACCTGCTCGACGTCGGCCTCGGCCTTGCGCAGCTCGCGCCGCAGGTCGCTCACCGCGGTCTGGGACGTGACCAGCGCAGTGTGCAGGTCCGTGACCTGCGAGTCGAGCTCGACCAGCCGCGCCAGCTCCGGCAGCGTCCGCTTCTTGTGGGCGATCTGGTCCAGGCGGGTGTCGAGAGCCTGGACGTCGAGCAGTCGGCGCTGGTCCGCTGCGGGGGCAGTCGTCACGGGTGTCCTTCCGGCGGTTCACGAAATGCAAGGGCTTCAGGCGCTTCCGGGCTCGCGACGCGACCCGTCCACGGGTCGGTGCTCACCGTGCTGACGCGGGTCTCCACCGTAGTGCCCGCGGCGGCGGCATCGATCTCCAGCGAGCGCGCCGCGTGCGCGAGCCAGGGCCACTCCGACGCGAAGTGGGCGACGTCGACGAGGTAGGGCCTGGACGATCCGGTGGACGAGCGCTCGCGCTCGGCCCGCTCGCGCAGCTCGGACGTCGGGTGGTGCCGCAAGTCGGCGGTGACGTAGGCGTCCGCACCGGACGCTCGGACGGCGTCGAAGAACGAGTCGCCCGACCCGCCGACGACGGCGACCCGCTCGACCCGTCCGTCGGGGTCGCCCGCGAACCGCACGCCCTGGACGGTCGCCGGCAGCGCGGCCGCGACCGTGGCCGCGAACGCGCGCAGCGTCGTCGGCTCCGCCAGCATCCCGAGGCGGCCGGTGCCGGTCGAGCCGGGCCACGAGGCCAGCTCGAGCACGTCGAACGCGGGCTCCTCGTAGGGGTGCACGTCCCGCATCGCCGCGACGACGGCCGAGCGCAGCCGACGAGGGGCGACCATCTCGACGCGGGCTTCGACCACCTGCGACGCCTGCCCGGCCGACCCGATCGCCGGCGACGCCACGTCGGAGGGGGTGAACGTCCCCTGTCCCGTTGAGGTCCACGCGCACCGCGTGTACTCGCCGATCGCTCCCGCGCCGGCCGCGGCGAGCGCGTCGACCAGGCGCTCCGCATCCGCGACCGGGACGAACACCACGTGCTTGTCGAGCGGCTCGGCAGGTGCGGGATCCAGCGGCACGGTGTCGACGAGCCCCAGGGTGCTCGCGAGCGCGTCGTTGACCCCACCCGCCGCCGCGTCGGCGTTCGTGTGTGCCGTGTACAGGGCGGTCTGCGACCGGACGAGCCGGTGCAGCAGCGCTCCCTTGAAGGTGGTGGCTGCGATCGAGTGCACCGGACGCAGGAGCAACGGGTGGTGCGTCACCACGAGGTCAGCACCCCACGCGACCGCCTCGTCGACGACGACGGCGACGGGGTCGACCGCGAACAGCACACGATGGACGGGCTGAGACGGGTCGCCAGTGACCAGGCCGACCGCGTCCCAGGACTCCGCCGTGGACGGCGGGTAGCGGCGCTCGAGCAGGCGGACGACGTCGCCCAGGGCCGGTGCACTCACGTGCCGCACGCTACCGGTCCGACGTCTCGACACGGTCCCCGACCGTGACGCGGCCGCCCCGCACGGGGACCATCTGGATGCCGAACCACACCTCGCCGTCGCGCCGACGGTGCCGCGCCAACGACGCGAGGGGTTCCTTGCCCTTGACCTGCGTGTCCGGATCGATCGTCGTCAGGACGCACCGGCCACAGTGGTCGGCGAACCTCAGCTCGACCTCGCCGACCGCCAGCGTGGCCCAGCCGTCCTCCGCGAAGGACTCGAGGTCACCGTCCACTACCAGGTTGGGGCGGAATCTCCGCATGTCGAGAGCGGTGCGAGGTGCAGGGGCCGGGTCGCCCTTCTCGAGGGCACGAGCAACCCGTTCGTCGTGCAGCTCGGCGGCCCACGCGTCGAGGCGGCGGAGCGAGGCCGTCGAGGTCACGTGCACCGGTCCGGTGTCGGTGAGGGCCAGCGGGTCCGCGAGCGCCCCGCCGTGCGCCTCCGCCATCCCCCGGCGGGCCGGGTCGTCGAGCCAGACCAGGCTCGCTCGCTGCCCGAGCAGCTCCGAGACCCACGCGTCGGCCTCGTCGCCCGCGCGGGTCGCGGTGTCGAGGCGCTTGAGCTGCACGGGAACGTCGGGCGGTCCGGACGGCTCGATCACGTCGAGCGCCGGCAGGCCGGCGGCAAGGAGGCGGACCCCGCCGTCGTACGACGTCGCCCGGGCGGCGAGCATGCGCGGGTGGCTGCGAGCGGTGAGCGTCGAGCCCTGCTCGTCGACGACCATCCACCGCCGGTCGCCTCGCGGACCCGCGACCTCGAGCTCCATCGACGTCATCGGTGTGCCGGCGAACGACTTCACCGGGAAGACGGTGAGCGCCGAGACGACGAGGGCTGGCTCCGACATGCTCGGACCCTAACAACCACGAGGTCGACGGGACCTCCGCCCCATGGCCACAGCACCGTCCCCCGGAATACTTCTCGCATGTCCGTCCGCCGCACTCCGGCCGCTCGCACGCTGGCGTCCGGCAGCCGTGTGGACCTGCTGCACCTGCTGCAGGACGGTCGCGAGCACACGATCGGCGAGCTCGCCGAGGCGACGGGGCTGCACGAGAACACCACGCGCGAGCACCTGCAACGGCTCGTCTCCGACGGGTTCGCGCAACGCACCCCCGAGCGGCGCACCGTGCGCGGGCGACCGCGGATGGTCTACCGCGCGGTGTCCGCCGCCGACCTGCGCACCGACCCGCGCGCGCAGGACCGGATCGAGGAGTCGATCGCGCGGGTGGCCCTGACCCGCGTCCTGCTCGAGGGGTATGGGCGCGAGGTCGGATCACCGACGTCCGCGGCGCAGGCCGCCGGACGCGCGCTGGCCGACGACCCGGCGCTGCGGTCCGTGCCGCCGCAGTCGGCGCCCGGGGCATCCGAGGCCGACCGTCAGCTCGACGCCCTCGAGGGTCACCTGGAGCGGCTCGGCTTCGACCCGGAGCTCGACCGGTCGCAGCTGGCGTTCCACCTGTACCGCTGCCCGTTCGCCGACCTCGCCCGGTCTCGGCCGGAGATCGTGTGCAACGTGCACCTCGGCCTCGCTCAGGGCGTCCTCGAGGCCGTCCCGGGCCCGGTGGCGGCGCGCCGGCTCCTGCCGTTCGTCGGGCCGGAGCACTGCGTCCTCCTGCTCGACTCGGCCGAGCAGGGAACCCCACCCGGCGCTGCCTGAGCCGACCGGATTTTCCACGGTCTTTTCCCGCGCACGCCGGTCCGCCCGCGGACATGCTCGCCGTGAGCCCGATGGCGGGCCGACGGTACGGATGACTGCGGGAGGTCCCGATGTCCACCTTCACCCTGCGCGGGCCCGATCTGTCCCACTGGGACCCGGAGAACGAGTCCACCTGGGACAGCCGGCTGGCGTGGCGGACGCTGTGGATCACGACGTACAACCTGACGCTCGCGTTCTGCGTCTGGTACCTCGTCAGTGCGATCGCGCCGCGGCTGAACGACATCGGGTACGACCTGTCGACGGGTCAGCTGTACTGGCTCGCGGCGATCCCGGGGCTCTCCGCAGGGTTCGCCCGGCTGGTCTACATGTTCCTGCCCCCGGTGGTCGGGACCCGCACGCTCGTCGGCGGCTCCGCCACCCTGCTCCTGCTGCCGATGGTGGGCTGGGTGCTCGCCGTGCGCGACCCGGGGACGTCCTACGCGGTGCTGCTGCTCCTGGCCGCTGCGTCGGGGGTCGGCGGGGGTGCGTTCGCTGGGTTCATGCCCTCGACCAGCTACTTCTTCCCGCGCCGCATGGCGGGCACCGCGCTGGGCCTGCAGGCCGGCATCGGCAACTTCGGCGTCAGCCTGATCCAGCTGCTCGTGCCGTGGGTCGTGGGTTTCGGTCTGCTCGGGACCGCGGCGCTCACCCCGCAGCAGCGCGCCGACGGCTCCTCGATCTGGCTGCACAACGCCGGCCTGGTGCTCATCCCGTGGGTGCTGCTCGGCATGGTCCTCGCCGCCGTCTGGCTGCGCCGCGTCCCGGTCACGGCGAACTTCCGGCAGCAGCTCGACATCTTCGGTGAGAAGCACACCTGGTACATGACGGCCGTCTACCTCATGACGTTCGGCGCGTTCTCCGGCTTCGCCGCGCAGATGGGCCTGCTCATCAAGAACATGTACGAGGGCATGGAGGGCGCTCCCGACCCGCTGAAGTACGTGTTCCTCGGCCCGCTGCTGGGCTCGATCACGCGCGCGGCCTGGGGACCTCTGTGCGACCGGTTCGGCGGCGCGGTGTGGTCCCTCGTCGCCGGCGTCGGCATGACGGCCGCGACGGTGTTCACCGCCTTCTTCCTGGCACCTACCGACACCAGCACGTTCGGGCTGTTCCTCGGCGGCATGCTCGCGATCTTCACGTTCGCCGGCATCGGGAACGCCGGCACGTTCAAGCAGATGCCGATGATCTTCGAGCGCCGCCGCGCGGGCGGCGTCATCGGGTTCACGTCCGCCATCGCCGCCTTCGGTCCGTTCCTCGTCGGCGTCGGGCTCTCGCTCGTCGCACCCCGGGCGTTCTTCATCGGGGCCGCCGTGTACTTCGCGCTCTGCACCGTCCTGGTGTGGCGCCAGTACGCCCGCCCCGGCGCACCCCGCCCCAGCTGAAGGAGGCCGTCGTGACCGCACGCACCGACAAGCCCGGCACCGACAACGCGGCCGTCGACGCGCTCCTCGCCCTCGGGTCCCGCCTGCGGCCGGGCACGATGTCGCCGGACAAGCGTGCGCTGTTCCTGGAGGGCGGTCGCGAGGGCGACGCGTTCTACCGGGACCGCTGGAGCCACGACAAGGTGGTCCGTTCGACGCACGGCGTGAACTGCACGGGGTCGTGCTCGTGGAAGGTGTACGTCAAGGACGGGATCATCACCTGGGAGACCCAGCAGACCGACTACCCCTCCGTCGGTCCCGACTCCCCCGAGTACGAGCCCCGCGGTTGCCCCCGCGGAGCCGCCTTCTCCTGGTACACCTACTCGCCCACCCGCGTGCGGTACCCGTACGTGCGCGGCGCGCTCCTGCGGGCCTACCGGGCCGCCAAGCAGCGCACGGGCGACCCGGTGCTCGCCTGGGCCGAGGTCACCGGCGACCCCGAGACGGCGCGATCGTACAAGTCGGCGCGCGGGAAGGGCGGGCTGATCCGGGCCACCTGGGACGAGGCCTCGGAGATCGTCGCCGCGGCGCACGTGCACACCATCAAGACGTACGGCCCCGACCGCGTCGCGGGGTTCTCCCCGATCCCCGCGATGTCGATGGTGTCGCACGGCTCCGGCGCGCGGTTCGTCTCGATGCTCGGCGGCACGATGCTGTCGTTCTACGACTGGTACGCGGACCTGCCCGTCGCGTCGCCGCAGGTGTTCGGCGACCAGACGGACGTGCCGGAGTCCGCCGACTGGTGGAACGCGAGCTACCTGATGATGTGGGGCTCGAACGTGCCGGTGACGCGCACGCCCGACGCGCACTTCATGACCGAGGCGCGCTACCGCGGCCAGAAGGTCGTCACGGTCTCCCCCGACTACGCCGACAACACGAAGTTCGCCGACGAGTGGCTCGCGCCGCACCCGGGCACCGACGGCGCGCTGGCCACCGCGATGGGGCACGTGATCCTGCGGGAGTTCCTCGTCGAGCGACGCACCGCACGCTTCGCCGAGTACATGTCGACGTACACCGATGCGACGCACCTGATCACGCTGCGGCAGCGCGGCGACGCGTGGGTGCCCGACAAGTTCCTCACGGCCGACGCGCTCGACGGGCCGGTCGCCGGACCCGACGGTGTCCCGCGCGACACCCACGGCCGGGACGCCGCGTTCATGACGGTCGTGCTCGACGCCGACGGCTCCCCGCGGGTGCCGAACGGGACCCTCGGGCACCGGTTCGACCCGGCGCAGGCCGGCTCCTGGAACCTGGACCTCGGCACGATCCGGCCGGTCATGTCCGTCGCGGACCTCGACACCCACGACGGCACGGCCGTGGCAGTGGACCTGCCGCGGTTCGACGTGGCGCCCGAAGGACCGGACGGTGAGCACACCGGTGGTGCCGGCGTCGTGCGCCGCGGCGTGCCCGTCAGGCGCATCGGCGACGCGCTGGTGACGACGGTGTTCGACCTCCTGCTCGCCCAGTACGGCGTCGGCCGCGACGGTCTGCCCGGCACCTGGCCGACCGGCTACGACGACCCGAGCACCCCCGGGACGCCCGCGTGGCAGGAGGAGATCACCGGGGTGCCCGCCGCGGCGGCCGAGCGCATCGGCCGGGAGTTCGCCGAGAACGCCGAGGCGTCGGGCGGCCGCTCGATGATCCTCATGGGCGCCGGCACCAACCACTGGTTCCACTCCGACACGATCTACCGCACATTCCTCGCGCTCGTCACGATGACCGGCTGCCAGGGCGTCAACGGCGGCGGCTGGGCACACTACGTGGGCCAGGAGAAGTGCCGGCCCGTCACCGGCTGGGCGCAGTACGCGTTCGGCCTCGACTGGGTCCGACCGCCGCGGCAGATGATCGGCACCGCGTTCTGGTACCTGGCCACGGACCAGTGGCGCTACGACGGCCTGCCGGCGGACGCGCTCGCGTCGCCGCTGGCGGAGGGCCTGTTCGCGGGCCGGACCACCGCCGACTGCCTCGTCGAGTCCGCGAAGCGCGGGTGGATGCCCAGCTATCCGACGTTCAACCGCAACCCGCTCGAGCTGGTCGAGGAGGCTCGCGCCGCGGGCAAGGACCCGGCGGCGCACGTCGTCGACGAGCTCCGCGAGGGCCGGCTGAAGTTCGCCGTCGAGGACCCGGACGACCCGGTCAACTTCCCTCGGGTGCTGACGGTCTGGCGGGCCAACATCCTCGGGTCGTCGGGCAAGGGGAACGAGTACTTCCTGCGCCACCTGCTCGGCACCGACTCGGCCGTCATGGCCGAGGAGTCGGGCCCGGACCGTCGCCCGAACACGATGACCTGGCACGACGAGGCCCCACGCGGCAAGCTCGACCTGCTCGTCACGAGCGACTTCCGCATGACGTCGACGACCCTGTTCTCCGATGTTGTGCTCCCCGCGGCCACCTGGTACGAGAAGCACGACCTGTCCACGACGGACATGCACCCGTTCGTGCACTCGTTCAACCCGGCCATCGCCCCGCCGTGGCAGACCCGCACGGACTTCGACATCTTCGTCACGCTCGCGAAGGCCGTCTCGACGCTCTCCGTCGGGCACCTCGGCAAGCGCGAGGACCTCGTCGCCGTGCCGCTCATGCACGACACCCCGGACGAGATGAACACGCCGCACGGCACCGTCAGGGACGTCGAGGACCTGGTACCCGGCGTGACGATGCCCAAGCTCGTGGTCGTCGAGCGGGACTACCCCGCACTGGCCGACCGGCTCACGTCGCTGGGCCCGCTGACGGCGACCGCCGGCATGGTGACCAAGGGCGTGAAGTTCCAGCCCGACCAGGAGGTCGCCGAGCTCGGGCGGCTCAACGGGGTCGTCACCGACGGGCCTGCCGCCGGCCGGCCCCGGCTCGCGACCGCCCAGCACGTCTGCGAGACGATCCTCGCGCTCTCGGGCACGACCAACGGCCGCCTCGCGGTGCAGGGGTTCGAGGACGTCGAGAAGCAGTCGGGCACCGAGCTCGCGTGGCTCGCCCGTGAGCACGAGGGCAAGCGGATCACGTTCCCCGACGTGCAGGCCCGGCCCGTGCCGGTCATCACGTCACCCGAGTGGTCGGGCTCCGAGCACGGTGGCCGCCGCTACACCGCGTTCGCGATCAACGTCGAGCAGCTCAAGCCGTGGCACACCCTCACGGGCCGCCAGCACTTCTTCCTCGACCACGACTGGATGAGCGAGCTCGGCGAGAACCTGCCCGTGTACCGGCCGCCGCTGGACCTCGGCCGGCTGTTCGGGGACCGGCGCCTGGGGTCGACGGACCCGTCGGGCGCACCCGGGTCCGAGGGCCACGCCGAGGTGACCGTGCGCTACCTGACCCCGCACTCCAAGTGGTCGATCCACTCCGAGTACCAGGACAACCTCTTCATGCTCTCGCTGTCCCGCGGCGGCCCGACGATCTGGATGTCCCCGCAGGACGCCACCACGATCGGCGTCCGCGACAACGAGTGGATCGAGGCCTACAACCGCAACGGGGTCGTCGTCGCGCGCGCGATCGTCAGCCACCGGATGCCCGCCGGCACGGTCTTCATGTACCACGCCAAGGACCGCACCGTGGATGTCCCCCGGTCCGAGACCTCGGGCCTGCGCGGCGGAATCCACAACTCGCTGACCCGCGTCCTGCTCAAGCCGTCGCACCTGATCGGCGGGTACGCGCAGCTGTCGTTCGCCTTCAACTACCTCGGCCCCACGGGCAACCAGCGCGACGAGGTGACGACGATCCGACGTCGCTCGCAGGACGTGACGTACTGATGGGGAGCATCGCATGAAGGTCATGGCGCAGATGGCGATGGTGATGAACCTCGACAAGTGCATCGGGTGCCACACGTGCTCGGTCACGTGCAAGCAGGCGTGGACCAACCGCACGGGCGTCGAGTACGTCTGGTTCAACAACGTCGAGACCCGCCCGGGCGTCGGCTACCCGCGCGGGTACGAGGACCAGGAGAAGTGGGGCGGCGGCTGGGTCCGCACCAAGCGCGGGCGGCTCAAGCTGCGCTCGGGCGGCCGGTTCACCAAGCTCGCGCAGATCTTCTCGAACCCGAGGCTGCCGGAGATCCACGACTACTACGAGCCGTGGACCTACGAGTACGACACCCTGCTCTCGGCTCCCCAGGGCGAGCACACCCCCGTCGCGCGGCCCATGTCGCTGCTCACGGGCAAGGCCATGCAGATCCACTGGTCGGCGAACTGGGACGACAACCTCGGCGGGTCGATGGAGACCATGCAGGACGACCCGGTCCTCAAGCAGATGAGCGAGAGCGTCACCGCCGAGCTCGAGCAGGCGTTCATGTTCTACCTGCCGCGCATCTGCGAGCACTGCCTGAACCCGTCGTGCGTCGCGTCGTGCCCGTCGGGCGCGATGTACAAGCGGGCCGAGGACGGCATCGTGCTCGTCGACCAGGACCAGTGCCGCGGCTGGCGCATGTGCGTGTCCGGCTGCCCGTACAAGAAGGTCTACTTCAACCACAAGACCGGCAAGGCCGAGAAGTGCACGATGTGCTACCCGCGCCTCGAGGTGGGGCTGCCGACGGTCTGCTCGGAGACGTGCGTCGGCCGCCTGCGCTACCTCGGGCTCGTCCTCTACGACGCCGACCGCGTGCTCGCGGCCGCCTCGGTGGAGGACCCCACCGAGCTGCTGGCCGCCCAGCGGTCCGTGCTGCTGGACCCGCACGACCCCGAGGTGATCGCCGGCGCCGAGCGCGAGGGCATCCCCCGCGACTGGATCGACGCGGCCCAGCGCTCGCCGATCTGGTCCCTGATCAGCACCTACGAGGTGGCGCTGCCGCTGCACCCGGAGTACAGGACGATGCCGATGGTCTGGTACATCCCGCCGCTGTCGCCGGTGGTCGACGTCGTCACGGGGTCGGGCAACGACGGCGAGGACGCCCGGACGCTCTTCGCGGCCATCGACCGGCTCCGCATCCCCGTGGAGTACCTGGCCGGCCTGTTCACCGCGGGCGAGACAGCGCCGGTCACCGCCGTGCTGCAGCGCCTCGCCGCGATGCGGGCGCACATGCGCAACGTGAACCTGGGCACCGACCAGGACCCGCGCATCGCGGCGTCGGTCGGCATGACCGCCGCCCAGATCGAGGGCATGTACCGCCTGCTGGCCATCGCCAAGTACGAGGACCGGTACGTCATCCCCGCCGCGCACGCCGAGAGCGCCGCCGCCCTCGAGGAGACGGCGACCGCGACGGGCTGCTCGCTCGACGTCGACGGCGGCCCCGGCATGGGCGGCGGCGGACGGTTCGGCTCGTCGTCCGGACGTCCGATGCGTGCCGCGGTCGAGACGTTCCACGCCCTGCGCAACCGCCAGACCGCGGACAAGGCGGCCGGGCCGTCGCAGCCCACGCGCGTCAACCTGCTGAACTGGGACGGCAACGGGGCGCCACCGGGGCTGTTCCCGCCAGGCCCCGGCCAGGACGGCTACGGCGACGGGCCGGAGGCGGGCGCATGAGCCGCCGCCCGGGTGCCGGCCGCGCGCCGTCGCTGCCGTTCCTCGACCCCGTCGCCGCTCTCCCGCGGGAGCGCGTCATCGCGCACCTGGCGGCGTCGCTGCTGCTCGAGTACCCCACGCAGGAGCTGCGCGAGCGGCACGGCATGCTCCGCGACACGACCGGGATCCTGTCCGACGACGTGGCGGCCGCGTTCGCGCAGTACCTCGACGCGGTCGAGCCGCTCGATCTCGACGCCCAGCAGGCGCACTACGTCGAGACGTTCGACCTGCGCCGTCGGTGCGCGCTCTACCTCACGTACTACGCGGCGGGTGACACGCGCCGCCGCGGGATGGCGCTGGTGACGTTCGTCGAGGCGTACCGCGCGTGCGGCTGGGAGCCACCGGACGACGAGCTGCCCGACCACCTGCCGACGGTCCTCGAGCTGTCCGGACGCGAGCCCGGGCCGATCGCCGACACCTTGCTGGGCAGCCACCGCGCCGGGATCGAGCTCCTGCGCTCCGCCCTGCACCACGCGGGCAGCCCGTACGCGCACCTCCTCGACGCGGTGTGTCTCACGCTGCCCGCCATCGACGAGGCCACCGCGGCGCGGTTCGCCGACCTGGTGGCGAGCGGCCCGCCGTCGGAGACGGTCGGCCTGTCCGCGCCTCTGCTCCCGTTCCCCACCGTCCGTTCGGAGGTACCGGCATGACGACGCTCGACATCCTGCTGTGGGTGGTGTGTCCGTACATCGCCGGGGCCGTGTTCGTCGTCGGCCACCTGTGGAGGTACCGGTACGACCGCTTCGGCTGGACCACCCGCTCGTCGCAGGTCTACGAGTCACGCCTGCTGCGGGCCGGGTCGCCGATGTTCCACGTCGGGATCCTCATGGTGATCGGCGGGCACGTCGTCGGCCTGCTGATCCCCCGGACCTGGCTCGAGGCCGTCGGCGTCACGGACCACGCGTACCACCTGGTCGCCACCTGGGCCGGCACGATCGCCGCGGTGCTCACGCTCGCCGGGCTCGCGATCCTCGTCCACCGCCGCCGGACGGTCGGCCCGGTCTTCCTCGCCACCACGCGCATGGACAAGCTGATGTACGTGGTGCTCGGCGCGACCCTGACGTTCGGCACCGCGGCCACGGTGATGTTCCAGGTGCTCGGCGACGCCTACGACTACCGCGGCTCGGTGTCGCCGTGGGTGCGCGGGCTGCTGACGTTCCAGCCCGACCCCGCCCTGATGGCCGACGTGCCGCTCGCCTTCCAGCTGCACATCCTGTGCGCCCTGGCGCTGTTCGGCCTGTGGCCGTTCACACGGCTGGTCCACGTCTTCTCGGCGCCTCTGGGCTACGTCACGCGGCCCTACATCGTGTACCGGACGCGCGACGCCGCCCACCTGGGCTCCCGGACTCCGCGCCGCGGCTGGGAGCGCGTCGAGCGTCCCGGCGCACCCCGCTGACCTGCACCGGTCGTGACGCGGACGAGGGTGGGCCCGGCCGGTTTCGAACCGGCGACCTCCGCGGTGTAAGCGCGGCGCTCTGACCAGCTGAGCTACAGGCCCCGAGAGCCCCCGCTTGCGGGCGGCTCGTCGGGCGCACAGCCTACCGGCGGTCAGGCGGCGAGGTCCGCCAGCGCCTGCCGGTAGGACGAGAAGTCACGGGCCCGTCCGGGCGGGTTGACGACGGACCACCGCAGCACGCCCTCGGCGTCGACCAGGAAGCTGCCGCGCACCGCGATGCCCTTGGCCTCGTCGAAGACGCCGTACGCCTTCGCCACCTCGCCGTGCGGCCAGAAGTCGGAGAGCAGGTCGAACCCGAAGCCCTCGCTCGCCGCCCACGCACGCAGCGAGTGCCCGGGATCGCACGAGACGACCAGGACGTGCACGCCGGCCTCCTCGAACTCGGCGATGTTGTCCCGCAGCTCGCACAGCTCACCGGTGCACGTGCCGGAGAAGGCGAAGGGGACGAACACGATGACCACCGGACCACCGCTCAGGCCGCTCAAGGTCACCGGCGTGCCGTGGGTGTCAGGGAGCGAGAAGTCGGGGGCGGGCTCACCGAGCGCGGGCGTCGACCGGGCGATGTCTTCCATGGCGCGGACTGTAACAACGCGCGCGCGGTCGCGCTGTCTGGCCGGTGACAGGTGGTCAGCGGCCTCGGCCGCGGGTCCCCAGGCGGGTGGCGGACCAGTCCGCCGCGATCGGGAACGTGCTCATCGCGTGCAAGCCCGACGTCGTCGCGGCCTCCTCGATGTCGCTGTGCGAGACGTGCCCGGCGCGACCCGCCTTGGGCGTCAGGAGCCAGATCGGTCCCCCGTCGTCCAGCACGGTCATCGCGTCCACGAGCAGGTCCGTGAGGTCACCGTCGCCGTCGCGGAACCAGATGACCGCACCGTCGGTGACGTCGTCGTACTCCTCGTCGACCAGCTCCGTCGTGGTCACAGCCTCGATCCCGGCGCGCAGGTCGGCGTCGACGTCGTCGTCGTAGCCGAACTCCTGGATCACCTGTCCCGAGCTCAAGCCCAAGCGGGCGGCCGCCTGCGACGCGCCTTCGTCCGCGGTGGATGACACGTCCGGACCGCTCCCTTCCGTCTCGGCGGTCCCGTCGGGGGCCACCTTCTCATTGCCGCACACGCTAGCCCACCGCACCCGGACGGGCGCACGCAAGACCTGCACAGACGCACGTGTCGATCGGGCCAGGACACAGCCGACGTGCACGTCGCGGCGCACTGTCACGGACGTCACGTCGGGGTTCTTGGTACTCGGTGTGACTTTCGGGGCTCCGGGGTCCGAGAATGGGGCGAACACCCGCACCCGTCGAGCCGCCTACCAGGGCGTGCCCAGCACGGGCCGGGCCAGATGCGCCGCCGATGCCGACCGGGCTCGTGCGCGCGGACGAGACGCAAGGAGCGCTGGTGGCTTCGATCGACGAGACGGGACCGCTCATCGGCGGCCTGCTCAGCCAGGTGCCGGACATCGACCCGGACGAGACCGGCGAGTGGGTGGAGTCCCTCGACGGACTCATCGACGAGAAGGGCGGCCCTCGCGCGCGCTATGTGCTGCTGAGCATGCTGCGGCACGCGCGCCAGCGGAACGTGGCCATCCCGGCCTCGCTCAACACGCCCTACGTGAACACCATCGCGGTGCACGACGAGCCGTACTTCCCCGGCGACGAGGTGCTGGAGCGCCGCTACCGCTCGTGGATCCGCTGGAACGCCGCCGTCATGGTGACGCGCGCCCAGCGCCCCGGGATCGGCGTCGGCGGGCACATCTCCTCGTACGCATCCGTCGCGACGCTGACCGAGGTGGGCCTCAACCACTTCTTCCGCGGCAAGGACCACCCGGGCGGCGGTGACCAGGTCTACTTCCAGGGTCACGCCTCCCCCGGTGTGTACGCCCGTGCCTACCTCGAGGGCCGCCTGTCCGCCCACCAGCTGGACGGCTTCCGCCAGGAGCTCTCGCACCCCGGCGGCGGTCTGCCGTCGTACCCGCACCCGCGCCTGGCGCCGGACCTGTGGGAGTTCCCCACGGTCTCCATGGGCCTCGGCCCGGCGAGCGCCATCTACCAGGCCTGGACCAACCGCTACCTGCACCTGCGGGGCATCAAGGACACCAGCCAGCAGGACGTCTGGGCGTTCCTCGGCGACGGCGAGATGGACGAGCCCGAGTCCCGCGGCATGCTCCAGCTGGCCGGCCAGCAGGGCCTGGACAACCTCACGTTCGTCGTCAACTGCAACCTGCAGCGGCTCGACGGCCCCGTCCGTGGCAACGGCAAGATCATCCAGGAGCTCGAGGCGCAGTTCCGTGGCGCCGGCTGGAACGTCATCAAGGTGATCTGGGGCCGCGAGTGGGACACCCTGCTCAACGCCGACAAGGACCGCGCGCTCGTCAACCTGATGAACACGACGCCCGACGGTGACTTCCAGACGTACCGTGCCGAGAACGGCGCCTTCATCCGCGAGAACTTCTTCGGCCGCGACCCGCGGACCAAGCAGCTCGTGGAGAAGATGACCGACGACGAGATCTGGGCGCTCAAGCGCGGCGGGCACGACTACCGCAAGATCTACGCCGCCTACAAGGCCGCGCGGGAGCACACCGGCACTCCGACGGTCATCCTGGCGCACACCATCAAGGGCTACGGCCTGGGCTCCGGCTTCGCCGGGCGCAACGCCACGCACCAGATGAAGAAGCTCAAGTCCGACGACCTCAAGACGCTGCGCGACTCGCTGCACATCCCGATCACGGACGAGCAGATCGACGAGAACCCCTACGTCCCGCCGTACTTCCACCCCGGCGCCGAGGACGAGGGCATCCAGTACATGCTGGAGCGTCGCCGTCAGCTGGGCGGCTTCGTGCCCGAGCGCCGCACGACGCACAAGCCGCTGGTCCTGCCGGACCCGAAGGTGTACGACGGCCTGGCGAAGGGCTCGGGGCAGCAGGAGGTCGCCACGACGATGGCGCTCGTGCGCCTGTTCAAGGACCTCGTGCGGGACAAGGAGTTCGGCCACCGCCTGGTGCCGATCATCCCCGACGAGGCGCGCACGTTCGGTCTGGACTCGATCTTCCCGAGCGCCAAGATCTTCAACACGAACGGCCAGAACTACATGGCCGTGGACCGCGAGCTCATGCTCTCCTACAAGGAGTCCGAGTCCGGCCAGATCATGCACACGGGGATCAACGAGGCCGGTTCGGCGTCGGCGTTCCAGGCCGTCGGCACGTCGTACGCGACGCACGGCGAGCCCCTGATCCCGTTCTACTTCTACTACTCGATGTTTGGGTTCCAGCGCACCGGCGACCAGTTCTGGGCCGCCGGCGACCAGATGACGCGCGGGTTCCTCATCGGCGCCACGGCTGGCCGCACCACCCTGACCGGCGAGGGCCTGCAGCACGCGGACGGCCACTCGCCGCTGCTGGCCGGCACCATGTCGCACGTCGTGCACTACGACCCGGCGTACGGGTACGAGATCCGGCACATCGTCCGGGACGGCATCGAGCGGATGTACGGCGAGGGCCACGACCGTGACCGCGACGTCATCTACTACCTCACCGTCTACAACGAGCCCATGCAGCAGCCGGCGGAGCCCGAGGGCGTCGACGTCGAGGGCATCCTGCGCGGCATCCACCTGATCGCACCGGCCGAGGGTGACGGGCCGCGCGCCCAGATCCTGGCGTCGGGCGTGGCGGTGCCGTGGGCGCTCGAGGCCAAGAAGCTGCTGGCCGAGGACTGGGGTGTCCAGGCCGCGGTGTGGTCGGTGACCAGCTGGAACGAGCTGCGCCGCGACGGTCTCGCCGCGGACCAGCAGGCCTACCTCCACCCCGGTGAGGAGGAGCGGGTCCCGTACCTCACGCAGAAGCTGCAGGGCGCCGAGGGGCCGTTCGTCGCGACGACGGACTTCGACCACCTCGTCGCCGACCAGGTGCGCGCGTGGATCCCCGGGACCTACGCCACGCTGGGCGCCGACGGCTTCGGCTTCTCGGACACCCGGGCGGCGGCTCGTCGGCACTTCAAGATCGACGGTCCGTCGACGGTCGTGCGGGTGCTGCAGCAGCTCGCCCGCACGGGTGCGGTGAGCCACGAGGCGCCCGCGCAGGCCATCGAGCGCTACCGCCTGTACGACGTGACCGCCGGTACCTCCGGCAACACGGGCGGCGACAGCTGAGCTGAGCACGCACGACGAAGGCCCGGGCTCGTGGAGCCCGGGCCTTCGTCGTTCCCTGTCAGGTGCCGGGGATCGTCTGCTGCGCGTGGGCGACGTCCCTGGCCAGCTCGCGCTTGAGATCGGCGACCGCGTTCTGGTCGGGGTAGAGGTCCAGCGCCGCGATGTGCTGCTTGGCCTCGAGGGGCCGGCCGGCCTCGATCGAGGCGAGCACCAGCTGGCGTGCAGCCTCGGGGTCGTGCTCCCGCGGCCGCCAGTGGCCGACACCCAGTCCGAGCGCGTCGACCGGCAGCCCGGCCTCGCGCAGCAGCCCGAGAGCCTCGACCAGCGCCCGGCCGGACGGGTCCCGCTCGACGGCGGTGGTCAGGCGACGGACCGTGCCCTCGTGGTCGTCGTGCACGGACAGGCGGGCGACCTCGATCAGCGGGTACCACGCGCGGGGGTTGCCGGCGAGCTCCTCACCGAGCGCCCACACCGCCAGGTCCGCGGCGCGCTGCAGCTCCGTCTCGTCGGCCGGGGCGGCGAGCGGGTCGGGGTCCGTGCTCGCCTCGGCGGCCCGACGACGGACGATCTCCGCGAGGGCGACGAACGCCCGCTCGTTGTTGGGGTCGTCGCTGAGCATCGAGCGCAGCGCGTCCTCGTGGAGCGTGTCGCCGCGTCGGGACGCCTTGGTCGGTCGGCGCGCGCCGACCCGCGAGGCCGAGGTCGGCCGTCGCATGAGCTGTCGCAAACGGGGCAGAAGTGCCATGACGCGACCTTATCGGCTGGGGGCGAGCCGCACCCGGTCGACGACGTACCTCACACTCGGGGGACCGTCGGGACCGGGTGTCGTTTGTCGACTTCCCACAAGGGCGGACCCTATGCTCGCCCCATGTCCAGCCCTCTGCGCGGGACGGGCTCCACCCCCGTCGCCCCACCCGACACGCCGCCGGACGCACCCGCAGCCGGCGTCCGTGCCCGCCGCCCGGTGACGGGCCGCGCGCGGACGCCCGTGCTCGAGGCCCGCGGCGGTCCCGAGACGCAGCGCCGGGTGCGCGACAGCGCCGGCCTGCTGGCGGGCGCCGCGATGCGACGCCTCGACGAGGACCTCGAGTGGTACCGCGCGCTGCCGGCCGAGGACCGGTCGTGGGTGGGGCTGGTCGCCCAGGCGGGCATCACCGCCTTCGTCACCTGGTTCGCCGAGCCCACCCGGCCCCCGCACGGCGTCGGCGACATCTTCGCCGCGGCGCCGCCCGAGCTCACGCGGTCCATCTCGCTGCAGCACACCCTCCAGCTCGTACGCGTGGTGGTCGACGTGGTGGAGACCCACAGCGACCGGCTGGCCGCCCCGGGCGACGAGCGCGAGGTGCGCGAGGCCGTGCTCCGGTACTCCCGGGAGGTCGCGTTCTCCGCGGCCGAGGTCTACGCGCGTGCCGCCGAGGTCCGCGGCGCTTGGGACGCCCGTCTCGAGGCCCTCGTCGTCGACGCCCTCGTGCGCGGGGACGTGGACGACGCGCTGCGGTCACGGATCGCCGCTCTCGGCTGGAGCGGGCGAGGATCCACGCTGGTCATGGTCGGCACGACGACGTCCGCGCTGGACGACGTGCGTGCCGCCGAGCTGCGCCGGGCCACCCGCCGCGCCGCCGACGACGCCCTCGTGGGCATCCAGGGCGACCGCCTCGTCGTCTTCCTCGGCGGCGAGGGCGACCTGCGTGCCGCGGCGAGCACGCTCCTGCCACGGTTCGGACCGGGGCCGGTGGTGATCGGGCCGGTGGTCGGCGAGCTCACTGACTCCGCACGTTCCGCACGGGCCGCGCTCTCGGGTCTTCTCGCCGCCCCGGCGTGGGAGCAGGCGCCCCGGCCCGTGCTGGCCGACGAGCTCCTGCCCGAGCGCGTGCTGATCGGCGACGTCGTCGCACGCCGCACGCTCGTCGCGCAGGCATACGCACCGCTCGCGGCCAGCCCGGGCTCGCTGCTCGAGACCCTGTCCGCCTACCTGGGCACCGGCCGCTCGCTCGAGGCGGCCGCGCGCACCCTGTTCGTGCACCCCAACACCGTCCGGTACCGCCTGCGCCGGGTCTCCGACGTCACCGGGTGGGACCCGCTCGACGCACGGGAGTCCTACGTCCTGCAGACCGCCCTCGCGCTCGGTCGTCTGGACGCCGCCGACAGCGCACCGGCCGGCGGCGCCCGCTGACGTCGTTGTAGGAGTCGCACAAGGGCGTCCGACAAGGTTGGTGCACGCCGTGAGCCGGGTGGGCGCCGACGGGAAGGCAGAGTGGTCGCGTGCTCGCTGTCGTCTGCCCCGGTCAGGGCGCCCAGTCCCCCGGCATGCTCGCCCCGTGGCTCGAGCTGCCGTCCGTCGCCGACTCGATCGCGCGGGCCTCCCGCACGACCGGGCTGGACCTGGTCGCCCACGGCACCACGTCGGACGCCGACACCATCCGGGACACCGCGGTCGCGCAGCCGCTCCTCGTGGCCTCCGCCCTGGCGAGCCTGCGCGCGGTGCTCGAGCTCGGTGCCGACGACGCCCTCGACATCGCCGCCCACCGGGTCGCCGGCGTGACCGCGGGACACTCGGTCGGGGAGCTGGCAGCCGCCGCGATCGCCGGGGTGCTGACCGACGACGAGGCGCTGCGCCTGGTGACCGTGCGCGGCTCCGCCATGGCCCGGGCCGCGGCGGCGACCCCCACCGGCATGAGCGCCGTGCTGGGCGGCGACCCGGACGAGGTGCTCGCCGCGCTCGCCGCGCACGGTCTGGTTCCCGCGAACGTCAACGGCGGCGGCCAGGTCGTCGCCGCCGGCACGCTCGCGGCCCTCGCGGCGTTCGCGGCCGCCGCGCCGGCCAAGGCGCGCGTGATCGCCCTGCAGGTGGCCGGCGCGTTCCACACCGAGCACATGGCGCCGGCGGTCGCCGAGCTCCGCGCCGCGGCCGACGACGTCACGCCCGGCGAGCCGATGATCTCGCTGCTGACCAACTCCGACGGCACCGTCGCAGCCTCCGGCGCGCGCGCGCTCGAGCTGATCGTCGCGCAGGTGGCCAACCCCGTGCGCTGGGACCTGTGCCAGGCCGCGCTCCTCGAGCTCGGCGTGACCGGGCTGCTCGAGGTGGCCCCCGGAGGCGTGCTCACCGGGCTGGCCCGGCGTACGCTGCCCGGGGTCGAGACGGTCGCCGTCAAGACCCCTGCCGACCTCGACGCCGCGCGCGACCTCGTCCGTCGGCACGCCGGAAACCCCCAGAGCACCCAGGAGTCGTCGTGACCCGTCCCACTCTCACGCAGGCCACCGGACCGGCGCACTCGCGCATCCTGGGCCTCGGCGGCGTCCGTGGAGAGCGCACGGTCCCCAACGACGAGCTGGTCGGCCCGATCGACTCCTCGGACGAGTGGATCCGCCAGCGCACCGGCATCATCACGCGTCGCCGTGCCGAGCCGGGCACCGACGTGCTCGACCTCGCCGAGGCGGCCGCGCTGCAGGCCATCGCCAACGCGGGCCTGACCGGCGCGGACATCGACGTGGTGATCCTCTCGACGGTCACCTACTTCCACCAGACCCCGGCAGGCGCCGCGATCTTGGCGGACCGCATCGGCGCCACCCCGGCGGCAGCCTTCGACATCTCGGCCGCCTGCGCCGGCTACTGCTACGGGATCGGCCAGGCCGACGCCCTCGTGCGCGCCGGCAGCGCCCGGCACGTGCTGGTGATCGGCGCCGAGAAGATGAGCGAGTTCGTCGACCCGACCGACCGCTCGATCTCGTTCCTGCTGGGCGACGGTGCCGGCGCGGTCGTCATCGGCCCCTCGGACACGCCCGGCATCGGCCCGACCATCTGGGGCTCCGACGGCAGCCAGGCGCAGGCGATCCGCCAGACGCACTCGTGGCTGGCCACGCGCGACGAGGGCGCCGGCTGGCCGACCCTCCGTCAGGAGGGCCCCAGCGTCTACAAGTGGGCCGTCTGGCAGATGGCCCCCGTCGCCCAGAAGGCCATGGACGCCGCCGGGGTCACGGCCGACGAGATCGACGCCTTCATCCCGCACCAGGCGAACATGCGGATCATCGACCAGATGATCAAGACCCTGAAGCTCCCCGACACGGTGGTCGTCGCCCGCGACATCGCGGACACCGGCAACACGTCCGCCGCCTCGATCCCGCTGGCGACCGAGCGGCTGCTGCGCGAGGGTCAGGTGTCCAGCGGTGCGCTCGCCCTGCAGATCGGCTTCGGTGCCGGTCTGGTCTACGCGGCGCAGGTCGTCGTCCTGCCGTAGCAGAGATCCTCGGTACGACCCCGGTTGTACCGTTCGTCCGACCCCAGTGCTTCGACCACGAAGCAGCAGCACCCGACAGAGGAGACACCGATGGCGTACAGCGAGCAGGAGATCCTGGCCGGCCTGGCCGAGATCGTCAGCGAGGAGACCGGTCTGCCCACGGACTCCGTCCTGCCCGAGAAGTCCTTCACCGACGACCTCGACATCGACTCCCTGTCGATGATGACGATCGTCACGCTCGCCGAGGAGAAGTTCGACGTGCGCATCCCCGACGACGAGGTCAAGAACCTCGCGACCGTCGGCGACGCCGTCACCTTCATCACGGGCGCGCAGGCCTGAGCCTGCGCCGCCGGGGTCGGTCCCGGGTGCACCACCCGGGACCGACCACCCTCACGACAGCCCACCAGGAGCACCGATGAGCCACGTACCCGACGTCGTCGTCACCGGACTGGGAGCCACCACGCCTCTCGGCGGGGACATCCCCAGCACCTGGGCCGCCGCGCTCGCCGGTGAGTCCGGGGCCCGGCCCTTCGACAACGACTGGGTGGAGACCTACGGCCTCCCCGTCACCTTCGCGGCGACCATCAAGGTCAAGCCCGAGGACGTGCTCCCCCGGCCGGAGCTCAAGAAGATGGACCCGTCCGCGCAGTACGCGATCATCGCGGCGCGCGAGGCGTGGGCCGACGCGGGCTCCCCGGAGGTCGACGGCGACCGGCTCGGCGCGGTGGTCTCGTCCGGCATCGGCGGCATCTGGACCACCCTGGACGCCTGGGACACGCTCAAGGAGAAGGGTGCCCGCCGCATCCTGCCCATGACCGTGCCCATGCTCATGCCGAACTCCCCCACCGCCTACGTCTCGCTGGAGCTGGGCGCCCGCGCCGGTGCGCACGCGCTCGTCTCCGCCTGCGCCTCGGGTGCCGAGGCCATCGGCTACGGCGTCGAGATGATCCGCACCGGACGAGCCGACATCGTCGTCGCAGGCGGCACCGAGGCCACCATCCACCCGATGCCCATCGCGGCGTTCGCCGCCTCCCGCACGCTCTCGCTGCGCAACGACGACCCCGAGGGTGCGTCGCGCCCCTACGACGTCGACCGGGACGGCTTCGTCATCGGCGAGGGTGCCGGTGTCGTCGTCCTGGAGAGCGCGGAGCACGCTGCCGCCCGCGGCGCGCGCGTCTATGCCCGGATCGCCGGCGTCGGGCTGTCCGCCGACGGCTACCACATCACCTCCCCCGAGCCGTCGGGCGACGGTCAGATCCGTGCCATGCGGGCTGCCCTGGACGAGTCGGAGATCGCGCGGATCGACGTCGTGCACGTCAACGCGCACGCCACGTCGACCGTCGTCGGTGACCTCATCGAGGCGCGGTCCATCCGTGGCCTGCTGGGCGACGAGGCCGACCACGTCGCGCTCTCGGCGACCAAGTCGATGACCGGGCACCTGCTCGGTGGCGCCGGCGCCCTGGAGACGATCTTCACCGTGCTGGCCCTGCACGACCGGCTGGCCCCGCCGACGATCAACGTGGAGAACCCCGACCCCGAGCTGGTGCTCGACCTGGTCCGGGACAAGCCGCGTGCGCTGCGCGACGGCGACATCGCGGCGGTCAACAACTCGTTCGGCTTCGGCGGCCACAACGTCGCCCTGGTCGTCGCGTCGGTCTGACGACGCCGGACAAGCCCTGAGTGGTGGTGCACCCCGTGCGCCGCGACTCAGGGCTTGTTCGCTCTCTGCGCGGATCCGTAGCCGTCGAACTCGCCGGTGGGCGGTCGAGGCGACTCGGGTGAGAGCTCAGCCGACCCGGTGCAGCCAGCGGACCGGAGCACCCGCACCGGCGTAGCGGAACGGCTCGAGCTCGTCGTCCCAGGCCTGCCCGAGGGCCAGGTCCAGCTCCGTGCGCAGGCGCACGGGGTCGGCGCTGTGCTCCAGGGCGGCCCGGATGCGGTCCTCCGGCACGACGATGTTGCCGTGCACGTCGGTCGCGGCGTGGAAGATGCCGAGCTCGGGCGTGTGGCTCCACCGGGAGCCGTCGACGCCGTGGCTGGCCTCTTCGGTGATCTCGTAGCGCAGGTGCGCCCAGCCGCGCAGAGCGGACGCCAGACGCGCGCCGGTGCCCTGCGGCCCCTGCCACGAGTGCTCCGCACGGTAGAAGCCCGGTCCGGCCGGCTGCGCGGTCCAGTCGAACGTGGTGCGCGAGCCCAGGAGGTTGCCTGCGGCCCACTCCACGTGGGGGCACAGCGCACGCGGCGCAGAGTGCACGAAAAGTACACCGCGGGTGATCGCACCTGCCATGTCGTCCTCCTGAACGGGCTCGAGGTTCGCCTTCCCCAACGACCTCAGTCACGTTCACAGGACACGCATGACATACAAGAAGCACTCGCGGCGTGCTGGGGACAGCATGCCGGAGGAACGGGGCGAGCGCCAGCGACTAGAGCGTGTCGCGGATGGCGCGCATGGCCTTCTTGCGGACGGATCGCTCCAGACGGTCCAGGTAGAGCATCCCGTCGAGGTGGTCCACCTCGTGCTGCAGGCAGCGGGCCATGAGCTCGACGCCCTCGACGACGACCTCCTTGCCGTCCAGGTCGGTGCCCACCACCCGCGCGTACCAGGACCGGTGCGTCGGGTACCAGAGGCCGGGGACCGACAGGCAGCCCTCGTCGCCGTCCTGGTACTCGTCCTCGGACAGCTCGACGATGACCGGGTTGAGCACGTAGCCCACCTCGTCGTCGATGTTCCAGGAGAACGCCCGCAGGCTGACGCCGATCTGGTTCGCGGCCAGCCCGGCGCGACCCTCGGTGTCCACGGTCTCGATCAGGTCCTCGACGAGGCCGCGCACGCGGTCGTCGATGGTCGTGATCGGGTCGCAGGGGGTGCGCAGGACGGGGTCTCCGACAGTCCGGATCTCTCGCATCGCCATGGGCCGATCCTCGCACGACCAGCGGACGCACGAGGCGGACCAACGCCCTGGTGGTCGCGCCGGACGCCGCATGTGAGCAGGACGACACCCCTGCCGCCTCGCTGCTTCTCCCCACCGGATCTATTCTTTGTACTGACCGGTCAGTCAAAAGGAGTTCTCCCGTGCCCAGTGCGCCCCCGATCGCCCCCCTCGCCCAGCCGTCTGCGGTGACGGCGCGCTCGCTGCAGCTCCGCGGCGATCGCGGCACGGTCTACGGCCCGGTCGACCTCGACGTCGTTCCGGGGGCTCTCACGCTGGTCCAGGGGCCCCAGGGCGCCGGCCGCACGAGCCTCCTTCTCACGCTCGCCGGCCGCATGGTGCCCGATGCGTCGTCCGAGGTCGTCGTGCTGGGCCACCGCATCCCCGCCCAGCGGTCCCTCGTGCAGCGGGAGGTCGCGCTCGCGGGGTTCGCCGGCATCGACGAGCTCGACGACTCCGTGACGGTCGGCTCGCACGTGCGGGAGCGCCTGGCGTGGCTGGCGCCCTGGTACCGCCGCTCGCGCCGCGCCGACCAGCAGGTCGTCGACCGTGCGCTCGCCCCGGTCTTCGGTGACCTGCAGGTCCCGGACGCGCAGACGGTCGTCTGGCACCTCGACGAGGTGGAGTCGCTGCTGCTGCGCATCGGCCTGGCGATGGCGCAGCGCCCCGGGATGCTCGTCGTCGACGACGTGGACCAGGTGCACGACCCTGCACGTCGGCGCCTCGTCTGGTCCCGCCTCGAGGCCTTGGCCGCGTCGGGCACCACCGTCATCGCGTCCTGCGCCGACCCCGACGAGGCCACCGGCACCGCCTGGACCGTCCTGCCCGTCCACACCCCCACCGACTGAAGGTTCGCCATGCTCTCCCTCACCTCCGGCACCGAGCTGCAGCGCTTCCGCCGCGGACGCCTCCCCCGCCTGGCGGTCGCCGCCATGCTGCTGGTCCCGCTGCTCTACGGCGCGCTGTACCTGTGGGCGTTCTGGAACCCGAGCGGGCACCTGGACGCGATGCCGGTCGCCCTGGTGAACGCCGATGCGGGAGCCGACCGGGACGGCACCCGCCTCACCGCCGGCCAGGACCTGACCGACACCCTGACCGACGGGGCCGCGCTCGACTGGGTCGTCACGGACGCCGCCGATGCCGCCGCCGGTGTGCGCGACGGGGACTACTACTTCGCCGTCACCATCCCCGCGGACTTCTCGGCGGACCTGGCCTCCGCCGGCGAGGACGAGCCGACGGCGGCACAGATCGACGTCACCTACAACGACGCCAACTCGTTCATCGGGACCACCCTCGGGCGCACCGCGATGGACCACGTCCGCGACGCGGTCGCCGCCACCGCGGGCGAGGAGGCGGTGGACCAGGTGCTGGTCGGCCTCGGCTCCGCGCGTGACGGGATGCTGCAGGCCGCGCACGGCGCGGTCTCCCTGAGCGACGCGTCCGAGCAGGTGGGCGCCGGTGCCCAGCAGGTGGCCGACGGGGCGACCGACGCCCACGACGGCGCGGTGCAGCTCGCGTCCGGCGCCGCCGCGCTGGACACCGGGACGGCGCAGGTGTCCGCCGGGGCCTCGCAGCTCGCTGCCGGAGCCTCGCGGCTCGCCGACGGCGCCGGCTCGGCCGCCGCCTCGAGCACGTCGCTCGCGGTCGGCACGCGGCAGCTCGCCGACGGCGTGCACACCGCCGTGCAGCAGGTCGACGCCCTCGCCGGGCAGCTGCCCGCCCTGACCGGCGGCCTCGCCCAGGTCACCGCCTACCTGTCGGCCCGGGCGTCCGCCGGCGACACCGACGCGGCCGCCCTCCTGACCGGGCTGGCCGGCAGCGACCTCCCCTCCGCGAGCGACGTCGCGACGATGACGGACCAGCTCGACGCGCTCGACGACGGCGCTGAGCGGGCGGCCACCGGAGCCCAGGCGCTCAGCACCGGGCTGGGCACGCTCGCGGACTCCTCGAGCACCCTGGCCGGCGGCGCCTCGACGCTCGCGCACGGCGCGCAGCAGACGGCCGACGGAGCGGACGCCCTCGTCGCGGGCACCGGCAGCCTCGCCGCCGGGACCGCCACGCTCGCCGACGGCGCCGCCCAGGTGGCCGACGGCACCGGGCAGCTGGGCGGGGGCGCCCAGGAGCTGGCGGACGGGCTGACCGACGGCGCGACGCAGATCCCCGACGACAGCGACGCGCAGCGCACCGCCCGCGCGGACGCCCTGGCCACACCGGTCGCGATCGAGGACGAGGACGTCGCGCCCGCCGCGAGCCTCGGCGAGGGGTTCGCTCCCCTGTTCATCCCGCTGGCTCTCTTCGTCGGCGGCCTGATCACCTGGCTGCTCCTGCGGCCGCTGCCCACGCGGGCTCTCGCGACGCCCGCGTCCGGGTGGCGCGTCGCGCTCGCCGGCTACCTGCCCTCGCTCGTCATCGGCGCGGGCCAGGTGCTCCTGCTGCTGGGCGTCGTCGGGCTCGGGCTCGGGCTGAGCGTGGGGCACCCGGTGGGCACCATCGCGTTCCTCCTGCTCGTCGCCGCGACGTTCCTGGCCGTCCAGCAGATGCTGCTCGCCGTGCTCGGCTCGGCCGCAGGCAAGGTGGCCACGATCGCGCTGCTCATGCTGCAGATCACGTCGGCGAGCGGCACGTACCCCGTGGAGACGACCCCTGCGTTCTTCCAGGCGATCCACCCGCTCCTGCCCATGACGTACGCGGTCGAGGGCCTTCGGGACCTGATCACCGGCACGCCCGACGCCCGGCTCTGGCGAGCCGTGGCCTACCTGGTGGGCCTGACGGTCGCGTCGCTGGCGGTGACGGCGTGGAAGGCCGGACGCCTGCGGACCTGGACCGTCGCTCGCCTCCACCCCACCCTGAGCATCTGAGAGGCTGACGGCCATGCGCACGACGACCACCCGCGAGCACATCGTCGAGGCGGCGCTCGCACTCGTCGCCGACCGCGGGTTCACCGCCACGTCGGTCGACGACATCGCGTCCGCGGCCGGCGTCGCCAAGGGGAGCGTGTTCTACAACTTCGGCTCGAAGTCGGCCCTGTTCGAGGCGATCATCACGGAGGGCGTGGGCCGGCTGACCGTCGCCCTGCGGGGCGCGACCGTCGATCTGCACGGGCGGGACGCGCTCGCCGCCCTGGTCACCGAGCTGCTGGGCCAGATCCGCAGCCACCCGGACTTCGCCAAGCTCATGGTGGCCGAGACGTTCCGCACCGGACGCAGCTGGCAGGACTCGATCCGGCTGGTGCGCGAGGAGGCGATGGGGGCGTTCGCCACGGTCGTCGCGGACACCTGGCCGGACCGGGACGCCTCCCTGACCGCAGCGGCCCTGTTCGGCGCGACGCTGCTGGCGGGGCTCGAGTGGCTCGTGTTCCAGCCGGAGCGCACGCTGGACGACGTCCGGGCCGCGGTCCTCGCTACGGTGCACTGAGCGTTCCCCGCCCGACACCCGACGTGGAGGCCCTGCGATGCCGACCGAGGCAGCACCGAACGGCGTCCACTCCGAGGTCGGGCGCCTGCGCAAGGTCCTGGTCTGCGAGCCCGGCCTCGCCCACCGGCGCCTGACCCCCACCAACGCGGCCGACCTGCTCTTCGACGACGTGCTCTGGGTCGAGAACGCGATCACCGACCACCGCGCGTTCGTCGCGCAGCTGCGGGCGCGCGACGTCGAGGTGCTCGAGCTGCACCAGGTTCTCGCCCAGACGATGGCCGTCCCCGGCGCCCGCGACTGGCTGCTCGACCGCAAGATCGTGCCGGACGACGTCGGGCTCGAGCTGGTGGACGACGCCCGTGAGTTCCTCGAGCGCCTCGAGCCTGCACGCCTCGCCGAGTTCCTCATCGGCGGCCTCGCCACCGTCGACATCACCGGCGGGTTCGACGACGACCACTTCGCGCTCGCGGAGTCCTCCCCGGACGCGCGCGAGTACGTCATGCCGCCGCTGCCGAACACCCTCTACACGCGCGACACCACGTGCTGGCTGTACGGCGGCGTCACGCTCAACCCGCTCTACTTCCCCGCGCGGCACGACGAGACGCTGCTCATGAAGGCGGTCTACCTGTTCCACCCGGACTTCGCGGGCTCCACGGTCTGGTGGGGCGACCCCGAACGCCACTGGGGACGCTCCACGATCGAGGGCGGGGACGTCATGCCGGTCGGCAACGGCACCGTGCTGGTCGGCATGAGCGAACGGACGTCGCGCCAGGGCATCACGCAGCTCGCCAGCGCGCTGTTCGCCCAGGGTGCTGCCGAGCGCGTCGTCGTCGCCGGGATGCCCAAGCTGCGCTCGGCGATGCACCTGGACACGGTCTTCACGTTCGCCGACCGGGACGTCGTGACGCTCTACCCGAGGATCGTCGACGCGATCCACCCGTTCACCCTGCGCCCGGGCGACGGCGGCGGTGTGCACATCGCGGACGAGGGCAGCGCACCGTTCGTCGACGTCGTCGCCGGGGCACTGGGGCTGCCGGGCTTGCGGGTGATCGAGACCGGCGGCGACGCCTACGCGTCCGAGCGCCAGCAGTGGGACAGCGGCAACAACGCGGTCGCCGTAGAGCCGGGGGTCGTGTTCACCTACGACCGCAACACGACGACCAACGCCCTGCTGCGGGCGGCGGGCGTCGAGGTGATCGAGATCCGCGGCGCCGAGCTGGGCCGCGGTCGCGGCGGTGGGCACTGCATGACCTGCCCGATCGTCCGGGACCCGCTCCCCGAGACATGAGAAGAGCCCCTCCCGTCGTCGGGAGGGGCTCTCTCGTCTAGCTGAAGCTCGGGATCACTCCGCCGCGCGCTGCGTGGGGACGCCCGTGAGGAGCGAACGCACCTCGGACTCGTGGAAGCGGCGGTGGCCGCCCAGGGTACGGACGGCCGAGAGCTTGCCGGCCTGGGCCCAGCGCGTGACCGTCTTCGGGTCGACGCGGAAGAGCACGGCGACCTCGCCCGGCGTGAGCAGAGCGCCCTGCGAGAGGGGGGCGTCGGTGGTGACAGCCATGATGGTTCTCCTGTCGTTCGGTAGCTCGGCTGGCCCAGTGGGCCCCGTGGCTTTGCGTCCCCGCCTTGCAGCGGGTTTGCCGTTGTCGCTGACAAAGGGAACTATGCCCGAAACTGGACGCCTGTGCAACAACCTCGACCGCACGTTTCGCGCGCAAACGGGTGATTTAGATCCGGCCATACCGGGCGCGTACGAACGAGTACGCGCCGAAGGCGATGAACCCGAGCGCGACGATGACCAGCATCACGACGCCGGCGGGCTGGTCACGCAATGTGTGGAGCGCCCCGTCGAGGCCCGTGGCCTTGGACGGGTCGGCCTGCGCGGCCGCGGTGATGAAGAGCACACCGACGATCGCGAGCGCGACACCCTTGGCCACGTAGCCGATCACACCGAGACGACGGACGACCGGGCCGGCCGTCCCGGACGGCAGTCGCTGCAGGTCCTCGAGGAACTTCTTCTTCCACCCCTTGTAGACGTGGTACGCGCCCACGGCGACGATCGCGATCCCGAGCGCTGCGACCAGCAGACGGCCGCCGGGCGCCTCCATGAGCCTCGCGGTCATGTCCGCGGTCTGCGCGGAGCTGGACGACCCGCCCCCGCGAGCGAAGCTGAGCGCGGTGAGGGCCAGCCCGGCGTAGACGACCGCGCGCCCTGCCGCCTTGGCGCGCTCCCCCGCGCCGCCGCCCGCACCGGCACCGGACGGTGAGGAGCCGAGGATCGCCTTGGCCGCCTGCCACGCACCGAGCGCGACGAAGGCCACCACGGAGAACCACAGGACCGTGGCGCCGAACGGTGTGCTCGCGATCGTGCTGAGCGCCCCCGACTGGTCCGCCTGCTGAGCGGGGCTGCCGAACGCCACCCGCAGCGCCAGCACCCCGATCAGGATGTGCAGGACCCCACTGACCGCGTAGCCCGCGCGCGCCGCGAGCTCCCATCCGCGCTGCGCGTTCGCCGTACTGCTCGTCGCCACCACTGCATCTCCCTCGGCCGGGCCCCTGTCGGGCCGATCGTGGCAGGAGGTGCGCACTCCGGCGACCGGAGAGCTCGGGCGAAGGGTGGGGCAGGTGGGGCTTGAACCCACGACCCACGGATTATGAGTCCGCTGCTCTGACCGGCTGAGCTACTGCCCCGAGGCACCGCACACCCTACCGAGGGTTCACTCCGGGGCGTTGTCCGCCTCCCCGCCCAGCAGGTACGGCGTGTCGACGCCCTCGTACGCCAGGTGCGCGACGAGACCTTGCTGGGCGTGCGGCAGGTTGTGGCAGTGGTCCATCCAGATGCCGGGGTTGTCCGCGACGAACGCCACCTCGTAGGACTCCCCCGCGGCCAGCTCGAGCGAGTCGGTCCACCACGGGCTGCCCGTCGACGGCGCTCCGTCGCGCGACAGGACGAGCAGGTGGTGGCCGTGCAGGTGCATCGGGTGTGCCTGACCGCTGGAGTTGCGCAGCGACATCTGCACCACGTCGCCCTCGCTGACGACGAACATCGGCACGTCCGGGTAGGTGTGCCCGTTGATCGTCCACTGCAGCCCCGGCCGGCCGGCCACGAACCCGGGCCGACGACCGATCGCGTAGTCGAACCGGCGGTCGGCGGCGCGCGGGTCGAAGTCGACGTCGGTCGGTGTGCCGTAGGTCAGCAGGTCGAGCGTGGTGCGCGGGTCGTCGCCGTCGGGCGCGTCGTCGCCAGGTCCGACGAGCACCGACTGCGAACCCAGCCGGACCCGGACGGCAGCACCGTCGTCCGGGACGGTCACCTCGAGGTCGGCGCGTCCTCCGCCACCGACCACGACGACCTGGTCGGTGACGGCCCCGGGGCCGTGCAGGTCACGCCCGTCCAGCGCGAGCAACCGGTACGCCGCCCCCGGCACCCAGGCGCGGAGCACCCCCGACCCCGTGTTCACGACGCGGACCCGCACACGCTCACCGGGGTCGGCCGGGACGCGCAGGTTCTCCGCCGAGCCGTTGATCGTCGGGACCGCTCCGTAGGTGTGGACGGCCGCGACGGCGTCGAGAGTGCCGTCCGACGCCGCAGCGTGGACGACGAGAGCGCCGAACAGACCACCGCGCACCTGCGCGTGGGAGACCTGGTGGGAGTGGTACCAGTACGTGCCGGCGTCCTCGACGACGAACCGGTAGACGTGCGAGCCGCCCTCGGGCACGGCGTCCTGCGTGACCCCTGCGACACCGTCCTCGGCGTTGGGCATGTCGACGCCGTGCCAGTGCAGCGTGGTGCCGTCCGGCACCGAGCGGTTGACCAGGGTCACCTCGACCAGGTCGCCCACCTCGGCCTCGATCGTGGGGCCGGGCGACGTCCCGTTGAGCGTGAAGCCGCGCAGGGTCCGGCCACCGACCTCGATCGGGCCGGCGTCGGCCGTGAGGGTGAGCGCGACGTCGGGGACGCCGCCGGACGGACCGGTGAGCGTCTCGACGCTGACGCCCGGGCCGGCCGGCGGGGTGTGGGCATGCCCGGGGGTGGCCCCAGGGGCACCCCCCGTGTCCGGGTAGCCCATGTCCATCACCGACGCGTTCGCCGGCACCAGGCTGGTCCACCAGAACCAGGCGAGCGGCCCGAGGACGAGCACGGAGGCGACGACCGCGGCGACGACCCGCCGTCGTCGGCCCAGCGCCTCCCGCTCGGTCACCGGGTCAGGCGACGGCCGTGGCCGGCGCCGACGAGCCCGTCGTGGACGTGTCCCGCGGCACTCGCTGGGCGGCCGTGATGCTCACGCCGAGCAGCGCGAGCGCGTTCGCCCCGTGCAGGGCGCCGACCACGGGCGAACCGAAGGCCACGAACGCGAGGACGATCTGCAGCACGAGCAGGCCCAGGATGATCAGGGCGTACCGCACGGCGCCGGGGAACTTGGCGAAGAACGACACGATGAGCAGCGCGATCACGAGCAGCGGGATCACCATGGTGCCTACCATCCCGTGCAGCGCGTGCCCGACGTTGCCCTCCCACTCCGAGTCGATGACGGCTCCGCCGTCGAGGTCGTTGAGGGTGGCGAACCAGGCGTAGGCGATGGCGCCTGCCTGCACGAACACCCCCGTGGCCACCAGGTAGGCGAGCACCCGATACGCAGTCTTCATGTCATCCCCTCGATCCCGTCGC
This sequence comes from Cellulomonas sp. P1_G12_2, assembly GCF_056405535.1. Lineage (NCBI taxonomy): Bacteria > Bacillati > Actinomycetota > Actinomycetes > Micrococcales > Cellulomonadaceae > Cellulomonas > Cellulomonas sp. P1_G12_2. The sequence continues at coordinate 25,658 of NZ_JBFUBX010000003.1, read as the reverse complement.
GCTCCCAGGACGCGGTCGGGAACGGCCGCGCCACCTTCCAAGATCCTCGTGGGCACAATCTGATACTTCGTCCCGATTTCTCATCGTTCTCGCCGACGCGGTCAGGAGCAACCACGCGGGTACCGTGAGGTCGTGGCCCTGTTCTCCCGACGCCGGATCCCCGCTGCCGACCGCAGCCGCCTCGACCTGCACGCGGGCGACGCCGTGCTGGTGAGCACCGAGCTGGCCGACGGCCGGTGGGCGGTGGCCACCCGCCGCGCCCTGCACCTCCTGGCACCCGACGGCCCGGTCGTCCGGCGCCCCTGGTCGGACGTCGACCACGGCTCCCTGGACGCCGCGACCCGCACCATGACGCTGCGCTGGGTGTCGGGCGAGTCGGAGCAGCTGACCTTCGCCGAGGTGCCCGGGTCGTACGCGTTCTCCCAGACGTTCCGCGAGCGGGTGCAGCAGTCCGTGGTGCATGCGGCGTCCGTCACACTGCCCGGCGACCACCGCGTCCGCGTCGTCCTGCGCCGCGACGAGGACGGCGGACTGTTCACGCAGGTCCTCGGCGATGCGGCCGTCGACCTGTCGGATCCCGCGGTGGCGGCGATCCTCGACGCCGCGGAGGACGAGGTCCGCGACGCCGTCGGGCTCCCCCGCTGACGCGTCCGGGGCACCCCGCAGCGGCTGCTAGAGTTTCTTCCCGCACGATCCCTCGTAGCTCAATTGGCAGAGCATCCGACTGTTAATCGGACGGTTACTGGTTCGAGTCCAGTCGAGGGAGCCAGCAGACAGGCCTCCGATCAACGGAAACGTTGGCGGGGGCCTTTCTCGTACCTGCGCCGCGCGGTCCGCGTGCACGAGCAGGCGAGCGCCGGCCCGACAGCGCCGCGGCACGACGGGACTTCGGGCCCTACGGCGAGACCACGGTGACGTCTGAGGGTGGTGGATGAGCCGTCCGGAGAGGCGCGGACGGCGCAGCTGCTCCTCATCCGAGCGCGACGACGCCGACCGACCAGGGTCGCCGGCAGAGGGGGCGACGGTGTCCACCACCCCGGCCACATCTCCTGATGTTGCGGAGACCGGCCGAAGCGCCGGTCTGACGATCGTCGCGTGGGCAGTCGTGGCCGCCTTCGGGCTGCCCGAGATCGCCTGGGCCGTGCTGACCGGGACAGTCCCCCCGTGGTGGTCCGCCTGGAAGCTCGTCGGGCTCGTGGCCCTGACGGTCGTCGCCGCCACCGTCGCCCGGCTGCGTCCGCTGCGCGACTTCGTCGCCGTGCTCGCCGCCTTCGTCGCGCTCCAGTCGCTGCTCCCCCGGATCGAACGCACGGTGGCCGGGCTCGACGGTCTGCTGGGTGGTTCCGTGCTCGACGAGCGCATGCGGTCGGAGCAGCTCAGCAAGCTGGTGGTCACCGCCGCGATGGTCGGGGTGCTCCTCGCTCTGGGCTACCGACGCCGGGAGTTCTTCCTCGCCCGCGGCGACCTGCGCGCGCCGCTGCGGCCCGTCCCTGCGTTCGGCTTCCCCCGCCCGGTCTCCTGGTCGCGGTTCGCGCTGCAGTGGAGCGTGTACATCGCCGTGGTCGTCGCCCTCGCGCAGTGGTTCGTGCTCCGACCCGACGGCGACACGATGCTCGCCGTCCTGCCGATGGCACCGTCGATCCTTGCCTACGCAGCGTTGAACGCCTTCAACGAGGAGATGACCTACCGGGCACCCGTGCTGGCGACCCTCGCACCCGCGGTCGGCGGCGGCGGCGCGCTCTGGCAGTCAGCCGTGCTGTTCGGGATGGCGCACTACTTCGGCACCCCCGGCGGACTCCTGGGCGCCACGCTCACCGTCTTCCTCGGATGGATCCTGGCCAAGGCGATGCTCGAGACGCGCGGACTGTTCTGGGCGTGGTGGATCCACTTCCTCTCGGACGTCGCGATCTTCACGTTCCTGACCGCGGCGCTCGTCTGACCGCGAGGAGCTCGGCCCGTAGCCGGCTGACGACCTGCCCGATCACGACATCGGCGCTCCTCGTCACGCGTCCGGGGTCGCGATCCGGGTCGGAGGACCCAGGGCGGCACGAGACCGAGGGGCGAGGATGCCCCCATGGCCCAGTCGACGGTGTCAGTGCCGAATCGCACGTCCGTGCTGCACGTCTCCGGCACGCCACGCGAGGTGCACCTGCCCCCGGAACGGGTCGAGCGGACGCTGACGCTCCTGCGCGAGGGCACCAACGTCAACCTCGTGGGCATGCGCTCCTCGGGCCGGTCGGCCCTGGTCCGCGAGGTCGCCGAGCGGTTGACGCTCGAAGGCACGATGGTCACCGAGGTGCGAGGGCTGCGGTCGTTGCGGGATCGTCCGCTCAGCGCCCTCGCCGCGGCAGGGATCCACATCTCCCCGGTCGCCGGACAGCTGCCTGCGCTGTCATCGGCCATCGCGTCGATGGAGGACCTGCTCGACGCGCCCCGGTCCGTCCTGGTCATCGACGACGCCGACGACCTCGACCCCGCGAGCGCCGGGGCGATCGTGGCCCTGCTGTCGCACCGCCCCACACCCGTGCTGATGACGAGCCGACCCGGCGGTCGCCGGCAGACCGACACCAGCGCGCTGACGGCGGGGCTGCGTCCGGGGGTGCGCGTCACGCTCGACCCGCTGACCTTCGAGCAGGTGCACACGCTCGTGCACCAGCTGCTGCCCGGCGGGGTCGAGCCGACGACGGTCGCGCGGATCGCCGCGGTGTCGGGCGGGCTGCCGGGTCTGGTGGAGGCGGTCGTGGAGAACGGCCGCCGGGACAACCGCCTGGTGTTCCGCGACGGGCTCTGGATCGCTCGCGGCGACCTGTGGACGACGCCGCTGTCCCAGGCGGTCGAACCGTTGCTGACCGACGTGGACGACGCGTGCGTCGACGCGCTCACCCTGCTCGCGTTCGCCGGCACCGTGCCGCTGCGGGCCGCGCGCCAGCTGGTCGAGCCCGAGACGATCGCGGCGCTCGACGACCGGGGACTGCTCCAGGTGCTGCCCAACCGCGGTGCACCGATCGTGGGCGTCTTCCCACCGCTCCTCGGGGACTACCTCACGCACGAGGGCTCGACCCTGCGCAACGTCGTGACCCGGGAGCGGCTGGCCGAGGCGGACCTCGAGGCTGCGACGTCGATCGGCGAGCACGCCGGGGACGGCGGAGCTGCGGTCCTGGTGCAGATGCTCGCGCAGCACTCGTCGGCGGACGTCGCCGCCCGGCGACGGGAGTGGCGCTCGGACCCCGACGCCACCCACGGCGCGGCGCTGGTCGCTGCGATGCTCGTGGCCGGTGCCCGCCCGCACGAGGTGGCCGCCGTGCTGCGCGAGACGCGGGTCGACGGAGCGGATCACCGAGGGCGCGCCGAGCTGGCCGCCTGGGCCGCCTTCTACTGCGCGTCGACCGGCGGCACGCGCGACGCGGCTCTCGGCGAGCTCGAGGCGGCCCGCTCCGCAGGGTGCACCGCCGACGGCATCCTGCGGGCCGCAGCGTCTCGGGTGGAGCTCCTGGTCGGGGACGTGCCGTCCGCGCGTGCGGCCCTGCTGCCGCTCGCCGACGACGACGTGGACATCCGCGAACGGCTGCTCCTCGCCGCGGCCGAGGTCGAGATCGCGGCCGGTCTGCCGGCGGCGGCGCTCGAGCTGCTCGACGGGATCGAGGAAGCGGCTGGCCGTCGCGCGGAGAGTGTCGCGGTCATCGCCGGGATGGTCCGGCTCCTGTCCTGCGACGTCGACGCCGCCGTGCGCGACGCCCTCGCCGGGGTGGAACGGGGCCGAGCCGACCTGGCACCGACCGTCGTGCTCCCGCACGCCTACGTCGCCGCGTACGGGCTGGCGCTGCAGGGCCGCGCGGTGGAGCTCAGCGCGCTCGTGTCGTCGGTGCTGGCGCTCGGCTCGGTCCCGGCGCACCTGACGCACATCCAGGCCGCCCTGCTCACGTTCGCGGCGTCAGGCGCCCACTGGCAGAGCCGGGGCGCGTACGCCCGCTCGATCGTCACGCAGGCGACGGCCCTGCGGGGGGTGCGCGGGCCGCACCCGTGGATGGTTTCCGACGTGGTCGGCGCGGTGGTCGCGGAGGGACCCGACGCCGACGCCGCGGACGTGCTCTGGGACCTGGTGCAGGAGCGACTCCTCCACGGGTTCATCCCGGCCGCCGTGGCTGCCGGGGTCGCGTCGCTCGAGCACGACCCCTGTCCCGAGCGTGCGGCGGTGCTCGTCCAGGCGGCAGCCGCGACCGATTCCTCGCTGCTGTCCCGGCTCGCGCAGTACGGCGCCGCGCTGGCGACGAGGGACATCGACGAGCTGGGCCGGCAGCAGGTCGTCCTGCACGACGCAGGGTTGCGTCAGCCCGCGGTCCGCACCGCCGTCGCACGGTCGATCGAGCTCATCGCCCGCGGCGACACCGCGCTCGCGATCGTGCACGCCGACGCCGCGTGGAGCCAGGCGGGCCTCCGCGGACGCGACCTGTGCGGTCTGTTCGCCCCGCTGGACCAGGCGGTGAACCTCACCACGCGCGAGCGTGAGGTCGCGGTGGCGGTCGCCCGCGGCTACACCACGCCGGAGATCGCAGCCCGGATGGTGCTGAGCGTGCGGACGGTCGAGAACCACATCTTCTCCGCCTGCCACAAGGTCCACGTCGACAACCGGGAGGACCTGGCCCGCGCCGCACGCACGTGGCTCACCTGCGTGCGGCGCTGACCGGCCGGGCCGCCCGGCCGGTCAGCCCTCGCGGAACTGCACGCCCATGCCGCCGCGGGGGTAGTGCCAGGTGAGCGCGCCGGGGGGCGCCACCGCCGCGCACGCCCCGCACTCGCAGCACGCCGCGTACTCGACGGACACGGTGCCGTCGGCCTCCCGCGCGTAGACCCGCGCAGGGCAGACGGCGACGAGGCGGTCCGCGCACCCGGTGCGGCGCACCTGCTCTTGGTCCACCTGGATGTGGCTCTCCTGCTCGTCGGTCTCGAACCGGTTCCCGGCCAGTCGGTCGGACACGTTGCCCACGTTCACAGTGCTCGTACCCCCGCAAGTGCGTCGGAGACCAGGTCCCGCACGCGCAGCGGAGAGCGCCGGAGCGTTCTCCACGCCACGTCACGCAGGTGGCGCCGCGGGGTCAGGTCGTGGTGGAAGGCGCCGAACATCACGTCCGCGAGCAGCGCCCCGTACTGCTGGTACATGCGCTCGCGCTCGAGGAAGGCCGGTGCCTTGGCGTACGTGCGCATGTCCTGCCCCGCGAACGAGTCGAACAGCGCCGTGCGGTAGGCCGTGAGGCCCGCCTTGCTCGTGTCGCCGGCGGTGATCGCGGCGTCGATCGCGCCGGCCGCGGCGATCCCCGACGCGGCGGCGAGGTCCATCCCCCGCACGGTCAGCCCCGTGTTGAGGGTCAGCCCGGCGGCGTCGCCGACCACCACCATCCCGTCGGTGTGGATCTCGCCGACCATCTCCAGACCACCCTCGGCCACCAGGTGGCTGCCGTACTCGGCGACCTGCCCGCCCCGCAGCAGCGGCTCGACGAAGGGGTGCTGCAGGAAGTGCTCGAAGATGTCCGCCGACGACAACCCCTTGGCGACGAGATCGTCGAGCCGGAGCACGACCCCGACCGACACGGACTCGCGGTTGGTGTAGAGGAACCCGCCACCCCCGACGCCCTGCGTGCAGTCGCCGACGACGGCGTACGCCGCGCCCTCGTCGCCGCTCAGGTGGAACCGTTCCTCGATGGTCGCGGCCGGCAGGGACACCACGGCCTTGACCCCGAGCGCGAGGTGGTTCGTCGGCGGCTTGCTGCGCAGACCGGCGCCCCGTGCGAGGAACGAGTTGACCCCGTCCGCGGCGATCACCACGTGGGCGCGCAGCTCGTCCTCGCCCGCGCGGATGCCGACGACGCGACCGGCCTCGAGCATGACCTCGTCGACCCGGACGCCGGGCATGAGGAACACCCCGGCCTCCTCGCACTGCTCGGCGAGCCAGGCGTCGAGCTTCGCCCGCAGCACTGTCACCGCGTTGGTCGGCTCGGCGAGCCGCGCATCCTGGTAGTCGATGCCGACGGACGACGAGCCGTTGAGGAACTGCACGTAGTTGCGGGTGACCCGGCGCTCGACCGGCGCCCGGTCCAGGAAGTCCGGGAACACCTCCTCGAGGATGCGGGAGTACAGCACCCCGCCGGACATGTTCTTGGAGCCGGGGACCTCGCCACGCTCGACCAGCACCACGGACCGTCCGGCCTGGGCCAGCCGGTAGGCAGCGACGCAGCCCGCGATGCCCGCTCCGACGACGATGACGTCGAAGTCCAGCTCGGTCGCCGTCATGACAGCGCCTCCGTCAGTGCCGGCAGGACGCCGTACAGGTCACCGACGACGCAGTAGTCGGCCTCCGCGAAGTACGGGCAGTCCTTGTCCGAGTTGATGACGACGACCGTGCCCGCGCCGCGGGCACCGACGGCGTGCTGCAGCTGGCCGGAGACACCCACGGCCACGTAGAGGTCCGGAGTGACGTGCTGGCCGGTGACGCCGACGTACCGGTCGTGCGCGTACCAGCCCAGGCCCTCCGCCAGCGGTCGCGAGCAGGCCGACTCGGCATCCAGGGCACCGGCGAGCGCGTCGACGAGCCCGAGGTCGCCCTGGGCCCGGACGCCACGGCCCGCCGTGACGATCCGGGTGGCACGCGACAGGTCGACGCCGGCGCGTTCGCCGGGTCGCGTCTCGACCACGGTGACGGTGGTGGTCGGCTCCACGGCGACCTCGGTCACGGGAGCGGACCCCCCGACGGACGCGGGTCCGCCGTCCACGACGACGACCGCGGGACCGGTCACCCGGTCGGTGCGCTGGGCGATCCCGCCGAACACGGCGCGGGTCAGCTCGACCGCCCCGTCGGCCACGGCAACCGCGGTGACCAGCGTGAACGCCGGTGCCCCGAGCGCGGCCGCGGCCGCGCCCGCCAGCACCCGGTCGCCGGGGCGGGTCGAGGCGAGGACGAGGTCGGGACGCGCCTGCGCGACGAGTGCCGCGACGGCCGGGGCGTAGGCCTCGGCGGGCAGGCCGGGGGCGGGCTCGCCCAGCCACACCACCGTGTCGACACCACTGGCCGCGACGGCGTCCGCCACCGCCCGCGGACCCACGACGACCGCCGTGCTGGTGGTGCCTGCCGCCAGCGACACGAGGTCACCGATCCGCTGGTCACCGGAGACGAGGATGTACGTGCTGCTCATGGTGATCTTCCTTGTTCGTGTCTGCTCGGTCTGCGGGCTCAGAGGACGTTGTCGGCCCGCAGCGCGGCCACGAGCACCGCGGCGGCGGCGGCGGGGTCGGCGCCGTCGATGACCTGGCGCTTGCGTGCCTTGAGGACGGGCGGGCCCGACGAGACCACGGTGATCGGCTCGGGTGCGGGCGGCGGGACGTCGACGACGTCGGTCGGCCGCTTGCCCGCGGCGAGGATGTCCTTCATGCCCGGCACGCGAGGCACTGCCGCGTCGCCCGCGACCGCGAGCACCACGGGTCCGGTGACGTGCAGCGTCTGGGTGCCGCCCTCCTGCACCCGCTCCACCGTGAGGTCGCCAGCCGTCCCGACGACCGAGGTGACGTTGGTGAGGACGGGCCAGCCGAGCGTGCCGGCCAGGACGGCCGGCACGAGCTGGGCGCCGAGGTCCTGCGACGAGTCTCCGGTCAGCACCAGGTCCACGTCGCCGACCAGGTCGACCACCTGCGCGAGCACCGTCGCCGTGCGGGTGGCACCGGCGCCGGCGAGCTGGTCGTCGCCCACCAGGACCAGCCGGTCCAGACCGCGCGACAGCGCCGCCTTGCGGGCCATCGTGCTGCCGGCCTCGGCCGTGCCGACGGTGATGCCGACCAGCTCGGCACCGGTCGCGTCCGCGAGCCGGCGTCCGACCTCGACCGCGACCTGGTCGTACTCGGAGACGGATGCCTTGGCCCTGCTCCAGTCGACGGTGCCGTCGCCGGCGACCGTCGCGTCCTGCGGGTTGGGTGCCCACTTGTAGGCGACTGCGATCTTCATCGTCCTGCTTCCTGCGAGGCCCCGCGCGGCGCACCGGCAGCGAGGAGGGGGTCGGGGGCCGGCGACGCGGGGCGACCCCACGAGGCGAGGCCGAGCGTGCTGGTCTGGTTGAGCGTCAGCCCGCGGGTCTCGGGCGCCACGAGGACCGAGACGAGCAGCCCGATGCCCGAGATGGCTGCGCCCGCGAGCATCGTCGCCCGGGTGCCGTGGGCGATCAGGAACGAGGGCAGGACGTACGTCGACACGACGGTCCCGATCCGGCTGAACGCCATCGCGGCTCCCACCGCGGACGCCCGGTTGTCGGTGGGGAAGAGCTCGTTGGGGTAGAGCCACTGCAGGTTCCCCGGGCCTCCGGAGAAGAACGCGTACGCGGCGAGGCAGACGATCACGACGACCACCCCGCTGTTCGGCAGGATGCCGAGCACGGCGAGCGCCGCCGTCATGATCGCGAAGCTGCCGATCAGCAGCTTGCGGCGGCCCAGCGAGTTCGCCCAGAACATGGCCGGGATGCACCCGACCAGGAAGAACGTTCCGATCACCATCTCCCCGAGCGTCGCCGTCTGGCCCTCACCCAGCCCGAGCTCGCCCATGATCTGCGGGCCGAAGGTGTAGATCGCGAACATCGGGACCGCCTGGCACATCCAGATCGTCCCGACGAACACGACCTTGCCGAGCTGGCCGCGGCGGAACAGCGTGCGGTATCCCGCCCTCGCCGTCGCCTCGGGCTCGAGCTCGACGTCGGCGCCGAAGATGCGCCGGACGATCGCCTCCGCCTCGTCGACCCGGCCGTGACGGGCCAGCCACCGCGGAGACTCGGGGATGTCCCAGCGCCCGATGAGGATGACCAGGCACGGCACGACGGCGCTGGCGAGCATCCAGCGCCAGCCGCCGTCGACCCGAAGCAGGAAGTAGCCGACGAGGTACGCCGCGTTGGCGCCGAGGTACCAGGCGGCCGCCACGAAGCCCATCGAGATCGCCCGGTACCGCCGCGGGGTGAACTCGGCGATGAGCGAGGTCGCGATCGGGTAGTCGGCGCCGACGACGACCCCGATGAGGAACCGCATCAGGACGAGCACCGCCACGGACGGGACGAACGCCGTCGCCAGCGAGATCAGCCCGATCCCGACGATGTCGAGGACGAACATCCGCTTGCGCCCGATCCGGTCGGTCAGGTAGCCCCCGACCGTCGTGCCCAGGAACAGCCCGACCAGCGCAGCGACCCCGATCGCCCCGACGGCGCCGGCGCTCAGGTCCAGCTCGGGCCCGAGCTGGATGAGCGCGACCCCGATGATCGAGAGCACGTAGCCGTCCAGGAACGGGCCGCCGCTGGAGAACAGGGTGACCCTCTTGAGGAACGGGGTCATGGCGACGTCGTCGAGGGCGACCCGGCCCCCGCCGGGAGATGTCACCGCCACTCGATGACCCCGAAGTTCAGGAACGGCTTGGCGTCCGGGTCGTCGGCGTTCACGAGGCGGAAGTGCACGCGGTTCTCGTCCATCCGCCACATCTGGGTGGCCACGGTGGTGCCCGGCAGCAGCGACGCCGTGATCCGGGTCTTGAACCGGGTGAGCCGCTCGGGCTCGCCCGGGACGAACGCGCGGACGAAGTGCCGGCAGGCGATCCCGGCGAAGCTCACGGCGTGCAGGATCGGCCGCGGCTGGCCGTTCTCGGCGGCGTACTCCCAGTCGACGTGCTGCGGGTGGTAGTCGCCGGAGAGGCGGTAGAGCAGCGCCTGGTTCTCCGGGACCACCTCGCGCAGCTCCACGTCCGGCTCGCGGTCCGGGATCTCGACGATGTCCTTCGGTGCCGGCTCGCCGCCCCAGCCACCGTCGAAGATCAGGCAGTCCCAGCTCTCGTTGGTGAACAGCAGGGTGCCGTCCTCGTCGTACGTGTCCCCGACGTGCTGCGCGAGCAACCCCTTGCCGGGTCCCCGGTCGAAGAGGCCCTTGAGCACCACGGTCGTGCTGAGCTTGCCGGCGAGCCTGGTGATCGGCTGGTGGAACTGCAGGTCGAAGCTCCAGTGCAGCGACCCGGCGTAGTTGTAGCCGTAGTCGATGGTGCGGGTGACCTCGGAGTCGACGATCGGCATCGCGCCGAAGGTCGGCAGCACCTTCATGTCCTTCTCGTAGACGTACTCCAGGTCGGTGCGGCCGTCGATCGCGCAGCCCGACCCGAGCGCGAAGAGGCTCAGGTCCCGGAACGTGTAGTCGCGCACGAACGGACCGAACTGCTGGCCGACCATGTCGGTGTTGATGGGCATCTCGTCTCCTGCTCTCCGCCCCGGTTCCCCGGAGCGCTCGGACGTCACGACAGGGCGCTCTTGGCGACCTTGAACGTGCTGGTGTGCGGCAGACCCGGGACGATCTCGACCTGGGTGGGGACCTTGAACCTCGCGAGGTGGCGGGCGCAGTGCCGGCGGACCTCCTGTTCGGTCAGGTGCGCGCCGGCCACGGGGACTACGAACGCCTTGACGGCCTCGTCGTGGACCTCGTCCGGCACGCCGATCACGGCCGCCTCGGCGACGAGCGGGTGCCCGGCCAGGACCGCCTCGACCTCGCTCGGTGAGACGTTCTCCCCACCGCGCTTGATGAACTGGGTGCGCCGGTCGACGAAGAAGTACCAGCCGTCCTCGTCGACCCAGCCGACGTCACCTGTCCGGAACCAGCCGTCCGCCGTGTAGGCCTCCGCGGTCAGGTCCGGCGCCTCGAAGTAGCCGAGCATCAGCGAGAGCCCGGGGACCCCCCGCACCTGGATCTCGCCCTGCTCGCCCGCGCCGACCGCGTGGTCGTCCGGTCCGGCGATGCGCGCCTCGTAGCCGGGGCCGACCTGTCCGACGGACGGCCAGCGTCGCTCGCCCACGGGCGGATCGGTGAGGACCCCGACGAGCGTCTCGCTCGCGCCGTACGAGTTGAGGAACCGGGTGCCGAACCGCTGCTCGAAGCGCTCCTTCTCCTCGTCGCTGACGGGCAGGTAGTAGAGGATCTCGCGGACGCGGTGGTCGCGTTCCTGCGGGTCGACGGGCTGCAGGAGCATGGTGCGCACGATCGTCGACACGCTCTGCACCACGGTCGCGTCGTGGCGTCGGACCTGCTGCCAGAACCGGTGGGCGCTGTACCGCTCGACGGCGACCAGCGTCGCGCCCGCCGTGAGCACCGGCATCAGCGCGTTGAGCTGGAAGTTCACGTGGCACGCGGGCATCGTCGTCAGGAGCCGGTCCTCGGACGTCAGCGACGCCTGCCACTCGACGAACAGCCCCGAGAACAGCAGGTTCGCGTGGGTGAGGACCACGCCCTTGGGCTGCGCCGTGGAGCCGGACGTGAACACGATCCCGACCGGGTCGTCGCAGGACAGCGGCACCCGCTCGACCAGCTCGTCGGGCTGCCGGTCGCGCGCCGTCTCGTAGGAGTCGTGGTGCGACGCCGCGCGGGCCACCAGCTCGCGGATGCCGAAGGGGTAGCCCGCGTCCGGTCGCACACCGGGCTCGGTCACCACGAACCGGGCCCCGACCCGGCGGAGGATGTCCGCGCACTCGGTGGCGGTGTTGCGGGGATGCAGCGGCACGGTGACCGCGCCCACGAGCGCCAGGCCGAACAGGCACTCGAGCTGCTGCGGACAGTTGTTCAGGTGCACCCCGACGCGCTCGCCGCGCTGCACGCCGAGGGCGTGCGCGAGGTTCGCGGCGCGCACCACGCGCGCCGCGAACTGCCCGTAGGTGAAGGACTCGACGCGACCGTCGGGGTCCTCGTGCACGAGGAACACGTGGTCGTGCCGTGTGCGTGCGAGCTCCTCCCACAGGTCCCGCAGAGTCTGGTCGGGCTGCATCATCCGCGCCGGATCGTCCCGCTGTCGGCCAGGGCCGCGATGGCCTCGGGCGTCCAGCCGGCCTCGGCGAGGACCGCGTCGGTGTCCATGCCGAGCGACGGCATGGGCCGCCAGATCCGGCCCGGGTGCTGCGTGAACTTGGGGAAGATCCCCACGCCCGTGACGGGGGTGCCGTCCAGCCGCTCCCACTGCACGATGGCCTCACGCTGGGCGAGGTGCTCCTCGGCCAGCAGCTGGTCGAACTCGAGCACCGCGTTGGCGGCGATCCCGACGTCGGAGAACTCGTTCTCCAGCTCGAGCGACTTCTGGGTCAGGCAGAACTCGTTCAGCTTCTCCTCGATCAGCGCGGCCTTCGGCCCGTCCGCCCACAGTGCGCTGGTGTCCGCGGGGTACTCGTCGGTGCCCCACAGCTCGCCCAGCCCGATGCGCTCGAGCAGGTACTTGTTCTGCTTGACCCCGTAGACGCACAGCCCGATGAAGCCGTCCGCGGTCCGGTACTCGCCGATCGCGCACAGGTTCGGGTGCCGGGCACCGGGCCGCGGGTACGTCGTGCCGTCGTTCAGGTAGTCCATGAGGTAGTACGAGCCGATGCGGAGCAGCACCTCGTACATCGCTACGTCGATGCTCTCCCCCTCGCCCGTCGCACGTGCCTTGTGCAGGGCCGCGAGCGCGGAGGACGTCACCATGAGCGACGTGAAGTAGTCGCCGACGTATGGCGACGCGGCCATCGGCTGGTCGGGGGTGCCGTTCTGCGCGAGGTAGCCGCTGTACGCCTGGACCGTCAGGTCGTAGGCCGCCCGGTTGATCCGCTCGGGCACGCCGTACTGGCCGAAGCCGGAGACGTGCACGATGACGAGGTCCGGGTTGCGCTCCCAGAGCAGCTCGTCGGTGATTCCCCGGCGGGCGTACGTCGGGCCCTTGGAGGACTCGATGAAGACGTCCGCGTCGGCGATCAGCGAGAGCAGCACCTCGCGGCCCTCGTCGGTGAACGGGTTGAGCGCGACGGAGCGCTGGTTGCGGCGCTCCAGCTCCTTGACGTTCACCGTGTCGCGCATCGAGTCGCCGGTGCGGGTGTTCTCGAGCCAGACGACGTCGGCGCCCCACTCGGCCATCATGGCCGCGGCCGAGGGAGCGGCGATCTCGACGGCCGAGTAGACGACCTTGACGCCCTCGAGGACGCCGAACGCGGGGACGTGCACGCTGGCCATCAGCGGTAGTCCTTGAGTGCGGCGCGGCCGGTCGCCAGGACCATCATCTCGTCGGTGCCGCCGGAGATCCGCTCCACGCGCAGGTCGCGGTAGAAGCGAGCCACCCGGTGGTTGCCGGTGACGGCGATGCCGCCGAGCACCTGGATCGCGTCGTCGACGACCTCGGCCGCCGCCCGCGTGCAGTAGAGCTTGGCCATCGACGCGTCGCCCTTGCCGAGCAGCCCGTTGTCGGCCTTCCACGCCACCTCGTAGACCATGTTGCGCATGTTCGTGAGGCTGATCTTCATGTTCGCGAACTTCTCCTGGATGAGCTGGTAGCGACCGATCGCCTCTCCGCCCTGCACCCGCTGGTTCGCGTACCGCGCGGCGTCCTCGTAGGCGCACAGCGCCCATCCGTAGTCGCACGCGGCGACGAGGAACCTCTCCAGGTCGAAGTCGGCGACCGTGCGGGCGAAGCCGTCGCCCTCGCCGCCGAACATGTCCTGCTCGCTCAGCTCGACGTCGTCGAAGTAGATCTCGCAGCACGAGTCCATCCGCAGCCCGAGCTTCTCGAGCGGCTCGATGGTGATCCCGGGCAGGGACATGTCGACGAAGAACTCGGTGTACAGGTCCATCTGGTCGGCGTTGCGGGCCATCACCACCAGGTACGGCACGTGCTTGCTGGACGTGATGAAGGTCTTGTGGCCGCTGAGGTAGACCTTGCCGTCCCGGCGCGTGTAGGTCGTGGACATCGCCGCGAAGCTCGACCCCGCGCCGGGCTCGGTCATCGCGAAGTTCCAGATCTGCTTGCCGGTCCCCAGGAACGACAGGATCTTCTCGCTCTGCTCCGGCGTCCCGACCCGCACGACCGTCTCGAGCGTGGGCAGCTGGTAGAGCACGTATGTCGGCACACCGAGCCGGCCGAGCTCCTCCCAGACCGCCGCGACGGTCGTCCATCCGGCCGCGAGGCCGCCGTTCTCCTCGGGCAGCAGGATCGTGTCGATGCCCAGCTGGGCGAGCTCGGCCACGAATCGCTCGGGGTACTCGTGCCGGTCGTCGCAGTCGGCGAAGTACACCTCCCAGTTCTCGCGTGCCATCAGCTCGCGGACGGCCGCGACCATCAGCTGCTGGTCGTCGGTGAGGGAGAAGTCCATGGGGGTGCCCTTCGCGTGTCTGTGCGGGTGTCAGTGGTCGACGAGCCGTGCGGCGTCGACGATGGATCGGTGGAACGCGGCCCCCTCGGCGAGGGCGTCACGCGCCTCGGGAAGCAGGCGTGAGTAGTGCAGGAAGCCGTGCAGGACGCCGTCGACCTGTCGCACCCGGTGCGGGACGCCGTGCTCGGTGAGCGCGTCGGCCAGGGCGAGCGTGTCGTCGAGCAGGGGGTCGAGCGTGGCGCCGAGCAGGTACGTCGGTGGCAGTCCGGTCGACAGGTCCGCGCCCAGGCAGTCCAGGTACGGGTCGGTGAGGTCCGCGGGGGCGGACGTGTACGCGTCCAGGTACGACTCGAGGTCAGCCGGCGTCAGGCCGTCCCACTCGTTCCCGTACCGACGCCGCGACCGCGAGTCCCGCAGCCCGAACAGGCCGTAGTACAGGAGGAGGGACTCGACCACCGGCCCGCTGTGGTCCCGCAGCCACAGCGTCGCCGCGAGGGCGAGGTTGGCACCCCCGGAGTCGCCGGCGAACGAGACCCGTCCGCCGGCGACTCCGTGCTGCTCGGCACGATCGGCGATGTGGCGCGCCGCCGCGGCGCACTCGTGCACCGCTCGAGGGAACTTCGCCTCGGGCGACAACGAGTAGTCCACGCCGACGACCACGGATCCGGCGGCCGCAGCGAGCGTCCGCATGATCCGGTCGTGCGTGTCGAGCCCCCCGACGACGAACCCACCCCCGTGCAGGTAGGCCACACAGGAGCGGGCGTCGCCGCCGGGGTGGTACCAGCGGACCCTGAGCTGTCCGTAGGGCCCGTCGATCATCTCTTCCGACGTCCCGACCATCGCGGGGCCGCCCTCGTTCCAGTACGCCCGCTCGGTGGCGTACTGGATGCGCTGCTCCGCGGGGTCCGCGGTGCCGGACGGCTCCGCCCCCGATCGGACGGACTGCAACCGCAGGACCTCGCGCATGCGCTCGGTCAGCAAGGGCGTGACGTCGGTGGTGCTCATCGCGCGGCGACGGCCTCGTGCTCGTCCCTCGCTGCAGCAGCGGCGGCCGCGAGCTCCTCGGCCTTCGCGTACGCCTCGTCGAGGCGCACCTTGTTGCGCTTCACGTACATCGCCAGACCGGCGGCACACAGGGCGGCGATGACGGCGCTGGCCGCGAGGATCCAGAAGATCGTCGGGTAGGCCGTGCCCTCGTCGCCGGCCGCCGCAGCGTCGTCGATGATGGAGCCGAACCAGGTGCTCGAGAACGTGTCGGGCAGGAACCCGACGAGCGAGACGACTCCCGTCGCGGCACCGAACACCGCCAGGGAGACCTTGCCCTCGGTCAGCTGGCTCGACACGATGCCGAACACGCCGTTGGCGATGAAGCCCAGGGCCACGCCGATCGATGCGACGCCGACGATCATCCCGGTGCCGGCAGGCAGGGACGCCGGCACGGGGACGATCGCCAGGAAGGCGATGCCGAAGGCCGCGATCAGCGAGCCGATCCAGATCACCCGCGACGGTCGCTTGGCCTTGTGCGCCAGCGCTCCGAAGATCGGCCCGGCGAGGAGGGTCACTCCGTACTGCCGCAGCACGCTCGTGATGTTGTTGAACGTGCCGTCCGCGCCGAGGTAGCCGAGGTACGTGGTCGCGTAGTTGACGCCCGTGTAGAAGAAGTAGACGAAGAAGACCGTGATCGCGGTGATGAGGACGACCGGGTTGGACAGCGCCCCGAGGGCGTCAACGACGACCTCCTTGACGCTGCGGAACTCACCGACCTCGCCGACGAACTTGGGGATGAAGACGATCGAGAGCACGCCGAGCGCCAGCAGCAGGGCGGCGTAGAACAGCAGGAACGCGCGGAACGCCTCCGGAGACGTCGACCCCATCTGGGCGAGGATCAGCGTGCCGACCAGGCCTACCAGGAAGCCCGCGGCTCCGTAGATGCCGTAGCTGACGCCGATGTTGCGCGAGTACTCGTTCTCCTCGGAGATGAGTCGCACCAGCTTGTAGCGGACCCCCCACCACAGCAGGATCGTGCTCAGGCCCATGCCGACGAAGATCAGCAGCAGCGTGTTGAACGACGGCAGCGTCGCGTACCAGAACGTGAGGGCGGCGGTGAGCAGGAACCCGGTCGCCGAGAGCGTCCGCATCCGCAGCCGGTCGGCGACGAGGCCCGAGGGCAGGTAGCAGATGGTCGCGGTGATCGCGTAGGCCGACAGCAGCGCACCGATCTGGGTGTTCGTCAGTCCGAGCGCGACCTGCTGGGCGTCGTAGAACGCGTTCTTCAGGTACGCCGGTCCGTAGATCGTCGAGCTGCCGGCGCTCACCAGGATGAGGACCAACCATCGCCGGGTCGTCGTCAGGTTCGACGCCCTCATCTCTCCTGCGGCGTTGACCGCCATGTGCCCTCCTCGGCTGGTGCGCCTCTTGTCGGCGCGAACCGGACCAGGCTCGCCGCGGGTAGCGCATGGAGGGCAGGACCTTCGGCACCTTGTGCACGGCGTGCGTAGCCGATCGGACCAAAGTGAGTACGCGCCGCCCCCGTTCGGGGGCCCATGGCAGCCGGGCGACGCGGATGCGCGACACGCCGGGTGACCGCGTGGCGTGTGCCGCCCTCCCGCCACCCGGTGATCGCTCCCGGAGCGGACGCCCGCGGCCRTCCCGTGGTCGTCCCGTGATGCGCCGGGCCGGGCGGAGGTCGCGACCGGGCCGCCACCACGCCACCGAGGAGCACGTCAAGGCGTCAGGGATGACCTGGACGTTCCTGCGCGACAGCTTCCCTGAGCGATCCGGCGGCGCACGCGAACCGGTCGTACGACCTGACCGGCCCGGAGGCGCCGACCCTGCGCGACGTCGCCGCCACGATCTCGGAGGCGCGCGGCACGGAGGTGAGCTGTCACGACGAGACGCTCGACGAGGCGTACGCGTCCCGGGCCGGCTTCGCTGCACCGGACTGGCAGGTCGACGCCTGGGTCAGCACCTACACCGCGATCGCCGGCGGTGCCATGGCGCACGTGACCCGTGCTGTGCTGGACCTCACCGGGTCCGCGCCGCTCAGCCTGGAGACCTACCTGCGCACCACCCCAGCGCGCTGACTCCCGCGTGCCGTCAGCTCACCCGGCGCGCGCGGAAGTCGTCGGCGATCTGCTGAGCCTGACCCACCACGAGCTGTCGGTAGGTCGCATACCGGCTGGCGATCTCGTCGTTGTCGGCGCCGTGCTCGCTGGCGTCCAGCCAGGCTCGCTTCGCCACGCGGATGTCGCCGTCGGTGACGTCGATGCGCCATGTCGCCTCGTCGTTTCCCATGGCCCCAGCATCGCCTCTGACGGGCGCGCATGGGACGAACGTCCCACTCCTTCACCCCTCCGTTCACACCCCCGAGGGACGCCGCCCCCCGTGTCTGCGGCGTGTCGTGACCGGAGTCGCCGGTTGCTGCGACTCGATGGACCCCGTTCTCGCCGCTCGCGAGGGACCTTGGGCCCTGCCGTGGCGGGCAGTCCGGCGACACGCTCGTCGGAGGCACCGGCGACGACGCCGGTCAGGAGGGGATGAGGACCGTGGAGCGCGAGAACGGGCCGGAGCGTAGGCCGACGAGCGAGGACGTGTGGCGCGCGATCGAGCGGGCGTCGTTCGCGGTGCTCAGCCACCTCACGCCGGCGGGCGAGCCGCGGTCCAGCGGCGTCGTCTACGTCGCGACCGGTGGCCGGATGTACGTCGCGGTGGCGCCCGACAGCTGGAAGGCGCGGCACCTCGAGGACGACGGTCGGCTCGCCGTCACCGTGTGCGTGCGGCGCGGAGGACTGCTGTCCCTCGTCTTCCCCATCCCGCCCGCCACGGTGAGCTTCCACGCGACGGCGGTCGTGCACCCGGCGGGAGTGTTGCCGGACACGCCGAAGCAGCTGGCGTCCCTGGTCCCGCCCGAGCGCCGTGCCGAGTGCCGCCTGATCGAGATCCAGCCGGTGGGGCAGTTCCTCACCTACGGCATCGGTGTGTCTCTGGGTGACCTGCGCAGCCCCGCGGCCGCTCGCGCCCGTGTGCCCGTCGTCGCGCCGCTGCACGGCGTCTCGTAGGCGCGCTCAGACCTCGCTGAGGCGGGTCTCCTCGGCGCGGAGCCGCATCGACGAGCGGAGGAAGGCCACTCCCAGGAGCCCCTCGGTCACCGCCCCGAGCACGAGTGCCCACCCGTCCGGCTTCTGGAGCGCCGTGAGAGTGGCCCACACCGCTTGCGCGACGAAGAGCGCCCCGACCACGAAGCCGGACACGGGCCGGGCTGTCATGCGCCACCACGCTCGCGGAGCCTCGAGCGACTCGATCTCCGCGTCACGGAAGTTCCGCACCGCGAACCCGGTGCCGATCAGCAGGAGCGGCACGGCGGACAGTGCACCCGCCCAGGAGCCCATGGTCGCCGACGCGGCCACGAATCCTGCCGGCACGAGGAGTGTCACCAGGAGGAAGAGGTAGACGAACTTCCCGTGCGGGGTCACGATCCGCCATCGAGCTGCGCCGGTCCTCGCCGTCACGCCATCACGTCCTCGTCGTCGTCGTCGGTGGACGAACTTTCCCATGGGACGCGACGTGCCCGTGCCCGTCGGCCTAGCCTGGGCAGTGAGGTGAGGACGATGCACGCAGAGGTCGGTGACAAGGTCGTCATCCATGGCCGGACCGTGGGGACGGCGGACCGCGGTGGGACCGTGATCGAGGCGCGTGGCGCGGACGGCCCGTACGTCGTGCGGTTCGACGACGGGCACGAGACGCTCGTGTTCCCCGGGCCGGACCTGACGGTGGTGCGGACGACGGCCTGAGCCGGCCGCTCAGCCGGCGAGCGCCGCCCGCAGGAACGCGATGTCCTCGGCCTGGGTCTCCGCCGGGGTCTCCACGAGCGCGTCGCACGCGGCCTCGCGCACCACGTGAGCGATGAGCTCCGGCGGGATCGTGCCCGAGGCGAAGCCCGCGTGCCGGTCCCGCGCGGACGCCGCCGGGTCCCGCGAGCTGTTGGCGTGCACGAGGTCGACCCGGCCGGTGATGGCGCGCACGCGCTCCACGACGGTCTCGAGGTCCTCGCCCGCGGCCCAGGCGTGGCAGGTGTCGAGGCAGAGGCCGACGTCGTACTGACCGATCGCGTCCCAGAGCATCGCGATCCGGTCGAGGGTGCGTGCGCACGCGTTCTCCCCGCCGGCCGTGTTCTCGACGAGCACGCGCACGGGGAAGGTGGCGCGCTCGAACGTCTTGCGCCAGTTGTCGATGCCGACCGCGATGTCGTCGCCGTCGCCGACGTGACCGCCGTGGACCACGAGCCCGCGGGCACCCAGGCTCGCCGCGGCGGCCGCGTGCTGGGCGATCATGTTGCGGCTCGGGATGCGGATCCGGTTGTTGGTCGACGCGACGTTGACCAGGTAGGGAGCGTGCGCGTACACGCCGAGGCCGGAGGCGACCAGCGCGTCGGCGTCGTCGCGCGGAACCGGCTTCTTCCAGCCCTGGGGGTCCGCCAGGAACAGCTGCACGCTGTCGGCGCCGGTCTCGGCGGCCGCTGCCACCGGGTCGTCGCCGCGCACGTGAGCGCCGATGAGCACCACGTCGATCTCCTTCCGGTCGGCCACGCGCCAGGCTAGACCAGCCGCGCTAGGCCGCCATCCCGTACCCGGAGCCGCGGCGGCGCACCCGTCCCCCGTCGTCGACCACCTGGTCGGCCTCGACGCGTGCGCGAGGCTCCACCAGGACATCGCGTCCGAGGCGCGCGCCCGCGCCGATCCGCGCGCCGTCACCGACGTGCGTGCCGGGCCCCACATGCACGTTCCGGTCGACGATCACGTCGGTGCCGATCACGGCACCCGCGTCGATCCAGCTGCCCGCTCCGACCCTCGAACCGTCGCCGACGACCGCACCGGCCTCGACGTAGGCGGTGTCCGCCAGCCACGCCCGCTCGTGGACCCGCGCCGTCGGGGCGACAGGGCCCCGGCCGTTCTCGTGGCGCACATACCGGACCATTTGGCCCTGCTCGTCCTCGAACTCCACACGGCCCGCTGTCCGTCGCGTCATGGTGCTCCTCACCACTAGTCGTCATCATTCTCGTGTGACATAACGAGCGACGTGGCCGAAGGATTCCAGCGGGTCCAGAGCCGTGCGTCGGGGCCGTCTCCGGGGCCCTCCGGACGTCGTCGCAGAACACTCTGACCAGGGCGTTCACCGGGACGTGTCCGCGGGCTGGACGGATGGCCCCGCGAGCCTCACACTTGCGCCTGCCCCCTTGGATGGTCCGGCCGCCGATGGCCGGGAAAGGACCCCCGGCCGTGCTGCGCACCGTCACCTCGCACCTGTCCCTGGACGTGCGCACCCCGCTCGAGATCCTGCTCTCCGTCGCCGTCGCGGACGGCGCCTACGACCGCTCCGAGATCCTC
Source organism: Cellulomonas sp. P1_G12_2 (assembly GCF_056405535.1). Taxonomy (NCBI): domain Bacteria; kingdom Bacillati; phylum Actinomycetota; class Actinomycetes; order Micrococcales; family Cellulomonadaceae; genus Cellulomonas; species Cellulomonas sp. P1_G12_2. The sequence goes on along the minus strand of NZ_JBFUBX010000003.1, from coordinate 5,125 downwards.
TCGGTACGGCACGAGGACGGCCCTCTGGACGTCTCCGAGATCAAGATGGCCCACGGCGGTCGCATGCACCGCGTGCTCTCTCCCGCGGGGCGTCTGGTGGTCGACTACCAGGCCACGATCACCGGTCAGGCCGACCTGCCCGCCATCGAGGACGTCGACCTCGTCGAGTACCGCCGGCCCAGCCGCTACGCGGACTCCGACCGGCTCCTGGCGTTCGCCCGGGACCAGTTCAAGGGCCTCGAGGGACCTGAGCTGCTCGACGCGGTCGTCGCCTGGGTCACCGGGCACGTCACGTACCTGTCGGGCTCGAGCCTGCCGACCGACGGCGCCACGGACACGCTGCTCAAGCGCCGGGGCGTGTGTCGCGACTTCGCGCACCTCGTGGTCGCGCTGCTGCGGGCCAAGGACGTCCCCGCCCGCCTCGCCTCCGTCTACGCGCCCGGGCTCAAGCCCATGGACTTCCACGCGGTCGCGGAGGCCTACGTGGACGGTGCCTGGCACGTCGTCGACGCCACGAGGCTGGCCCCGCGCGAGTCGCTGGTCCGGATCGCCACGGGCCGGGACGCCACGGACACCGCGTTCCTGTCCTACTACGGCGGCCAGCTCTCCATCCGGGCCATGACCGTCACCGCGGCGGTGCACGCACTCCTGCCGACGACCGACGCCACGGGGCTCGTCCCGCTGCGGTGAGCGGCTAGATCGACAGCCCGACCAGCGAGCCCACCGCATAGGTCACGGCCATCGCGATCGACCCACCGAGCACGTTGCGGACCACAGCCCGACGCGGCTCCGCGTCGCTGAACCGCGCCGCCACCAGGCCCGTGAGGACCAGCGCGACGACGACCGCGGCGAACGTGGCCGGCGCCCGGACGGCACCCCAGGGAGCCAGCACGACGAGGAGCGGGACGAGGCCGCCGACGAGGAAGGCACCGAGCGACGCCACGGCCGCGTGCCACGGGTTGGTGTACTCCTCGGGCCCCGTCACGACCAGCGTCGGCAGCACCCGGCCGCGCCGCACCGCGGACCGCTCCGCGTCGCGCTGGCTGCTCACCGACACGTACTCCCCCGCCGCCATGGACAGGGCGCCCGCGACCAGCGCGGCGATGCCCGCGAGGGCGATCGTGCCCACCGGCGTGGCCGCCCCGGCGACACCGAGCACGGTCGCGGCGACCGACACGATGCCGTCGTTGGCGCCGAGGACACCGGCACGCAGCCAGTTCAGGCTCTGCAGCGTGGGGGCCGGGCGGTGCGTCTGGAGGGCGGTCATACCTCCACGGTAGGCACCCCGGGACACCTTGTCACCGAAGCAAAGCCTCCCCTGACCTGCACAAACGCAGGTTTGCCTCACCTATGTCAGGCGCTCTCCCGCAGGTTCCGACGGCGGCCCTCGACCTCGACCAGCTCCGCGAACGCGGCCTGGTAGGCGGTCGGGTCGGCCTCGGCGTCCATCCGCTGCAGTCGTCCGCGCAGGTCGGCGATGTGCCGCGTGAACCCGATCTCCACCAGCCGGAGCACGACGCCCTTGACGTACCCCTCGAGCGACTCCGGACGGTCCTCGGGCAGCGGTGCGACGGCGAGCTCGGTGACCAGTGCGCGGACCGGCTCGGCGGCCTGCTCGATCACGGCACCCACCCATCCCGTCGACCCGCCGGAGCTCTGCAGCAGCGGGCGGGCGACGGTCAGTCCGCCTGCCGCACGGATCGCCTCGTGCACGGCGCGGTACGCCGGAGCGCCGAAGGCGTCGGAGGGGAGCTCGTCGAAGTCGGGGGCCACGAGGTCCGGGCGCTGCAGCACGACCTCCAGGGCGGTGCGCTCGATCTGCGCGACCGGGTCCCGCCGGTCCGGGACGGGCATGCGCGCGACGGGCACCTGCACCGGCTCGGACGACGGGCGCTCGGTGCGGGGGGCCGCGGGGCGGGTCGACGGGGACGCGCCCTGCACCGCCCGGCGCACCGAGTCCTGGTCGTCGATCCCCAGCCAGCCCGACAGCAGCCTCGTGTACTCGGGGCGCAGCCCGGTGTCGCGGATCCCCGCGACGATCGGGGCGGCAGCCCGCAGCGCGCCGATCCGCCCCTCGGCGGTCCGCAGGTCGTACGAGGCGAGGGTGGAGCGGATGACGAACTCGTAGAGCGGGGTCCGGCCCGCGACCAGGGCGCGGACGGCGTCCGGCCCCTTCGCCTGGCGGAGCTCGCACGGGTCCATGCCCGACTTCTCGACGGCGACGAACGTCTGCGCGGAGAACGACTGATCCTCGCCGAACGCCCGCAGCGCCGCCTTCTGGCCGGCCGCGTCGCCGTCGAACGTGAAGATGATCTCCCCGCCGACGGAGGCCCCCGAGGCCAGCTGCACTCCCCCGCTGGAACCCGAGTCGCCGATGAGCCGGCGCACGATCCGTGCGTGGTCGGAGCCGAACGCGGTGCCGCACGTGGCGACCGCGGTCCCGACACCCGACAGGTGCATGGCCATGACGTCGGTGTACCCCTCGACGACCACGACGCGCTTGTCGCGCTGCAGGTCCCGCTTGGCCAGGTCGATCCCGTAGAGCACGTGCGACTTCTTGTAGAGAGGTGTCTCGGGAGTGTTCAGGTACTTGGGACCCTGATCCTCCTCGAAGAGCCGCCGTGCCCCGAAGCCGACGGTCTCGCCCGTCACCTCGCGGATCGGCCAGACCAGCCTGCCGCGGAACCGGTCGTACACGCCACGCTGCCCCTGGCTGACCAGCCCGGAGAGCGTGAGCTCCGCCTCGGTGAACCCGCGACCGCGCAGGTGGCGCATGAGCGAGTCCCAGCCCTGCGGAGCGAACCCGACGCCGAAGTCGGCCGCGGCCGTCCGGTCGAACCCCCGCTCGGCGAGGAACTGCCGTCCCGCCGCGGCGGCCGGGGTGCTCAGCTGCTCGCGGTAGAACTCCTCGGCCACCTTGTGCGCCTCGATGAGCCGACGACGCTTGCCGGGCTCCTCACCGGGACGCGGTGCGCCACCCTCCTCGTACCGGAGCTGCAGCCCGACCTTGCCGGCCAGGTACTCGACGGCCTCGGAGAAGCCCAGGCCGTCGACCTTCTGCACGAAGTCGATGACGTCGCCGCCCTCGCCGCAGCCGAAGCAGTGGTACCGGCCGACCTGGGGGCGCACGTGGAAGGAGGGTGAGCGCTCGTCGTGGAACGGGCACAGGCCCTTCATCGAGCCCACGCCCGCGGACCTCAGCGTGACGTGCTGGCCGACGATCTCCTCGATGTGGGCGCGCTCGCGGACCGCTTCCACGTCCTCCCGCCGGATGCGTCCTGCCACGCGAGGAGTCTAGGCGTCGGCGCCCACCCGGAAGACCGGGTTCACACCAGCGCCGCGGGTCCTCCGTGCCGGGGCGGGTGGACCAGCCGCGCGTGCAGCTCGGCCGCCGAGACGTCGGTGAGCGAGGCCACCTGGTCGATCACCACGCGCAGACGTGCGGCGTCGTCGGCGGCCTCGACCCAGTCCGCCGCGAAGGGCGGCTCGAGGGCGATCGGGGCACGGTCGGACAGCACGTGCACCAGGTCCACCAGCACCTCGCGCTGGCGGTGGTAGAGCGGCTCGAGCTCGCGCGGGGCCATCACGTACGCGACCGCGAGGCCCTTGAGCACGAGGATCTCCGCCAAGGTCTCGTGCGGCACGATCAGGTCCGCGGCGTACCGGGTGAGCGGACCGGTGCCGTACTGCTGGCGGGTGGCCAGCTGGGACGCCTTGGCGAACCGGCCGATGAGCTGGCTCGTGGAGTCCTTGAGCGAGGCGAGCGCCGCGCGGGAGCCGTCGAAACCCGGGCGCCACAGCTGTGCACCCAGCAGCCGGTCCATCGCGTCCTGCAGGCCGTCCGCGCTCACCCCGTCGCCGTACCAGGTCTGCACGGCCTCGACCACGCGGCCGCGCTCGTCCGGCACGGCCAGCACCTCGAGGTCGAGGCGTCCGCCGACGACGGCGTCCTCGACGTCGTGCACGGAGTAGGAGATGTCGTCGGCCAGGTCCATGACCTGCGCCTCGAGGCACTTGCGGCCGTCCGGCGCCTGCTCGCGCAGCCACTCGAACACGGGCAGGTCGTCCTCGTAGACGCCGAACTTGTGCGTCGGCCGACCGCTGGCCGCGCTGACGGGACCCTGCAGGTGCCGCCACGGGTACTTCACCGAGGCGTCGAGGCTGGCGCGCGTGAGGTTGAGCCCGACGGCACGCCCGTCGGGTGCCACGACCTTGGGCTCCAGCCGGGTGAGCAGGCGCAGGGTCTGCGCGTTGCCCTCGAACCCCCCGATGCCCTTGGCCAGCTCCGCCAGCGCGCGCTCGCCGTTGTGCCCGAACGGAGGGTGCCCGAGGTCGTGGGCGAGGCAGGCGGTGTCGACGATGTCGGGATCGCAGCCCAGCGCCTTGCCGATCTCCCGGCCCACCTGCGCGACCTCGAGCGTGTGCGTGAGGCGCGTCCGCACGAAGTCGTCGGACGAGGGACCCAGCACCTGCGTCTTCGCCCCCAGCCGCCGCAGCGCCGAGGAGTGCACCAGGCGTGCGCGGTCACGCTCGAACGCCGTACGCTCACGGGACTTGACCGGCTCCTGGACCCAGCGCTCCCGGTCGGCGTCGACGTAGCCGTCCACGTCGAGGGACTGGTCCAGTGCGGTCACGGGGCCAGCGTAACGAGCAGGGCCGACGGGGTGGTCTCGGCAGACGCCCGGCGGACGGTCCCCCACCGGCGCGCGCGAGTGTGCAACGCTCTCGCAGCGACATCATCAACGGCGACGGACGAGGAGGTCAGGTGTCCCCTACGCTGCCGCCTGTGCGTACCCGTCTGACGGATCTGGCTGAGCAGGCCGGCGTCAGCACGGCCACGGTGTCCCGGGTCCTGAACGGCAAGCACGGCGTGTCCGCCCAAGCACGCCAAGCTGTGCTGGCCGCCCTGGACGTCCTGGGCTACGAACGACCCGAGAAGCTGCGCACCCGCTCCGCCGGCCTGGTCGGCCTCGTGGTCCCCGAGCTGTCCAACCCCGTCTTCCCCGCCTTCGCCCAGGTCATCGAGACCATGCTCACCGAACGCGGCTACACCCCCCTGCTGTGCACCCAGTCCCCCGGCGGCACCACCGAGGACCAGTACGTCGAGATGCTCCTGGAGCACAAC
>NZ_JBFUBX010000002.1:644005-925129 GCF_056405535.1 Cellulomonas sp. P1_G12_2 | reverse complement strand
GGCCAGCTCCGCGCCGGACGGCACCGGCACCGCGCTGCCGGTCCGGGCGTCGCTGGCCGCGCTCGACGGGATCCCCGCGGCGGACCGGGTCGCCGCGACCTGGGAGGAGCATCGCCCCGGTCTCGTCGCGGCGCTCGGGGTCGGGACCGGAGGTCGGACCGTGGCGGTGGACCTCGTCGCCGACGGGCCGCACGCGCTGGTCGCGGGCACCACGGGGGCCGGGAAGTCGGAGCTGCTCACCACCCTGGTCCTGGCGCTCGCGCTCACCCACCCGCCGGACCGGCTCGCGATCCTCCTGGTCGACTTCAAGGGTGGGACCGGGCTCGGACCGGTGGCCGGTCTCCCGCACGTGCTGGAGCACGTGACCGATCTGGATGCCGCCCACGCCCGCCGGATCCTCGCCGCCCTGCGCGCCGAGCTGCGACGGCGCGAGTCCGTGCTGGCGGTCGCGGGTGCCCGGGACCTCGTCGACCTCGACCCGACGGCACCGAGCACGCCGCCACGCCTCCTCGTCGTCGTGGACGAGCTGCGCGCCCTCACGGAGGACGTCCCCGACGCTGCGGCGGCTCTCACCCGGATCGCCGCGCAGGGGCGTGCCCTCGGTGTCCACCTCGTGCTGGCCACCCAGCGTCCGGCGGGCGCCGTGGGGGCCGACCTGCGCGCCAACGTCGCGCTCCGGATCGCGCTGCGCGTGACCGACCAGGCCGACTCCACCGACGTGCTGGACGCACCCGTGGCTGCGCAGATCGACCCCGCGACGCCCGGCCGCGCGTGGGTGCGTCGCGGCACACGGTCGCTCGAGCCGGTGCAGGTGGCCCGCGCGGTGCCGCCGACCGCAGCACCGGTCGCCCGACCGGCCCGGCCATGGTCCGATGCCGGTGCGGGGTGGTCGCCGACCCCCTCGCCGGCGCGACCGCCGGTCGAGGACGCCCTCGAGGGATGGGTGCGGGCTGCGAGCGAGGCGTGGTCGAGTCAGCCTCCGGGCGCGGGTTGCCCCTGGCTCCCGGCCCTCCCGACGGTGGTCGGACGTGCCGACGTGCCGGACGGACCCGGCCTCGCGCTCGGCGTCTCAGACCTCCCCGACGAGCAGCGACGGGGATCGGTGCGCTGGGACCCGTCCGACGGTCCTCTCCTGGTCCTCGGCGGTCCGCGCTCAGGGCGCACCACGACGCTGCTCGCGGCCGGCCTCGACGCACTCGACCAGGGGTGGGAGGTCCACACGGTCGGGCTGCCTCGCGATGCGGTGGACCGGCTCCGGTCGGGCGACCGGCACGGCCGGCTCGGGAGCACGCTCGCCACCGACGACGCGCGGGCGGTCGCCCGGTTGCTGGAGCTGGCCGTGGCGCCCGGGCGGGCGCAGGTGCTGCTCCTGGTCGATCGTCTCGACCTGCTGCTCGAGTCGCTCGGCCGCCTCGCGCGCGGCGGGGGCGTCGACCGGCTGACCGTCCTCTGGCGGGGGAACCCGACCGGGACCGCGCTGGCGGCCGGCGCCGATGTCGGCGCGGCGGTGCTGCAGCACGCGGGTGCCTTCGCCCGTCGACTCGTGCTCCCCCAGCCGGACACCACGCTCGACGCGCTCGCGGGGGTGCCCGGCGAGCTCGCCGGGCGCCGCGTCGCCCCGGGGCGAGCCGTCTGGGTACACCCGGGAGGTGCGGAGCTGTGCCAGGTCGTCCTCCCCGGCCGACCGACCGGGCCCGGCCGGTCCGCGGCTCCGCCGGACCGCTCGGCGGTGCTCGTGCGCTCCCTGCCCGGGCGGGCGGTCCTGCCGGCGGGCCCGGGCGCCGGTGCCGGGCTCATCGTGCCGCTCGGGCCGGGCGGTGACGACGGCGGAACCGTGCGGGTCGATCTCGCGGAGGGGCTCCTCGTCGCGGGGCCGCCGGGCTCGGGCCGCAGCACCGTCCTGACCGTCGTCGCGCGGAGCCTGGTGCGAGCGGGCGTGGAGGTGATCCGCCTGGTGGACCCCTCCGCGGGTCCTCCACCCGAGCTGCCCGGGGTCCGGGACGTCGGTCCGGCAGACGTGCGCACGACGTGCGAGCGGACCGGTGCGCCTGTGCTCCTGGTCGACGACCTGGACGAGCTGGAGCGCACCCACCCCGAGCTGTTCGGCGCGCTACCGCCTGCACGCCTCGTCGCGACCGTGACCTCGGCATCCGCCGTGCAGGCCTTCCGCGGCAGCATCCCCGCCCTCCTGCGACGCCGCCGGGCTCTCGTGCTGGACGCACACGACCAGGCGTCGGCGGAGCTGGTGGGCCCCCGCGCCCCGTGGTGCGTCGACCCGCTCCACCGGCCCGCCGGGCGGGGCGTGCTGCTCCGCGGACGGGACGCGACCGTCGTGCAGGTCTACTCCGTCGGCCCCGAGCGGCAGTGACGACGGTCGAGGATCAGGGGGCCGGGCTCGTCAGCCAACGCCGGGCGGGATCGCGCAGTCGGCCCACGTACAGCGGGTCCACCGACGGCCGCTGGTACGCCCCGCCGCGCAGCGCGGCGTACTGCTCGGCCCAGAGCGCGTGCTTGGCGCCGGGCGACGTCGACGCACCGCCGTGCACCTGGTGGAAGGAGCCCTCACCGAGCAGGACGACGAGCTGGGCTCCGGCTCCGGTGACGAGGCGGGTGAAGAGGTCCAGACTCACCAGCCCACCGCCGGGCAGGTCGAACCGCTCGTCGCAGCCACCGACCTCCTCCCACAGCCCCCGCGACACCGACAGGAAGCACGACTCGTTGGTGGTGCCGAGCATCCCGTCCGGGTTCGCGCCGGCGAGCGCGGCGACGTCGAAGAGTCGGTAGCCGTCCGAGGGCCAGTCCACCGAGTCGAGCAGCGCGTCCTCGGCTGCCGCGCCGTACCCGTCGGCGATCGACAGCGACTGGTGACGGGGACCCAGGTGCCAGGCCATCGGCGTCACCAGCGCACGGGGCGCGAGCCGATGGGCCTGGACGGTCAGCGCGGCGACCCCGGGGGTGACCATCCGGGCGCCGTCGAGGATCACCGCGACGTGCGACCCCCGGGTCAGGGAGACGCCGAGGTTCGCGGCGTGCGCGGGTGACGCCGGGGCGTCGTCGATCCGGTGCAGCCGGAACTCGTCGCCGAACGAGCGCACCATCGCGGCCGAGAGCGGCTCGGGCGACCCGTTGTCGACGACCACCACCTCGGTCACCAGACCGTCCAGCCCGGTCTGGTAGCTCCGGGACAGCGACGCGAGCGTCCGCGGGATCTCCCGGGCCATGTCGTACCCGACGACGACGATGGACAGGTCGGGGCGAGGGCGGTGGAGAAGGCGCACGGGCCCGAGCCTATCGACGCGCCCGTCGGGCTCGTGCCGTGCCCGCGAGGCTACTCGGCCGAGGGTCGGGCCTGAGTGGTCACCGCGACGACCTGCGGCAGCAGGAGCCCGACTCCGACCGCGGCTGCGACGACGAGCACGAGGACCGCCCAGGCGGTCGGCTCCGCACCGAGCCAGCCGATCGCGAGGACGACCAGCAGGATCTGCCACATGATCACGGGCGAGCGCGCCCAGCGCCGACCGCGCCAGAGGCCGCGCGCGGCCAGCAGGAGCAGCAGTGCGATCCCGGCACCGAACGCCGCGAGGAACAGGCTCGCCCCGGGCATGGTCGCGGTGCCGCGCAGGACGTCGACCGTCCACGCCACGCCCAGCCCGAGGAAGGCAGCGGCCTCCAGGGTCAGCAGGAGGCACACGACGAGCAGGGCGACGGGGCGGCGGTCGGTCACGTGGACGAGCCTAGGCACGTCCTCGGTGCGAAGCCGCCCGCACCTGCGCTGACCTGCATCGACGCGACGAATCGTGCATTACCACGTCTGGAGCGTGTCTCACACCACGACGTGACGCTGATCACCGCCGACGACCGGCGCGCCGACCTGGACTTTCGTCCTACACCTGCCCTCACCTGCAGCAATACGCGGGACGGCTCGCTACACAGGCCACCCACAGGTGTGACGAACGCCTCAGCCGTTATGGACATGAAACCTTCCCGTAACTCTTGTGGACTTGCCATACCGGTGCGAGCCTTGACGTAGCAAGTCATCCCACCCCCGATCTCATGTTCAGACTCGCGCGCCCTGACCCAGGGTGCCGTCTCGACGTGTGCCTAGGAGAGAACCCATGGATTGGCGCCACCGCGCAGCGTGTCTCGACGAGGACCCGGAGCTGTTCTTCCCCATCGGCAACACCGGCCCCGCGTTGCTCCAGATCGACGAGGCGAAGGCCGTCTGCCGCCGCTGCCCCGTCGTCGACACCTGCCTCAAGTGGGCGATCGAGACCGGCCAGGACGCGGGCGTCTGGGGCGGGCTCTCCGAGGACGAGCGCCGCGCGCTCAAGCGCCGCACGGCCCGCCAGCGCCGCGCCGGCTGACCTCTCGACACACCGCTCCGGCCCCGTCGCGCACACCGCGCGGCGGGGTCGAGCCGCGTCCGGGCTCGACGGTCAGATCAGCGCCGCCGTCAGAACAGCGCCGCCCGTCAGATCAGCGACGCCGTCAGAACAGCGCCGCCGTCAGATCAGCGCTGCGACGTCGCGCGGACCGCGCAGCCGAGCCTCGATGACCACCGAGGTGCCGCCACCCTCGCGGCTCGACCACTCGATGGTCCCGCGCATCTCGTTGGTCACGAGCGTCGAGACGATCTGCGTCCCGAGCCCGGTGCCGGCGCCGCGGTCGGCCGGCAGGCCGGAGCCGTCGTCGGCCACCTCGACGCGCAGGGTGTCGTCCTGGCGCTGCACCAGGACCTCCACGGTCCCCGACTCCCGCCCCTCGAACCCGTGCTCGACCGCGTTGGTCACCAGCTCGGTGAGGATGAGGGCCAGCGCGGTCGCGTCCTCCGCAGGGATCGAGCCGAACGACCCCCGCACCAGCGTCTGCACGTGCGCACCCTCGGTGGCCACGTCCGCCGCGAGCCGCAGGCTGCGCCCGACGAGGTCGTCGAACGGCACGCTCTCGTCCAGCGTCTGCGACAGGGTCTCGTGCACGAGCGCGATCGTCGCGACCCGTCGCATTGCCTCCCCCAGCGCCTCCTTGGCCTCGGGCGAGGCGACGCGCCGCGACTGCAGCCGCAGCAGGGCGGCCACCGTCTGCAGGTTGTTCTTCACCCGGTGGTGGATCTCCCGGATCGTCGCGTCCTTCGTGATCAGCTCGCGCTCGCGTCGGCGCAGCTCGGACACGTCGCGGCACAGGAGCACCGCACCGACCCGCTGGCCGTGCTCGGTCAGGGGCACCGCGCGCAGGGACAGGGCGACCCCGCGTGCCTCGACGTCCACCCGCCACGGCGCCCGCCCCATGAGCACGAGGGGCATCGACTCGTCGACGGTGTCGTGCTGCTCGATGAGGTCGGCGGTCACCTCGACCAGCGAGCGTCCGACGAGGTCACCGACCACGCCGAGCCGGTGGAAGCAGGACAGGGCGTTGGGGCTCGCGTAGAGGACCTCGCCCTCGGAGTTGAGGCGGACGAGCCCGTCGCCCACGCGGGGGGCGCCGCGACGCGGTCCGGTGGGGGCGTCGGGCGCCGGGAACTCGCCGCGCCCGACCATCGCGAAGATGTCGTCGGCCGCCTCGACGTAGTTGAGCTCGAGCCGGCTGGGCGTCCGGGCACCACCGAGGTTGGTCTGGCGGGCGAGCACGGCGATCGCCTTGCCGCCGCGCACCACCGGGACGGCCTCCTCACGCACCGCGTACGAGCCGAACCAGCGCGGCTCGCGGGAGCGCTGGGCCGCACGCTCGTCGAGCGACCGCTGCAGCTGGGGTCGCTGCCCCTCGGGGGCGCTGGAGCCGACGACGTCGTCGTAGTGGACCGTGGCCCCGGTGGACGGCCTGCACTGGGCGATGGCCACGAAGTCGCCGTCGGTCGTCGGCAGCCAGAGCACGAGGTCGGCGAACGCGAGGTCGGACAGGACCTGCCAGTCGCCGACGAGGAGGTGCAGCCACTCGAGGTCGTGAGCATCGAGCGCGGCATGACGAGCGGCGAGGGTGCTCAGCGTGGACACGGGCACCAGGGTAGGCGGCGCCGGGCGGCCGGAGGGCAGGACGGCCGAGACCTGGGCGGCTAGCCTCGGAGCCACACACCCGATCCTCGAAGGACCCATCGTGCGACTGAGCGTGACGATCGACCTGCCGACCGACGCCCGCGCCGCGGCACGGCTGCTCGCCGACCCGGAGTACGTCCACCAGAAGGTCCGCGCGAGCGGCGCGCTCGAGCAGCACGTGGACATCACGGGGGGTCCGGACGAGGCGTTCACGGTGACCACACGCCGCGCACTGCCCACCGACCAGATCCCCGCGCACCTGCGCGGCTTCGTCGGCACCCGGATCGACGTCCGCCAGGTCGAGGCGTGGGAGGCCCCCGCGGCGGACGGCTCCCGCGTCGGCACCGTGGTCGTCGAGATCGCCGGTGCCCCGGTCCGCCTCAGCGGGCGCACGGCGCTGTCGTCGGCCGGCCCCGCGTCGACCACCGTGACGTACGACGGCGAGCTGCGCGCGACGGTGCCGCTCTTCGGCTCGGCGATCGAGCAGGCGACGGCCGACGCGATCCGCTCGGCGCTGGAGGTTGAGCAGGACGTCGCACGCCACTGGATCGCAGGTCACGGCGCGACGCCACAGCCGTAACGATTCGGTAACACGGACCGATGTCCATATCGCTCTGACCTGCACAAACACAGGTGTGGGATCGCTACCACACGCAAACCGCCCCGCGGCGTCCTTGACACTCGCGGGGCCGCCGACGACAGTATCCGCAGCGCGTGGGAACGCTCCCGCATCACTGCGGATGGGAACGCAACCACGCCGGGTCCACACGGCCCAACCCGATGCCCGGTCGCGCCCCCTGCGGCGAGCGGACGACGGGTGCCCTAGGGGTACGGCGAGGACGCCGTCCGACTGACAAGGGAGTCACAGTGCGCAAGACCACCAGCAAGATGTGGGCGGCCGCGGCGGGGGTCACGGGCATCGCCCTCCTCGCGACAGCCTGCTCCGGCACCTCCGACACGCCGAGCGACGAAGGTTCTGAGGGCGGCACGGAGAACATCACCCTGACGCTCGGCACGTTCAACGAGCCTGGCTACACGGACGAGATGTTCGCGGCGTACGAGGCCGAGAACCCGGGCGTCACCATCGAGAACAAGAAGGCCGCGACCTCGAACGAGGCACGCGACAACCTGAACACGCGCCTCGCGTCGGGTTCCGGTGCCTCGGACGTCGAGATGATCGAGATCGACTGGCTCCCCGAGCTCATGCAGTTCCCGGAGAAGTTCGAGGACCTGGCCGACCCGGCCCTCGACGGCCGCTGGCTCGACTGGAAGGTCGCGCAGGCCACCACGCCCGACGGCAAGCTCCTCGGCTACGGCACCGACATCGGCCCGGAGGCCATCGCGTTCCGCAGTGACCTGCTCGCCGCCGCCGGCCTGCCGTCCACGCGTGAGGAGGTGGCTGCCGAGCTCGGTGGCGCCGACGCCACGTGGGACGACTACTTCGCCTTCGGCAAGCGCTACACCGACGCCACGGGCAAGCCCTTCTTCGACGCTGCCGGTGCCATCTACCAGGGCATGATCAACCAGGTCGAGAACGCCTACGAGGAGGCGGACGGCACGATCATCGCCGCCACGAACCCCGAGGTGAAGGACATCTACGACGCCGTCACCAAGGCGTCGGTCACCGACAACCTGTCGGCGCACCTCGGCCAGTGGAGCGACGACTGGAACGCCTCGTTCCAGACGGACGGCTTCGCGACCATGCTGGCGCCGGGCTGGATGCTCGGTGTCATCGAGGGCAACTCGGCCGGCGTGACCGGCTGGGACATCGCGGACGTCTTCCCCGGCGGCGCCGGCAACTGGGGCGGTTCGTTCATGACCGTCCCGTCGCAGGGCAAGAACGTCGAGGCCGCGAAGAAGTTCGCCGCCTGGCTGACGGCCCCGGAGCAGCAGCTCCAGGCCTACAAGAACAAGGGCACGTTCCCGAGCCAGACCGAGGCGCTCGCCTCGGACGAGCTGCTCGGCTCCACGAACGCGTTCTTCAACAACGCCCCGGCCGGCCAGATCCTGGCCAACCGCGCCGTGGGCATCGTCGCCCCGTTCAAGGGCCCGAACTACTTCGCCGTCAACGACGCGATGCAGTCGGCTCTGACCGAGGTCGACGTCAACGGTGGTGACGCCGCTGCTCAGTGGGACACCTTCGTGAGCGCGGTCAACGCGCTCGGCTGACGCTAGCCACGGGGCCGGGCCGGTGGGTCACCCATCGGCCCGGCCCCGCCAGCGAAGGCTCCGGACCACTGCCACGAAGGACACCTGATGGTCACCTCCACCACCTCGCCCCAGCTCGACAGCGGTCGCGGTCGCGACCCCGAGCGCGCGCCCCGCCGCGTGGGCTTCAGCCAGACCCTGGGTCGCTGGGACGTCAAGGTCTCGCCCTACCTCTACATCTCGCCGTTCTTCATCCTCTTCGCGCTCACGGGGTTGTTCCCGCTCGTCTACACGGCGTACGTCTCCGTGCACGACTGGAACCTCATCGGTGGCAAGGGTGACTTCGTCGGCTTCGAGAACTACCTCTTCGTCCTCCAGGAGCCCAACTTCTGGAAGGGCCTGCGCAACACCTTCAGCATCTTCTTCATCTCGACGGTGCCTCAGCTGATCATCGCGATCGTGCTCGCGGCGCTCCTCGACGCGAACCTGCGTGCCCGCACCTTCTGGCGCATGGGCGTGCTGCTCCCCTACGTCGTCGCGCCCGTCGCCGTCAGCCTCATCTTCGGCAAGCTGTTCGCCGACAAGTCCGGCCTGATCAACACGGTGCTCGGCTACATCGGCATCGACCCGATCGGCTGGCACGCGCAGATCCTGCCCAGCCACATCGCGATCGCGACGATGGTCGACTTCCGCTGGACGGGCTACAACACCCTCATCTTCCTCGCCGCGATGCAGGCGATCCCGAAGGACCTCTACGAGGCCGCCGTCCTCGACGGTGCCACCCGGGTCCGCCAGTTCTTCTCCGTCACGGTCCCGATGCTCCGGCCGACCATCATCTTCGTCGTCATCACCTCGACGATCGGTGGCCTGCAGATCTTCGACGAGCCCCGCCTGTTCGACCAGACCGGTCAGGGTGGCCCGAGCCGTCAGTGGATGACCGCCACGATGTACATCTACGAGCTCGGCTGGGGTAACCAGAAGAGCTTCGGACGAGCGTCCGCGGTGGCCTGGATCCTGTTCCTCATCATCATCGTGATCGCCATGATCAACTTCACGGCGACGCGCAAGATCTCGTCGGAGACCTCGGCGACGAAGAAGCGGAAGAAGGTGTCCCGATGAGCGCCCCCTCGCTGCCGGTCATCCGGCAGACGGCCGGCCGTGGTGCCGCACGCGCAGCCGGGCGGAGCCGCTCGACCGCCGCTGGGTCGGACCGTCGTCCGGGCTGGGTCACGTACGTCCTGCTGGCGTTCGCGATCATCCTCGCCATCGCCCCGCTGTACTACGCGTTCCTGCTGGCGTCGGCCAACTCCGCGTACATCGCGCAGAACCCGATCCCGTCGCTGATCCCGCAGGGCGAGTTCTTCGACAACGTCGGCAAGGTCCTGAACTCGGAGATCCAGTTCTGGAAGGCGCTCGGCAACTCGATCATCGTCGGGACGATCACCGCCCTGTCGGTGGTGCTCTTCTCGACGCTCGCCGGGTTCTCGTTCTCGAAGCTGCGGTTCCGCGGTCGCAACGGCCTGCTCGTGTTCGTCATCGCCACCACGGCCGTGCCGACGCAGCTGGGCATCGTGCCGCTGTTCATCCTCATGTCCCAGTTCGGGTGGACCGGCAAGCTCATCGCCGTCATCGTGCCCGGCCTGGTCACCGCGTTCGGTGTGTTCTGGATGACGCAGTACCTCGAGTCCGCGCTCCCCTACGAGCTCGTCGAGGCCGCCCGCGTGGACGGCGCGTCGATGATCCGGACCTTCTGGCACATCGCTCTCCCGGCGGCTCGTCCCGCAGCCGTGATGCTCGGCCTGTTCACGTTCGTCGCGTCATGGACGAACTTCTTCTGGCCCTTCATCGTCCTGGGCAACCAGAACCCGACCCTGCCCGTGGCCATCCAGCTGCTCCAGGCGTCGTACTTCAAGGACATGTCGCTGATCATGGCGGGCGTCACCATCTCCACGATCCCGCTGATCATCCTGTTCTTCGTCGCCGGCCGTCAGCTCGTGGCCGGAATCATGCAGGGTGCCGTCAAGGGCTGAGCCACGCACACTGGTCACGGCAGGTCCCGGACCCTCACGGTCGCACCCCGACCACGTGAGGCCGGTCGATGGGAAGGGCGGGGTGCTCCCCGAGCGCCCCGCCCTTCCCATCACCAGCTCGTCATCGCTGCCTCGGCAGCCACAGGAGGGAAGACCAACGGTGGTCGACAACATCCCGGTCCACGTGGACCCCGCGCGGCCCCCCGCGCCGACGCTCGAGCAGGTCGCCGAGCGGGCAGGTGTCTCGCGCTCGACAGCCTCCCGCGCCATCAACGGCGGACTGCGCGTCTCTCCCGAAGCGCTCGCCTCGGTCGAGGCCGCAGTGGCCGATCTCGGCTACACCCCCAACCGTGCCGCCCGCTCGCTCGTCACCAAGCGCACCGACTCCATCGCCCTGGTGGTCCCGGAGCCTGACGAGCGCGTGCTGTCCGACCCGTTCTTCGCCGGCACGCTCAACGGCCTGAGCTCGTCGCTGGCCGACTCCGACATGCAGGTGGTGCTCGTCATCGCCCGTCCCGGGGAGAGCGAGCGCACGGTCCGCTACCTGCGCAACGGGCACGTGGACGGGGCGATCGTGGTGTCGCACCACGCCAACGACGAGCTCGACCGAGCGCTGCAGCTGTCGCGAGTGCCCAACGTGTTCGTCGGCCGCCCGCTGTCCGCCGACGAGCGTGACGTCCAGTACGTCGACACGGACAACGTCGAGGGCGGCCGGCTCGCCACACAGCACCTCATCGATCGCGGCTGCACCCGCATCGCGACGATCGCGGGACCCGCCGACATGTCCGCCGGCATCGACCGCCTCACCGGCTGGCGCAACGCCATCCGTGCGGCGGGGATGTCCGACGACGCCGTGGTGCACGGTGACTTCACGATGGCGTCCGGCACCACCGCGGCGCGCGAGCTGCTGGCGCGCTTCCCGGACGTCGACGCGATCTTCATCGCGTCCGACCTCATGGCGGCCGGCGCGCTCAGCGTCCTCGCGGAGCACGGCAAGGAGGTGCCCCGGGACATCGCGGTCGTGGGCTACGACAACCTCGGCGTCGCCGCGTCGACCACTCCCCCGCTGACCAGCGTCATCCAGCCCGTCGTGGCCATGGCGCGCGCCGCGGGAGCCCGCCTCCTCGACCAGCTGAACGGCGCCCCGCCGTCGCCACCGCTGATCTTCGCCCCGGAGCTGGTGATCCGCGCCTCGGCGTAGTGCGACCGTCCGGCGCTACGGGAGCGCGCCGGCACGGTCATCGAAGGCCCGGTGGGACACCCACCGGGCCTTCGGTGCTCCCGGCGCAGCCTCAGTCGGCGGTCGGAGGCACGTGCCCGAACCGGTGCAGCGTGCGGCTCACCGCCTGCTCGCGCAGGACCGTGAGCAGCTCGCGGGCGCCGCTGGCGAGCACCGGCCCGTCCAGCACGGTGACCTCGCCGACGCGGCTCGCCGCGGCCTCCCGCAGGCCGGGCGCCGACCCGACCACCCGCACACGACCGGTGACCTCGCCGGCCCGGACCCGGGCGGCGAACGCCTCGTGCGACTCGCCGGACACGTCGCTGAGGATCACGTCGACCCCGGCCGTGCGGGCCGCGTGGCAGACCCGGTCCACCTCCCGGGCCCGCGCGTCGGCGCCGGTCCTGACCGTGAGGTGCGGGACGGGCCGGTAGCGCAGGACGTTCGCCTCGACGCGCAGCCCGGACGGGTCGTGCTCGAGCGAGAGGTCGTCCGCCCACACGAGGGCGTCGTCCGCCCGCGCCCAGGCGAGCCAGGCGTCGTCGTCCTGCGGCACGTCGGGGGCGTCCTGCCAGTGACCGATCTGCGCGACGTAGTGCGGCCCCCCGGCCTTGGCGCCGGGTCCGACGGTGGAGGCCTTCCAGCCGCCGAAGGGCTGCCGCTGCACGATGGCCCCGGTGATGTGCCGGTTGATGTACGCGTTGCCGACCTCGACGCGGTCGAGCCAGTGGTCGATCTCCGCCTCGTCCAGGGAGTGCAGGCCTCCGGTCAGCCCGTACGCGACGGCGTTCTGCAGGTCGATGGCCTCGTCGAGCGTCTCGACGCGCATGATGCCGAGCACCGGGCCGAAGCACTCGGTGGTGTGGAACCAGGAGCCGGGGGTGACCCCGTGCTTGACGCCGGGGCTCCACAGTCGGCCCTCCGCGTCGAGGCGCCGCGGCGCCACGAGCCACGACTCCCCCGGGTCCAGCGTGGTCAGCGCGCGCAGGAGCTTGCCCGACGCCGGCTCGGTCAGCGGTCCGACGGCGGTACCCAGGTCGGTGGCGGGCCCGACGCGCAGCGAGGAGACGGCATCGGCCAGCTGGCGCCGGAGACGGTCCGAACGACCCGCCGAGCCGACGAGGATCGCGAGCGAGGCGGCCGAGCACTTCTGCCCGCCGTGCCCGAACGCGGACCGCACCAGGTCGGCGACCGCGAGGTCCACGTCGGCGGACGGCGTGATGACGAGGGCGTTCTTGCCGGACGTCTCCGCGAGCACGTCGAGGTCGGGCCGCCAGCCGGCGAACAGCTGTGCCGTCTCGATCGAGCCCGTGAGCAGGACGCGTGCGACGTCGGGGTGCGTGACGAGCCGGCGGCCGACGTCGCCCTCGGGGCTGAGGACGACCGTGAGGATGCCCCCGGGGGCGCCCGCCTCGTCGAGCCCGCGCTGGATGGCCGCCATGGCGACCTGCCCGCAGCGCGGCGCCTGGGGCGCGGGCTTGACGAGCACGGGGCTGCCCGCGGCCAGCGAGGCGAGCACCGAGCCGACCGGGATGGCGACGGGGAAGTTCCACGGCGGCGTGACGACGGTGAGCCCGGACGGCCGGTGCACGGCGCCCAGCACGACGCCGTCGGCGAGGTCCGCGGCGCGGTMGGCGTAGTACCGCGCGAAGTCGACGGCCTCGCTGACCTCGGGGTCCGCCTCGGCCACCGTCTTGCCGGTCTCGTGGACCATCGTCGCGACGAGGTCGGCGCGGCCGTCCTCCAGGGCGACCGCGACGGCCCGGAGCATCCTGGCGCGCTCGCTGGGCGGGGTCGCGGCCCAGGCGGGCAGCACGGCCGACGCCCGCGCCACGGCGGCGTCGACCTCGTCGGTCGTGGAGACGCAGACCGCGCCGTCGGGCACCGGCACGTCCCGGTCGACGACCCCCCGCGCCCACGCGCGGGCCACCCCGACGGCGGGGTCGGTGTCCGGCGTGTTGGTGAAGGCGTCCGCACCCGGCTCGTCGGTGTAGGGCCTGGCCGCGCGGCGGGCGGCGGTCGACGGCAGGTCCCGGTCGCGGAACGCCACCCGGAACGCCTCCTCCTGGTCGTCCATCGCGTCGCCGTCCGCGAACAGCGCGTGCAGGAAGTTCTGGCTCGCGGAGTTCTCCTCCAGCCGCCGCACGAGGTAGGAGATCGCCACGTCGAAGTCGTGCCTGGCCACCACCGGCGTGTAGAGCAGGACGGCGCCGACCGCGTCCCGGACCGCACGCGCCTGCGCCGGTGCCATGCCCTGGAGCATCTCCACGTCGAGGGCCTCGGAGACCCCGCGCTGCTGCGCGATCAGGTGGGCGGCGGCGACGTGGAACAGGTTGTGGCTGGCGACGCCGACCCGCAGGGCGGACGTGCGGGCAGGGTCGAGGGCGCGGTCGACGAGCCGCAGGTACGCCGCGTCGACCTCGGCCTTCGAGCCGTACGGTGCCTGCGGCCAGCCGTGCAGCTCGGCCTCGACCTGCTCCATCGCGAGGTTGGCGCCCTTGACCAGCCGCACCTTGAGACGCGCACCTCCGGCCTCCCGGCGCTCGGTGGCGATGGCCGTCAGCTCGTCGAGCGCGTCGGCGGCGTCGGGCAGGTAGGCCTGCAGCACGATGCCGGCCTCGGCTCCCATGAGCTCGGGGTCGGAGACCAGCCGCTCGAACACCCGCAGCGTCAGGGTCAGGTCGCGGTACTCCTCCATGTCGAGGTTGAGGAACGTGCCGTGCCGAGCCGCCGTCAGGTAGAGCGGACGCAACCGCTCGACCACCCGGGCGACGCTGCCCTCGGAGTCCCAGGTGGACAGCTGGCTGGCCACCGCGGAGACCTTGACGGACACGTAGTCGACGTCGGGCCGCTCCACGAGCGCGTGCACCCGCGCGAGCCGCGCGGTCGCCTCGCGCTCGCCGAGCACCGCCTCGCCCAGCAGGTTGAGGTTGAGCCGGAAGCCCTCCGCCCGCGTCGCGGCCAGGTGCGTGGCGAGTCCCGGCCCGTCGTCGGCGACCAGGTGGCCGACCAGGCTGCGCAGCCGCTGGCGCGCGGCCGGCACCACGACGTCGGGCAGCACGGGTGCGACGAGCGCCCCGGCGCCGAGCATCACCCGGTCGAGCGGGCCGAGGAACCCCGACGCCGCACCGGCGGAGAGGCCGGCGAGCTCGCGGGCGGCGACCCGGACGTCCTGGGGGCGTGCGACGCGGTCGACGAACCGCACGGCGAGCTCGAGCCCGGCCGGGTCCGACACCAGGGCCGCCAACCGCCCGGTGGTGCGCCGCTCGCGGGCCGTCTGGCCCTCCGCCGTCGCGGACAGCCAGGTCCGGGCCAACCGGATCGCGTCCTGCGTGACGTCGCCCGTCGTCGACATGCTGCTCCTCGCTCCGCCCGTGCCGGGTTGCGGCCGGGCTCTGGTGGTCCTCCGTGCGGGCCGGGTCCGGCCTGGGGCCAGTCTGGCCGTCACGGACCGTCCGTGCGACGTCCATCGCCCGGATGCCGGTTGACCCGCCCGCCCGATCTCGCCAAGGTGAACGCGTCCGCGCACCGCTGCGCGGTCGACACCAGGGGGATCCGCATGCCAGCTCGCGTCCGTGCCCGACGAGTCCTCGTCACCGCCCTCAGTGCCCTCGTCCTCCTGGTCGGCGGCCTCGTCGCCGCGGTCCCGGCCTCCGCGGCGGACGACCTGGGACCGGCGCCACTGCGTGCCGTGCCCGTCACCGGCGGTCTCGTGCAGCCCATGGCCACGATCGAGGACGAGGAGGAGTTCTGCAGGTGGCTCACGGGGCTCTACGTGAACCACCCCACGTACTACACGGTGCGCGTGTACAACTGCCGCACGACCGACGTCTTCGTGAAGGGCGTCTACCTCAACGGGACCTTCGGCACGTGCGTCCGGGTGCCCGCGCGCAGCTCGCGCCATCTCGGCGGGTCCGTGATCAAGCCGCTGGACGACGCACAGGTCTGCTGACCTGCCCGCGGTACGGACACGCGCGGCTCGCCCTTCGGGCCTGCCGTGCGCCAGGCCCAGGCGGTGACAAGGTGGGGGCGTGACGAACCTCACAGCGGAGACCCCGCAGCAGACCACGCCCCTCGCCACCGCCAAGGCACAGCTTGCCGGTGCCGTCGAGATCCTCGGCTACACCGAGGGGCTCCACCGCATGCTCGCCACACCCCGGCGCGAGATGAACGTCGCCGTCCCCCTCCGACGGGACGACGGCGAGATCGAGCTCTTCACCGGGTACCGCGTGCAGCACAACATCTCCCGCGGCCCGGGCAAGGGCGGGCTGCGCTACTCGTCCAGCGTCGACGTCGACGAGGTCAGGGCGCTCGCCATGTGGATGACCTGGAAGTGCGCGGTCGTCGACGTCCCGTACGGCGGCGCCAAGGGCGGCGTCACCATCGACCCGCGGCAGTACTCCCAGGCGGAGCTCGAACGCGTGACCCGGCGCTACACCAGCGAGATCATGCCGATCATCGGCCCCGAACGGGACATCATGGCGCCGGACATCGGCACCAACGAGCAGACCATGGCCTGGGTCATGGACACCTACTCGGTCAACCGCGGCTACACGATCCCCGCGGTGACCACCGGGAAGCCCCTGGCCGTCGGCGGCTCGCTGGGACGCGCGACCGCCACCTCCCGCGGCGTCGTGCACTGCGCCGCCGCGGCCCTCGGTGACGCGGGCGTCAAGCTCCACGAGGTCAGTGCGGCCGTGCAGGGCTTCGGCAAGGTCGGCTCGCACGCCGCGCGGTTCCTGCACGACGCCGGCAGCCGGGTGGTCGCAGTCAGCGACGAGCAGGGCGGCGTCATGGACACCGACGGCCTCGACATCGTCGCGCTGGTGCGGCACGTGGAGCGCACCGGCACGGTCAGCGGGTTCGACGGCGGCTCCCCGATCGACAACTCCGAGCTCCTCGCGCTCGACGTCGACGTGCTCATCCCCGCAGCCGTGGAGGGAGTGCTGGACGCCGAGGCGGCCGGTCGGGTCAAGGCGCGCTGGGTGGTGGAGGCCGCCAACGGGCCGACCACCCACGAGGGCGACCGGGTGCTCGCCGAGCGGGGCATCGTCGTCGTGCCGGACATCCTGGCCAACGCCGGCGGCGTCGTCGTGTCGTACTTCGAGTGGGTGCAGGCCAATCAGGCGTACTGGTGGACCGAGCAGGAGATCGAGGACCGCCTCGAGCACCGCATGGTCACGGCCCACCGTGCGGTCGCCGCCGTGGCGGGCGCGGAGGGCATCTCGCTGCGCGACGCAGCTCTGACGATCGGTGTCCGGCGCGTGGCCGAGGCGCACCAGATCCGCGGCCTCTACCCCTGATCGGGAGTACGGGCAGGGGTACGGGTGTTGCGAACGAGGTGACTCGTCCGAACCCCGTGCCCCGGTCCGTGCTCGACACCTCCCCGGTCGCTGTCGGCCAGTCGTCCGGCGAGGCGCTCGCCGCGACCACCACGCTCGCCCGCGCCGCCGACGCGGCCGGCTACGCGCGGTTCTGGGTGGCCGAGCACCACGCGATGCCCGCGGTCGCGTCCACGTCCCCCGGCGTGCTGCTGGCGCACCTCGCGGCCGCGACCGACCGCATCCGGGTGGGGTCCGGCGGGGTCATGCTGCCCAACCACCCGACGCTCGTCGTCGCCGAGCAGTTCGCGATGCTGGAGGCGCTGCACCCCGGCCGCATCGACCTCGGCATCGGCCGGGCGCCCGGCGCCGACCCGATGACGGCCGCGGCTCTGCGCCGCACCGTCGAAGGTCTCGGTGCCGACGACTTCCCGGCCGAGGTGATCGACGTCCTCGCGCTGCTCGGGCAGCAGCTGCCCGGCCGCACCCCGTCGCTGCGGGCCACGCGGCTGTCGGCGACCCCGGCGGCCACCTCGACCCCGCAGGTCTGGCTGCTCGGCTCCAGCTCGTTCAGCGCCGAGCTGGCGGGCTCGCTCGGCCTGCCGTTCAGCTACGCCCACCACTTCAACACGGGCCACACGCTGCAGGCCGCCGACGCCTACCGGCGCGCGTTCCGGCCGTCCCCGGTGCTGGACGCCCCACGGCTCATGGTCTCGGCCTCGGTGCTGGTCGCCGACACCGACGACGAGGCCGACTACCTGGCGGGACCCAGCCGCGTCATGGCCCTGTCGCTGCGCACCGGACGGCCGCTCGGTCCGATCGTCTCCCCGGAGGACGCCGCGCGTGAGCTCGCGGCGCTGGACCCGGCCGCGGCCGCGGACTTCTTCGCCCGCGTCCCGGGCACCCAGGTGGCCACCACGGCCGACCGGGCCGTCGACGAGCTCGCCGCTCTGGTGGCGCGCACCGGTGCCGACGAGCTGATGATCACCGGGACCGCCTACGACGTGGCGACTCGCGTGCACACGGTCGAGCAGGTGGCTGGACGCTGGCCGGCGGTCGCGATCGCGGCCTAGACCTGCTGGTCGGCGGCGTGCGGGTCCCGGACCAGCCGGGCGGGGGCGACGCCGTCGAGCACCAGGGTGTCGTCGTCGGGAGCCGACACGGTCACGGGCTCCCCGAGCAGCCGGAGCACCTGCTGCTCACAGGCCATCGCGTCCGGCGGTCCCGCCATGAGCGTGGAGACGACCGGGCCGAACGTCAGCGTGTCTCCGTCCAGCACCCACGTGCCGCGCACGCGGTTGACCCCGGCCAGGCCGAACACCTGCCCGTCACCGTCGAAGGTCAGCCACGGGGTCGCTCGGCGTCGACCCTCGACCTGCGCGCCCTCGAGCGCCGTGAACCGCCAGGTACCTGCCAGCTCCACCATCCCCCGATGATGTCACCCGCGGGGCTGACGGTCCGCCCAGGTCTCGAGCGTCACGCGCGGGCCGGTGTAGAACGGCACCTCCTCGCGCACGTGCAGGCGCGCGTCGGTGGCCCGCAGGTCGCGCATGAGGTCGACGATGCGGTGCAGCTCGGGCGCCTCGAACGCCAGGATCCACTCGTAGTCGCCCAGCGCGAAGGCCGAGACCGTGTTCGCGCGGACGTCGGCGTACCCGCGGGCCGCCTGCCCGTGCTCGACGAGCATGCGCCGCC
This sequence comes from Cellulomonas sp. P1_G12_2, assembly GCF_056405535.1. Taxonomy (NCBI): domain Bacteria; kingdom Bacillati; phylum Actinomycetota; class Actinomycetes; order Micrococcales; family Cellulomonadaceae; genus Cellulomonas; species Cellulomonas sp. P1_G12_2. The sequence continues at coordinate 906,690 of NZ_JBFUBX010000002.1, read as the reverse complement.
GGTCGTCCTCGGGCAGCACGTACCAGTCGTAGGACCGCACGAAGGGGTACACGGTCATGTAGTCGCCCGCGGGCTCGCCCGCCAGGAACGCGGGGACGTGCGCGCGGTTGAACTCGGCCGGCCGGTGCAGGCCGACCACGGACCACACGGGCAGCAGGTGCCGGCCGAGGTCGCTGGCGCGCAGCCGCTGGTAGGCGCCCTGAACCTCCTCGACCGTCTCCGCGTGCCACCAGACCATGAGGTCGGCGTCCGCCCGCAGGCCCGCGACGTCGTACCAGCCGCGGACCACGAGGCCGTCGGCGGCGACCGCGGCCTGCGCGGCGGTGATCAGCTCGGCGCGCTCATCGTCGTCCTCGGGCAGCACCTCTTCGAGGGCGAACACGGTCCACATGGTGTAGCGGACGGTGGCGTTGAGGGCCTCGGGATCGTGCGTCATCGCAGGGTGCTCCAGGTGTGTGGTCAGGACCAGGGATCGGTCGAGCAGGCGGCAGGGATGCCGGTGGGCGTTCCGGCGCGCATCTGGCAGCAGCCCGGGCGGCAGACGGACCGGTAGGGCGGCAGCTCACCGGCCGTCGCCTCGGCCACGGGCCGCGCGGCGGCGTCCGCGACCACGTCGGCCGTGACCGGGTGCGCGCCCCTCGCGTCCGCATCCCGGGCCAGGGCAGCGCGCTCCAGGACGAGGTCGACGAGCCCGCGCACGAACGGCTCGCGGGTGCCCACGCTGTCCGCGCGGACGGCGACCATGCCCAGCTCCGCCGCCGTCGCCAGCGCCTCGGTGTCGAGGTCGAACGCGACCTCCATGTGGTCGGAGACGAAGCCGATCGGCGAGAGCACGACCGCCTCGACCCCGTCGGCCGCCAGCGCCGCGAGGTGGTCGTTGACGTCGGGCTCCAGCCACGGCTGGGTGGGCGGGCCCGACCGCGAGCAGTACGCGAGGTCCCAGGTCACCGGGCGCCCGAGGCGCTCCTCGACCGCGGCAGCGACCGTCCCGGCGACGTCGAGGTGCTGCGCGGAGTACGACGCCCCCGACACCTGCGACGCCTCCTCCATCGTGTCCGGGATGGAGTGGGTGACGAACACCAGGCGGGCATCGCGGTCGATCGACGCGAACGCCTCGGTCACCGCGTCGATGTTCGCCTGCACGAAGCCGGGGTGGTTGAAGTAGGACCGCACCTTGTCGACGACCAGCGGGTGCTCGCCCTCGCCGAGGCCGACGTCGGCGCCGAGCTCGTCGAGAGACGCCCAGAGGTTCTCCCGGTACTGCCGGCAGCCGGAGTACGACGAGTACGCGCTCGTCACCACCGCGACCATGCGGCGGGCGCCGTCCGAGTAGGCCGCCGACAGGGCGTCACGCGTGTAGGGCTCCCAGTTGCGGTTGCCCCACACCACCGGGAGGTCCAGGCCGCGGCGGGCGAGCTCGTCGGCGAGCGCCCTCTGCAGAGCGAGGTTCTGGCCGTTGATCGGGCTGGCACCGCCGAAGTGGTGGTAGTGCTCGGCCACGACGGCCAGTCGCTCGTCGGGGATGTTCTTGCCCCGGGTGACGTTGCGCAGGAACGGCAGCACGTCGTCGGGCCCGTCGGGTCCCCCGAACGAGAAGAGCAGGAGCGCGTCGTACGGGGCGACGGGACTGCGGTCGGTCGAGGGCGTCAGGGTGCTCACGGCGGTGTCGGGGGCCACCGCTCGATCATCCCACCGGGGGTCGGCAGCCCTCGCGGTGAGTTGGCCCTGCGGACCGTGATCTTGACCGCACGCGCTGTCAGAACGCGCCGCTCAGCCCTTGACCGCGCCCCCGAGACCGGCGCCGCGCAGGAACATGCGCTGGAAGATCAGGAACATCAGGATCGGGATGATGGTCGCGATCGCGTAGGCCGCCATGAGCGTGCCCTTGTCGGTGGTCGCCTCCAGCGACGGCAGCCGGACCGAGAGCGGCTGGAGGTCCGGGTTGCGCAGGACCAGCAGCGGCCAGAGGAAGTCCTTCCACGACGCGATGACCGCGAACACCGACACCACGCCGAGGATCGGCTTGCTCATGGGCAGGACGATGGACCAGAACAGCCGGAACGGCCCGGCCCCGTCCACCTTGGCTGCCTCGAAGATCTCCCGCGGCAGGTTGTCGAAGAACCGCGTCACCAGCACCACGTTGAAAGCGCTCGCGCCGGCCGGCAGCCAGACCGCCCATAACGAGTTGACCAGCGAGTGATCCACCAGAGGCGGGTGCAGGATGATCAGGTAGAGCGGCACCAGGAGCACGACGGCCGGCACGAACAGCGTGGCGAGCACGAGGGCCTGGGCGTACCGGGCCCACCGCGGGCGCAGCACCGACAGCACGTACCCGCCGGTCGTCGCGACGAGCATCTGGGACACCCAGGACCCCGCCGCGAGCACGACCGTGTTGACGAAGTACTTGCTGATGTTGATGTCGAACCAGGCCTCGTGCAGGTTCGACCACTTGACGCCGTTCGGGAAGATCGCCAGCGGCGTGCGCAGGATGTCCTGCGTCGGCGTGATGGCGAACTTGCCGAGCAGCAGCAGCGGGCCGACGCACCAGACCACCAGCAGGATCAGCAGGACGACGTGCAGCGTGTTCCAGGTGCGGCGCACCCGGGGGCGGCGCCAGTCCGCGACGGACAGCGCGGTGCGGTCCTCGGCCGAACCGGTGGCGCGCGTGGACCGGGCCGGCGGGTTCTCGAGCGCGTCGGGCAGGACCGCCTCGGGGAGCTTCGGGGTGGTCGTGGTCACGAGGTGCTCCAGCTGCGGGTGAGGCGGAAGTAGATCAGGGACATGACGGCGAGGAACGCGGCGAGCATGAGGCTGAGGGCCGTCGCCATGCCGTAGTTGCCGCCGAGACTGTTCTGGAACGCGTACCGGTAGACCAGCAGCAGGACGGAGATCGTCGCGTTGGCCGGTCCACCGCCCGTGAACAGGTACGGCTCGAGGAACACCTGCGCGGTCCCGATGATCTGCAGGATGAACGTGATGAGCAGGACGCCGCGCAGCTGCGGCATCGTGACGTGCCAGATCTTGCCCCAGACGGAGGCGCCGTCGACCTCGGCGGCGTCGTACAGCTCGGTGGGGACGCTGGTCAGCGCGGCGAGGTAGATGATCACCGTGCCCCCGGCCGCGGCCCAGGTGGCCTCCAGCACGAGCGAGGGCATCGCCGACGTCGCGCTCTGCAGCCAGGGTTGGGGTGGTATCCCGACATACCCGATGATCGTGTTGAAGACGCCCTCGGGTCGCGGGTCGTAGAAGAACTTCCAGAGCAGGACGGCGACCACCGGCGGCACGACGACCGGCAGGTAGGCCAGCGCCGAGAACAGGCCCTTGGCGCGCCGGACCTCGCTCATCAGGACCGCGGCGATCAGCGGCACCGGGTAGCCGAAGATGAGCGCCAGGAGCGCGAAGTACGCGGTGTTCCGGACGGCCATCGGCAGCACCGGGTCGGCGAAGACGCGCTGGAAGTTCTCCAGCCCCACCCACTCGGTGACGATGAGGTTCGTCTTCTGGAAGCTCATGACGACGGCCTTGACGATGGGCGCCCACGAGAAGACCCCGAAGATCACCAGCATCGGCAGCGCGAAGACCAGCGTGGTCAGGCCGCCGCCGCGCACCCAGCTCACGGGGGTGCGTCTGCGGGCCGAGGTCGCGACGAGGGTGTCGGAGGTCATGCGGTCCTTCTCTCGGGGGTGCCGTGCGGGGGCGTCGAGGTGAGGGTGCCCGACCCGGGAGGACCCGGGCCGGGCACCGTCAGCGCGTCAGCCGGCCTGGTCGATCATGGCCTGGGACTGCGTGTTCGCCTCGGCGAGCAGCGCGTCCAGGTCCACGCCCGGGTCGGTCATCACGGCCTGCACGATCGGGAACAGCAGGCCGTAGGTCTCCTGCGTCGCACGGGCAGCCTCGGGGATGACGGGCTGCTCGAACATGACGTCCGTGTAGCCGGCCATGTGGTCGAGCGGGACGTTGACGTAGTCCTCGATCCAGCCGAGCGAGGTCTCGTACTGGTCCTTGCTGAAGATCGGGAGCGTCGGGGTCCCGACGGCCTGCGGCGGGTCCTGCTCCGCGAGGATCTTGGCGTCGGCCACGGCCTGGTCCTGGTCCACCAGCTTGGACAGGTACCAGAAGTCGATCCACTTGACCGCGGCGTCCTTCTCCTCGTCGGTCGCCTGGGGTGCCACCGCGGCGTAGGTGCCGCCGCCGAGCGTGCCGGCGTCGTCCCCGTCGGTGGGCAGCGCGGTCAGCCCGTAGTCCAGGTTGTCCGCGGTGACGCCGTTGTTCTGCACCAGTGCGGTGTAGATGTCGGAGCCCGACGTGTACATGGCGAACTGGCCGGCGGCGAAGCCGGAGTTGACGTCGCCCCAGCCCAGCTGGGTGTTCTCCAGCAGGGAGCCGTCCGACTTGAGGTCACCGAGGAACTGCAGCGACTCCTTGACCGCCGGGTCCGTCAGCGTGGCCTCGTACGTGTCGCCGTCCAGCACCTGGGTGCGACCGCCACGCGAGTAGGCGGCGGCCGTCAGCTGCCACCCACCGGCGTTGTCGAGCGCCATCATGGCGTAGCCCGGAATGCCGGTCGCGTCGTGGATCGCCTTGGCGGCCGTGCGGACGTCGTCCCAGGTGGCCGGCGGCTTGTCGGGGTCCAGACCGGCGTCCGTGAAGAGCTTCCGGTTGTAGTGCAGCGCCACCGCGTAGATGGACTTGGCCGGCACGGCGTACACCTTGCCGTCATCGCTGAGCCCGGCCGCGAGGACCTCCGGGTTGAAGTCGTCCGCGTACGACAGCTGCTTGACCTGCTCGTCGATGTCGGCGATCTGGCCGTTCTGGATGAGCACCTTGGTGTCCGTGGCGGGCACCTCGAAGACGTCCGGGAGCGTGCCACCGGCGAGGTCGGCCGCGAAGGTCGACGCCAGCCAGTTGTACTCCTGCGTCTCGATGTCGATGTCCGGGTACTTCGCCTCGAACTGGTCGACCCGCTCGTTGAGCGCGTCGACAGCCGTCTGCTCGGCGCCCGGCTGCAGGCCGGCGACCGTGATGGTGACCTTGTCACCGTCGGCCGTCGAGTCGCCGGAGGGGTCGTCGTCGGTGCTGCACGCGGCCAGCAGGCCGAGCGAGAGCACACCGGCCATGGCCAGCGCGGTGGTGCGTGAGGACCTCATCGTCACTCCTTCGTGAGGGAACGCGCCGGACGGGGTGCCAGGTCGCGATCTGGTGCTGCGGTCAGGGATGGTGCGTGTGCGGGTGGTGCGGTCGGGTCAGGCGGGGGTGCGCAGCCACGCGGCGGTGTCGCGGGGCAGCAGGCCTGCCTCGAGCGGGGCGCTCGAGAGCAGGAGCTCGGTGGGGGTGGGCAGGGCGACGGGTTCGTCGCCGAGGTTGACGACGCACACGAGGTCGCCACGGGCGAACGCGAGCACGTCGTCGACGGAGTCGATCCACGTCATCGGGCCGTCGCCCAGCGCGGGCTCGGCCCGGCGGATCGCCAGGAGGTCGCGGTACAGGCGCAGGGTCGACGCCGGGTCGGCCTCCTGTGCCGTGACGGTCAGGTCCGCCCAGGCCGTCGGCTGCGGGAGCCACGACCCGGCGGAGCCGAATCCGTAGGGGGCCTCGGTCCCCGCCCAGGGCAGCGGCACACGGCAGCCGTCCCGGCCGGGGTCGACGCCCTCGGAACGGAAGTGCATGGGGTCCTGCAGGAGGTCCAGCGGGAGGTCCTCGACCTCGGGCAGGCCCAGCTCGTCGCCCTGGTAGATGTACAGCGAACCGGGCAGGGCGGCCGTGAGCAGGGCCGCCGCGCGCGCCCGGCGCAGCCCGACGGTCAGGTCCGTGGGCGTGCCGAAGCGCTTGGCGGTGAACGCGAACGACGTGTCCTCGCGCCCGTACCGGGTGACCGGCCGCGTGACGTCGTGGTTGGAGAGCACCCAGGTGGCCGGCGCCCCGACGGGTCCGTGCGCGGCGAGCGTGATGTCGATCGACTCGCGCAGCTGCTTGGCGTCCCAGGGCCGCGCCATGAAGTCGAAGTTGAACGCGGTGTGCATCTCGTCGGGACGCAGGTACTGCGCGAAGCGCGCCTTGTCCTGGAGCCAGACCTCGCCGACGAGGACACGCGTGCCCTCGTAGGAGTCGGCGACGGCGCGCCAGCCGCGGTACACGTCGTGCAGCTCGTCCCGGTCGACGTGCGGGTGCTCCCCCGGACCCGGGTGCACCGGGACCTCCGGGAGCTCGGGGTCCTTGACCAGCAGGGCGGCCGAGTCGATGCGGATGCCCGCGACACCGCGGTCGAACCAGAACCGGAGCACCGCCTCGAACTCCGCGACGACGTCCGGGTGCGACCAGTTCACGTCCGGCTGCTGCGGAGCGAACAGGTGCAGGTACCACTCCCCGGGGGTGCCGTCGGGGTCGGTGGTCCGCGTCCAGGTGTTGCCCTGGAAGTCGGAGACCCAGCCGGTGGGGATCTGCTCGCCGTCCTCGCCCTTGCCGGGGTGGAACCAGAACCGTTCACGCTCCGGCGAGCCCGGTCCGGCGGCCAGCGCGGCCTGGAACCACTCGTGCTGGTCCGAGACGTGGTTGGGGACCACGTCGATGATGGTCCGGATGCCCAGCCCGAGGGCCTCGCTGATGAGCAGCTCGGCCTCCTCGAGGGTGCCGAAGGCGGGGTCGATCGCGCGGTAGTCGGCGACGTCGTAGCCACCGTCGGCGAGCGGGGAGACGTACCAGGGGGTCACCCAGATCGCGTCCACGCCGAGGTCCCGCAGGTACGGCAGCCGCGACCGCAGGCCCGCCAGGTCGCCGGTGCCGTCACCGTTCCCGTCGGCGAAGCTGCGCGGGTACACCTGGTAGATCACCGCGCCACGCCACCACTGCGGGTCCGTCTCGGGCTGCGCCTGCGCCACTCGCGTCTCGTCTCTCGTGGGCCGTCGACGTCGCCGGGGCCGGTTGTCCTCTGCTCCTACCGCGGCCTCGCCGGTCTCCACGAGACGTCGCTGTCGCGTTCCAGACACTAAAGGACACGACTGGAACCACGCAAGAAACTGACAAGACAGTTATCGAAGCGTGACCGAAGTGGCCTCGGATCGCGATGAGCGCGCGCACAACGACACGGACCCCGCCTCGCCAGGAGCGGCGAGACGGGGTCCGTCGTTGCGGGCGGGTCAGTCGGCGAGCGTCACCGGCTGGGTCGGCGCGGGACCCGTCGAGCCGCGCACCACGAGCTCCGGCTCGAAGAGCAGCTCGTCCTGCGGCACGGCGCTGCCGTGGATCTGGCTGACCAGCAGGTCGATCGCCGCGCGGCCCATGGGCTCGATCGGCTGGCGGACCGTGGTGAGCGGAGGCTCGGTGCAGCTCATGAAGGCCGAGTCGTCGTAGCCGACGACGGAGACGTCGTCCGGGACGCGCAGGCCCGCTCGCCGGGCGGCGCGGATGACTCCGAGCGCCAGCGGGTCGCTCGCGCAGACGATGCCCGTGACACCCTCGCGCAGCAGCCGGTTGCCCGCGGCCTGCCCGCTCTCCAGCGAGTACGCGCTGCGGACCACCTGGCGCTCCCCGAGCTCGAGCCCGAGCCGCTGGGTGATCGCCTGTGCCGCCCGCAGCTTGCGTTCGGACGGCACGTGGTCCACCGGGCCCAGGACGAGGCCGATCTTCGTGTGCCCGAGCGAGGCCAGGTGCCCGACCGCCTGCTCGATGGCCACCTCGTCGTCGCACGACACGCGCGGGAACGGGAGCTCCTCGATCGAGGCGTTGATGAGGACGACCGGCAGGTTGCGACCCGTGAGGCGTTCGTAGTGGCCGTGCGTGGCGTCCCGCTGCGCGTAGTGACCGCCGGCGAAGACGATCCCGGACACCTGCTGCCCGAGCAGGAGCTCGACGTAGTCGGCCTCCGAGACTCCCCCCGCCGTCTGGGTGCAGAGCACGGGCGTGAACCCCTGCTGCGCGAGCGCCCCGCCCACGACCTCGGCGAACGCGGGGAAGATCGGGTTCTGCAGCTCGGGGAGCACCAGGCCCACCAGGCGGGCACGCTCTCCGCGCAGCTTCGTCGGCCGCTCGTAGCCGAGCACGTCGAGGGCCGTGAGCACGGCCTCGCGCGTGGACTCCGAGACGCCAGGCTTGCCGTTCAGCACGCGGCTGACGGTCGCCTCCGAGACGCCGACCTTGCGTGCTACCTCTGCGAGTCGCCGGGACATGGCTGTCACTCTACTGCTCAGGAGCGCAAGTGGCTTGCAACCGACTGCAAGCGCCGAACGTGCCCCCCGTCACCCGTTCACCCGCGCCCGGCGTGCGGTCGGCTCCCCTGGCTTCTACCGTCGGTCCTGCCCACATCTCCGACGACAGGTATGCCGTGCCACCGACCGAGTCCCGCCCGACGGCGACCGCTCCGCTCGGACGCCGCTACCACCTCGAGCAGCAGCTGGGCCGGGGCGGATCCGGTGAGGTGTTCCGGGCCACCGACGCGCGGCTGCACCGACCGGTGGCGCTCAAGCTCTTCTCGATCGGCGCCGCGACCCCGGAGGAGATCCGCCGGTACGCGCACGAGGCCCGGATCCTGTCCTCGCTCGCACACCCCAGCCTGGTCGCCCTGCTCGACGTGGGCGCGGACGTGCTGCCGGACACCGGGCCGGTCGCCTTCCTGGTGATGGAGCTGGTCGACGGCCGGACCCTGCGCGACACCATCGCGGACGGACCACTCAGCCCCTCGCTCACCGCGGACGTCGGGCGGCAGCTGGCGCTCGCGCTCGGCCACGCGCACGGCGCCGGGGTGGCCCACCGCGACGTCAAGCCGTCCAACGTCCTCGTGGCCACCGACCGCGCGGACAGCGGCGCCCGCGACGCGCCCTGGTTGCCGGTGGTGCTCGCGGACTTCGGCATCGCGGTGACGGCTGCGGGTGCGCCGCTCACCCCGCGGGGGACCTCCGGGACCGCCGGGTACCAGAGCCCGGAGCAGGCGCTCGGTCACCCCGCAGGCCCGCCCAGCGACATCTACTCCCTGGGCCTCGTGCTGCTGGAGTGCCTGACGGGCGAGCGCGCCTACCCGGGCGACCCGCTGTCCAGCTCGCTCGCCCGCCTGCTCGACCCCGTCGACGTGCCGGAGCGCTTCGGCCGCGACTGGATGCGTCTGCTGCGCGCGATGACGGCGGAGGACCCCGCCGCACGGCCCACGCCCGCGGTCGTGGCCGCCGAGCTGCGGGCGCTACGCGTCTGAGCCCGACGGGTCGGGAATCTGCGCCTGCGCGGCGCGCAGCTTGTCGGTGAGGGCGCGCAACGTCGCCAGCTCCTCGGTGTCCAGCGCTCCCCCGACGAGGCGTCGGATCGAGCGCACGTGCCGACGGCCGATCTCCCGCTGCACCCGCCGGCCCTCCTCGGTCAGGCCGACCGCCACGCCCCGCGCGTCGCCCTCCACGGGTCCGCGCCGGACCAGGCCGGCCTGCTCCAGACGCTCCACCATCCGGGACAGGCTCGGCTGCGTCAGCAGGCTGCCCTCGCCCAGCTCCTTGAGCCGCGCGGTGCCGTCCGGGCAGTTCGAGAGGGTGAACAGGACGTCGTACTCGCGGATGGTCAGGTCACCCCAGACGTCGTCGCGCTGGAACCGCCGCATGAGTGCCACCTGGGCGCGGAAGAGCGACTCCCACGCCTCGGCAGCCTCCCGCGTGCCGGGCAGCTCGCGGTCCACGTCCGACATCGCACGCCTCCGTTTTCATGCGTACGCATTCATCTTCTCTCCAACAGGGGCGGCGTGGGCGATGTTCCGTCCCGCGGCTATCGAAAGTGTCGCGCGCCACGGCCTGAAATGTTTCGGCACCTCGCGGTGGGCGACCACCGACGACCACTGTGCGATCCGGCACTTGGCTCAACGAGGAGGAACCCCATGCCTGTCGTCCATCCACCCCGCCGTTCCGCGCTCCGCACCGCGGCGGTCGCCCTCGCGGTGACCGCCGCCGTCGGGGCCGCCCTGGCGATCCCCGCCCAGGCGGCCTCGACCCTGAAGGACCTGTCCACCGCCGCCGGCAAGGACATCGGCTTCGCGCTCGCCCCCGCCCGGCTCTCGGAGTCGGGGTACAAGTCCGTCGCGGACAGCGAGTTCACCCTCGTCGTGGCGGAGAACGCGATGAAGTGGGACGCCACCGAGCCGTCCCAGAACTCGTTCAGCTACGGCGCGGGCGACCAGGTGGCCAGCTACGCGGCCAGCACCGGCAAGAAGCTGTACGGGCACACCCTCGTCTGGCACTCCCAGCTGCCTGGATGGGTCAACAACCTCTCCGGCACCGCGCTGGAGTCGGCCATGACCAACCACGTCACCAACGTTGCGACGCACTTCAAGGGCAAGGTCGTCGCCTGGGACGTCGTCAACGAGGCCTTCGACGACAACGGAGGTCGGCGGTCCGACTCCCCGTTCCAGCAGAAGCTCGGCAACGGGTACATCGAGACCGCGTTCAGGGCCGCACGGGCCGCTGACCCGACCGCCAAGCTCTGCATCAACGACTACAACACCGACGCGGTGAACTCGAAGAGCACCGCGATCTACAACCTGGTCAAGGACTTCAAGGCCCGCGGCGTCCCCATCGACTGCGTCGGGTTCCAGTCCCACCTGATCATCGGCCAGGTCCCGTCGACCATGCAGCAGAACCTGCAGCGCTTCGCCGACCTCGGGGTCGACGTGCGGATCACCGAGCTCGACATCCGCATGCAGACGCCGTCGGACGCCACCAAGCTGGCCACCCAGGCCGCCGACTACAAGAAGGTCTTCCAGATCTGCCTCGCGGTCAGCCGCTGCCAGGGCGTGACCATCTGGGGCATCACCGACAGGTACTCGTGGGTGCCCGACACGTTCCCCGGCCAGGGCGCCGCGCTGGTCTGGGACGAGAACTACGCGAAGAAGCCGGCGTACGACGCCATCGCGTCGGCCTTCGGCGGGATCACCCCGACCACACCTCCGGTCACGCCGACCACGCCGCCGGTGACGCCGACGACGCCGCCCGTCACGCCGACCACCCCGCCGGTCGCGGGCTGCCAGGTCACCTACGTCGTGAACCAGTGGAACACCGGCTTCACCGCGAACGTCACGGTGAAGAACACGTCGTCGACGGCGATCAACGGCTGGACGCTCACGTTCAGCTTCCCAGCCGGACAGAGCGTGACGCAGGCGTGGAGCTCGGTCACCACGCAGTCCGGCTCGGCCGTGACCGTGAAGAGCGCGCCGTGGAACGGCAGCATCGCGGCCGGCGCGAGCCAGCAGTTCGGGTTCAACGGCTCGCACACCGGCACGAACACCGCCCCGAGCGCGTTCAGCCTCAACGGCACGGCCTGCTCGATCGCGTGAGCGTGTGCCGGCCCGGGACCCGCTCCGGGTTCCGGGCCGGCACGCGCCACCTGCGGATACGCTGACGCGATGACGACCGAGGCCGCACCGCGCACCACCTACCTGCTGGTGGACGGCGAGAACATCGACGCGACGCTCGGGTCGTCGATCCTCGGCGGCCGGCCCACCCCGGAGCAGCGGCCCCGCTGGGAGCGCGTGCTGACCTTCGCGCAGCAGACGTGGGACCAGCCCGTGAAGGCGCTGTTCTTCCTCAACGCCTCCAACGGCAACCTGCCGATGTCGTTCGTGCAGGCGCTGCTCGCCATCGGGTTCCAGCCGATCCCGCTGTCGGGCGAGTCGTACGAGAAGGTCGTCGACATCGGCATCAAGCGCACGCTCGAGGCCATCCACGGCCGCGGCGGCGACGTGCTCCTGGCCAGCCACGACGGGGACTTCGCACCCGAGCTGGAGCAGCTCGTCGACGACGAGGACCGTCGCGTCGGTCTGCTCGCCTTCCGCGAGTTCACCAGCACCCAGCTCTCGGCCCTCGTCGGGCGCGGGCTCGAGACGTTCGACCTCGAGGGCGACGTCGCCGCGTTCAACGTCCAGCTCCCCCGCCTGAGGATCATCCCGCTCGACGAGTTCGACCCGCTGCGCTACCTCTGAACCCTCCACAAGTGACCTAGGTCACGGGGCCATAACGGTTACCTGCTACCGGTAGGGATTTACCTAGTACCCCGTGGCTCAGGTGCTTTGTGCGCTGGTAGACAGTGCGCTGGTCCCGCCCGAGAACCCCGGTGACCTGACCCGTCAACGGCGACGGTGCAGGTCAACCGGCTCTCGGGCGGCCATCTACCGGCAGCACTGCTGGAGCGGAACCGCTCCGCCAGTCACCACGACGAGGTGGTCATGAAGCGTCACATCTTGGCGGGGCTCGTCCTCGCGCTCCTGACGACAGCGATCGTCCTGTTCTCCGGTCCCGAGCTGCAGGGCGTCGCCCTGCTCGGCGCGGCACTCGGCGGCGCCCTGGGCCTCGTGCCCGACCGGACCCCCGCGCAGCGCGCGGCAGGGTTCGCCGTCGGCTTCGTCGCGGCGTGGCTCGGCTACGCCCTGCGCGCCGCAGCCCTGCCCGACGCCGCGGCCGGTCGCGCCGTCGCGGTCCTCATCGTCCTCGCGCTCTGCCTCGCGGTCGCCGGGCTCAGCCGCGGCAAGCTCCCGCTGTGGTCCGCGCTGCTCGGCGCCGCCGCGATGGCGGGCGCGTACGAGGCGACGTACACCGCCGACCCGGCCTCGTTCGTCACCTCGTCGGCCGCGACCGCGACGTCCATCCTGCTCGCCGCAGGAGCCGGCTTCCTCGCGACATCGCTGCTCGGCGTCGTCGTCGAGCAGGACCGCGAGGAGGAGCGGGCCACCGAGGAGCACCTCTTCGCCCAGAACGAGGAGCCGGTCGCTGCCAACGCCGCACCCTCCCCGCGCCGCGGGCTGCCCGCCACCCGTCCATTCGACCCCCAGCCGGAGGCCTGACGTGCGACGCACGACCACCACCGCGGCCGCAGCCGTCGTCCTCATCCCCCTGCTCGTCGGCACGGCCGGAGCGCCCGCGTTCGCCGCGGACTCCGGCGACGTCGCCGTCACCAACACCGAGACCGTCCAGGCGCGACTGTCCGCCACCGGAGCGTTCCAGAGCGCCCGCGTGTACGAGCAGCTGGCACTGAGCGGCAAGGGCACGACGACGATCGAGAACCCCGTCTCGACGAAGGGCCTGCGCAACCTCGACGGCTTCGGCGGCTACCAGGTCACCGACGGCAAGCTCGTCAGCACCCTCAGCGTCGACGGCGAGCGGCGCGAGCGCTCGCTGAGCACCTACGACAAGGACCTCCCCCTGACCGTCGAGGTCACCTACACGTTCGACGGCAAGGCGGTGCAGCCGGGCACGGTCCTCGGCAAGTCCGGCACGCTCGGGGTGCACTACAAGGTCACCAACGTCACCGGCGCCACGCAGGATGTCACGTACGACGACGGCACCGGCACGGAGGCGACAGCCTCGGCCCAGACGGTCATCCCGATGATCGGACAGCTGGTCACCGTCCTGCCGTCCACCTTCACCGACGTGCAGTCCGACGAGGCCGGCATCGCCGGCGACGGACGCGGCGGTACCCGCATGCAGTTCCAGATGACCCTGTTCCCGCCCATCGGCTCCGCCACCGCGGAGTTCGGCTACACCGCGCAGGTCAGCCACGCGGTCGTGCCGAAGGCCACGCTGACCTCGATGGCGGTGTCGCCGCTCGACTACCCCTCGTTCAAGGGCGGCGCCGCCAGCTACCAGGCCGGCGCGCAGAAGGGCGTCGACCTCACGGGCGCCGGCCTGCTGCTCGACGACTCCGTGCTCCAGCTGCACGACGGAGCGGCCCAGCTGCTCGCGGGGCTGCTCCAGCTCCGCGACGGCGCGGCCCAGCTGGAGGAGGGCCTCAACGACGAGGCCGCACCCGGGGCCGCGGAGCTCGCGGCCGGACTGAACGGCAAGGCTCTCCCGGGCATCAACCAGCTTGCGGCCGGCCTCACCGGCAAGATCGCCCCGGGCGCCGACCAGCTCGCCGCGGGCCTCAGCAACACAGCGGCGCCGGGCGCGTCGGCTCTCGCCCTCGGGGCAGCGAAGCTCGATGACGGGCTCGCCAGCGCGAGCGCCAAGGCACCGGCGCTCATCGACGGCCTGACCCAGGTGGACGGCGGGCTCGCGCTCCTCGACGCCGGGCTGACCAAGCTGTACGGCGACATCGGCGCACTGCGCGCGACCAGCACCACGCCCTCCGCGGAGCCCAACGTGGTCGCTCTGCACAAGGGCATCCAGGACCTGCGTGACGGCATCGGCTCGACCACGACCGCGGGCACCCTGCTCGCGGGAGTGGACGGGCTGCGCCAGCAAGTCGGCACGGCAGCCCCGGCCGCGCTGGCGAAGATGGCACGTGGCGTCTACAGCATCGACCCCGCCGCTCCGGGCGCGTACCAGAAGCTCGGCTGCGCCGTCTCGGTGCTGACGAACCTGCGCGACGGTGCCGCGCCGGGCGCCGACCCCTGCTACGCGTCCTCCGGGGGGATCCGCCCGCCGCTGGCGGCGACGACCGACCCCTTCGAGCTGGCCGTCCTCAACGGTCTCATCAGCCAGCTCAAGGCCGGTCAGGCCGAGCTCGCCAACCCCGCGGCCCTCGGCAACCCCGACGTGGAGGCCTTCTACACCGCCACGCCATCCGACAGCGCCACGCTGCAGCAGGGTCTGACCTACCTGCAGGGCAGGCTCGCCCACCTGGCCGGCCCCGGCCTGGCCGCTGTCGAGTGCGGGCTGAGCCAGAGCTCACTGGGCACCACCGTCTGCACGAAGCCCGGCCTGCTCGACGGCCTGGTTCTGGTGGACAACGGCGTCACCGCGCTCCTCAACGGGATCGCTGACAAGGTCCAGACCGGCGTCGGCGACGCTGATGACCTCAAGGCCGACGGCACGCTACGCGGCGGTGTCCACTCCCTGCAGGCAGGGACCGACCAGCTGAGCGCGGGCGGATCCACGCTGGTCTCCGGACTCGGCCAGCTCGGCACTGGCGCACAGCAGCTCCGTGCAGGTGCCGGCTCGCTCGCAACCGGTATCCAGGGGGCCGCCACCGGCGCGACGCAGCTGTCCGACGGCATCGACACCGCGGCGTCCGGCTCGTCACAGCTGGCCGCAGGGATCGCCAGCGCCGCCGCCGGGTCGCAGCAGCTCGCCGACGGGCTGGTCGACGCCGCTGACGGGTCGACGCAACTGTCCGACGGGCTCGTCTCGGCCGCCGAGGGCGCGCCGAAGCTGGTCGACGGCACGCAGCAGCTGTCCGACGAGGGCACCTCGCAGGTGGTCGTCAGCGGCAAGGGGACCGCGGAGGACTTCGGCGTGAAGTACGCGGTGCTCAGCGCCGGTGCCGAGCGGGCCGCGACCGAGGGCATGGCCTACGGCGCCCCGGACGGTGCGGCGGGGTTCACGGCGTACTCGATCGACATCGCCGGGGTCGACGGGACCGGGGCCAGCTCGGTCGGGCGGCTCATCGCGGCGATCGTCCTGTTCGCCGCAGGGATCGGTCTGGCGACGTTCGCGCGGCGCCGGTTCGTCTGACCGCTCACCCGACAGACGCCGAAGGCGTGCGACACCACCCCCGGGTCGCACGCCTTCGGGCTGTCAGGACGCGAAGCCGGTCGCCAGCGTCTCGTCGATCGCCTGCTGCACCTGCTCGCGGTGCTCGGTGGTGAACAGGGCCACGCCGTGGGCGCTGCCCGGGAGCTCGAGGAACGTGCTGGGGTCGTCCGCGCGGGACACTGCCCGTGACGAGTCCACGCCGACGTTCGGGTCGTCGGTCGACGCGATGACCAGCAGCGGGCCGGTGTAGGTGCTCGACGTGGCCATCGCGACCTGACCCTCGAAGCTGGCCGGCGGACCGAGCGCCACGACCGCGACCGCGTCGACCTCGTCGGCGAGCGTGGCCGCGTAGGTTCCCCCCTTCGAGGCGCCCACCAGCGCGACGTCCGTGGCGCCGAGGCTCCGGAGCGTGTCGACGGCGCCCAGGAACGACGCCCTCCCGTCGTCCGACCAACCGAACGACGCGACGAGGTAGCCCTCCCCCGCCAGCCGGGCCAGCTCGTCGGCCCACTGGCACGCGTCGCCCCGGTCCTGCGGCGCGAGGAGCACCCCCTGGGTGCCGCCACCGGCGAAGGACACGAGCGTCGGATCGTCCGCGTCGCCTGTGGTCACGGTGGCGGTGCCCGCGGGGAGGCAGTCCGGGGTGTCGGCGGGCGTGAGGGAGGCCGAGATGCCGGCGGGGGACGGTGCGAGCGTCGGGGTCTCCGCGTCGTCGGACCCGGACGACGTGCACGCCGCGAGGGCGAGGACAGCGAGGCAGGACGTCAGGACGCGCACGGCTCTGGGCATCTCCCGTTCCTAGAGGTACGGAAGGTTTCGGGGCAACCCTGTCTCAGGTCGCGGCGTCGTACCGGTCGAGCACGATGTCGACCAGGCGCTCGTCGGGCGCGAGCGGCTCGGTGACCACGTCGGCCCCGGCCTCGAGCACGCGGTCGTAGAAGTAGCCGGGGGCCAGCAGGTACGAGGCGACGACCACCCGCCCGCCCGGCGGCACGTCTGCCCGAGCGGTCGCGACCGCTGCCGGCACGCGCGGCTCGGCTCCTGCGCCGTAGCCGATGGTCACGGGCTGCTCCAGCCGGTCGGCGAGGCCGGCGGCGACCGACTCGACCGCGAGCGCGGCAGCCGGGTCCGTCGAGCCGGCCGCAGCCAGCACGACGAGGTCGTCGGGGGCCAGGCCGGCGGCGTCCAGGCGGTCCAGCAAGATGTCCACGAGCCGCGGATCGGGACCCAGGGGCGATGCCGCGGAGGCGCCCGGCTGGTCGACGGCGGCCGCGATGTCGACCTTCACGTGGAAGCCGACCGACAGGAGCAGCGGCACGACGACCGCACCCGACGCGTCGCTCTCCAGGGCGTGCTCGACGACGTCGGCGACCTCGGGCTCCTGCACGTCGACGAAGGCCTCGCGCACGTCGAGGTCGGGACGGGCCGCCGCGACGCCGGTGAGGATCGACCGGACGGCCGCGCGGCCGTCGACGTCGTCCGTGCCGTGCGAGCAGCCGATGAGGACGGGCCCCTCGACGTCACCGAGCGGGCGATCGGGCACCGGACCCCGGGCGTGCAGCGCGTTCGTCATACTGCCTCCTCCAGCTGGAGACGGTATCCCCTCTTGACCACCGTGCGGATGAGGGTGCGGCTCCCGGTCGCGTCCCGCAGGCGCGCGATGGCCACCTCGGCGGCGTGCGGGTCGCGCGAGTCACCCGGGAGCACGGCCAGCACCTGGTCGCGCGGGACGACGGAGCCGCCCGCGGCCGCCAGCAGCCGGAGGACCTCCAGCCCCGTGGGCGTGAGGGCCAGCACGTGACCGTCCAGCACCGCGGTGCCGCGGTGGACCTGGAGCGGGCCCGCGACGGTCTGCAGCGCCTGCAGACCGCCGTAGTGGCCGACCAGCGCGCGGACCAGGGAGCCGAGCCGGCCGCGCTCGGGCACGAGCGGCTCGATGCCCCGCTCGAGCAGGGGCTTGGCCGTGATGGGTCCGACGGCAGCCATGACGACGCTGCCGCGCCGCGCGAGCTCGACGATGCGGTCGGTGACGCCGGCGTCGTCGGCAGCCTCCAGCCAGGCGTGCGCGCCGGGCGCCGACGTGAACGCGACGGCGTCGACCTCGCCCGCGGCGACCGCGCGCACCGAGGCCTCCACCACCGCGGGGTCCGGGGGTGGACCCCACCGGTACACGACGAGGCTGCGCACCCGAGCACCCGCGGCGGCGAACGCCTCGTCGAGCCCGTCGGCCCCCGCGCCGTGGTGCTGGACCGCGATGTCCCGGCCGGCGACGCCCTCATCCAGGAGCACCTCGGCGATCTCGGCGCTCGTCTCGGACTCGGCCACCCAGTCGGCGGTCAGGCCGGCCGCCTGGATCGCTCCGCGCGCCTTGGGGCCGCGCGCCACGATGCGCGTGCCGCGAAGCATGTCCACGAGCGGCTCGGCGAGGCCCAACGCATCGGCGGCCTCGATCCAGCCGCGGAAGCCGATCCCGGTGGTGACGACGACCGTGTCGGGCGGGTCCGCCAGCAGCGACCGCGTGCCACCGAGCAGTGCCGCGTCGTCGATGTGCGGCACCATGCTCAGCGCGGGAGCGTGCCGGACCGCGGCTCCGCGGCGACCCAGGGCGGCGGCGAGCTCGGCGGACCGGCGGTCGGCGGTGATGAGCACGACGAGGCCCGCGAGGGTCTGGTCGATGGGTTCGCTCACAGGGCCATTGTGACGGTGCCGGGGTCCGCTGCGACCGTCGACGCGGTCGTGTGAGCCGCGTCACCATGCGCGGGCTCGAGCAGACCCGCGGCGGCGACCGCACCCAGGACGATCACCGCGGGGGCACGGACCCCGGCCGACGCGGCGACGTCCACCACGTCGTCGAGCCGTGCGCGGGTGACGCGCTGGCCGGGCAGCGTGCCCTCCTCCACCAGTGCGACGGGGGTGGCCGGGTCGGCGCCGGCGTCCAGCGCCTCCGTGGCGAGCGTGGCCAAGGCGCTCACGCCCATGAGCACGACGACCGTGCAGGACTTGTCCCGCAGGCCTGTCAGCGCCGCGGACGACCAGCCGTCGTGCCCGTTCATCACGTGCACGGCGCTGACCGTCCCGCGGTGCGTCAGCGGGATGCCGGCCGCCGCGRGCGCGGCGAACGCGCTGCTCACCCCCGGGATGACCTCCACCGCGACGTCCGCCTCCCGGCAGGCGAGCACCTCCTCGCCACCACGCCCGTACACGAACGGGTCGCCGCCCTTGAGCCGGACGACCACTCGACCGCGCTGCGCCTGCTCGACCAGGATCCGGCCGATCTCGTGCTGCGGCACGGGGTGGTGCCCGGGCGTCTTGCCGACGTCGATGATCTCGACCCCGGGAGCGAGCTCGTCGAGCACCGCGACCGGACCCAGCCGGTCGGTCACCACGACGTCCGCCTCGGCCAGCGCGCGACGGCCGGCCAGCGTGAGCAGCCCGATGTCGCCCGGTCCGCCGCCGACGAGCACCACCCGTCCCGCGTGCGAGCGGCGCTGACGCAGATCCACGTGGCCCTCGCGCAGGTGCGCCGCGACCGCGTCGCGCACGGCGAGCGTGCGGCGCGGGTCCGGGGAGCCCGTCGAGACCACGCCCACGAGGACGTCACCCTGCTGGGTGGTCGCCGGCGTGCGTGCCGACCCCGCCGAGCCGTCGCCCGCGTCGATGCAGAACGTCTGGCGCGTGGCGGCCCAGGCCACGACTGACTCGTCGGTCGCGCGGTCGCCCGTAGCCGTGTGCACCAGCCAGGCGCCCTCAAGATCCGTCTCGGCCACCTCGCGCGCGCGCCACTCGACCAACCCCCACCGGTGCAGGTCCAGGAGAACCTCGCACAGCTGCGGGGCGACCACGACCACCACGGCGGCGTCCGCGAGCAAGGACTGCACACGGCGGGCCGCGACCGGCCCGCCGCCGACCACGAGGACGCGGCGGCCGGTGAGCTGGAGCCCGAGCATCGTGGTCATCGCCCGACCTCCACGAGTCCGTCGGACACCCGGACGGGCCAGGTGCGCAGGTCAGGGCTGAGACCACGAGCGGGGACCTTGCCCGCGACGTCCAGGCAGCGGCCCGTGGTCAGGTCGAACACCTGCTTGTACATCGGGGACGCGACGGTCGGCACCTCGACCCCGTCGACCGTCCGCGAGCCGACGATGCCCCGGGAGATCACGTGCGCGTCGCTGAACGGGTCGTGCTGCTGGACCGCCAGGACGCGGCCGTCGAGGAGTCGGAACAGGGCGACCTGGTCGCTGCCCAGCAGCGCCGCGGCGCCGCGCTCGGGGGCGAGGTCCTGCACCCGACACACGGCGGTCCACACAGCGGTCTCCAGCGTGGTCTCCAGCGCGGTCATGAGCGCACCTCCAGCCGGGCTCCGGCGACGAGAACGGGTTCGTGGTGAGGCGTCGGGCGTGCGTCGTCGCGCTCGTCGGCGGTGGCGGGGCGCGACTGGCCGCGCTCCGGGACGTACGCCAGCGAGGGGTCCGGGGTGTCGGGAGCGTTGACGAAGGACGCGAACCGGCGCAGCTTCTCCGGATCCTCGAGCGTGGCCTTCCACTCGTCCTCGTACTCCACGACGTGCAGGGCCATCTGCTCGTCCAGGTCCGCCGCGATGCCCAGCGAGTCGTCCATCACGACCGCCCGGACGCCCTCCAGGCCGCCCTCGACCTCCTCGATCCACGGCGCCGTGCGCTGCAGGCGGTCCGCCGTGCGCACGTAGTAGAGGAGGAACCGGTCGATGGTCCGCACCAGGGTCTCGGTGTCGAGGTCCTCGGCCAGCAGCTGCGCGTGCCGCGGGGTGAAGCCGCCGTTGCCACCGACATAGACGTTCCAGCCCTTGTCGGTGGCGATCACGCCGACGTCCTTGCCGCGGGCCTCCGCGCACTCACGCGCGCAGCCGGAGACCCCGAGCTTGATCTTGTGCGGGGAACGCAGGCCGCGGTACCGGAGCTCGAGCATGACCGCGAGCGCCACCGAGTCCTGCACGCCGAACCTGCACCACGTGGAGCCGACGCAGGACTTCACGGTGCGCAGCGACTTGCCGTACGCGTGCCCGGACTCGAACCCGGCGTCGACGAGGCGCTGCCAGATCAGGGGCAGCTGGTCGATGCGGGCGCCGAACATGTCGATCCGCTGACCGCCGGTGATCTTGGTGTAGAGCCCGAAGTCCTTGGCCACCTCGCCGATCGCGATGAGCCCCTCGGGCGTCACCTCGCCGCCGGCGATGCGCGGGACCACCGAGTAGGAGCCGTCCTTCTGCAGGTTGGCCATCACGTGGTCGTTGGTGTCCTGGAGCGTGGCCCGCTCGCCCTCGAGCACGTGGGCCGGGGAGGTCGTCGCAAGGATGGACGCGACGGTCGGACGGCAGATGTCGCACCCCCGGCCGCCGGTGCCGAACCGCTCGATGATCTGGGTGAACGAGGCCGCGCCGGACACCCTGACCGCGTCGTACAGCTGCGCGCGGGACAGGGCGAAGTGCTCGCACAGCGCGGTGCTGACGGCGATGCGCTGCGCGGCCAGCTCGGTGGTGACCAGCTTCTTGACCAGCGGGAGGCAGGACCCGCAGCTGGTGCCGGCCTTGGTGCAGGCCTTGACCGCGCCGAGGTCGGTGCACCCGTGCTCCGTCACCGCCCCACGGATCGTGCCGGCGGAGACGTTGTTGCACGAGCAGACGGCGGCGTCGTCGGGCAGCTCCAGCTCGGGCGCTCCGCCGCCGCCCTCGGGCAGGAGGAACGCGGCCGGGTCGCCCGGGAGCTCGCGGCCGAGCATCGGGCGCAGGCTGGCGTAGGCGCTGGCGTCGCCGACCAGGACGCCACCGAGCAGGGTCCGGGCGTCGTCGGACATCACGAGCTTCTTGTAGACGCCACCCACCGGGTCGGCCCACACGATCTCCAGCGCGCCGGGGGTCTGGCCGAACGCGTCCCCGAAGCTGGCCACGTCGACGCCCGAGAGCTTGAGCTTGGTCGCCGTGTCAGCACCGGGGAACGACGAGGTTCCGCCCAGCAGCCGGTCGGCCGTGATCTCCGCCATCGCGTACCCCGGGGCGACCAGGCCGATCGTCGAGCCCTGGATGCACGCGACCTCACCGACGGCGGAGATGTCGAGGTCGCTGGTCAGGCAGGTGTCGTCGACGACGATGCCGCCGCGCTCACCGATGGCCAGCCCGGACGTGCGACCGAGCTCGTCGCGGGGACGCACGCCGGCGGCGATGACGACGACATCGGCGTCGACCCGGCCGCCGTCGGCCAGCTCGAGACGACCGACGCCGCCACGGCGGTGCGCCCTGATCCGCGTGGTCATCGCGTTGAGGCGGACGCCGACCCCGAGCTGGTTGATGAGCCGCCGCAGCGCCTCGCCGCCGCCGAGGTCCACCTGGGCCGACATGAGGTGGGTGCCCACCTGGAGCACCGTGGTGCGGGCACCGAGCGCCTGGAGCGCGCCGGCCGCCTCCAGACCGAGCAGGCCGCCGCCGAGCACCGCGCCCTTGACCACGCGGTCCTCGGAGAGCTTCTCGACGTACCCGCGCAGGGCTGCGACGTCGTCGACGGTGCGGTAGACGAAGACCCCCGGCAGGTCGGCCCCCTCGAGCGGGGGCACCCAGGCCGACGAGCCCGTCGCCAGCACCAGGTGGTCGTAGTGCTCCGTGCGGCCGCGGGCGGTGGTCACGGTCTTGGCGTCGCGGTCGATCTGCGTCACGGCGTCGTCGCGGACCAGCGTCACCAGCGGGTCGGACCACAGCTCCGGGTCCCCGAGCGCGAGGTCGTCGGCGTCCCGACCCGAGAAGTAGCTGGTGAGCGCCACCCGGTCGTACGGGCGCCGGGGCTCCTCCGCCAGGACCGTGATGCGCCAGGCCCCGGCGGTGTCGCGGTCACGCAACGCCTCGACCAGTCGCTGCGCGACCATGCCGCCGCCGACGACGACCAGGTGCTGGTTCATGGGGTGCTCCGTCGGGCTGGGGGGTGGGGCGCCTCCCACGGTAGGAACCGGTTGTTTCCCTGGGTGGCGTGCGCCGTTACCTCGCGGGAACCTTTCCCGCACATGACGTTGGTCCTGGGTGTGAGAGTGGCGTCATGAGCCCCGTCATCGCCCTGCTCCGGGCCGCCAACGTGGGCGGCCGCACCATCAAGGCCGCCCAGCTGCGCGCCGTCGCCGAGGGCCTCGGCCACACCGCGGTCACCACCTACGTGAACAGCGGGAACATCGTGCTGGTGCCCCACGGCCCGTCGTCGTCCGTGGGTCCGGGCCTGTCGGACGCCCTGTCCGCCGAGCTCGGCTTCGACGTCCCGGTCCTCACCCGCACGCTGTCGCAGTGGGACACGCTCGTGTCCCGGGTGCCGTTCACCGACGAGGTTGCCTCCGACCCGTCGCACCTGGTCCTCTACTGCTGGGACGGCACCCCGAAGGACACCTCGTTCGACCCGACGCCGTACGGCAACGAGCGCGTCGCGTTCGCCGGGGACGAGACGTACGCGTACTACCCCGACGGCATCGGCCGCTCGAAGCTCACGCTCCCCGTGCTGGAGAAGGCGACCGGGCGCTCCGGGACGGCGCGCAACTGGAACACCGTGCTGGCGCTGCAGCGCCTCGCCCGCGAGCGCGCGTGACTAGCGTGGTCGCCATGACCACCCTGTTCACCAAGATCATCGCCGGCGAGATCCCCGCCCGGTTCGTGTGGGCCGACGACGTCGCCGTGGCGTTCGGGACCATCGCGCCCATCACCGACGGGCACGTGCTCGTGGTGCCGCGCGACGAGATCGTGCAGCTGACCGAGGCGCCCGACGACGTGCTGGCGCACCTGATGGCCGTCGCGAAGGTGATCGGTGCCGCCCAGCAGGCAGCCTGGTCCGCACCGCGCGCGGCGCTGCTCGTCGCCGGCTTCGAGGTTCCGCACCTGCACCTGCACGTGCTGCCCGCGTGGGACGAGGCGAGCCTGACGTTCCGCAACGCCCGCGCCGACCTGCCCGCCGCGGAGCTGGACGCAGCGGCGGAACGAGTGCGCGACGCCCTGGTGGCCCAGGGCCACGGCGCGAACGTCCCCACGACGCTGAGCTCCCCTGCCCTCTCCCGCTGAGCGTCCGCACGATCGAGCGTCCCGGCGACCGGATGCGCGGACGTCCCGAACCCGACGGCACCGACGTCCGCACGATCGAGCGTCCCGGCGACCGGAAGTGCGCACGTCGGCGCACCGGGCAGCGGCGTCGGTGGAAGGGAGACCAGTCCCCAAGGGGTCTCGCACCGAACTCTCGGCATCACACCGGCACCGTGCAATGTTGTGCTGGCGGAGCATGGAAGACGACATCGGCGCTGGCGAGGCAGAGCCGGACCGGCAGCGACCACAGGAAGCAGGACGCAGATGGCTGGACGTCGGGACACGGGGCTCGCCGCGCTGGCGGGGGTAGCCGCAGGCGTGGTGACGATCGGTGTCGGCTCGCTCGTCGCCCTGGTCACCGGGCCGACGTCCGACCCGCTCGTCGCCGTGGGGTCCGCGTTCGTCGACGCGACGCCCGCGTGGCTGAAGGACTTCGCCGCCTCCACGTTCGGCACGGCGGACAAGGTGGTCCTCGGGATCGGTGAGGTGGTGGTGCTGCTGGCACTCGCCGCGCTGGCCGGGGTGCTCGCCGCGCGGCGGTGGGCCTGGGGCGCCACGCTCGTCGTGGTCCTGGGCGCGGCGGCGGGACTGGCGGCGATGGCCCGACCGGACGCCGGGACGCTCGCGGCCGCACCGGCGATCGTCGGTGCCGTCGCCGGGCTGCTGACCTTGCGCGCGCTGGTCCGTCGGCTGCCCGGAGCGCCCGGCCGGCCCAGTCCCGAGGGGGTCCAGCGGCGCGCGTTCCTGCAGGCCACGGCGGCCGCGGGTGCGCTCGGTCTGGTCGGTGTGGTCCTCGGCCGGGCGATCGGCGCCGGTGCCCGGGGTGCCCAGTCGGCGCGAGCGGCGATCCGGATCCCGCGGCCGGCCACCTCCGCGGCACCCGTCCCTGCCGGGGTGGACGTCGGCGTCGACGGCGTCGGTCCGTGGCAGACGCCCGCGGACGAGTTCTACCGGATCGACACCGCGCTGGTGGTCCCGCAGGTCGACCCGAGCACGTGGACCCTGCGCGTCCACGGGATGGTCGAGCAGGAGGTCACGCTCACCTGGGACGAGCTGCTGGCGGGCGATCTGGTCGAGGCCTGGGTGACGCTGGCGTGCGTGTCCAACCCGGTGGGCGGCGACCTCATCGGGAACCAGAAGTGGCTGGGGCTGCCCCTCGCGGACGTGCTTGCCCGGGCGCGCCCGACCGCCGACGCCGACATGGTGCTCTCGCGCAGCGTCGACGGGTTCACGGCATCGACCCCCCTGGCTGCCCTGACCGACGGGCGCGACGCGCTGCTGGCGATCGCGATGGACGGCGAGCCGCTGCCCGTCGAGCACGGCTTCCCGGTGCGCATGGTGGTCCCCGGGCTGTACGGGTACGTGTCCGCGACGAAGTGGGTGACCGAGCTCCGGGTCACTCGGTTCGCCGACGCCACCGCCTACTGGACCGACCGTGGCTGGTCCCCGGAAGGGCCGATCAAGACGCAGTCGCGCATCGAGGTGCCGCGGCCGAGCAGCTCGGTCCCCGCCGGGTCGGTGGTGGTGGCCGGCACGGCCTGGGCGCAGCACCGAGGCGTCACCGGCGTGCAGGTGCGGGTGGACGAGGGGTCCTGGAACGACGCGACGCTCGCCGACGACGGCGGGATCGACTCGTGGCGCCAGTGGTCGTGGACGTGGGACGCGGAGCCGGGCGAGTACCAGTTGTTCGTCCGCGCCTCGGACCCGCAGGGACCGCAGACGGGTGCCGTCGCGGGCGTCATCCCGGACGGCGCCACGGGCTACGACACGGTCCGCGTCACGGTCACCTGACCGGCCACCATGTCGTTGCGCATGTCCTGAACGTGGACAGCGGACGCATGAACATGGTCGGCGCTCAGGCAGTGGTCGCCGGGGTGGGTTCGCGGGCGTCTGACGTCGCCGCGGTCGCCGGGGCCGGCTGGTCCGGGTCGGAGCGACGCAGCCAGTCGACGATGCCGCACACCGCGTCCTCGCACCCGCCGCAGCCGGTGGTGGCCCGCGTCGCCGCCGCCACGTCGTCCACGGATCGCGCGCCGTGCCGCCAGCAGCCGACGATGTCACCCTTGGTGACCCCGTTGCACCGGCACACGACGGCCCGGTCGGGCATCAGCGTCGGGCTCGCGGCAGGGACGGCCGTCCCTGCGACGGGTCGCATGAGCAGCTGGGCGGGGTCGGCCGGGACGGGGGTGCCCCGCGTGTAGGCCGCGACGAGGTCGGCCGCGACCGGCCCTGCGCCGACGCACGTGGCACCGATGACGCGACCGTCCGCGACGACGACTTCGATGTGCCGACCGCCCTCGGGGTCGCTGAGCCGCACCCGCCGACCCTCGGACACCGACCCGGCACCGCAGACGCCCATCGCGACGACGTCGAGGCCGACGCCCTTGACCTTGACCACGTCCGTGCCGACGGTCGGCAGGGGCACGTCGTCGCGCGCCGCCGACGGTTCGGTGAGCAGCGTCGCGAGGCGTCGTGCCTGGTCCCAGCCCTGCGCGATCAGCCCGCTGCCGCCCTCGGGAGGCTCGGCGCAGTCGCCGATCGCGAACACGCGCGCGTCCGCCGGGGAGGCCAGGTCGGGGCCGACGACGATGCCGCGCGCCACGTCCAGACCGGCCCGCTGCGCGAGCCCCACCTCGGGGTACGTGCCCGCGGTGAGCACGAGCAGGTCGGCGGGGAGCACCTCGCCGCCCTCGAGCCGCACACCGGTCACGCGTCCGTCGCTGACCACGGCCTCCTCGGTGCGGGTGCCGACCCGGACGGCGATCCCGAGCGACGTCAGCCGCGCGGTGGTGACGGCGGCGGCCGGCCCGTCGAGCTGCCGGTCCATCAGGTGCGCACCGCCGTGCACGACGGTCACGGGAACGCCGCGGTGGGAGAGCCCGCACGCGACCTCCAGGCCGAGCACCCCGCCGCCGACGACGACCGCGCGGTGGGCGTTCACGGTGGCGGCGACGATCTCGCGGGCGTCGTCGAGGGTGCGCAGCGCGTGCACCCCGGCGGGCAGGCTGTCGTCGTCGCGTCGGCCGAACAGGTCCGGGATGCGGGCGCGCGCTCCGGTGGCGAGCACGAGGATGTCGTACGGGTGCCGCTCCCCTGCCTGGTCGTGCACGACGCCCGAGGACCGGTCGACGGTCACCGCGCGCGTGCCGGGCAGCACCTCGCTGGCGGACCGGTGGGCGTTGCGCGGCAGCGTGATCGACGCGACGTCGAGCTTGCCGGCGACCACCTCGGACAGCAGCACCCGGTTGTACGGCTCGTACTCCTCGTCGCCGAGGACAGTCGTGCGAAACCGACCGCCCGGGTCGCGCTGGTGCAGGTCGTCGACGAACCGCGCGCCGACCATGCCGTGACCGACCACGACGACGCGGATCTGGTTCCCCGAGCTCATCGGACCACCTCCCCCCCGAACAGCAACGACTCGTCCTCGAGCACCTCGACCGGTCCCTCCCACCGCTGGACGTCCACCGCGCACACCTTGAACTCGGGCATCCCGGAGATCGGGTCGGTGGCGTCGGTGGTCAGGCGGTTGGCGCTGCTGGTGCCGCTCCAGTGGAACGGCAGGAACACCGTGTCGGCCCGCACCGCGTCGGTCAGCCGCGCCCGGACGACCCCGCGGCCGCGACCGGTGTCGAGCTGGACCAGGTCGGACTCGGCGATGCCCAGGCGGTCGGCGAGCAGCGGGTGGAGCTCGACGTAGGGCGCCGGGGAGCTGCGCACCAGCTCCGGCACCCGGCGGGTCTGCGCGCCGGACTGGTAGTGCGCGAGCACCCGCCCGGTCACCAGGAACAGGGGCGCGTCGCGGCGCAGGTCGTCCGACGGGCCGCGGTGGTCCACGGGGATGAGGCGCGCGCGGCCGTCGGGCGTCGGGAAGCGGTCGAGGAACATCCGCGGGGTGCCCGGGTGCGGCGTCGGCCCGGCGGGGACCGGCCAGAACAGGTCCGGCTCGGCGTCCAGGCGCGCGTGGCTGAGCCCGCTGTAGTCGGCGCGGCCGCCCGCGGACGCACGGGCCAGCTCGTCGAACACGACCGCCGGTGAGGTGTCGAACCGGACGGTCGACCCGAGCCGGAGCGCCAGGTCGGCGAGGATCTCCAGCTCGCTGCGCACCCCGGGCGGGGGCGGCAGGGCCTTCCGGCGACGGATGACGCGCCCCTCGAGCGAGGTCATCGTGCCCTCCTCCTCCGCCCACTGCGTGACGGGCAGGACCACGTCGGCGAGCAGGGCGGTCTCCGACGGGAAGAAGTCGCACACGACGAGCAGGTCGAGCGAGGCGAGCCGCTCCCGGACGCGGTCGGCGTCCGGAGCGCTGACCAGCACGTTCGATCCGTGCACCAGCAGCGCGCGCGGGCCGCCCGGCGTCCCGAGGGAGCGCAGCAGCTCGATCGCGGGCATCCCCGTCCGGGGCAGGTCTGCGGGGTCGACGCCCCACACGCCGGCGACGTGCGCACGCGCCGCCTCGTCCTCGATGGACCGGTAGCCCGGCAGCTGGTCCGCCTTCTGACCGTGCTCGCGGCCGCCCTGCCCGTTGCCCTGGCCGGTGATCGCGCCGTAGCCGGACCCGACGCGTCCGGGCAGTCCGAGCAGCAGCGCGAGCGTGATGGCCGCGGTGACGGTGTCGGTGCCCTGCGTGCTCTGCTCGACCCCGCGGCCGGTGAGGATGTACGCACCGGAGCCGCCGCGCGACGGCGACGCGTTGGCCAGCAGGAACGCGGCCCGGCGCAGCGACGCGACCGGGACACCCGTGACCTGCTCGGTCCGCTCGGGCCACCAGAGGGCCAGCGACCGTCGGATGTCGTCGAGACCCGTGGTCCGCTCGGAGAGGTACGCGAGGTCCGCGAAGCCCTCCGCGAGCACGATGTGCGCGATGCCGAGCAGCAGGGCCAGGTCGGTGCCCGGGACCGGCTGCACGTGCAGGCCGCGCTCCTCGGTGGTCAGGTCCGCGGTCGCCGAGCGACGGGGGTCCACGACGATCAGGCCGCCCGCGGCCCGTACCCCGGCGAGGTGCTGGACGGCCGGCGGCATGGTCTCCGCGAGGTTCGACCCGAGCAGCAGCACGGCCTGCGCGCCGCCCAGGTCGGCCAGCGGGAACGGCAGGCCACGATCCAGGCCCAGGGTCCGATTGGCGCCCGCCGCGGCGCTCGCCATGCAGAACCGGCCGTTGTAGTCGATGTTCGGCGTGGCCAGCACGGTGCGCGCGAACTTGCCGAGCGCGTACGCCTTCTCGTTGGTCAGGCCACCGCCGCCGAACACCGCGACGGACTCCGGACCGTGGGACTCGCGCAGGGCGGCCAGCCGGGTGGCGACGAACGACAGCGCGGTGTCCCAGGAGACCGGCTGGCCGTGCAGCAGCGGGGTGGTGAGCCGGTCCGTGGCCCGCAGGAGCGTGGGCGACGTCCACCCCTTCTGGCACATGCCGCCCTTGTTCGTGGGGAAGTCCCGGCCCGCGGCGGTGACGGTGCCCTCGTCAGAGGTGTGCAACGTCTGCGCACACTGGAGCGCGCAGTAGGGGCAGTGAGTCGCCGCCGCGGGCTGGGACATCAGATGACCGTCGCGCCGAAGGAGCCGGTGCGGCGCTGGTACACGGCCCAGGTGGTGAGGCTCATGACCAGGTACAGCCCGACGATCACCCACAGGGCCGCCTGGATGTTGCCGGTGGCCGAGGTCGAGATGGCGAACCCGCGCGGGATGAGGAACCCGCCGAACGCGCCCACCGCACCCGCGATCCCGAGGCAGCCCGCCGCGGCCTTGACGCGCCGGGCGCGGTCCTCGTCGTCGGTGGCCCCGAAGCGGAACACCGCGGGGATCATCCGGTAGACCGAGCCGTTGCCGGCACCCGTCGCGACGAAGAGCACGAGGAACGAGGCCAGGAACGGGCCGAACGCGTGGGCCCGCAGGGCGAAGATCGCGCAGACGACACCGACCGCCATCACGCCGAAGGCGACGATCGTGACGCGCGCACCGCCCAGCTTGTCGGCCAGCATGCCGCCGAGCGGCCGGGCGATGGACCCGACCAGCGCACCGGCGAACGCGATCGTGATCGTGACCTCGGGGAACTGGTTCTTCAGCAGCGTCGGGAACGCCCCGGAGAAGCCGATGAACGAGCCGAAGGTGCCGATGTAGATGAACGAGATGATCCAGGTGTGCCGCGCCCGGGCGGCGACGCCGTAGGAGCGCGGGTCCGCCTTGGCGTTGGACAGGTTGTCCATGTACCGCCAGGCCAGCAGGGCCGCGATGAGCACCAGCGGCACGAACATGAGGCCGGCCCGCTCGAGCTCCAGCCCGGCCGCGCCGACGATCACCAACGGCACCGCGAACTGCACCGCAGCGGTGCCGAGGTTGCCTCCGGCCGCGTTCAGGCCGAGCGCCCGGCCCTTCTCCTTCTCCGGGTAGAAGAACGAGATGTTGGCCATCGAGGACGCGAAGTTGCCGCCGCCGACACCGGCGAGAGCCGCGACCGCGAGCAGGGCGCCGAAGCCGAGCTGCGGGTTCTGGACGGCGACCGCGAGCGCGATCGTCGGGACCAGGAGCAGCAGGGCGGACACGATGGTCCAGTTGCGGCCGCCGAAGATCGGCACCGCGAACGTGTAGGGGATGCGCAGCGTGGCGCCCACCAGGCTAGGGAGGGCGATCAGCCAGAACATCTGGTCGACCGTGAGGACGAAGCCCGCGGCGGGCAGCTGGGGGACGACGATGCTCCACAGCGCCCAGACGGCGAACCCGAGGAACTCGGCGAAGATCGACAACCCGAGGTTGCGGCGGGCGATCGCCCGACCGACGGAGGCCCACTGGCCGCTGTCCTCGGGGTTCCAGCCGTCGATCCATCGGCCAGGGCGGTGGGTGAGCGGCGCAGTGTCGAGAACGGGTGTGGTGCCGGCGTCGGTCGCGAGCTGTGTCGCCATGGGGACCTCCGGGAGGACGGTGTCAGGGGGCTCGGTCGACGACGACGCTAGGCAGCGGATGTTTCGACCGACCTGTCCGATCGGTTGCGCGCACGGTTCTTTTCGCGCACCGGTTGCCGCGGGGGCCTGTGAGATCAGGCGAGCGGACGCACCCGCACGTGCTCGGCGGGGACGCTCAGACGCACCTCGGCACCGACGTGCAGACCCAGCCGCGCGACCTGCGCCGGCGGCAGGTCGACGAGCACGTCACCCGTGGTCCGGAGGCGCACGCCGGTGGTCCCGGGCTCGAGGTCGACGACGCGCGCCGGCCAGCCCTCCCCGACCGTGACGGCGCTCGGCGAGAAGGTCACCTGCACCCGTCCGCCCGGTCGCCCGGGAGCGCAGGGGATGACGACGCCGTCCGGTCCGGCGACCGCCGAGGACCCGTCGGGCAGGGCGACGAGCGTCCCGACGACGAGGTTGACCCCCGCCAGCGCGGCCGTGAACGGGTGCACGGGGTCGGTGAGCACGTCGAGCGGCCGACCCTGCTCGACCACCCGACCGTCGTGCAGGACGACCACCCGGTCGGCGAGCGTCACCGCGTCGAGCACGTCGTGCGTGACCAGCACCGTGGCGGTGCGCGTGCGGCGCACCTGCTCCCGGACCAGCTCGCGCAGCTCGGCGGCGGTCCGCACGTCCAGCTGCGCGAACGGCTCGTCGAGCAGCAGCACCGCCGGCTCTGCCGCGAGCGCCCGGGCCAGAGCGACGCGCTGCCGCTGGCCGCCGGACAGCGCGTCGGGACGCCGCTCGGCCAGCCCGCCCAGCCCGACCGCCGCGAGCCACTCGTCGGCCACCGCTCGGGCCCGGGCCACCGGCATCCCCGCCGCCCGCGGACCGAACGCGACGTTCTCCCGCGCGCTCAGGTGCGGGAACACCAGGGGGTCCTGACCGAGCAGGCCGACGGACCGGTGCTCGGGCCGCACCGCCGACTCCACCCGCTCGTCCCACACCGCCGTCAGTGTCCGCTCGCCCACGCGCACCACCCCGTCCGTGGGGACCAGGTGCCCCGCCAGGACGGCGAGGAGCGTGGACTTGCCGGCACCGTTGGGCCCGAGCACGCCCACGATCTCCCCGGGATGGGCGGCGATCGTCACGTCGAGCGCGAAGGCCCCGCGGCGCACGACGACCTCGGCGTGCAGCGACGTCACGCGGCACGCCCCGGGCGCCAGGCCCGCGCGGCAAGCAGGACGGCGACCGCCGCGAACACCAGCAGCAGGGACAGCGCGACCGCGGTCCCCTGGGTCACGCCGGCTCCGTTGAACGCCGAATAGATGGCCAGGGGCATGGTCTGCGTGACGCCCGGGGAGTTGCCCGCGAACAGCGCGGTCGCGCCGAACTCGCCCAGCGCCCGCGCGAAGCAGAGCACCGTCCCGCTGACCAGACCGGGCATGACGAGCGGCAGGGTGATCCGGCGGAGCACGGTCCAGCGGCCGGCGCCGAGGCTCGCGGCGACGACGTCGAACCGCGTGCCTGCCGTCCGCAGCGACCCCTCCACCGACAGGACGAGGAACGGCATCGCGACGAACGCCTGGGCGATCACCACGGCCGCCGTCGTGAACGGGATGCTGATCCCGAACCACGTGTCGAGCGTCTGCCCGACCAACCCGCGCCGCCCCAGCAGGTAGAGCAGCGCGATGCCGCCGACGGTCGGGGGCAGGACGAGCGGCAGCGTCACCAGGGCGCGGAGCAGGTCGGCGGGCCAGCCGTGCGCCCGCGCGAGCACGACGGCGAGCGGCACGCCGAGCACCAGGCACACGACGGTCGCGACGACCGACGTCGACAGGGAGAGCCACAGGGCATCGAGTGCGGACGGCGTCGTGATGTCGGCGGGCAGCGAGCCCCAGTCCGCGCGCACGAGCAGGGCGACGACCGGGAGCACCAGCAGACCGGCCGCCAGGGCGGCGGGCACCCAGAGGACACCGGGGACGCCGACGGAGCGTTCGCGGGTCACGGCGCGGCGAACCCGTGGTCCGCCAGGATCCGCTGCCCCTCGTCGGAGAGCACCAGGTCGACGAACGCCCGGGCGGGTGCGCCCTCGGTGAGGGCGACGATCGGGTAGGAGTTCACGGCGGACGCGGCCTCCACGAACTCGACTCCCTCGACCGAGTCGCCGGCCGCCCGCACGTCGGTCCGGTAGACCAGGCCGGCGTCGGCGTCGCCGGTCTGCACCTTGGTGAGCACGGCCTTGACGTTCTGCTCCTCGCTCACGGGCGTGAGCGCGAGGCCGGCACCGTCCAGGACGGTGCGCGCCGCGGACCCGCAGGGCACCTGGGCCGCGCACAGGACGACCTTGCCGCCCGACGACGACACCTCCGCGAGGTCGGCCAGCGAGGAGATCCCGAGCGGGTTGCCCGGCGCGACGACGATCTCCAGGGTGTTCGTCGCGAAGACCGCAGGCTCCCCCGCGGCGAGGCCCGTCTCCGTGACCTCGGCCATGGTCGCCTGGTCGGCCGACGCGAACACGTCCGCCGACGCCCCACCGACCAGCTGCGTCGCCAGCGTGGCCGAGCCGTCGTACGTCACCGGGTGCACCGTGACCCCCGGACTCTGCTCCGCCAGCTCGGCGGCGAGCTCGTCGAACGCGCCCTGCAGGGAGGCCGCCGCGAAGATCGTGAGCTCCCCGGTGGGGCCCGTCGGGTCGGGCGCGGAGGCCGGGGGGTCCGCCGCGCAGGCGGTCAACGCCAGCAGCACCGCCGCCGCGCCGGCGAGGGCGCGCACCCTCATCGTGGCGTCTCGACGAGCACGGTCGTCGCCTTGACCACCGCGGTCGCGCGCGATCCGACCTCGAGCCCCAGCTCGCGCACCGCCTCGGTCGACATGAGCGACACCAGCCGGAACGGACCGGCCTGCAGCTCGACCTGGGACATCACGGTGTCGGAGAGGATCCGCGTCACCAGGCCGGTCAGCCGGTTGCGCGCCGAGCTGGTGCCGGCGGAGGGGTCGTCGGGGGTCCGCGCACGCTCGACGGCCAGCGCGGCGAGCTCGACGCCGCCGACGACGCTGCGGCCGGCGTGGTCGGTCCGGGCCTCCAGTGCGCCCGACTCGACCCAGCGGCGCACGGTGTCGTCGCTGACGCCCAGCAGCTGGGCGGCCTCGCTGATGCGGTAGTCGGTCACGAACGCGATCGTAGTGCCGCAGAAGCGACTGTCCAGCGCTCCCTGATCCGCAGATGCGGAACTCAGGCGGAAGTCCATCCCGGCCGGTAGCGTCCGGGCATGGCGAAGAAGTCCGGCAAGAAGCACCAGGACAAGGTCCCGAACGACGTCTACGAGGCGGAGCTGTCCCGGCTCCAGGCCGAGCTGGTGAGGGTGCAGCTGTGGGCCAAGGAGACGGGTGCACGGATCGTCGTGGTGTTCGAGGGCCGAGATGCCGCCGGCAAGGGCGGCACGATCAAGCGCATCGCCGAGTACCTCAGCCCCCGCATCGTGCGCATCGCCGCCCTGCCCACACCCACGGAGCGCGAGAAGGGTCAGTGGTACTACCAGCGCTACGTGGCGCAGCTGCCCACCGCGGGCGAGGTCGTCCTGTTCGACCGCTCCTGGTACAACCGCGCGGGGGTGGAGAAGGTCATGGGCTTCTGCACCCCGGAGGAGTACGACCGGTTCATGCGCCAGACCCCGATCTTCGAGCAGATGCTCATCGAGGACGGGATCCTGCTGCGCAAGTACTGGTTCTCCGTGTCCGACAAGGAGCAGCTCAAGCGGTTCCGGTCGCGGCTGAACGACCCGCTGCGGCAGTGGAAGCTGAGCCCGATGGACCTCGAGTCGATCAGCCGGTGGGAGGACTACTCCAAGGCCAAGGACGAGATGATGGTGCACACGGACACGATCGGGAGCCCGTGGTTCGTCGTGGAGTCGGACATCAAGAAGCACGCCCGCCTCAACATGATCAGCCACCTGCTCTCCACCATCCCGTACAAGGACGTCCCGCACGACAAGGTCACGCTCCCGGCCCGACCGTCCGCGTCGACCGGGTACGAGCGACCGTCGCGCGAGCTGTCCACCTACGTCCCGAACCACGTGGCGAAGCTGCTGGGGGATCCCGAGAGGTACATCTGACGCCGAGGGCGAACGCCCGTTGCGTCGCGGCCGATCACCTGCGACGTTGATCCGCATGTCGACGACCTCGACCTCCCCCGGCCCGTCCCTGCGGGTCTCCCTGCCCGGTCTGCAGCCGTCGGTGAAGGACTTCCTCACCAACGAGGCCGGCAGCGCCGTCTACCTGCTGGCCGCCACGGTCGTCGCCCTCGTCTGGGTCAACTCGCCGTTCGCGGACTCCTACGAGTCCCTCTGGCAGACCTCCGCCGGCTTCCACCTGGGGAGCTGGGGCGTCGACCTCGACCTGCACCACTGGGTCAACGACGCCGCCATGGCCATCTTCTTCGCGGTGGTCGGCCTGGAGATCAGCCGCGAGGCCACCACCGGGGAGCTGCGCGACAAGCGGACGGTCGCCGTCCCCGCCCTGGGCGCCTTGGGCGGTCTGCTGGTCCCGGTGCTCATCTACCTGGCGTTCAACGGCGGCACGGACGCCGCGCACGGGTGGGGCGTCGTCATGTCGACGGACACCGCGTTCCTCGTCGGCATCCTCGCTCTGTTCGGTCCCAAGTGCCCCGACCGCCTGCGCCTGTTCCTGCTCACGCTCGCGATCGTCGACGACATCGGCGCGATCACGGTGATGTCGATCTTCTACACCGACGAGGTCGACATGGCCGCGCTCGCCATCGCCGCGGCGATCGTCGTGGGGATCCTCATGCTGCGCTGGCTCAAGGTGTGGCAGCTGGCGCCCTACGTCGTCGCCGGGATCGCGCTCTGGTTCGCGGTGCAGGCGTCGGGCGTGCACGCGACCCTGGCCGGCGTGATCATCGGCCTCCTCGTCCCGGCCCGGCCGCCGGACCAGGAGACCATCGACGAGGTGGCCGGCTACGGGCGCAAGCTGATCGACGACGCGACGGCCGAGCGCGAGCACCTCGCGGAGCTGGCGGCACGCGCCGCGGTGCCCACCAGCGACCGGCTGCAGCGGATCCTGCACCCGTGGAGCGCGTTCGTCGTGGTGCCCCTGTTCGGCCTGGCCAACGCGGGCATCCAGCTCGACGTGGAGTCCCTGCAGGCCGCCGCGCAGTCCCGGCTGGCCATCGGCGTCGCCGTGGCGCTCGTGCTCGGCAACGCCATCGGCATCACCGGCGCGGCCACCCTGGCGCTCCGGCTGGGTCTGGGCGAGCTGCCCGGACGCGTGCGCTGGGGGCACCTGCTGGGCGGCGCCGTGCTCGCGGGCATCGGGTTCACCATCTCGCTGTTCATCGCCGAGCTCGCGTTCGACGACGCCGAGCACCTGGACAACGCGAAGATCGGCATCCTCGTCGGGTCGCTCACGGCCGCGGTGCTCGGCTCGATCCTGCTGCGCTGGCTCGGGGAGAAGCTGCCGCTGTGCTCGCCGCTCAGCGACGCCCCGCCGCCGCTGCCCCCGCTCCCGTGGAGGGCGCCGGAGTAAGCACGTGCACCGCTCCGTCACGTGGTGATCACCCCGCCGTAGCCCGCCCGGAACACGAGTACGCCACGATGCGCCGTGTTCCCAGCCGTCCGACGAGAGTGGACCCGCCCGTGCTCAAGAAGTCCCGCCCCACCGCAACCGCCACCCGCACGATCACGTTCTGGCTGCCGACGACCGCGCTCGACGGTGCGACCAGCGTGGTCGGCACGTTCAACGGCTGGACGCCCGGGCTGCACCCGCTGCGTCGACGTTCGAACGGGACGATGAGCACGTCCGTCACCGTTCCGGTGGGCTCGACCATCAGGTTCCGCTATCTCGGCGAGCAGGGTCGCTGGTTCGACGACGCCGACGCCGACGAGGTCACCGCCGAGGGATCCGTCGTGCATGCCTAGCGGATGCTCGGCCGTCGCGTTCCTTGGGTGACCGACGTCGTCAGAACCGCGTCACCGCCAGCCCGACGCGCCGCCCGACAGCAGACCCGAGCGCGATCCCCGCGAGCACCCCCAGCGAGATCGCGACCATCGTCGTCGCCGCCGTGACCACGGTGTTCAGCGCCTGGGCGTCCTCCCCGAGGATCGAGGTCACCCCGACGAGCCCGAGCGCGCCGGGCACCAGCAGCCAGAAGCCGGGCAGGAACCCGACCAGCGCGGGCGGTCCGGTCGGCCGGGTCGCCGCGAACATCGCGACCGGTGTCATCAGCGCCGCCCCGATGAACGCGGAGAACACGCCGCCGAAGAACAGCCCGCCCACCACCTGACCGGCGTAGGCGACGAGGAGCACGAGCAGGATCCACGGGAGCGCGCGGCGGCGGGCGCAGTGGTGGAACACCACGCCCGTGCCGAAGACGAGCACCCCGAGCCACGGTCCGGCCCACCCGAGCGGCTGGGACGCGGCGGAGCCGAACGCGGACGCGGGGACGCCGACCAGCGCGGCCGCCCCCGTGATGCCCAGTGCCAGGAGGACGAGCTGCATGGTCCCGGCGGCGAGGCGCGCGGAGCCCGCGATCATCTGCCGGGTGGCCAGGTCGATCGCCGCGGTGGTGAGCAGGGCCCCGGGCAGGAACGTGACCAGGGGTGCCACCAGCGGTGCGAGCATGCCGACGTCGATCCCCGTCCGGGACAGCAGGAACACCGCGGCGGCGACGACGAACGCACAGCTGAGCACGACGAGCGCCTGGTACGCGGCCGGGAGGCGCACCGTCGCGACCTGCAGGCCGGCGATCGCGGCACCGAGCACGGACGCGACGAGGACGTCGACCAGGCTGCCGCCGAGGATCATCGCGAGCCCCGCGCAGACGCCGACGTACCCGAGGATGCGGACCCTTCCGCTGTACAGCGGGGGCGCGGCCACGGCCGCCTCGATCCGGGCCGCACCGTCGTCCGGGTCGAGGGCGCCGGACTCCGCCTCGTCGGCGACGCCGAGCACGTCCTGGACCTGGTGCAGGCGCAGCTGTCGCCAGCCCGCCGACGACGCGGCGGTCTGCATCGACGTCCGCCCGGGCACCGAGACGAGCAGCGCGGTCGGCAGCGCGATGACCTCGACGTCCGGTGCGCCGTTGATCGCCGCGACCCGCTCGAGCGTGCGGGTCACCTGGACCACCGGCGCGCTCGAGTCGATCATCGCCTCACCCAGGACCATGAGGAACCGGACCGTCGCCACGGTGTCGGCGGACGGCTCCGTCGGGAGCGCGACGGCGTGCGCGTCGTCCAGCACGCCGATCTCGGTCGTCGTGGCCGCCGGTTCGAGGGCGGCCGAGCCGGGCACCCCCACCGGCCGGAGCCTGCGGTTGCGCCGGAACAGCAGCGCCAGGGCGATGGCCGCGAGGGCGAGGACGACCACGGCGGTGACGATCGCCCCGAGCGGGATCGTCGAGCTGGTGACGGCGGGGTCCACGGTCCACGGCACCTCGACCACCACGGTCTCGGTGGGCACCGGCTGCGGCGCCGGCGACTCCTCGGTCGGGGTCGGCACGGGCTCGGCGGTCGCCGTCTCCGTGGGCGTGACCACCTCCGTCTGCTCGGGCACGGGGGTCGTCGGTACGTCGGTCGTCGTCGGCGTCGGCTCTGGCAGGGTCTGGCTGGGGTCGGGTGACACCTCGATGCCGGTGGCTCCCGGGTCGGGCGACACGCCCGCGCCGAGCACGGTCACGAACCGACGAACTGTGCGTACCGGGCGAGGATCAGCGGCCAGTCCGTGAACTTGGGCCGGAACTGCGCGTTCTGCTCGTCCCAGCCCTCGTGCGCGAGCTCGATGCGCGTCCCGCCCTCGTCCAGCGGCACGAACTGCACGGAGATCCGGCTCGGGTGCGCGGGATCCTGCCCGAGGGTCGAGGTGTGCACGACCAGCGCGCCGCGGGCGATCGCCAGCACGCGGCCCCACTCGACCTCACCGAGCGCGGCGTCGACCAGGTAGACGCGTCCGCCCACCCGCGCCTCGATCCCCGCTCCGCGGAACCCGGCCGGGTCGGGCGTGTAGTCGGGGTGCCACCACCGGCCGATGTCGTCGACCCAGGCGTCGAACGCCTCCACCGGCGTGCAGGCGACGACGAGGTGGTGGCGGATCGGCTCCATCAGGCCACCGGGTCCTCGTCGCCGTACACACCCAGCCGGAGCGTGCGCGCGTCGGTGGCCAGGATCTGGGGGGTCGCCGCCAGCAGCGACTCCACGGTGTCCGTCCCGGCGCGCACGAACCGGCCGGACAGCGCGTCGAGCTCCCCGTCACCGAACGCCCGGACCAGCTCCGCGACGGCCTCGACAGGCGTCCACGCGGTCCGACCCTCGTGCAGCGGCATCGACGTCGTCATCGCCGTCTCGACGTGCCCGGGCGCGAGGTCGAGCACCCGGATCCCCTGGTCGCGGTACTGCGCGTCGAGCTGCGTGGTGAACCGCGCGAGCGCGCCCTTGCTGATCGCGTAGCCCGTGTAGCTGGTCATCGCGCGGTGCCCGGCACCGGAGTTGAGGTTCAGCACCCGGCCGTCACCGCGCGCGAGCATCCCCGGCAGCACCGCGTGGGTGACCAGCAGCGGGCCGCGCACGTTCGCCTCGATCACGCGCCAGGAGTCCTCGACGTCGTCGTCCACGAACGGCACCTCGGCGCGCTCGATCACCCCCGCGTTGTTCACGAGCAGCCCGATCCCGCCGAGCTCCTCCTCAACCCGGGCGACCGCGTCGAGCACCGCCGTGGCGTCGATCAGGTCGGCGGCGGCCACGCACACGTCCCCGCCGATCTCCTCGGCGACCGCGTCGAGGTGCGCCCGCGTCCGGCCGACCAGCGCGACCGCGTACCCGGCCCGGGCCAGCCCGAGCGCGATCCCCCGCCCGATCCCGCGGCCGGCGCCGGTGACCAGCGCGGTCCTCATCGCACCGCCTCTACGGCCTCGCGCAGCCGGTCCAGCGTGACCTTCCCGTGGAACCGCGTCCCCCCGACGAACACCGTCGGCGTCCCGCGCACGCCCGCCTCGATGCCGGCCGAGTAGTCGGCGGAGATCGCCGGGGCGTACTCCTGCGCACCGTCTCCCGCCACCTGGTCGGGGTCGATCCCGAGCCGCACCGCGGCCGCACGGAGGTCCTGGTCCGCGAGCCGGTCCTGGTGGCTGAACAGCTCGTCGTGCATGTCCCAGAACTTCCCGTGGGCTCCCGCCGCCTCCGCCGCCAGCGCGGCCGACAGGGCAGACGGGTGCACCTCGAACAGCGGGAAGTGCCGCCACACCAGGCGCACCTGCCCGTCGGACGTGTCGACCAGCTGCCGGAGGGCCGGTGCGGCGGCGCGGCAGTACGGGCACTCGAGGTCACCGAACTCGAGCACGGTGATCGGGGCGTCGACGCGGCCGTAGACGTGTCGCTCGGCGGAGATGTCGTCGGTCATGCCGTCGAGGATGCCAGGCTCACCGGCGCCGCGACCGCAGCGGCGGGCTCGCGGTCCCTGCTCCGGTCGCGATCCCCGACACCATGTCCCGCAAGGCGTCGGCCGCCGACCAGGCAGGCCGCCAGCCGAGCTCACGCTCCGCGCGCGACGTGTCGAGCAGCGGTGCGGCGAGGGCCATGTCCAACCAGCCGGGACCGACGGGCACCGCCCGCGCGTGCCACGCGGCCGCGAGGAGCCTCCGGGTGCCGGCCACCTCGACCTCGCGCAACCGCCCGCGCGAGACGACGTCGGCGACGTCCTGGCCGCGCAGCACGTCCGGCGCGGCGACGTTGAACGGCCCTCGCACGCGGCGGACGACGGCCTCCCGGTACGCGGACGCGACGTCGTCGGCGTGCACCGCCTGGAGCCGCAGCCCCGCGGGCCAGGGCAGTACCGGCAGGTGCCCACCGATCGCGCGCCTGGGCGCCCACGGGCCGAGGAAGTACCGCGAGATCTCGTGCCCGGCCGCCCGCTGGAACACGAGCGCCGGCCGCACCCGGGCGATCGCGAGGTCCGCATGCACCGCCTCGAACTCGTCGAGCGTCCGCTCGACGGCCGCCTTGTCCACGCTGTACGACGACGACCGCACCCCGCCCGTCGCCCAGCCCTCGCCGCGAGGGACGTCGTCCGGAGCGGGCGAGTAGGCGCCGACGCTCGATGCGGCCACGACGTGCGGGACTGCCGCCCGCCGCGCCGCGTCGAGGACGTGCCGGGTGCCCGACACGTTGACGTCGTGCAGCCGGCGGCGGTCGTGGCTGGGCTGGATGGCCCACGCGAGGTGGACCACGGCGTCGGCGCCGGCGAACGCGGGGACCAGGACGTCGACCGCGGTCGGCGAGGCGACGTCGCACTCGACCCACGTGGCGACGTCGTACGGGGCCGGGGGCGTGCCTCGGGGCACGCGCCGGGCGACGCCGACCACCGAGGTGACGGAGGCGTCGTCGCTGAACCGCCGCAGGAGTGCCGTGCCGACGTTCCCGCTGGCACCGACCACGACGACTCTCATGCGCACACGCTCGCACCAGTTGCGCCCACCCGCATCGCGGACCGCGTCCTCAGAGGTCCGGGACCACGTCGACGACGTCGCTCGGCCCGAGCACGGCCCCGTCGTCGGACGTCACCCCGTCGACCACGAACGAGCACCGACCGATCAGCTGGGCCAGCTCGCCGCCGTGCCGGGTGAGCACCTGCGCCCGCAGCTCACCGACCGTCGAGGCGGGCACCTGCTCGGCGACGGTGCCGGCGGCCTCGGCGGCAGCCGCCGTGTAACGGACGAGCGCCATGGCCACATGCTGCCACCGCAGAGGGCGTCCGACTATGCGCAGAGCACCGCGTCGACGGCCTCGACCAGGAGCTCGGCGGCACGCTCCGGGTCGGCGGTCGCGGCCGGCAGCGCGGTCACCGCGACGGTCACGGATCGGCCGTCCGGTCCCACGCCGCCGCCGGTCTCGTACCCCGGGATGCTGCCACCGTGGCCCCAGGCGACCCCGCCGCAGCTCAACGGGGTGCTCATGAGAGCCAGGCCGTACCGCATGCCGTGCAGCTCGGGCATGGTCTCGACGGTCGTCTGCATCTGAGCCAGCAGCGCGGGCGGCAGGAGCTCGCCACCCATCAACGCCACGAAGAACGCGTTCAGGTCGCTCGGGGTGGAGACGATGTCGCCCGCGCCCCACGCCCACGCCGGGTCGAGCACCGTGATGTCCTGCAGCTCGCCGCCGGGCTCGGACGCGTGGTAGCCGAGCGGGTGGCGTTCACGCAGGGTCTCCTCGCCGCGCTCCGGCACGTACGTGTCCCGCAGGTCCAGCGGCTCGACCACCCGGTCGGTGATCACCTCGGCCAGCGGCCGGCCGGTGACCCTCTGCACGATCAGCCCGGCGACCACGTAGTTGGTGTTGCTGTAGTCCCACCGCTCCCCGGGTGGCGTGCCCGGCTGCGTCAGGGCGAGGTCGAGCAGCTCGCGCGGCTCGACGTAGTGGTGCCTGGTCGACAGGAAGTCCAGGTTCATCACGGCGGTGTAGTTGGGGATGCCGCTCGTGTGCTGCAGGACCTGGCGGACGGTGATGAGGGAGCCGTCGACGCCGTCGCCGTGCACCAGGCCGGGCAGGTAGGTCTCGACGGACGCATCGAGGTCGATCTCGCCCTCGTCGACGAGCTGCAGCAGTGCCACCGCGAGGAAGGTCTTGCTGTTGCTGCCGACGCGCACCTGGCCGTCGAGCGGCACCCGGGCGCCCGTCTCGAGGTTGCCGACGCCGGCGGCGTAGTCACGACTGTGTCCGCGCGCGTCCTCGTACGTCGCGAGCGCTCCGGGGAAGCCGGCGTCGCGGACGAGTCCGTCGAGCTGCCGCTGCACCTCGCGCGACGCGGGMGGCGCGGACCCGCCGGAGGCGTAGGCGGGTGTGCCGGCGACGAGCGCACCGGTCGTCGCGACGGCGCACAGCGCGGCGACCGTGGCGACGGCGCGTGCCCGGCGGTACCGCTGCGGGGTCGAGCTGCTGGCGGGCGGCTGGACTTTCATGAGATCTCCTCGGAATCGGATGATCTCAGCCTGTCGACCGGCGGCAGCCGTCCACCATGGAGCACTCCCCCGAGCCGGGGTGGGGCAGACCCCCGGTCCGCCGCGTCAGAACAGCAGGTGCTCGCGTGGCCGGCCCTTGGCCTCGAGCCCGAGCAGGAACCGCTTGCGGTCCAGCCCGGCGGCGAACCCGGTCAGCGACCCGTCCGCTCCGATGACCCGGTGGCACGGCACCACGATCGCGATCCGGTTGCGCCCGTTGGCGGCACCGACCGCCCGCGAGGACGTGCGCGGATCCAGCCCGATCTCCGCGGCCAGGTCCCCGTAGGAGCGCGTCTGCCCGTACGGGATGCGCAGCAGCCCCTCCCACACCCGGCACTGGAACGTGGTCCCCACGAAGTGCAGCGGGAGGTCGAACTCGGTCCTCGTCCCAGCGAAGTACTCGTCGAGCTGCGTCTGCACGTGGTCGAACTCGTCGTCCGCCCGCTCGCCGAACGGTCCTTGCACCGGTTCGTACTTGGAGTCCGGGAGCAGGAGCGCCGACAGTCCGCCGTCGTGGGCGACCAGCGTGATGGGGCCGAGGGGCGACGGCACGACCGTGTGCACGATGCGGACCTCCTCGAGGAGCCGCAGATCCTGTGTCACGTCGTCCTGGACCGTCATGGTCGCCATCATTCCCCCACCCACTGACACGCCCGCCCGTCGCGCGCTCTCGAGGAGAAGACGCGCGACGGGCGGGCGGTGTGAGGTGCAGGTTCAGTCGGTGCTGCGCAGCAGGGTCCGGACCCCGACCGCCAGCCCGACGACCGCCGTCAGCACCGCCGCGACCCAGCCGGCGGCCACCGCGCTGCTGGTCAGGTCGCCCGCGAACAGCGCCCGCTCGGCCTCGACCACCCACCGCAGCGGGTCGAACGCGGAGGCCACCTTCATCCACTGCGGACCGGTCTCGAGCGGCAGGAGCATGCCGGACAGGATGAGCAGCGGGAACAGGACCGTCTGCTGGACCGCCCAGAACATCCACTCCTGCTTGCGCACCGCGATGGCCAGCGCGTAGCTGAGCGAACCCAGGCCGACGCCGAGCACCGCGAGCATGGCCAGCCCGAGCGGACCTCCGACGGGGTCGGCGCGGAACCCGAACGGCAGCATCACCAGGATGAGGATGATCGCCTGGGCGACCAGCGGGACCATCTCCTTCAGGGACCGGCCCACCAGCTGCGACGACCGCGACAGGGGCGTCACGAGCAGCCGCTCGTGCGCTCCGGTCTGCATCTCGAACTGCAGGTTGGCGCC
The DNA here is from genome assembly GCF_056405535.1 of Cellulomonas sp. P1_G12_2. Classification (NCBI taxonomy): domain Bacteria; kingdom Bacillati; phylum Actinomycetota; class Actinomycetes; order Micrococcales; family Cellulomonadaceae; genus Cellulomonas; species Cellulomonas sp. P1_G12_2. Next base: position 863,061 of record NZ_JBFUBX010000002.1, on the reverse strand, counting down.
CGTGGTGGACGTGCCGAACAGCGTGGTCATCACGAGGATCGCCGGCACGAACCACTGCCAGACCTCGGCTCCGTCGAAGCCGGCGGACGCCCCGACGGACCCGGCCAGCAGGGGGCCGAACAGGCCGAGGAACACCAGCGGCTGGATGAGGCCGAAGACCACCGAGAAGGGTTCACGGACGACGGGCCGGAGCTCGCGGGTCATCACGAGCCAGACGTCCGCGAGCCACGGGCGTCGTCCGGTCGTCGTGGCGGTGCTCGGCCGGGTGGCGGTGATCGTGCTCATGCTGCTGCCTCCTGCGTGGCGTCGTCGCTGCTGTCGCTCGTCTGCGGACCCTCGTCGCGCAGGCTGCGGCCGGTGAGGGCCAGGAACACGTCGTCGAGAGTGGGACGCACCGCGAGCGCCTCGAGCAACGGTGTCCCGGCGGCGGAGGCGGCGAGGACCAGCTCGGGGACGGCGGCCGCGGCATCGGCCACCCGCGCCTCGATGCGGGCACCGTCGACGGTCACGTCGCGGGCACCCGGCAGCGCCTCGACGATCGTCGCGACCCGGGAGGCCGTCCCGCCGACCGCCGCCTTGAGCACCACGCGGTCGCCGGCCAGGGTCCGCTTGAGCCCGTCGGCGGTGTCGTCGGCGATGACCTGGCCGTGGTCGACCACCACGACGCGCTCCGCCATGGTGTCCGCCTCGTCGAGGTAGTGCGTGGTGAGCACGATCGTCATGTCGTGCTCGGCGCGCAGCCGGGTGATGTGGTCCCACAGGTTCGCGCGATTGTGCGGGTCCAGGCCGGTGGTCGGCTCGTCCAGGAACAGCAGCCTGGGCGCGTGCACCAGGCCGAGCGCCACGTCGAGCCGCCGACGCTGGCCGCCGGACAGGTCGCCGACCTTGCGCCGCGCCAGCGAAGTCAGGTCGAGCGCCTCCAGCAGCTCCCCGGTACGCCGCCGTGCCGCCGCCCGGTCGAGTCCGTAGACCTGACCCTGCATCGTCAGCTCGTCGCCCGCGCGCTGCTGGTGGCCCGCGCCGTTGCCCTGCCCGACATAGCCGATGTGCCGCCGGACGGTCGCCGGCTCGGCGACGACGTCGACGCCCGCGACCGTCGCGGTGCCGGAGGTCGGGCGGATCAGGGTGGTGAGCATCCGCATCGTGGTGGACTTGCCGGCACCGTTCGGTCCCAGCACCGCGACGAGCTCGCCGGGTGCGATGTCGAGGTCGATCCCGCGCACGGCGTGCACGGTCTCGGTGCGGCTCACCACGAAGTCCTTGGTGAGTCCTCGCGTGTGGATCATGGGCTTCTCCCTCGGTCGATGGGTACGGGACCACCCTGACCTCCATAGCGGCCAGTTCCTGTCCTCTATCGGTGCCATCCTGAGGACATGTCAACGCCGTCCTCCCGCCTCCTCTCGCTCCTGTCGCTGCTGCAGGCGCGCCGCGACTGGCCGGGCGGCGTGCTGGCCGACCGCCTCGGCGTGAGCCCGCGCACCGTGCGGCGGGACGTGGACCGCCTCCGCGAGCTGGGCTACCCGGTGCACGCCACGAAGGGTCCGGACGGCGGGTACCGGCTCGATGCCGGCACGCAGATGCCACCCCTCCTGCTCGACGACGAGCAGGCCGTCGCGCTCGTCGTCGTCCTCCAGACCGCGTCGACCGGGGTCGCAGGGGTCGACGAGGCCGCCGTGCGGGCGCTCGCCACGCTCCGTCAGGTGATGCCCGCGCGGCTGCGCACCGCGGCCGACGCCCTCCAGGTCACGGCCGTCACCCGCCGCGGCAACCTCCCCCAGGTCGACCAGCACGTGCTCCTGGCCGTCGGCGCCGCCGTCCGTTCCCGCGAGGTCCTCCGGTTCGACTACGAGGGCGGCACGGATGCTGGTCCGCGGCCCGCCCGGCGCGCCGAGGCGCACCACCTGGTCACGTGGGGCGACCGGTGGTACCTGGTCGGGTACGACCTGGAACGCGCCGACTGGCGCACCTACCGCGTCGACCGGATGACCCCCAAGACGGGATCCGGCCCGCGGTTCGCCCCCCGCCCGCTCCCGGCGTCCGACGTCGCGGCGTTCATCGCCGAACGGTTCGCTGCGGTCACACCGTGGCCGTGCCGGGGCGAGGCGGAGGTCGACATGCCCGCGACCGAGGTCGCCACCTGGGCCGGTCGGGACGCCCTGGTGGAGCCGCTCGACCAGGACCGCAGCCGCGCCGCGCTCAGCGCGTGGTCGTGGGACGGGGTCGCGGCCCGGTTCGCCATGTTCGGCGTTCCGCTCCGCGTCATCGGTCCCCCGGAGCTCGCCGACGCGATGCGCCGCCTCGCGGACCGAGCGACGGCATCCGTCGGCGCGTAGCGCGACCGACATCAGCCACGGTTCAGGCGATGCCCACCTCGATCGCCGGATGCCGCGGGTCGTCCACGTGCACGACGACGTCCGCCACGTCCCCCGGCACCATTTCCGCGTCATACCGCGCGAACGCGGGCAGGGTCCACCGGTCCTCCTCCGCGGTCCGTCGCTGCAGGGTGGCCGGCCGGACCGCCAGATGCACCGCGAGCTCGGCGTCGAGCCACCGACCGAGCAGCAGGCTGCCGTCGAGCACCAGGACCGCCTCGTCGGGAGCCTTCTCGTACCCGGCACGCGTCGCCCGGTCGGTCCGCGGGTCCCAGAGCGTCGGCAGGTAACGGCCGGACGCGGCGAACGGATCGAGCACCTCACGCCCGAGCGCGCCGGCGTCGAGCCGGTCCTCCAGGTACGCGTCGGCGTCCTGCCGTCCGTGCTCGAACCGGAGGGAGGCGGGCCGCAGGAAGTCCTCGGCGTGTACCCGGACCACCGGTCGACCCACCGCTCGCAGAGGCTGGACGAGGGCATCGGCAAGCACCGACGGCATCGTCGGCGGAGCCCCGTCGACGAGCACGCGCGCCCATCCGGGGCACTCCCTCACGCGATCGACGAGAAGGTCGACGAGCACCTCCTGCGTCACGGGCCGGATCTGGCTCAGGGCTGCCGACCCTCGGTGTCCCCCGCGGCCTGCTCGCGCTCGTCGATGACGTCCTGCCCCGGCCCGGAGAAGTGCCGCGACCGCTCGAGCGCGTCGATGCTGCCCGTGAACAGCCGCGAGTCCTGGCCGCCCGTCTGGATGGTCTGCGTGTCGTCGGCCGACCACCCTCCGGGGACGGGATGGGTCGGCGTCGGGGCGGTCTCGGGGCGCGCTGCCCGTCGGCCCGATGCCGGTGCGGGCGCGGTGCCCTCCCAGCGGGTCTTCGGCAGGCTCTGCGGCGCCTCCCGCTGGAGCCAGCCGACCAGCCCCTCGCGCACGTAGCAGCGCAGGTCGAACAGGGTGGGCGCGTCGACCGCGCTGGCCAGCGCCCGGACGCGGACCAGACCGCCGACGGCGTCGGTGACCTGCAGGATGCCGACCCGCCGGTCCCACAGGTCGGTGTCCAGCAGCAGCCGCGCCAGCTCGGTGCGCATCGCCTCGACGGGAACCTCCCAGTCCACGTCCAGCTCCACGGTGCCCAGGAGGTCGGCCGCGCGCCGCGTCCAGTTCTCGAAGGGCGTGGTCGTGAAGTACGTGGACGGCAGGATCAGGCGGCGGTCGTCCCAGACGTGCACGACGACGTAGGTGAGCGTGATCTCCTCGATCCGGCCCCACTGGTCGCTGACCACCACCACGTCGTCCACGCGGATGGCGTCGGTGAAGGCGAGCTGCAGGCCGGCGAACACGTTGGCCAGCGAGCTCTGGGCGGCCAGGCCGGCGACGATCGAGATGAGCCCGGCGGAGGCGAGCAGGCTGGCACCGAGCGTGCGGGCCGAGGGGAACGTCAGGAGGATCGCGGCGATCGCGCAGAGCACGAGGATGGCCACAGTGATGCGTCGGAGCACCTGGACCTGGGTGCGGACACGGCGGGCGTGCCGGTTGTCGGCGACGTCGATCCGGTACCGCTGCAGCGCGGCGTCCTCGAGCACGAACGCGAGGCTGCCGATCAGCCAGGCCACGGTGATGATCAGCGCGATGAGCAGCACGTGCTCGACGGTCCGCGTCCAGTCCGACGGGTCGGTGCTCAGCCGCAGGGCGATCCACACGGCGACGACGAGCAGCACCGCGCGCATGGGACGGCGCGAGCGTCGGGAGAGGTCGGCCGCGACGGCGGACTTGCGCGCCACCCGGCGGACCAGCACGGACAGGAGCGTCGCCGCGAGGTAGGCGACCACGACGGCGGCCAGGAGCGAGAGCGTCGGGACGACGACACCCTGGACGTCATCGGCCACGGTCTCGTCGGTGGCGCCGCGGAGCAGGAGGGGGAGCACGCCTCTCAGCGTAGGCAGTGCCCGGACGTAGGTGCGCCCCGTCCCCGCTTCTGGGGGACGGGGCGCAACGGAGAGGCGTCTCGCCGGCACGAGGCTTGGCGCACTCCCTGAACCCTGACGGGCGGCCCGGCTCTCGCCGTGACCCTCGGCAACGCGGCCCTTCTTGCGACCGGCTGGTCGCCCGGTCTCCCGGTCGATCAGCTACAACAGTTCTAGCACTGTCACGCGTGTACCGCATCCTTTCCATGTGTCGATCTTGTGTTGGCAAAGAAGGTCGACGCCGGGATCGTATGGATTCGACCAGACCGAGGAGACCATGAGCCCCGCCGTCGTCGTCCGACGCCCGTTCGACCCCGCGCCCGCCCTGGCCTCGCTCGTCGCCCACGCGGTGCCGGGCGTCGAGTCCGTCGCGGGCAGCACGGTCCGCCGGCTCGTGCGGCTCGGCGGCGCTGTCGTGCTGGTCGAGGCGACCCTGAGCGCCGACCGGATCGACGTGAGTGCCGCGGCGGGCACCCCGGCCGAGCTCACCGCTCTGGCCGAGCGCTGGTTCGGCCTGGCCGACGACCTCGACCTGGTGCTCGACGCCTTCGATGACGACCCCGTCCTCGGCCCGCTCGTGCGCGCCAGGCCCGGGCTGCGGATCCTCGGCCACCCGGACGGCTTCGAGGCCGCCGCCACCACGGTGCTCGGCCAGCAGGTCTCGCTCGCAGCCGCGCGCACGTTCGGAGGGCGGCTCGCCGCCGCCTACGGACGACCCGGGCCGGGCGGGCTGATCCGCTACCCCTCGCCGGAGGAGCTCGCCGGCGTGGACCCGGTGGAGCTGCAGGCCGTCGTGCGGATCACCCACTCGCGCGCGCGGACCCTGCACGCCCTGGCGCAGGCGTGCGCGGACGGGCTCGCTCTGGTGCCCGGCAATCCGGACGCGCGGTCACACCTGCTCGCCCTGCCCGGGATCGGTCCGTGGACGGCCGACTACCTCGCGCTGCGGGTGCTCGGCGACCGGGACGCGCTGCCCGTCGGCGACCTGGTCCTGCGACGGGCACTCTCCGCCCAGAGCGCGGCGGAGGTGGCGCGCACGGCCGAGCCCTGGCGGCCGCTTCGGGCGTACGCCGCCGTGCACCTGTGGGCCGCCACCGCGTACGGCCTGTGAGCAGGGGGAACGCGTTCCGATGACGGCACGGTCACGATTCCGACCGGCACCCACCCCCGCTGTCACGATTGCGTCACGCGCCCCCCGCGGCCACCCCCGTTCGCCCTACGGTCGCCGCATGACGCCGACGACGACACACCCTGCACCGCAGCTCCGCGCCCGGTCCACCCGCCTCATGGTCGCCGGCATCATCGCCCTGACCGCTGTGCTCGGCGGGTGCAGCGCGAGCGGAGACGACATGAGCGCCGCCGACGAGGGCGGCACCTCGGGCGCGCTCGGCGGCGAGGCCCGCTCCGGCACCGCGGAGCAGCCGGCGGACGGCAGCGTCGAGCAGGCCGCGAGCACGGCCGACGCCGACCGGCAGGTGATCCAGACCGGTGACGTCCGGATGACCGTGAAGGACCCGCTCGACGCCGCGGACGCGGTGGTCGTCCTCGCGGAAGGTGCTGGGGGCCGCGTCGACGACCGGTCGGAGCACGCCGCCACCAAGGACGACGTCGGCACGGCCGAGCTGACCATCCGCCTGCCCGCCGAGGAGGTCAGCCGAGCCGTCGACGGTCTGCGCGAGCTCGGCACGATCGACGAGCTGAACCTCACGAGCGAGGACGTCACGGGCACGGCGCAGGACCTGGACGCCCGCATCCGGGCGCTCCAGCTCTCGGTGGCGCGGATGGAGGACCTGCTGACCCGGGCCACCACCAACGAGCAGCTCATCGCGGCGGAGAGCGCGCTGACCGAGCGGCAGTCGAGCCTCGAGCAGCTGCAGTCCGAGCGGGCCCGGCTGGCCGAGAAGGTGCGCCTGTCGACCATCCACGTGGTGCTCTACGGCCCCGAGCTCGCGCCGGTCGCGCCCGTGGAGCCGGAGACCGGACCGCAGTCGTTCCTCGACGGGCTGGCGGCCGGCTGGGCCGCCCTGGTCGACGTCGCGAGCGGGTTGGCTATCGTCGTCGGTGTGCTCCTCCCCTGGCTCGCGTTCGGCGGTGCGGTCGCCGCGCTCGTCGTCGCCGCGGTCCGCTGGAACCGGCGTCGCCGCGCCACGGGCCCGATCGGCCGGCCGGCGCCCGCCGTCGTGACCTCGGTGCCGGGGCCCGTCCCGCCCGACGAGCACGAGCCCCGCTGACCATGGCGATGTTCGCGCTGCTCCACGTGCGCGGTCCGGCCGTCCCGGACGGCCAGACGGTCGGGGAGCAGGCGGGCATCGCCGGGCACTACGCGTTCCTGCGACGGCGTCACGCGGCGGGTCAGCTCGTCCTCGCCGGCCCGTTCCTCGACACCGAGGGCGCGGGGATGACCATCCTCGAGGTGGAGTCCGCCGAGGAGGCCCACCAGCTGGCGACGCAGGACGACCAGGCGGTCGTCGACGGCGTGCTCGCGGTCACGGTGCGGCCGTGGCGCGTGGTGATGTCCCGGGACTAGCCCGCGGCCGCGCGGCGCACCGCGTCCACCGAGCGCGCCACGTCCTCGGCGTCGGTGGACCAGTTGCTCACGGACACGCGCAGGATGTCCCGGCCCTGCCAACGGGACCCGGACATCCAGGTCACCCCGTCCGCGAGCACGCGCCCGGTGACCTCACGCGTGCGTTCGTCGCTGTCGAAAGCGACGCTGACCTGCGTGAACACGACGTCGTTGAGGATCTCGGCGCCGTCGATCGCGCGGATCCCGTCGGCGATCGCCCGCGCGTTGGCCGCGAGACCGTCGACGAGGTCCTCGACACCCGTCCGGCCCAGCGACCGCAGCGCCGCCCACAACGGCACGCCTCGGGCGCGGCGGGACAGCTCCGGCACCCGCTCCATCGGGTCGCCGGCGCCCTGGAACGCGGCGAAGTACTCCGCGTTCATGCCGAACGCCCGCCGCAGCGGCTCGGGGTGCGCGACGATCGCGAGTCCGCAGTCGTACGGCACGTTGAGGGTCTTGTGGGCGTCGGTCGCCCACGAGTCCGCCCGCTCGTGGCCCGCCAGCAGTCCCCGCAGCCGCGGGGAGGCCGCCGCCCACAGCCCGAACGCCCCGTCGACGTGCACCCAGGCACCATGCGCGTGGGCCACCTCGATGGCGTCGGCCATCGGGTCGAACGCGCCCGAGTGCAGGTTGCCGGCCTGCAGGCACACGATCGTCGGGCCATCGCCCGCGGCCAGGGCCTCGGCGAGGGAGTCGACGACCAGCCGCCCCTGACGGTCGGCGGAGACGGCGGTCGGTGTGCCCAGCCCGAGGTAGCGCAGGGCGAGGTCGAGGGTGCCGTGCCGCTCCTCGCCGACGAGGACCCGGACCCGCGGACCGCCCGCGAGGCCGTCGCGCTCGACGTCCCACCCGGCGTCGGTGAGCACCTGCTGGCGTGCCGCCGCCAGCCCGGTGAAGTTGGCCATCGTCGCGCCGGTCACGAACCCCACGTCGGCGCCCGCCGGCAGCCCCAGCAGCTCCAGCGCCCACGCGGCCGCGGCCTCCTCCGCCGCCACGACGCCCGGCGTGGCGTGCCGCATCGCGGTGTTCTGGTCCCATGCGCTGGTCAGCCAGTCGGCGGCGAGCGCGGCCGGGAGCGTGCCGCCGATGACCCAGCCGAAGAACCGGCCCGAGGGCATCCCCATGAGACCGGGCTCGACGCCGGCGGCGAGCTCGTCGACGACCGTCTCCGGGGCGGTCGGGCCGTCCGGCAGGGGGCCGCCGAGCACGGCCGCGAGGGCGTCGGCGTCGGCGCGCGGTCGCACGGGACGCTCAGCCAGGGACGTCAGCCACTCGCGGGCGTGGTGCGTCGCGCGCTCGAGCGCCGGGGCGAGGTCCGGCCACCGTGCCGTCATGCCCACAGACTGCCACCGTGGCGCCAGACTGGACCGCGTGGAGCCCGAGGAGTGCCGGAGGCGGTTCGTCGCGGCCGAGCGCGCGGTGCTGGCGACCACGGGGGCGGACCAGCGCCCGCACCCGGTGCCGGTGACGTTCGCGGTGCTCGACGACGTCGTCGTCGTGACGGTGGACCACAAGCCGAAGCGCACCGTCGACCTGCGCCGGTTGCGCAACATCCGGGAGAACCCGTCGGTCGCGTTCCTGGTCGACCACTGGTCGGCCGACTGGTCGGACCTCTGGTGGGTGCGCGCGGACGCGACCGCGGTGGTGGCGGACGGGGCTCCGACGCGGGCAGAGCTCGCCGCGCTCCAGGAGCGCTACCCCGCCTATCGGGAGGTCCCGCCGGGCGGTCCGCTGATCCGCGCCCGCGTGACGCGCTGGACGGGCTGGAGCGCGGCGCGCACGTGACGCAGTTCACCCGGAGGTTCGTCCCGCCTGCCGGGGTTTGCGCCACCGGGTCACCCGGACGGGCGAGTCTGGCGTGCGGGCGGCTCATTACCGTCGAGGCACGTCTGATCACGGGGGGCGGCTGAGGAGGCGGACGTGAGCGCAACGGGCAAGGACCCGCAGTGGCGCGACGCCGAGCGGTTCGCGGAGCGTCACGCCCGGACCGTCCTCGCGCGGACCGACGTCCGGGTGACGGGACCCGGCTCCGCCGTCGAGCTGGACCTCGTGGGCATCGACTTCGCCGCCCGCGTCGAGCACCGCCGCAGCCCCGTCGGTCGCATCGACCTGGAGGACCTCCGCGCCGCGGCCGGCTCGTTCGTCGCCGTCTTCTACTCCCGCTCCGGCTTCACCAAGACCGCCGTGCTGTGGGCCGAAGAGCGCCGCATGGCCCTGTTCGGGTACACCGACACCGGCTACGCGAGCCCGGCGAACGCGTGCGCGGTCGAGCTCGTGCAGCGTGCCCAGGCCGAGTCCGAGCACCACGTGCGCGTGGCCACGGAGGTGGTGTCACGCCGGTCGACCGAGGCGCGGCAGGAGGTCGAGCGGCGCGAGCGCGAGGCCCTGGCCGACGAGCTGCGCGCCGAGGACGAGGCCCGCCGGGCGGCGGAGCGTCGCCGGATCCAGCGACTGCGCTCCGAGACGCTGCTGAGCCGGACCGTCGTCCTGCTGCTGCAGATCCAAGTCGTGCCCGGCACCCTGACCGCCACGATCGACCGGCTGGCGCGCTCGACGATCGTCTCGGCCGTCGCCGACTCCGCGGAACGCCTGTCCATGGGCGACCGGCCGCACGCCGTCGCGCTCGTCCGCTCGATGTTCGACGACGCGGCGGCCGCGCTCGAGGTGCTCACCTTGCCCACGGCCCGGGACACGACGAACTACCGCACGTCGGTGCAGGCCATCGACCGCGGTCTCGACGCGCTCGACGCGGCGAACGGCGTCGGCTCCGTGGGGCACGTGGCGCCCGAGCTCGTGGCCTCGCAGCTGCGGGCGGCCGAGCGGTGCTGGCGCGCCGTCGTCGACGAGCTGACCAAGGCGCTCCCCGCACCCAGCCTCGGCGACGTCCCCACACCGCGCCGGCCGCGACACCTCACGCCGTCGGGCACCGTCTGACCGGCTCGCCCTCCGTCAGCCGGCCGTGCCGGGCGCAGCGGGTGCCGCGGGCGCCCAGCGCTCGGCGGGCATCAGGATCCACAGCAGCGGATAGACCAGGAGCTGGCTGCCCGGGACGACGAACAGGATGAGCACGAACAGCAGCCGCGCGTGGAACGGGGCGATGCCGAAGCGTCGGCCCAGGCCGGCGCACACACCGCCCAGCACACGGCCGTCGACCGGCCGGACGAGGCCCTGTCGAGCCATGCCGTCGTGGATGCTGCCCATGGTGCTGCTCCTCTCGCGCCGGCCAGTGCGACCGGACTCCCCCAGCATGCCGCCACGGGCGTGCCGACCGCATCGGTGATCGCCCCGATCCCCACCCTGAGATGCCCTACTTGTTGCCCTCCCCCTTGCCCGGGTCCTTGGGCTTCCCCTTCGGGGTGGGGGGCGCAGGGGCGGCCGGTTGCTCGGCCGCCTTCTCGGCAGCAGCCTGCTCAGCCGCGGCCTGCTCCGCTGCCGCCTGCTCGGCGGCGGCCTGGTCGGCTGCCGCCTTCTGCGCGGCCAGGTCGGTGGCCACCTGATCCAGGGCCGCATCGATCTCGCGGTACCGCTGCGTCGACACGTCGCCCGCATCAGCTCCGGCGTCCAGTGCGGTCCGCGTCTCGGCCAGCAGCGCCTGGGCGTCGGCCCAACGCGCCTCCGCGGCCGCCTGCGAGACGGCGAGCACCGACTGCTGGAGCGTCTGCGCGCGGTCGTCCGTCAGCTCAGGGGTGCCGGCGCACGATCCGCACAGCAGGACCGTCGCGACGACGAGCGCAGCCCACCCGGCGCGGCGCCTCACGGCTCCACGCTCTCTTGGAGCTGCGTCAGGGACTCGCCGAGCGTGCCCTCGACCGACGGGTAGGCGGGAGGCTCGTGCGGCGTGCCGTCACCCGACACGAGCTGCCCGACGAGCAGCGCGCCGCCCACGAGGAGCACGGCGGCTCCCCCGACGAGGGCGGCCCGGCCGGACCGGACGCGCGCCCACCGGCGGGTCGGGGGCTGGCCTGCGACAGGGACTGCCCGCGTCGGCGGAAGCGGGTCGTCGCCCGGGCCCGGTACCGACGGGAGGACGAGAGTCTCGTCGGACGGAGAGGCCGCGATCGCCGCGAGGTCGTCGGCCACCTCCCGGGCGGTGGGACGCTCCTCCGGTGCCATGCGCGTCATCCGCGCCAGCACGCCCGCGAGCCGAGCGTCGAGCTGGTCAGGGATCGCCGGGGCGGTGGTGAGCCGGGCGGCCGCCACCTCGGCCGCCGTCCCGGAGAACGCGGGACGTCCGGTCACGCACTCGATGAGGACCAGACCGAGCCCGTACACGTCGCTCGGTGGCCCCAGAGCGCTGCCGGTCGCCTGCTCCGGGCTCAGGTAGCTCACCGTGCCCAGCGTCATCCCGGTCATCGTCAGCCGGGTCGCACCCTCGAGCCGCGCGATCCCGAAGTCGGCGAGCTTCGCGGTCGTCCCGCCGCTCCCCAGGGTCAGCAGGATGTTGGCCGGCTTGATGTCCCGGTGGACGATCTCGCGCTCGTGCACGAACGCGAGCGCCGAGGCGACCTCCTGGCCGACCTCCGCAGTCTCCTCGACGCCGAGCACGCCCTCCCGCAGCCGTTCGGCGAGCGTCGGCCCGTCCACCAGCTCCATCACGAGGAACACCTGCTGCGACCCGTCGTCGTGGTGCACGGTGCCGGCGTCGTGCAGCGTGACCAGGCCGGGATGGCTGAGCGTGGCCAGCACGCGGATCTCGGCACGGTTGCGCAGCAGGTCGTCGGTGTCCTCGTGGACCGGCGGGAACACCTTGACGGCGACGTCACGGTCCAGCAGGAGGTCACGCGCTCGGTGCACGGTCGCCATGCCGCCCCGGCCCAGGACCGCGTCCAGCCGGTACCGGTCGCCCAGCACCTCGGGCTCCGGCGCATCGTCCACCGGGTCCGGGCGCGACCCATCGACGTGTTCCAGCATGTGGCCAGACCTTAGGCGCGGTGGGTCGCACCCGCACCCCGGGACCGGGCGAATCGGGGCGAATGCGTGGGACCTTGTGCCCTGGTCCGTCGGCTCCGCGGCAGCGCACGCTCGAAGCAGCTGCCGATGTGGGGCAGACCGCCACCAACGGGGCGCAGCACCGACGGCGAAGGAGCCCAGTCGTGAACGAGACCTGGAACGTGGCGATCTACCTCTTCGCCGACGACGACACGACCCACGGAGTGGTCACCGGGGCACACGCCGTCCTCACCACGTCGACGGGCGCGACCCTCGACGGCTGGGGCCGCGCGCAGTTCAGCTCCTACGACCTCGACGTGCCGGAGGTCGGCACCGAGCTCGCCGCCGCGCGCGCCCTGCGCCAGCTGGCCGACCGGCTGCTGCAGGCCACGTCCGACGATCTCGAGGACCTCGAGGTGCACGAGATCCACCTGGTGCGATGACGGAGACGCACCTCCTCACGCGGGATGCGGCACCGCGCGCCCGGCGCTGGTCGCTCGCGCTCGCCGGTCTCACGGCCGCCGGCGCGATCGCCGGCGTCCAGGGCTTCCTCTCCGGTCAGTTCGAGCCGCTCGTGGACCAGCTGGACTTCGTCGACGGCCCCGCAGTCCCCGCGCTCGCCCTCGGACTGTGCGTCGGGCTGCCGCAGGCGGTCGCCCTGACGCTCGGGCTGCGCCGACACCCACGCGCGCCCGAGGTGAGCCTCGCCGCGGGCGTCGTCCTGACCGGGTGGGTGCTCGCCCAGCTGCCGCTCATCGGCTGGGGGTCGCCGGTGCAGTGGGTGTTCTTCGCCGTGGGGCTGGGCGAGTCGGCCGCGGCAGCCCGATGGCTCGCAGGGTCGAGGGGACGTGCGTAGGGCACGGAGAGCCGATCCGTCGGGGCAGGCCGGACACGCATCGGACGAGCTGGTGGTCGATGGCGGGCAGGGCCGCAACGCGTCGCGGCTGAACTGGCTGCGGGCCGGGGTGCTCGGCGCCAACGACGGGATCATCTCGACCGCCGGCCTGGTGCTCGGTGTCGCCGGCGCGACCTCCGCGATCGGGCCCATCCTCACCGCGGGCATCGCGGGGCTGGTCGCGGGCGCGGTGTCCATGGCGCTCGGCGAGTACGTGTCGGTCAGCAGCCAGCGCGACGCCGAGCGGGCGCTCATCGCACAGGAGCGCACCGAGCTCCGCGACGATCCTGAGGGCGAGCTCGCCGAGCTCACCGCGATCTACCGCTCCAAGGGCATCTCGCCCGAGACCGCGCGGGTCGTCGCTCTCGAGCTCACCGCGCACGACGCCGTCGCCGCGCACCTCGACGCCGAGCTCGGCCTGGACCCCGACGCCCTCACCAACCCGGTGCACGCCGCGGTCTCGTCCGGCATCGCCTTCACCGCCGGCGCGATCCTCCCTATCGCCGCGGTGGCGCTCGCGCCCGCGTCCGTCCGCGTCGCGGTGACGTTCGTCGCCGTGCTCGTCGCACTCGCGCTCACCGGGCGGATCAGCGCGACGCTCGGCGGGTCCGGGCAACGGCGGGCCGTCCTGCGGCTCGTGGTGGGCGGCGCGCTGGCCATGGCCGTGACCTACGGGATCGGGCAGCTGGTCGGGATCAGCGGGATCTAGGTCGGCGACCGCTCAGTCGTGGGCCGACCCGTCGTCCGAACCGCTCTGGGTCCCGTCGTCGTCGGAGTCGATCCGGGGCTCGGGTGTACCGGCCACGCACGTCCCGCTCAGCTTGGTCTCGGCATCGTCCCGGTGGAGCTCCACCTCGACGCGCTCCGGGCCTGCCCCGCCGACCTCGACGGTCCATCCGTCCGACGGGGTGGCGTACAGCAGCGTGATCACCTCACCGCGGCAGGAGACCGCGACGATCCCCCCGGGCACGGTCCAGGTGCGGGCCACCTCGGCCGTCGTGGGCGCGGGAGCGGTCGTGGGTGTCGGCTCGGCCGTCGGTGTCCCGGCCGGCGTCGGCGTCCCGGACGGCGCAGGCGTCCTCGGGGCGCGAGCCTGCACCAGTGCCGCGTCGACCTCGGACTGGCTCAGCACACCCGTGCGCTCCCCGGAGTCGACGACGGCGAGGGCGCGCCACGTGATGGCGCTCCCGACGACGACCGCGAGCACCCACGTGAGCACGGCGACGACGCCCACGCGGGTGACCCGGCGCGGGCGTCCCGTCGGTGTCGCGGTCCGCATGGCCCCATCGTGCCCGGCCGGCCGGGAAAGGCGGGGTTAAGGCTACGACAAGGCTGCGCGCGTCGGGCTGTGTGACGGTCATCGCCGCCGTCGATGGCCTACCGTCCGGGGTGTGGCCGACGTGCTCATCATCGAGGACGACGCGACCATCCGGACTGCTCTCGTGCGCGCCCTGTCGGCTCGCGAGCACTCCACGATGACCGCGCCGACGGCACTCGACGGTCTGCAGAGCCTCGTCGCGCACCCGCCCGACGTGGTGCTCCTCGACCTCGGCCTGCCCGATCTGGACGGCGCGTCGCTGCTCGCGATGATCCGTGCGGTCAGCGCCGTCCCCGTGATCGTCATCAGCGCGCGCGACGACGGGGCGGGCATCGTCGCCCTGCTCGACGCGGGTGCCGACGACTACCTGGTCAAGCCCTTCGCCGCCGACCAGCTCGAGGCGCGCATCCGTGCGGTGCTGCGCCGCTCGGACACCGCCCGTCCGCCCGGCCCGCTGGTCGTCGGGCCGCTGGTCGTCGACGCGCGCGCCAGGACCGCCGAGCTGGACGGCATCCCGCTCGAGCTGTCCCCCAAGGAGTTCGACCTGCTCAGCTACCTCGCGGAGCGCCCCGGCGAGGTGGTGGGCAAGCGCGAGCTGCTGTCGAAGGTGTGGAACCAGCCGTACGGCGGGTCGGACAAGACCGTCGACGTCCACCTGCACTGGCTGCGCCGCAAGCTCGGGGAGAGCGCCGACGAGCCGCGCCTGCTCCACCGGGTCCGGGGCGTCGGCGTGAAGCTGGTCCCCCCGCCGTGAGGGGCCTGCTCGTCCGGTACGGCGTGGCGATGGCCTCGGTCGTCCTCATCGCCTTCCTCGTGCCGCTCGGTCTGCTGTCGCGCTCGCTGGCCGCCGACCGGGCCCTCGCGGCCGCGCGCCAGGACACTCAGGGAGTCGCGGTGTTCGCCGGTGGGGCCGGTCAGGACGACGCCCGGCTGACGGCAGCCGTGCTCGGCGTCAACGACGGCGACCGTCGGACCACCGTCTTCCTCCCCGACGGCACGACGGTCGGCGCCCCGGCGGACCCCTCGCCCGCGGTCGAGCTCGCCGGCCGCGGGCGCGCACTCACCGCCCGCACGGACGGTGGGGTGGAGGTGCTCCTCCCGGTGGGCGGGACGGAGGGCGTCTCGGTGGTGCGCACGTTCGTCCCCGACGCGGTGCTGACCGACGGCGTGTCGCGGTCGTGGGCGGTCCTGGCGGCCGTCGGTGCGGCCCTGCTGGCGGGCGCGGCCGTCGCGGGTGATCGCGTGGCGGCTCGCCTCTCGCGGTCGGTGCGGGACCTCGCGAGCGTGGCCGACCGGCTCGGCGCCGGGGACCTCGACGCGCGCGTCACCCCGTCCGGTCCGCCCGAGGTCGCGTCCGTCGGCACCGTGCTCAACGGACTCGGCGACCGGGTTGCCGGGCTGTTGGCGGACGAGCGCGAGGCGGTGGCCGACCTGTCGCACCGGCTGCGCACGCCGATCACCGCGCTGCGCCTCGACGTCGACCTGCTGGGCGACCCCGAGGAGCGCGAGCGCATGGCCTCGCACGTCGACGACCTCGTGGACGCGGTCGACCAGGTCATCGCCACGACGCGTCGCCGAGGAGCGGCGACCCCTGGCAGGTCGGACGCCGGTGAGGTGGTCCAGGACCGAGCCCGCTTCTGGCAGGTGCTGGCTGTCGACCAGGGACGGGAGATGCGCGTGCGTGTGCCCGGCGGGCCTGCGCCGGTCGCCGTCGCGGCCGATGAGCTCGGCGCGGCGCTCGACGTGCTGGTCGACAACGTCTTCCGGCACACCACTGCGGGCACCGCGTTCACTCTCGCGGTCACGGTCGCCCATGGCCTCGTGCGCGTCGAGATCGGCGACGACGGGCCCGGCCTGCCGACAGACGACCTCGCCCAGCGCGGGCGCAGCGGCACCGGGTCCACCGGGCTGGGGCTCGACGTGGCGCGACGCACCGCCGAGCGCGGCGGAGGCCGCCTCGTCATCACGCCCGCGGCCGACCCGGCTCACCCGGACAGCGGTGGCGCGTCGGTCGCTCTCGAGCTCCCGGTCGCCTTAGCCGACTCTTAGCCCAGGGTTGCCGCCGCCCTCACCCGGCCACCGCCACGGTGGTGACTCAGGGCACCACCGGGGTGCCGACGAGTGAGGAGCACGACGATGACCTGGAAGAGCCGCACCGCCGTAGCGAGTGCGTCGGCAGTCGTCCTGATCGGGTTGGGCACGGCGGCGGTCGCTGCCGCCACGTCACCGTCCGCGGACCCCACGCCTGAGATCACCACCACCACCACGACAGACCCCCGGACGGCGGAGCTCGAGCACTCGCTCGCCGCGCTGAACAGCGAGATCGACAGCCTCGCCGCGGCCGCTTCGAGCACCCCGACCGCTGTGCCGACGAACGGGTCCGCCCCCTCGGCGTCGCCCCGCAGCGACGACCCGCCGAGCCACGACGCCACCGACGACCGGGTGACCGGGGTGGACGACTCCCCCGGGGACGACGACTGGGCCACCGACGACTCGGCCTCCGAGCGCGCGCACCGCGGCTCCGACGACTCCGACTCGGACGACTCCGACTCGGACGACGACGGCTCCGATGACCACGGCTCGGACGACCACGGCTCCGATGACTGACCGTGGGCGCGCCCTCGTCACCTTGGTCCTCGTCCCGCTCACGGCCGGGCTGTTCGGCGCGGGCGTGATGTGGGCCGACGCCAACGACCCGTCTGCACCCGCGCCGGCCACCGCGGTGCCCGTCGACTCACGGATCGACCAGCTCGCGGCCCAGGTGGCCACTGCGCAGGCGCGTGTCGCGGCGGTCCGGGCCATCCTCGACCAGCGGTCCGCCGGGGCGGCGGCACCGCGGGCCGGGTCCGAGGGCACCCCGACGTCCCCACCGGCATCCGCACCGCCGGCGCCGGCCGCCGCCGCTCCGGTGCCCCCGCCGCCGGTCGACACCATGACCAAGGCATCCGGATGAACGGCCCGACGACCACGCCGGGTGCGGCGATGCTGAGCCGCTCCTTCCGTGCCATGGCGAGCCCGGTGGAGCTGCGCGTCGTCGACCCGCACCCGCACGCAGCCACCTGCCTCGAGCGGGCCGAGCTCGTCGTCCTCGAGGTGGCGCGGCACTGCAGCCGGTTCGACCCGACGAGCGCCCTGTCGCGGGCGAATGCTGCGCCCGACGCCTGGCACGCGGTGCCCGGCATGCTCGCCGACGCGGTGCTCGAGGCCGAGCGCGCACACCGCGAGACCGACGGCCTCTTCGACCCGCGGGTCCTCGACTCTCTGCTCGCGTGGGGGTACGACCGGTCCCTGCCGTTCGCCGAGGGCGACGTGACGACCGCTGCGAGCGCGCCCGCGATGTCTCTCGTGGAACGCTGGCGGCCCATGACGCGACCCGGGGCGCGCCCGGCGCTGCGCCTCGGCGGGCGACCGATCGACCTCGGCGGCATCGGGAAGGGCCTCGCCGTCCGGTGGGCGGCCGCGGAGCTCGCCGGGTCGGGTGCGTCCTGGCTGGTCGACGCCGGCGGCGACGAGTACCTCGGCGGAGCCGGACCCGCGGGGAACGGCTGGCGGGTCGGCGTCGAGGATCCCCTGGGTGGGACCTCCCCGGTCCTCGTGCTCGCCGTGCGCGACGCAGGCTGCGCGACGTCATCCACGCGCCTGCGCCGCTGGACCTCGGCCGGTACCCCGGTGCACCATCTCGTCGACCCGCGCTCGGGTCGCCCCGGCGGTGCTGGGCTCGCCTCCGTCACGGTCGTGGGCCCCGACGCGGCCTGGGCCGAGGTGTGGTCGAAGACGCTGTTCCTCGCGGGCGCGGGCGCCATCGGTACCGCGGCGCAGGACCGCGGTCTCGCGGCCGCGTGGGTCACCACCGACGGCATCGTCGGCACGTCGCCCGCGATGGACCCCCTCGTGGTCTGGCGGCGTGACCGTGGCTGACGGCGTGCGGGACCCCGCGGCACGCGCAGGCATGGCCGTCCTGGCGATCTCCGCCGTCGCGTCGGTGGCCGCCGTCGTCAGGCTGGTGCGGGACGCCCTCGGCGGCGAGATGGTCGCCTGGCTGCTCGGCCGCGCGAGCGGGCTCACGTCGTACGTGCTGCTCGTCGCCCTCGTCTGCACGGGCCTGGTGCTGGCCCACCCCTGGGCGCGGCACCTCCGCGCACCGTCGCCGGCCGTGCGGCTGCGCCTGCATGCCGGGCTGGCGACGTTCACCCTCGCGTTCACCGTCCTGCACGTCGTGGTGCTCGCCACCGACCCGTGGGCGCAGGTCGGTTGGCGTGGCGCGGTCCTGCCGATGGCGTCGACGTATCGGCCGGTCGCCGTCACGCTCGGCGTGCTCGCGGTCTGGGCGGGCCTGCTCACCGGGCTGACGGCCCGCTTCGCCGGGCGGATCGCCCCGAGGGCCTGGTGGCCGATCCACAAGGTGGCGATCGGTTCGCTGGTCCTCGTCTGGGCGCACAGCGTGCTGGCGGGCTCGGATCTGCCTGCGCTGCGCGGCTTCTACCTGGCGTCGGGGTGCGCGGTCCTCGGGCTCGCCCTCACCCGCTACGCCGCGCGCACCCCGGCGGACCGGCTGGCCGAGCTGACGGACGAGCTCCTGGTCGACCGACGGAGAGCCGCGCGATGACGATCGCGACGACGGCACCGGTCCGCACCGGCGCGACGAGGACAACGCGGTCGTGCTTGCTCCTGGCGCCCATGGCCCTGCCCCGCACGGGTCCCGCCGACTCGCTGCGGCCCGGTCCGGTCGAGAGCGTGGCGGAGCACGAGGCGCGTCTCGGTCCGCGCCCGCCCGGCTCGAGCACCGTGCTCGAGGACGTCGAGCGCGGCGACCTGCACGGCCACGGCGGCGCGCACGTCTCGACCGCCCTGCGCTGGCGGCGCGCGCTACGGGAGCAGGGGTCGCTCACCGTCGTCGCGAACGGCGCCGAGAGCGAACCCGTCAGCGCCAAGGACGGCACCCTTCTGCGGCAGCGTCCGCACCTCGTCCTCGACGGGCTCCTGCTCGCGGCGGAGACCCTCGGCGCCGAGCGGGCCGTCGTCTGGCTGCACGGCGACGACGACGGCGCACACCTCGCGCTGGCCCGTGCGCTAGCGGAGCGAAGCCGCGCGCACGGGTCCGAGCCGGCGGTCGAGCTGGTGCGCGGCCCGATCCACTACCTGGCCGGCCAGGCCGGCGCGATCGCCCGCGCGCTGTCCGGCGGCCCCGCGCTGCCGACGATGCGACGGCCCGCGCCCCCGGGCGCCCCACGGACACTCGTGCAGAACGTCGAGACCCTGGCCCGCGTCGCCCTGCTGGCGCGCGGCCACGCCCCCACGGCCACGACCCTGCTCACGGTGCTTCTGCCCGACGGTCGCCACGTCGTCGAGGTGGAACGGTCGACGTGCGTGTCCGACGTGCTCGCGGCGCTGGCTCGGCCCGGCGACGTCCCGCCGCGCGGTGTGCTGCTCGGCGGCTTCGGCGGTCAGTGGGTGTCGTGGGAGCGTCTGCAGCACCACAGGCCGGACGAGCGCGTCCTGCGCGCCGACGGCCTCAGCCTCGGCGCCGGGGTCCTCGCTCCGCTGCCGGCGGGGACCTGCGGGGTCGCCGAGACCGCGTCGGTCGTCGCGTACCTCGCCGCCATGAGCGCCCGGCAGTGCGGGCCGTGCACGTTCGGCCTGCCCGCGCTCGCCGAGCACCTTGCTGCGCTGGCGGCGGGATCGTCCTCGCGGGGACCGCTCGACCGGCTGCTCGCGGACGCGGAGACCATCGAGGGACGCGGCGCGTGCCACCACCCGGACGGCGCGACCCGGCTAGTGGCCTCGGCCCTGGCCACGTTCCGCGACGAGATCGAGGCGCACCTGCACGGCCGGGTCTGCCCGCTGTCGCACGCACCCGCCTTCCCGGTCCCTGCGGGGCACCGATGAGGCGCGTCGAGGCCGAGTCCCGGCTGCGCGTGGACCCCGTCGCGTGCGAGGGCATCGGCGTGTGCGCCCAGATCACCGCGGCGGTCTTGCTCGACCGGTGGGGGTTTCCGGTGCTGGGCCCGGTAGTCGCCGATGCGGACCTGCGGACGGCCCGACGCGCGGTGCGCGCCTGCCCGCGACGCGCGCTGTGGCTGGAACCGGTCGACGACGGGGCGTAGCCGACCAGACTCGCTCGTGCGGCTCACTCCTCCACGTCTGGTGCCGTCCCCGGCCCCGGCTGGACCGGGTGGACGACACGCACGGGGGCGTCCGCGCGCGCGGAGTGCACGTGGCCGTCGCCGTCGACCTCGACCTCCAGGTCGTGGCCCGCCACCCGCAGCCCCGTGGCCCGGCCCGGCGCACCACGGCGGGGCGTCTACCCGAACCTGTTCTGCGCGCACCCGCCGTTCCAGATCGACGGCAACTTCGGCTTCACGGCCGGCGTCGCCGAGCTCCTGCTCCAGTCGCACGCGGTGACGGACGGGTGCGCGAGGTCCACCTGCTGCCGACGCTCCCGCACGCCTGACCGTCCGGGTCGGTGCGCGGCCTGCGCGCGCGGCGCGCTGACGGTCGACCTGGCGTGGAGCGACCACACGCTCGCGTCCGCGCGGCTGGTGGCGGACCAGGACGTCACGGTCCTGGTCCGCCACGGCGCCGCGCAGGAGCGCGTCGACCTGCGTGCCGGGCAGGTGTGGTCGTTCACGCGTTGACGGCGTCCGGCACGCGTGCGCCGGCTGATACGGCGACCGTCTGACGCACCAGGCTCGCGTCGTCGACGGCCTCCGCGAGGACCCACCCGACCTGCGCACGCGAGACCCGCGTCACCTCGATCTCCCCGCCGGTCGAGGTCACGGGCGGACCGGCCCACGGCTCGTCGGTGAGGGTGACGGGCTGGACCTCCACCCAGTCGAGTCCGCTCGCGCGCAGCTCAGTGCCCTGGCGCTCGGTGTCCGCGATCTGCGGGCGCAGCAACAGCGCGAAGATCACGCGGTTGACCAGCGGGAGGCCGGCGCTCGAGGGCCCGGTGCCGTAGGACGTCTGCACCACCACGCGACGCACCCCGTGGCGGCGCATCGCGTCCAGCACGGTCCGCGTGCCCCGCGACCGGATGTCGAGCGGAGTGCCCGACGGACCGCGCAGGCGGACCCGGGCCGCGCTCTCGCTGATGCCGAGCGTGACGACCACGGCGTCCTGCCCCTGGACCAGCCGGTCCACGAGCGCGGCGTCGGTGGCGTCTCCGTCGATCCCCCGGACCCCGGGCAGCGACGACGCGTGGCGCGACAGCGCGGTGACGTCGTGCCCGCGTGCGACCAGCTCGGTGACTGCGGCGCGGCCGGAGCCGCCCGTCGCCCCGACGACGAGAACCTTCATGATCTGTCTCCTTCGGTGTGGTGGGGATTCCGTGCTTCCACCCCACCAGCCCTCCGCTGGACGGTCTATGATGAGCCGTCGCCATTTCATCGCAGATCATCCAGGGAGGGATCATGTCGCAGCTCGTCGTCGATCTGCCCTGGACCCCCGTCGACCCCGTGGGCGAGGCCCTGCGCCACCTGCGCGTCACGGGCGTCTTCTACAGCAAGACCGAGGCGGACGGCCCCTGGGCGGTCGACATGCCCGCGTTCGGCGACTGCGTGAGCTTCCACGTGGTGACGGTCGGCGAGGCGTGGGTCGAGGTCGAGGGTGCGCCGCCCGTACGGCTGGTCCCGGGCGACCTCGCGCTCGTTCCCCACGGACGCGGCCACCTGCTGCGCAGCGCGCCGGGGGTACCGTCGCTGGGCCGGGTCGACGAGCTGCCGCAGGAGTTCCTCAGCCCGAACTACTCCGTCCTGCGCCACCGGGGCTCCGGACCCCGGGTAGAGCTGATCTGCGGAGTGCTCTCGGTCGACGGGGCATCCTCCAGGCTCCTGCTGGACCTGCTGCCCTCGGTCGTGCACGTCGACGGTCGGCAGGGCGGGGCGTGGATGGCGGCCACGCTCGCCCTCACCACCGACGAGCTGACCCACGCCCGGCCGGGCGGCGAGGCCGTCACCACCCGCCTGGCCGACATCCTCGTGATCCAGTCGATCCGCGCCTGGCTGGACGCGCAGCAGGTCACCACCGGCTGGCTCGGTGCCCTGCGCGATCCGCAGCTCGGCACAGCGATCGCCGCCGTGCACCGCGCGCCTGGCCGGCCGTGGACCGTCGCGACGATGGCCCACGAGGCCGCGATGTCCCGGTCCGCGTTCTCCGCGCGCTTCACGGAGGTCGTCGGAGAGCCCGCGATGCAGTACGTCACCCGGGTGCGCATGCACGTCGCCGCCGACCGGCTCGGCTACGGCCGCGCCACGGTGCGCGAGGTGGCCTCCGAGCTCGGGTACGACTCGGAGGCATCGTTCAGCCGCGCGTACAAGCGCGAGGTCGGCGTCTCTCCCGGCCGCACGCGGAGGTCGCCGAGCCTGCCCGCACCTCCCGGCTGAGTCTCGCCGCTCCGCCGGAACCGTCGCGCGAGCGGCCGTCGAACCGGGGCGTCACATCTCCCGCCATCCGACCTCTCAACCACAGGTGTCGGGTGCCGATGAGGCGGGCAGATGACCCCATGCTCGCGCGGCGGGTGGGACTCATACCGTGGCGAGCCCTGCGCCAGTCGGGAATCAGCCGCAGACCAGAAAGCCGTCCCACGTGAGCTCCAGCCTCGGCCGGAAGAGCGCTGCGGCGCTAGGTGCGTTGACGATCGTCCTGGCGGGGGTGGACGGGTTCGTGCTGCAGCAGGCGACGAGCTCCGCCGCCACCGTGACCGACTTCCGCGCGGACACCAGTGCGATGCAGACCGCCGTGTCCCACATGCGCAGCGACTTCTTCGCCTACGACGGCGCCAACAACATGTACGTGCTGGTCGCGGCCACGGGCGGCGACCAGGGCTCTGAGCTGTGGAGCACGACGTACGACCAGGCGGTGGACTGGTCCACTGCGCTCGAGGCCGAGCTCGACACAGCGGACGCGCTGGCGGCAGGGACCGACCTCGCCCCGGTGTTCGCCGAGCTGCGCGCCTCGATCGACGGCTACGACGCCTTCTTCGCCGAGGGTCACGACCAGGTGGTGACAGGCGACTTCACGGCGGCGGCCGCCTCGGTGACGACCCGCAACGTCGAGGTCAGCGACGCCATCGGTGCCGACCTCGACGCGGTCCAGGCCGAGGTGGACGCGACGACGAGCGTGCAGCTCGCCGCGGTGCAGTCCCATCAGAAGACCCTGCAGCTCGTCGCCGGGTCGGTGCTGGCGGTGACGATGCTCCTGCTGGGAGCCCTCTGGGTGATGTTCTCTCGCGGCGTGCTCGCGCCGATCGGGCGGCTGCGCAGCCAGATCGAGGAGGTCGACGGCGATCTGACCGCGCGCGTCAGGATCGAGCACGACGACGAGATCGGTGCCCTCGCGACCGCGTTCAACGCCTTCATGGACGACTTGCACGGTGTCGTGCGCCGCGTCGCCGCGAGCGCGGACGAGCTCGGTGTCGTCTCGACCGAGCTGACCGGCGCCAACGCGCGGATCGAGCGGAACGCCCTGAGCTCCTCGAGCCAGGCGGAGGTGGTCGCGGCGGCGGCGGAGGAGGTCTCCCGCGAGGTGCAGTCCGTGTCCACCGGCGCCGAGCAGATGGGCTCGTCCATCCGGGAGATCGCCCACAGCACGGGCGAGGCCTCCCGGGTCACCCTGCATGCCGTCGAGGTCACCGAGGCCACGACCCTCCTGGTCGCGCGCCTCGGGGCCTCGAGCCTCGAGGTCGGCGAGGTGGTCAAGGTCATCACGTCCGTCGCCGAGCAGACCAACCTGCTCGCCCTCAACGCCACCATCGAGGCGGCTCGCGCAGGCGACGCGGGCAAGGGGTTCGCCGTCGTCGCGAACGAGGTCAAGGAGCTCGCGCGCAAGACCGCGCAGGCCACCGGGGACATCACCGCACGCATCGAGGCCATCCAGGCCGACACCGCGGGTGCCGTCGCGGGGATCGGCGAGATCGGTGACGTCGTGCGCCGGATCAACGACTACCAGACCACCGTCGCCAGTGCGATCGAGGAGCAGACCTCCGTGACGCAGGAGATGAGCCGTTCGGTGACCGAGGTGGCGGCCGGCTCGAGCGAGATCGCCTCCACCATCGTCGACGTCGCGGCCGCTGCGACCCAGACCTCGATCGCGGTCGTCGAGAGCGAGGCCGCCGGCGCGGACCTGGCGCGGGTGAGCGGAGAGCTGCGCGGCCTCGTCGGGCAGTTCCGGATCTGAGGTTCCGCCGCAGACCATGGCGGGGCAGCCGGTGCTCGGCGTAGCGTCGTCCGATCAGCGATCACGCGACGACGAGGGCGGAACGACGATGAGCATGATGGCGGACATGATGAAGTCCATGCCGATGCCGGCGACGACGGGCATGGACATGTCGATGATGCAGGGCTGCATCGAGGCGTGCTCCGCGGCCTCCATGGCGGCGACGATGTGCGCGGACGCCGACGGCGCCGAGAACATGGGGCGATGTGCGTCCATGTGCATGAACACCGCGGACGTCGCCACGACGATGATGCGGATGATGATGCGCCCGAACGGCTACGACATGGGCGTGATGCGGTCGATGATGACGGCCTGCATGACCATGGGCGAGGCCTGCGCGGCCGAGTGCATGATGCACGCCGAGATGTCGGAGCACTGCCGGATCTGCGCGTCCGCCTGCACGGCGATGGTCGAGGCGTGCCGCTCGGCGATGGCCTCGATGCCTAGCTGACCACGGGACGCGCGGAGTACCACGCGCCCCCGAGGGCGACGACCTCCGCGACCAGGTGCACCGCGACGGGCTCCCCGATCGCGGGCGTCGCGCTGGTCGTCAGCTCGGCCACGCGGCCGTCCAGCAGGGCGACCGTGAGGGCGCCGGGCGCCTGGTGGGAGACGAGTCCGTCCTGCCACGCGCTGGGCGAGGCGACGGCGACGGCCTCCTGGATCGGCAGGAGGTCGATACGGGTACGGTTCGGCACGGTCTGCTCCATCGATGGTCTCGCGATGTGTCTGGATGGTCCGGACCGACGCCGCAGGGTTCACCGCGGGGAGGTCGATCACGGGCTGTGCCGCTGAGCGGCACGGGGGTCCCGCGGCGAGCTCCTCAGAGCTGCGGGGACCGGGACGACTGGGTCGTCAGTGACACATTCGACAGAGACACCGGCGCATCGACGGCACGGCGACGGACCCCGCGTGGAGCGGGGTCACGAGCACGGGCCGGGCGACGGGCATGCGACGAGTGTGAGACGGCGTCCACATGCTGTCAAGGCGTCTCACCTGTCGGACGCGTTCTGTCTCGCCGCTCATCCGGACGCAGAACGTCCGGAACCGGTCGTACGGTCGGGCGCATGACGACGACGATCCCCTGGGAACCGCCCCTCGCCGGCACCGAGCTCGACCACCTCGTCGGGGCCCTCGACAGGCTGCGCACGACGTTCCGCTGGAAGGCTGACGGGCTCGACCGCGCGGGCCTCGCCCAGCACGTGGGCGCCTCCGCCCTCACTCTCGGCGGGCTGCTCAAGCACCTCGCCGCGGTGGAGGACACCACGTTCAGCTGGAAGCTCGCGGGTCAGCACCCCGGTCCGATGTGGGACCCCGCGAGCTGGAGCGAGAACGACACCGAGATCCTCTCGGCCGTGCACGACACCCCCGAACAGCTCTATGCGGCCTGGGACGACGCCGTCGCCCGGTCGCGAGCCCGGCTCGACGGTGCTCTCGCCGAGGGCGGGCTGGACCAGGACGTGAACGACGGCGACGACCGCGGGAACCATGCCAGCCTGCGCCGCCTGCTCTTCGACCTGATCGAGGAGTACGGCCGGCACACCGGGCACGCCGACCTGCTGCGCGAGGTGGTCGACGGGCGCGTCGGCGAGGACCCCCCGAACGACTGGCGCCCGGTCTCCGGCTCGGCGCTCACGTGGATCAGACGGGGCTGACCTCGTCCGCGGCCGCGAGCATGCGCCGGCCCAGCGCGCCGACGCAGGCCCGCAGCTCCGGTCCACCCACCACCCGGAAGCCGACCGGGACGACGGCGAGCCGCTCCGCGTACCAGGGCGGGTTGCTCGTCGACCCCACCAGCCTCGACGTCGACCCGTCCACCGCCTCGACCCTGCCCAGGTCGCGCGGGAGCCACTGCTGCGCGCGGTGCGCGGGTGCCTGCAGGAGCACGTCGACGTCGAACTCCCACCCGACGGCCAGGTGCGCCTCGAGCTCGGCCACCGGGTCGAGGTCCTCGGGCGGCGTGAACGTCTCGTCGAGCAGCTCGACGCCCTCGACCCGGTCCACCCGGTACGCACGGCGGGCGTCCGACGACAGCGAGTGGCACAGCAGGTACCAGCGGCCGTGCCGCACGACCACCGCCCACGGGTCCACCACCGTCTGCCACGCGTTGCCGCCCTCCGAGCGGTAGGCCACCCGGACGCGCCGGTGCGCGGAGCAGGCCTGCACCAGGGCCGTCGCCGTCGTCGGGTCCGGCCGGGCGGCCCCGCGGTCGGGCGCGGGCGCGGTGGTCTCCCGGACCGCCTGCACGGGACCGGCCACCGCGGCAGGCAGCGACCGCACGATCTTGCTCAGGGCGGTCCCCACGGGCTGCGCCGGGTCGTCGGCGTCGTGGTGCCCGTCCAGCACCGCCATGACCAGCGCCAACGCCTCGGCCGCCGTGAGCATGAGGGGCGGCGGCCGGAGCCCACGACCGATCCGGTAGCCGCCGTACGGACCGCGCACCGACTCGATCGGGATGTCGGCGTCACGCAACGTGGCGACGTAGCGCCGCGCGGCCCGGTCCGAGACGCCGAGCCTGTCGGCGAGCCGGTCCGCGGTGATGCCGGGGCTGGCCTGGATGAGCTCGAGCGCCAGCAGCGCCCGGGCCGTGGGGTTCGCGTCGCCGACCATGCCGACCTCCGGTTCCGGACACAAGCCGTCCGGAACCGACCCTAGGCCGCGACCAGCGCCTCCGACGGCTGCTCCGCCGCGTGGCGCCAGAGCGCGACCGCGACCCAGACCAGCCACACGAACAGCAGCAGCCCGTAGATCGCATAGGCCCAGCCGAGCAGCGGTCGGAGCACCTCGGCGACGATCCCGAGCGCGCCGGTCGCCACGCCCAGCCAGGCGACCCCTGCCCCGAACATCCCCCGGAGCATCAGCAGCGAGATCAGCAGGATCCCGAGGGTCTGCAGCACCCCGATGACGGCCGGCACGTCGTTCAGTGCGATCAGCACCTCCGCGCCGGCGACGAACGGAGCCCGCTCGACCGCGGTACTCGCCTCAGCGAACTTGTCGCTGAGCACCACCATGGCCAACGACCCGTCACCCGTGGTCGGCCACGCGAACGACACCGCCCACGACGTCACCGCGATCAGACCGGCGATCGCCGCGAGGCTCCTGCTCTCGACGCGCAGCGCCACGGCCAGCGCCAGCGCCAGGAAGACGACCATCAGGAACAGGCTGGGCACCAACCAGAGCAGCTGCCGGACGATGTACTCGGTCCGGTGCGCGTCGACGAAAGCCAGCACGCTCGCGCCGTCCGACGTCGGGGGCGCGGTCGTCGTGGCGACGACGACCAGGGCGACGGCGTAGCAGGCGACCGCCAGTCCCGCGCAGAGTGCCCCGGCGCGGTAGAGCGGGCCCCACGTGTCGGCAGCCCGCTCCGCCCGGACCGGGGCTCCCGCGACGATCTCGCCCGTGTGCTGAACCATCAGCCACCCTCCCGACTCGCGCCGCCGCGGACCACACGGAACACCGGGTCGTGCTCGACGATCGCGTCGACGTCCTCCAGCGACGGGTCAGGGACGAGGCCCGACCTGGCCGCATCTCCAGGTTCTCGCTCGCGCGGTGACGTCACGTAGGGGCGAAGGTCCCCATGAGGCCAGCGCGCTCAGGTCCTATCGGTTCCAGCGCGCCACGACGGTGCTGGCCGACGAGCCGGCCGCCCCATCGTGCTGGTTCCAGGCGAGGTACCGGCCGCCGCACAGCGCCCCGGAGAACGCGCGGCCGACGTCGATCCTCGCCAGGTCGCCCGACAGCAGGTCGAGCACGTACGTGGGGACAGAGGTGCCGAGGCCCTGCGCGTCGGCCTCGGACCACTGAAGCCGGCCGTCGCACAGCGCGAGGGACGCCTCACGTCCCGACCCGTGCAGGGCGACCGTCCTCGCCGTTCGCGCACGGGTGTCGACGACGTAGAGCGTGCCCCCCGACTGTGCGGGCGTGGTCGCGACGAAGGCCAGGACGTCTCCGTCGGCGACGAGCTGGACGAGCGCGGACCCAGGAGCCCCGGACCGGCGGACGACCACCTGCGGCTGCTCCCCGTCGACCACCCGCTCGACCGACGCCTCGCCGGGCGGCACGGCGGGATCGTGGAACTCCGACCGGACGACGACGACGCCCGCCGACGAGTCGGTGGGCTGGGAGACCCCGGTCGCGACCATGACCAGAGGCCCGCTGCCGTCAGCCGCGCGGGAGAAGACATCCATGTGGCCGGACGCTCCCGCCGCCCAGTAGACGCGCCCGAGCGAGACGGTCGTCCACCCCGCCATGTCGGAACCGCCGTCGCCGACCTCCTCCGCACGCGCGACCAGGGTGGCGCGACCGTCCGCGCCCGCCGCGAAGACCCGCCACCTCGGCGTGCCGACCTGGGTGCTGTCCGTCTCCAGCCACGCCGCGACCCCATCAGCCACCGACGCGCCGAACGCCTGCCGCGGGTGGTCCCCCGCGATCGGCCGTGCCGCCACGAAGGGCGTGAACGCTGCCCCGTCGAGTGAGCCCATGGTGGTGGGCGCGGTCAGCCACGGGCCGTCGTCGAACGAGTCCGCCGGCACCTGAGCTACCACCGCCCGCCCGTCCGCCCTCAGCCGCAGCGGGATCAGGTACCCGTCGTCGACACCGCCGGACGGGACCGTGTAGACGACCTCGTAGTCGGTCCCGGGCACGGCGAGGCGCGCGGCGGCGACGTCGATCGGGTCGCTCGCCACCGGGCTGCCGTCCGCCCACCGCAGGAGCCCGTCCACCGCGACGGGCCCGACCGTCGCGTCGCGCGTCGGCGCGCCCACCGGCGCTGCTGCCGGCTGTGCCGGGCTCGAGCAGCCGGCCAGGGCCACCACGACGACGATCGCGCTCACACCACGCACACCTCCTCGGCGACTGCGCTCGGCGACCACACCGGAAGTGTCCAGCGATTCCGTGCTCGACGAGGCGCGTTCAGGCTCACAGTTCGGTCACGGGCACCCCGTCGTGAGCGACCAGATGGCGCGGACCGCCGACCGCTGAGCACGCCCGTCCGCCTCTGTGGGGTTCCACCCTGCGGCCGCGGACGTACGCAGCGCGCTTGAATGAGGCATGGCCCCGGACAGCTCCCCCGCCGTCGAGCTCGAGGTCGGGTCCCGCACCGTGCGGCTCTCCCACCCCGACCGCGTCTACTTCCCCGCCAACGGGGCGACGAAGCTCGACCTCGCCAACTACTACCTCGCCGTGGGCGACGGCATCGTGCGTGCGCTGTACGAGCGGCCCTGCATGCTGCACCGCTACCCCACGGGTGTGGCCGGGGAGAAGGTGCACCA
This sequence comes from Cellulomonas sp. P1_G12_2, assembly GCF_056405535.1. NCBI lineage: Bacteria > Bacillati > Actinomycetota > Actinomycetes > Micrococcales > Cellulomonadaceae > Cellulomonas > Cellulomonas sp. P1_G12_2. The sequence goes on along the minus strand of NZ_JBFUBX010000002.1, from coordinate 833,543 downwards.
GAAGCGGTTGCCGCGCGGGGCTCCGCCGTGGATGGAGACGGTGGAGGTCTACTTCCCACGCTACGGCCGCACCGCTGACGAGCTGTGCGTGACCGAGCTGGCCCACGTGATCTGGGCGGTGCAGATGTCGACCGTCGAGTTCCACCCGTGGAACAGCCGCCGGGCCGACACCGAACGCCCCGACGAGTGGCGCATCGACCTGGACCCGATGCCGGACTGCCCCTTCGACCGGGTGCGGCGGGTCGCGCACGTGGCGCACGAGGTCCTGGACGAGCTGGGCGCTGTCGGCTGGCCGAAGACCTCCGGCGGCTCCGGCCTGCACGTCTACGTCCGGATCGCGCCCGAGCACGGGTTCGCGGACGTGCGACGAGCGGCGCTCGCCTTCGCGCGGGAGGTGGAGCGCCGTGCACCCGACGACGTCACGACCGCGTGGTGGCGGCGCGACCGGGACCCGTCGCTCGTGTTCGTCGACTACAACCAGAATGCCCGCGACCACACCATCGCCTCGGCCTACTCGGTCCGCGGTACCCCGGACGCCACCGTGTCGACGCCCCTGCGCTGGGACGAGATCGACGACGTCGATCCCCGCGACTGCACCCTGCGCACGGTCCCCGCGCGCTACGCCGAGCTCGGCGACCTCCACGCCGGCATCGATGACGCGGTCTTCGACCTGGCGCCGCTGCTGCGCTGGGCTGAACGCGACGAGCGCGACGGCGCCCCGGCGCCCCCCGAGAGCGACTGAAGAGGCTCGAGTACGGCCCCGGCATCACGACGCGTCACGAACCTGACGCCGACCGCTCTTCGATCCAGTGCTAGATCCAGTGCTGGTAGGGCGGATCACGTTCTCGACTGCGGGCCGCGTACTCCCGTTGTTCGTCATGCAGGTTGGGCAGTACTGCGTCGTTGTCGGGATCGTCGAGCTGTTCCTCGCCTCACGCGACCGTGCGATCGCTACCTACCGCGGCGGGGTGTGAGACGCCGAGACTCCGCGCCGACCGTCCGTTGGCCGCCGGCGGGGCTACATCAACCCCGACTCGTAGGCGAAGACGACGAGCTGCGCCCGGTCGCGTGCCGCCGTCTTCATCATGGCGCGGTTGACGTGCGTCTTGGCCGTCGCGGGGCTGATGTAGAGCTGTTCCGCGATCTCGGTGTTCGACAGCCCGCGCGCAACCAGGACAGTGATCTCACGCTCGCGGTCCGTCAGGTCGTCGATCCCCGGACGAGGTCTCGAGGGTGGGGCGCTCGCGATCTGCTCGATCACCGCACGGGTCGCTGCGGGCGACAGGAGCTGCTCACCGTCGGCGACCGTGCGGATCGCGGAGAGGAGCGATGCGGGGTCGGTCCCCTTGCCGAGGAAGCCTGAGGCGCCTGCTCGGATCGCCTCCAGGACGAGCTCGTCGGTCTCGAACGTCGTGAGGATCAGCACCTTGACGCCCGCCAGCGCCTCGTCGTTGGTGATGAGACGGGTCGCGGCTATCCCGTCCAGGCCAGGCATGCGGATGTCCATCAGCACGAGGTCGGCGCGTGTCGCCCTGGTGCGGTCGACCGCCTCCCGACCGGTCGATGCCTCGCCGACCACCTCGATGTCGTCGGTCGAGTCGAGCAGCAGCCGGAACGTCGCCCGCAGCAGCTCCTGGTCGTCGGCCAGCAGCACACGAATGGTCACGACGTCGATCCTTCCTCGTCCGCACCGCCGGCGCGGACCGAGTCGTAGGGCAGCGTGGCGTGCACCCGGAACGACGGTCCGGGGATCGCGCCGGTCACCAGCGTGCCGCCCGCAGCCGTGGCACGCTCTCGCATGCCGATCAGCCCGTGACGGGTGCCAGGCGCCGTCGAGTGGCCGTTCGTCGAGGGAAGCGCGTTCGTGATCTCGAGCTCGAGCGACGTCGGCGACCACCGCAGGCTCAGGCGGATCGTCGCGCCGGGTGCGTGCTTGGTCGCATTGGTGAGCGACTCCTGGACGATGCGGTACGCCGCGAGATCGGACATCTCGCTGAGCTCTCGGGAGGCACCGTCCGTGGTGACCTCGACGCTCGTCCCGGCTGAGACGAACGAGCCGACGAGGTCGTCCAGCTGCGCGAGGCCGGGTGCCGGCGCCCGGGACTCGGCTGCCGTGCCGTCGTCACGCCGGAGCAGTCCGATCGTGGCGTGGAGGTCCTCGATGGCACGAGTCGTGTGGTTGGTGATGTCGCGCAGCGCACTCGCAGCCGCGCCCGGGTTCGTCTGCAGAAGGTACTCCGCGACGCCGGCTTGAGCGTTGACCAGCGTGAGGTTGTGCGCCAGAACGTCGTGCAGCTCGCGCGCGATCCGCAGCCGCTCGTCGAGGACGGCACGGTCGGTGAGCTCGGCACGCTCGGCCTGCTGACGGCGCACCCGTTCCCGCCTGGCGGTCACGATCGAACCGATGCCCGTGCCCGTCAGCACCAGGTAGAACATGACGAGGTCGGCGAGCAGGAAGTCCGTAGGACTCGTCAGGAAGCTGACCGCGAACAGGATCGCGCCGGCGGCCGCGCCGGCGATCCACCCGAAGCGCAGGGGCACGCGCGAGGCAAGCGTGTACGCCGCAATCACTGTGGCGATCGGAGCCGGCTGGTAGGCACCCATGCCGATCGACAGCTCAGCGACCGACGTCGGGACCGCGAGGAAGGCGATGATGCACGCGTCTGCGACGACGGTCCCCACCAGCGCGACCAGGGGTCGGTAGGTCCGGATCAGCAGGGGCGCCCAGGCGACGAGCGTGAGGGTCAGCAGGGCGGCGCTCGGCCGCACCGCGTGACCCGTGCGGACCCACGCGGTTGTGAGCATCGTGGCGAGTGCGACGGCGTTCAAGAGCCACCCCGCCGGGGTGGGTCGACCTCCGCGCCCCGCCCTCGCGAGCGCCCTGGCACCCCCGACGAGACCCCTCGAGTCACTTCTCACGTCAGCATCTGCCTCTCACGGTCGACGTCGGTTCAGCATGACCAGTGCGTGCCTCGGACCACGACATAACCGCGGGAGGTCGAGGCGTCCAGTGTGTCGGTAGGCGAAAGCGTGGGAGCCGTCGCCTGTGGCGACAGCTCCCAGACGTCGACCCCGGGGGGTCAGACGCTCGCAGCCTCGAGCTCACGCTCGTTCAGGCCGACGTCGAGTGCGTGTCCCTCGGTGTCGACCCGGGGTAGCACCTTGTCGAGCGACCGGGGAATCCACCATGCCGACTGGCCGAGCAGAGACATCGCGGCCGGCATGAGGATCAGCCGGACGATGAAGGCGTCGGCCAGAACGCCGACGAACAGCCCGAACGCGATCGACGCGGCGATGCTGAATGTCGACGAGGCGAACCCGGCGAACACGACCGCCATGATCGTCGCTGCGGCGACGAGTACCGGGGCTGCACGGGAGAAGCCCTCGAYGATGGCGTCCTTCGGCGCCGACCCGCGGTCGTGCATCTCCTTGATCCGGGAGACGAGGAATACCTGGTAGTCCATGGCGAGGCCGAACAGCACCCCGACGAGGAGGATCGGCAGGAGGCTCATCATCGGGTCACCCTGAGGCGCCTGGATCAGGGGGAAGTTCCAGCCCCACTGGAAGACGGCCGTGCTCGCACCGAACGAGGCGAGGAGCGACAGCAGGTAACCCGCGGTGGCGATGACCGGGATGAGGATCGAGCGGAACATCAGGATGAGCAGAGCCATCGAGATCAGGACGATGACGATGACGTACTTGATGAGTGCCGTGTTGAGAGCGGCCGTCTGATCGATGCCGATGGCGGCCTCACCCGTGACCTCGAGAGTGACCCCCGGCCCCATCGAGTCGCCGTTCTCGCGGAGCTCGTGGACGAGGTTCGTCGTGGAGTCGTCGATCGGACCGCCTGTTGGGATCAGCGTGAAGCGGGCGACGTCGCCGCGGTCGTTGAGCTCGGCGGTCGTCACCGAGGCGACCCCGGGAAGTGCGGCGAGCGTGTTCTCGAGCGACTGGGTGCTGCTGGCGACGTTCTCACCGTCGGCCAGGACGATGATCGGGCTCTGGATGCCGCCGAACTCGTCGACGATGAGGTTGTAGGCGGTGCGTTCGGTGGACTCGGGGTCGGCGCCACCAGGGACGTGAAAGGCGGTCTTCATGGACAGGACCGGCAGTGCGGCAACGACGAGCACTGCGATTCCCCCGACCAGAGAGAGGAGGGGTCGCTTGACGACGAAGGCGCCCCATCGACGCAGGAAGGTGCGCTTGCTCGCGCTCTCGTCGGTCCAGAGCCGTCCGTCGGCGAGGTCCTTGCGGTGCTTCTTGGACAACGCCTTCAGACCCATGGTCTTGAGCAGGACGGGGAGCAGCGTCAGCGACAGGAGGACGGCGACGAGGACGGCGAACGCCGCAGCGATGCCCATCTGTGTGATGAACCCGATCTTGGCGACCATGAGTGCCACCAGAGCCACGATCACCGTGGCGCCCGCGAACACGACGGCGGTCCCGGCAGTCCCGGTGGCGCGGGCGATGGCGTCGGTAACCGTCCTTCCGGAGCGGAGCTCCTGCTGGAAGCGGGAGACGATGAAGAGGCCGTAGTCGATGCCGACAGCCAGGCCGAGCATCGACGCCAGGATGATCGTGTTCGCGCCGATCGGGTTGATCGAGCCGTACGCGAACACTCCGAGGATGCCGACCCCGACGCCGAACGCGGCAACCAGGAGGTTGGCGCCGGCAGCGCGCAACGACCCGAAGGTGAGCAGGAGGACGAGGAACGCCGCGAGCACGCCGAGCATCTCGCCGACACCCTGTTCGGGAGCGCCGAGCGGAACGAGATTGCCGCCGAGCTCGACGCCGAGGTCGTCCGGTGCCGACTCCTGGAGAGCGAGCGCTGCGTCGTACGAGGTCTCCTGCGCATCCTCGTCGAGGCCCACGAAGGACAGCGTCGACACTGCGAGGCTCCCGTCAGCCGAGACGTAGGGGGTCTGGGGGTCGAGCGGGTCGCTGATCGACTCGAGACCGGGGAGCGACGCGGCGTCGTTCAACACGGCGTGGATCTGAGCCGCGACGGCGGGGTCGGTGACCGTGCCGGAGTCGGGGTGGAACACGAGCTGCAGGCTCTGCGAACCCTCGGTCGGCGTGCCGCCCGGGAACTCCTGGGACATGCGCTCGAGCGTCTGCGTGGCGCGAGATGAGGGGATGCTGTCCTCGGAGGACTCGCCCATTCCGTTGGCACCGAGGATGCCTGTGAGACCGGCGAAGACAGCGATCCATGCGATCACCACCACCGCTCGGTGACGGGCACTGAAGCGCCCGAGCTGTGCGAGGAACGTTGACATGGATCTCAACTCCCGTGGAAAGGTTCAGGTTGACGTCGTCAATCGTCGCGACGCCGCCCTGCGGGCGAATCGGCCGGATGGCGCGACCCGACTACCGCATCGGCGGTATTTCACGGGTCGCGATCTACAACCTGGCGCGCCCGCGTGTTCGCACCGTGCGATCCCTCACCGGGCTCATCGACGAGGTCGTCGTCGACTGACGACAAGAGAGGCCCTCTCGCTCTGCTGAGCGAAAGGGCCTCTGACCTGCAACTTCGTTTGTAGCGGGGGCAGGATTTGAACCTGCGACCTCTGGGTTATGAGCCCAGCGAGCTACCGAGCTGCTCCACCCCGCGTCGGTGAGTACAACTTACCCCACGCCCCAGGGGCCACCAAATCGTGGACGCCCGGCCGGTGGTGGCGTGCGTCACCACCGGCCGGACCACGTCACTCGCCCAGTCGGGCCTCCGCGTCGAGGGCAGCCCGGACCGCGTCGTCGAGCCGCTGCTGCGCCTCGCCGTAGGCCGCGAAGTCGTTGCGTGCCAGTGCCGACTGGCTGTCCGCGATGGCCTCCTTGGCCTGCTGAAGCGCGCGGTCGAGGTCGGCGCGGGCGGTCTCGTCCGTGCCGGTCCCGGTCCCCGGGTCGGTCGGCGGAGCCGTCGGTTCCGCCGTCGGTTCGCCTGTCGGGGGCGTGCCCGTGTCGGGATCGGTCCCCGCGTCGCCGGCGTCGGCACCCGAGTCTCCGCCGAACACCTGGTCGAGGGCGCCGTCGAGCGTGTCCGCGAACCCGATGTCGTCGCCGAACGCGACGAGCACGCGCTGCAGCAGCGGGAAGGTGGTGCCGGTCCGCGCCTGGACGTACACGGGCTGCACGTAGAGCAGACCGCCACCCATCGGCAAGGTGAGCAGGTTGCCGCGGGCCACCTGCGAGTCGCCTCGTCCGAGGATGTTGAGCTCGTTGGACACGTCCGGGTCGGCGACGAAGTTGTTGTTCACCTGGCCGGGTCCGGGCACCGTCGAGTCACGTGGCAGCTCGAGCAGCCGGAGCGTGCCGTAGTCGTCCGACGGCTTGCCGTCCTCGTTGCCCGCTTCGGCGTCGACCGCGAGGTAGCCGGTCAGCACGTTGCGGGCGTTGTTGCCCGTCGGGATGAACGACGACATGAGCGAGAAGCGAGCCTCGTCCTGGTCCGGCATCCGCAGCGTGAGGTAGTACGGCGGCTGCGGGACGGCGACGCTGCTGGTGGGGTCGTTCGGGTTGGCCCAGAAGTCGTTTCCGGAGAAGAACTGCCCGGCGTCGGTGACGTGGTACCGGGCGAGCAGGTTGCGCTGCACCTTGAACAGGTCCTCGGGGTAGCGCAGGTGGCTCATGAGCGCGCCGTCGATCGACGACAGGGGCTCGAGCGTCGACGGGAACACCGAGTCCCACGCCTTGAGGATGGGGTCCTCGATGTCCCAGGCGTACAGCGTGACCGATCCGTCGTAGGCGTCCACGGTGGCCTTCACCGAGTTCCGGATGTAGCTGACCGTCTTCGGCTGGAGCGCCTGGACGGTCTCGGACGTCTCGGTCAGGGAGTCCGTGGTCGCGTCGTCGAGGGACCGCGACGCCGCGTACGGGTACTGGTCCGTCGTCGTGTAGCCGTCGACGATCCACTTGACCCGGCCGTCGACGACCGCCGGGTACACGCGGCCGTCGAGCGTCAGGTACGGGGCCACCTTCTGCACCCGGTCGCGCGGGTCGCGGTCGTAGAGGATCTGCGAGTCGCTCGTCACACGGTCGGAGAACACGATCTGCTCGGAGCCGAACTTCAGCGCGTAGAGCAGCTTGGTGAACGGGTTCGAGATCGACGGGCCGGCAGAGACGTCCTGCGTCGGGAACGTGCTGTTCTGCGCGCCGGAGCCCTCGTCGGAGGGGTAGTCCAGCTCCCACGGCGTCGCACCGTCGGGGGCGCCGACGATGGAGTAGGTCGGGGCCTTCGGGCTGAAGTAGATCCGCGGCTCGTACTCGCCCATGTCGCCGGTGGACGGGATGCCGCCCTCCCAGAAGTCGGGCGCCCCGCGGCCTGCGGTCGTGTTGCCGTAGGCGGCGACCACGCCGAAGCCGTGGGTGTAGACCGTGGTGTCGTTGGTCCAGTTGCGCTGCTGCTCGTCGAGCCCCTCGAGCGACAGCTCGCGCACGGCGATCACGGTGTCGCGGCTCTCGCCGTTGACCTCGTAGCGGTCGACCGACAGGGAGTCGGGGAAGTCGTAGAACGCGCGGATCTGCTCGAGCTGCTTGAAGGACGGGCTGACGATCTGCGGGTCGAGCAGGCGGATCGACGCGGTGGTGTCGGCGTCCTCGCGCAGCGCGCCGGCCTCGGCAGTGACCTCCGCGTTGTACTCCGTCGTCTTGACGTCGTCGAGCCCGTACGCGTCGAGCGTCGCCTCGATGTTGCGCTGGATGTACTCCGCCTCGGCGTCCTGCTGGTTCGGCTGCACCTGGAACCGCTGCACGACTGCCGGGTAGATGCCGCCGACGGCGATGGCCGCGACGATCATCAGGCCGACGCCGATGGCGGGCAGGCGCCAGTTGCCGCGGATCGCGGTGACGATGAACATCACGGCGACGAAGATCGCGATGCCCGCGAGGATCGCCTTGGACGGGATGACCGCGTGCACGTCCGTGAACGAGGCGCCGACGAACTTCTGGCCCGACTTCATGAGGATCGAGTAGCGGTCCAGCCAGTAGCTCGCCGCGATGAGCAGCATGAGCACGGCCGCGATGGTCGTCAGCTGGACCCGGGCGGCGCGGGTCGTGCGCGGGGTCCCGCCGCTCGGACCGCCCACGCGCAGGCCGCCGTACAGGTACTGGGTGGCCACGGCGCCGATGCCGGCCAGGACCGTGACGGCCATGAGGAACGAGACGACGAACCGCAGGCCGGGCAGCGTGAACAGGTAGAAGCCCAGGTCGATGCCGTACTGGGCGTCGGTCTTGCCGACCGTCCCCCCGTGCATCCACAGCTGGATGGTCTGCCACTGCTGGGACGCGGCCGCACCGGCGAACAGGCCGAGCACGGCGGGGCCGACGATCATCACCAGGCGGCGCAGCGGCTCGATGGCCTCGCGGTACTGGTCGAGGTTCGCCTGCTCCTGCGTCGACGGGGCGTACACGGGACGTGACCGGTAGCCGAAGTTCAGGCTCCAGTAGACGGCCCCGCCCATGACGAGGAACCCGAGCGTGAACAGCACGGCGCGCGTGCCCCACTCGGTGGCGATGACTCCCCCGAACCCGAGCTGGCGGTACCAGAGCACCTCCGTCCACACCTGGGCGAGGAGGAGCACGAGGACGACGAGCACGCCGAGAACGACCAGCGTGGGTGCGAGTGCTCCGCGCCGGCGCGCGCGGGGCGGGCTGGTCCGGGGCGGCGGCGGGCTTCCGAATGTCACGGCGTGGCGGTCCTCGTCATCGGGTACAAGATCGGGAACAAGAGCTGACAGCGGGGCACGCACAGGACGCACACCACTCGCACGCTGAACGTGCCGGTCGAGGCACAGGTTCCCACAGGAATGCGACCATGAACCCGTGACTGAACCCACCCCCGCACTGGCCGCCCTGGCCGGATCCGTCCGCGAGATCGAGCAGCACGTCGCCGAGGCAGGCTGGGACGGGCCGGTCCGCGTCTTCGCGCTCGTCCGCACGCAGGCGATGCTGCAGACCGAGCCCGGCCTCGCCGCTCAGCTGGACCCGGCGGTGCTGGTCGCGGCGCGGTCCGACCCGGACCACCTGACGTCGGTCGAGCAGGAGGAGCTGCCTGCGGCGCCGGACCTGGAGACCCTGCTCGCCGGCCTGTCGTGGCCGTCGACGGTGGACGGCATGGCGGTCACCGTGGAGCGCGTCGTCCTCCCACCGGCCGCCGAGGAGGCGATGCCGCGGGACACCGACGCCGCGCTCGAGTACCTCCTGGCCCATCCCGAGCGCCAGGACGTGCGCCTGGTGGTGGGGGCGCTGCGCGACGGGCCGTCGTGGTGCGCCGTCCGCAGCCGCGCGAACGACAGCGCCGACCAGGTGGGTCAGGGTCCCGACCTGGTGCCGGGCCTGGTCTCCGCGGTGCGCTCGACGCTCGACTGACTAGCGGCAGGTCGGCAGGTCGTCGGCCGTCCCGGCGCCGATCGCGGTCATCGCCTCGCGGGCGTCGTGCAGCGTCTCGATGGAGACGACGCGGAGCCCGTCCGGCACGTGCCCGACGACCTCGTCGCAGTTCGAGGCAGGCGCCAGGAACCAGGTCGCCCCGTCGCGCGTGGCGCCCGCAAGCTTCTGCCGGATCCCGCCGATCGGACCGACCTCGCCGGTGACGTCGATGGTGCCCGTCCCCGCGATGTCCTTGCCGTTCGCCTCGTCCTCGGGCGTCATCTTGTCGATGATCCCCAGCGCGAACATGGTCCCCGCGCTCGGTCCGCCGATGTCGTCGATGCTGATGGTCACGTCCACCGGCATGTCGAAGGACGGGTCGATGAACACGCCGATCTGCGCGCGACCGTCGTCCTTCTCCCCGGTGACGACCGGGATGTCGACGGCCTGGCCGTGCCGGCGCACGGTGAGCGTGACGGTGTCCCCCGGCTCCACCTGCTCCAGCTGCGCGATCAGCCCCTGGTAGTCGGGTACCGCGATGCCGTCCAGGGCGACGATGACGTCCCCCTCCTCGACCTTGCCCTCGGCGTCGGTCCCCTCGACGGCACCGGCCACGACGAGCGTCGCGGGGACCTCGTACCCCAGCTCGGTGAGCGCGGCGACCGCGGCGTTCTCCTGCGAGGAGACCATCTCCGCCTCGTTGGACTCGTCGATCTCGTCCTGGGTCTGGTCCGGCGGGTACAGCAGCTCGACCGGCTGGACCACGGTCCAGCGCGAGAGCCAGCCCTGGACGACGCCGACCGCGCTGGACGGGAAGCCGGGACCGCCCGTGCCGGACACTGTGGTCAGGCGCAGCTCACCGGTGGACTCGAACGTCTCGGCGCCCTCGATCTGGATCAGCGGCGTGTCGTCGTGCTCACCGAGAACGTCGCGCGTCGGGCCCGGGCTGCTGATCGCGTAGGGCACCGGCAGGATGACGAGCACGGCGAGCAGCAGCGCGGTGACCAGCATGCCGACCGACAGCGTGAGCGAGCGCGGGCTGACGCGTTCGGGCTCGCCGGGGGGCTCGTCGACATCGAACGGGGAGGTGGGCTGCTCCAGCACGCCCACATCATCCCCTGTCGCGCTCACCCCCGCCGACGCGCCCGCGCCTGCCGCCACACGGCTGCCGTGCCGATGAGCGCGACAGCAGCTCCCGCCGCCCCGAGCGCGGCGGCGTCCCGCGTGCCCACCCGGCGTCCGGCGACGGCGAGCCGGCCCTGGACCCCCTCGAGCAGGACGTCGAGGCAGGCGGCGCTGGACCACCGCGGTTCCCACCCCGCCGCGCGCAGACGGTCCGACGCGACGGTCCACGGGTAGACGACGAAAGCGAGCTCCGAGGCGGGCGCCGGCAGGACTCCCACGCGGTGCAGCCGCTCCGCCGTGCCGAACGCGGTCGCGGCCGCCAGCTCGACCCGGCGCATCCCCGACGCCGCCTCGACCTGGGCGGGATCGAGCACGTCCGGCGCCCCCACGGTGAGCACGCCCGCGAGCGCGTGGTCCACCGCGAACCGCGTCGCGGCGGCCAGGTCGTCCACGTGCACGAACTGCCACGGACGGACGGCGCCGCGCACGGTGAGCAGGCGGGGAGCCTCGAAGTGCCGGGTGACGAAGGTGTCGACGCCGGCGCCGACCACCGCCGCCGGCCGCAGCTGCGTGACCAGCGGGGACCTGCGGCGTGCCCCGCGCTCGAGCACGGCCGCCGCGGCGAGGAGGTCACCCACCAGTCCGTCCCGGGCAGCGTCCTCCGTGCGGGGCAGCGGGTCGCCGTCGTTGATCTCCGGCCGGTCGGCCCAGGCGCCGTAGACGACCGCGGACCCGATCGCCACGACGTGCCGCGCCCCGACCGCCCGCGCGGCACCGAGGACCCGCTGGGTGTGCGCGACGATCGCCGCCTCCCGCTCGCGGCGCCCCTTGTCCACCGGCGCGACCAGGTCCCCGGAGTGCGTGACGAGCACGACGACCGTGGCGCCCGCCAGCGCGTCCTGCGGGTTCTGCTCCGGGACCTCGTCAAGGGTCCGCACGTGCCCACCCCAGGCGGCCCCGACGGCCGACGCGATCGGTCCCCGCCCGATCACCACGACGTCGTCGGGGCGCTCGGGCTCACCCGGTCCTGCGCCGCGAGAGGTCCCCGGTCGCGCGCTGCGCCCTGAGCGAATTTGCCCGGCCACCATCCCTCGTTCCTGTGCTGCGTGGTTACCGTGGTTCGCAGCCGGCCCCATCGTCGCAGGAGGTCCACGTGAGCCCCGACAACTCCGCTGTCCCCGGAGCCGATGGTGGCGTGCCCGCCTGGGAGCAGGTCATGCGCGCGATGCTCGGCGAGGGAGCCGACGACGCCATCCGTGAGCTGCAGGAGCGCGGCTTCGACCCCGGCGCGATGGCCGCCGCGTCCGGGCTGCCCGACGACCCGGCTGCGCTGCAGCAGGTGTTCGCCCAGGTCCAGGCCCTGCTGTCCGCCTCGGGCGACGACCCCGTCAACTGGCAGATGGCCCACGACCTGGCGCGGCAGCAGGCCGCCGCGGGCGGCGACCCGTCCCTGAGCACCGGCCAGACCCGGCAGGTGATCGACGCCCTCGCGGTCGCCGAGCTGTGGCTCGACGCCGCCACCGACCTGCCCCCGTCCACCGGCACGCCCCGCGCGTGGAGCCGCGCCGAGTGGGTCGAGGCGACCCTGCCGACGTGGCGCACGCTGACCGAACCGGTCGCGTCGTCGCTGTCCGTCGCCCTCGTCGGCGCGCTCGGCGGTGCCCTGCCCGACGGGTCGGACGGCGAGCTCGCGCTGCCCGGCGGGATCGAGCCGGCTCAGCTGCTGCGGCAGCTGGGGTCCGCGGTCTTCGGCATGCAGGTGGGCCAGGCCGCGGGCACCCTCGCGCACGAGGTGTTCGGCACCACCGACATCGGACTCCCCCTCCTGGACAAGCCTGCCCCTGCGCTCGTGGCGGCCAACGTCGACGCGTTCGCCGAGGGTCTCGACGCCCCCGCGGAGGAGGTTCGCCTCTTCCTCGCTCTGCGGGAGGCGGCCGCCACCCGCCTGTTCACCCATGTCCCGTGGCTGCGCTCGCACCTGCTCGCCACCGTCGAGGCGTACGCGCGCGGCATCACGATCGACGCCGACCAGCTGGAGGAGGCCGTCCGCTCGATCGACGTCACCGACACGGCGGCGCTCCAGCAGGCGCTCTCCGGCGGGGTGTTCGCCCCGCACACGACGGACGCGCAGAAGGCTGCGCTCGAGCGGCTGGAGACGGCCCTCGCGCTCGTGGAGGGCTGGGTCGACGAGGTCACCGCCACCGCTGCGCTCCCCCACCTGCCGCACACCATGGCCCTGCGCGAGATGATCCGCCGCCGCCGTGCCGCGGGCGGGCCTGCCGAGCAGACGTTCGCCAACCTGGTCGGCCTCGAGCTGCGGCCCCGGCGCCTGCGCGACGCCGCCGCACTGTGGGCGCAGATCACGCGCGACAACGGCGCCTCGGCGCGCGACGCCGTGTGGGACCACCCCGACCTGCTGCCCGGCACCGAGGACCTCGACGACCCGTCCGGCTACGCGGCCCGCCGCGCGACCGCGGTCGACGACGCCGCCGAGGTGGACCGCGCCCTGGCCGAGATCCTCGGCGAGGACCCGGACGCCGACCCGACGGCCTGACCGCGGCCCTGCCCGCCATCGGCTGCCGCGTCAGCGCGCCTCTCGCGCTCCCGGGTCGTCGAAGTCCAGCTCGAGCTGCCCGAGCGCCTCGTCGTCGGTGCCGGTCGTGAGCTCGTCGACGTCCACCTCGTCGGACACGACGTCCTCCGGCTCGTCGATCCCGCCGTCGTCCACCTCGTCGGCCGGCCGGTCCGCGTCCTCGTCGGACTCCCCCGGCGACGCCTGGGCTCCACGCTCCGCCGCGTACGCGTACCCCTCGAGGAACCCCCGGGCGCGCAACGTCCGCGGGTAGGTGTCGAGCTCCGCCCAGAAGTCCGGGCCGTGCCCGGCGTGCAGCAGGTGCGCGAGCTCGTGCAGGAGCACGTAGTCGAGCACCCACCGCGGCATGCCGCGCACGCGGTCGGAGATCCGGATGGAGCCGTCCGACGGCGTGCACGACCCCCACCGGCGGCCCTGGTTGGTGGACCACCGGACGGACGTCGGCTGCACGCGACCGCCGAGGTACTTGGCGGCCAGCTCCGTGGCGCGGGACATGAGCTCGTCGTCCGACGGGCGGCGGCGGCGTTCCTGCGTGGCCAGGCGCGTGAGCATGCGGCGCACCCACTCGCGCTCCTGCGCCCGCGTGAACCGTGCCGGGATGGCGACGATCGTCCGGTCGCCCTCGCGCCAGGCCGTCACCGTGCGCACGCGCTTGCGTGAGCGGCGGATCTCGACCTGCGACAGGTCCTGCGTGGGCTGCACAGGTGCACGCTAGCGCGCAGGGCCCACGGGCTCCGGTTCACCCGTCGGCGCACGGCGCGTCCTGCACGATTCCGCGGGCTGTGGGTGTCTTGAGCACTACCGTGGACGTCGCGCGGGCGTTGTTGCACCAGCACGTCCGAGCCGCCGGCCGGCGGTTCCCCGGTCCGGTGCACGGACACCGAGGGAGGGCCACATGGCTGAGACGTATGCAGGCGAGTTCTACTGCGTGAAGTGCAAGGAGAAGCGCGAGGCCGAGGGCGACGTCGTGATCTCGGAATCCGGTCGCAGGATGGCCAAGGCCGTCTGTCCGGTGTGCGGCACCAAGCTCAACCGCATCCTCGGCAAGGCCTGAGCACCACCACACCCGCCCAAGGGCATCGTCCGCGACGGACGGTGCCCTTCGGCATGTCCGGCCCTGTGGACGACGCCCGCGCGGTCCGCGACAGGGCTGCCAGGGTGGCCCCGACGCCGAGAGGGGACCCATGCGACTGCGTGCCGGGCTGCGGGTGCTGCGACGCACCACCACCGAGGTCCAGGTGGGCACCGACCCGCGCTGGGCCGTCCGCCTGACGGACCTCACCCCCGGGGACGCGGACCTCCTGATGTCGGTGGACCCTCGGACGGACCTGACCGAGCTCGTCGCGCGCGCGGCCGATGCCGAGTGCGCCCTCGCGCTAGTGGCTGTGCTCGTCGACGCGCAGCTCACCGACGCGCGGCCGCCCGCAGCCGTCCTGCGCGGGCCGGTGGCGGTCGACGCGGACGTGTGGTCCCTGCTGCGGCCCGACGGGGACGGCAGCCGTCTCGTCCGGGCACGGGCGGATCGGGTGGTCGCCGTCCTCGGGCTGGGGCCGACCGGGCTGGGCGTCGCCGTCGGCTTGGCGGCCGCGGGCGTCGGCACCCTGCTGCTCGACGACGAGCGTCCTGTGCGGTCGACCGACGTCGGCGTCTGCGGGTACCGGTGGGCGGACGCCGGGTCCGCGCGCGAGCACGTGGCGGCGCGGCTGCTGCGCGACGTGGCGCCGCACGTCTCGACGGTCTCGGACCGCCGGCCGGACGTCGTAGTGCTGGTGGAGGACGGAGCGGCCGACCCCGTGCGCGCTCCCGCGCTGGTCTCCGGGGCGACGGCACACCTCGGGGTCGTCGTCCGGGAGGCCGACACGGTCGTCGGCCCGCTCGTCGTGCCGGGCACCGGTCCGTGCCTGCGCTGCCTGGACCTGCACCGCGGCGACGCCGACGAGGCGTGGCCGACGCTGGCCGCCCAGCTGCGGACGGGTGCGACCCCGAGCGAGCCGGCGGTGACCGCCGCGGTCTGCGCGGGGATCGGTGCCGCGGTCGTTCTCGGTCACCTGGACGGGCTCGTCGGCCTGGGCGCCGGTGTCACGTACGAGGTCGCCCTGCCGGACGCGGTGCCCCGCAGACGCACGTGGGCGGTGCACCCCGAGTGTGGGTGCACCGCCCTCCCGGCGTCGCTGGTGGGCGCGCCGGGCTGAGTGCCTCAGGCCGCCGGGGCCGCGTTCTTCCTCGGCCGGCCGCGACCACGCTTGGTCGCGACCACCACACCACCGACGAACACCTCGCCGCCCCAGACGCCCCACGGCTCGGCGCGCTCGATGGCGCCGGCCAGGCATCCCTCGATCAGCGGGCACTCCCGGCAGAGGGCCTTGGCCTGCTCGACCTCGGCCGTCCGCTCGGCGAACCAGAGCTCGGGGTCGCCCGCCCGGCACGGGATGAAGTCGGCGACGAGCTGGTCGAACGTCTGGCGGTCGTCGGTCGCCGAAGTGCTGTCGGTGAGGGGCCACGCGCCGGATCCGCCCTGGTTCACCGTGTCGAGCAGCGTCGTGAGCCGCACGATGTCCTCCTGATGTCCTTGCTGGTGAGCGTGTTGCGTCGGTGCCGGACCGACTGCCAACCCGTCCCACCCGGATCAACCGGGAGAAACAGAAAGGCCGCGGGTCCGAGTTCGGACTCCGCGGCCTGATGCCTCTGTCGAGGTCAGATCATGGGAGTCCGGATCAGCTGCGTGCGGGGATCGGTCGCCGTGCGACGCTTCGACCCGCCGGTGAGCTCGAGGGTGCTGCCGCCGATGGGCGCAGCGATCCCCTGGAACCGGAACATGGTGGGCGCGACAGATCGCGGCAGGAACGCGTAAGCGTCCGGCGTCTGGATCTTTGTGTTCATCGGTGCACCCACCCCCTCTCCGGCTCGGACCCTCACCTCTCGGCGCGGTCCCTCAACAAGGACGTCGCCCAGACTAGGACCGGGCTCGCGGGGCGGACAACCGAATAACCGAAGTTTCCTCGACGAGTTTCTGCCATCGCCCGATCGGCTCAACGGGCGGGCTGGCGGACTGTCGCGCGCACGGTCTCCAGCACGTCCTCGCCGACGTCCGCCAGCGTCATCGGTCCGACCCCGCGGACCGAGCCCAGCTCCTCGAGCGTGCCGGGGCACCGCTCGGCGATCGCGCGGATGGTTGCGCTGGTCAGGACCGACGCCGGCTGGCGGCGCAGCTCGGCCGCGTGGGCGTCGCGCCACGCAGTGAGGGCGTCGACGACGGCCTGCTGGCGGTCGTCGAGCTCGCGCCGCGGCACACCCGGGCGGCGGCGCTCGTCGGGCCAGAGGTCGGTGAGGAACCGCGAGACGGTGCGGCTCGCCCGGGCACGCGGGTGACGGGCACGGGAGTACGACAGGTGCAGGTGCACGCGCGCCCGGGTGATCCCGACGTAGAGCAGGCGCCGCTCCTCGGCCAGGGCGGCGTCCGTCTGGGCCTGGACCGTGGGGAGCAGCCCCTCGGACAGCCCCACCAGGAACACCGCGTCCCACTCGAGGCCCTTGGCCGCGTGCAGGGATGCCAGGGTCACGCCCTCGACCGTCGGGGCGTGCTGCGCGGACGCGCGCTCGTCGAGCTCGGCGACCAGGTCGGAGACGGTCGGCGGACCGCTGCCCGTCGGTGGGGCCGCAGCCAGCGAGTCGGCCAGCGTCACGAGTGCCTGCAGGGCGTCCCAGCGTTCGCGCGCCGCGCCGCGGCCCTCCGGCGGGTTCTCCGTCCAGCCCGCGTTGCGCAGGATGTCCCGGACCGCGTCCGGCATCGGCAGGTCGGGATCCACCGCCCGCGCACCACCGCGCAGCAGGACCATCGCCTTGCGCACGTCCGCCCGCGCGAAGAACCGCGCGTTCCCCCGGACCTGGTAGGCGATGCCCCGGTCGGACAGGGCCGCCTCGAACGCCTCGGACTGCACGTTGGTCCGGAACAGGACCGCGATGTCGGCGGCGGACACGCCACCGCGCACCAGCTCGGCGATCGCCGCGGTGACACCGGCCGCCTCCGCGTCGTCGTCCGGGTAGGTCACGTAGGAGACGTCGGGCCCGTCGGCGCGCTGCGCCCGCAGCTCCAGCGGGGCTGGTCCGCCCGCCTTGCGCGACGCGTGCATGACGTGGTTGGCCAGGCTCACCACCTGCGGGGTCGAGCGGTAGTCACGGACGAGCTCGACGGTGGTGGCGCGCGGGTACGTGGCGGTGAACGACGTGAGGTGGTGGGCGGAGGCGCCGGCGAACGAGTAGATGGTCTGGCTCGGGTCGCCGACGACGCACAGCTCCTGCCGCCCGCCCAACCACATGTCGAGGAGGTACTGCTGGAGCGGGCTGACGTCCTGGTACTCGTCGACCACGAAGTGCTGGTACTGCTCCCGGACCGAGTCCGCCACGTCCCGCCGCTCGGCGAGCATGGCCGCGAGCAGGAGGAGCACGTCCTCGAAGTCGATGACGCCCTGCTGGTCCTTGGCGGACTCGTACGCCGCCATGAGCCGCGCGACGGACTGCGGATCGATGCCCCCCGGCCCCGGCCGGTCGGTGGCTGCGGCCGCCTTCGCGTAGTCGTCGGCCGTGACCAGGGAGACCTTGGCCCACTCGATCTCGGACGCCAGGTCCCGCACGCTCTCCCGGTCCGTCTCGATGCCGACCAGCTGCGCGGCGTGCGCGACGAGCTTGACCTTCTGCTCGAGGATCCGGGGCGGTGGGCCGCCGACGACCTTGGGCCAGAAGAACCCCAGCTGGCGCAGCGCCGCGGCGTGGAACGTCCGGGCCTGGACACCGGACGCGCCCAGCAGCCGCAGCCGGGTCCGCATCTCCCCCGCGGCGCGGGCGGTGAACGTCACGGCGAGCACGTTGGCCGGCCGGTAGGCCCCCACCTGGATGCCGTAGGCGATGCGGTGCGTGATCGCCCGGGTCTTGCCCGTGCCCGCACCGGCGAGCACGCGGACGGGTCCCCTCAGGGTCGTCGCGACGGCACGCTGCTCGGGGTCGAGGGCGTCCAGGAGGGCTTCGGCGGACATCGGGCACAGTCTCGCAGCACCGGCCCACACCCCCGACGCGACCGGTGGACAACGCCCGTTCGAGCGACCCGGGAAGTGTTCCGGGTTTGCGGACGTTGCTGCCCTGGGCGACGATCTCGCCTAGGACGCCCACAGTTCCCGACCGACGAGGACCGATGACCACGCAGACCCTGCCCGAGACCGGCACCCTCACGATGTACTCCACCAGCTGGTGCGGGTACTGCCGCCGGCTCAAGACGCAGCTGGACTCCGCGGGCATCGGCTACACCGAGGTGAACATCGAGGAGCACCCCGACGCGGCCGCGCTCGTCGAGTCGCTCAACGGTGGCAACCAGACGGTCCCCACGATCGTGTTCCCCGACGGGTCCGCCGCGACGAACCCGTCGCTCGCGCAGGTCCGCGACCGCCTCAGCTGAGCGGTCCCCCGAACCACTCCTCGACCAGCGCCCGCGCGATCGACGCGCGCCCCGGCGGGATGACGTCGCCGGTCCGCACGGCGTCCGCGAGCTCGGCGCGGGAGAACCACCGCGCCTCCGTGAGCTCGATGCCGTCCACGTGCACGTCCGTGGACTCGGCCTGCGCGCGGAAGCCGATCATGAGCGACGCGGGGAACGGCCACGGCTGGCTGCCCCGGTAGGACACCTCGCCGACGACGACTCCCGTCTCCTCCGCGACCTCGCGCCGGACCGCGTGCTCGAGCGACTCGCCCGCCTCGACGAACCCCGCGAGCGTGGACCACCGACCGGCCGGCCAGTGGGCCGCGTGGCCCAGCAGGATCCGGTCGTCGGCGTCGACCACCGCCATGATCACCGCGGGATCGGTCCGCGGGTAGTGCTCCGACCCGTCGACCACGCACACCCGCGTCCAGCCCGACTGCGCCACCCGCGTCTCGGCGCCGCACCGCGGGCAGCGGGGGTGCCGGGCGTGCCAGGCGTCGAGCGCCACCGCCGTCGTGGCCAGCCCCGCCTCGTCCGCCGACAGGTCCGCGCCGATGTCCCGCAGCCCGGTCCAGGTCATTCCGTCGGGCAGCGTGGGCGCGATCGCGGGCCCCGTGCTGGTCGGCGCCGCGTGCACGAGCACGTCGGACGCCTCCCCCACCGCGGGCGCGGGCCGGCGGTCCGCCACCCGGCACGCGAGGTAGACCTCGCCGCCGTCGCCCTGGCCGAGCAGCAGCCAGGCCTCGTCGTCGGCCGGCAGCAGCCGGGCCACGTCCGCGGGGTCGAGCAGCGCGACCGTCCGGCCTCCCGCCGCAGTGACCACGGCGGCGTCGCACACGAGCAGCACGCGCGTGGCGGGGTCGGCGAGGGCCGTGCGGACGAACCCGTCCTCGGTGCGCAGCAGCGCTGCCCGGTCGATGCCGGCACGGGACAGCGGGAGGTCATCCGGAACGATCACGCCGGTCACCGTACGCGGGGAGCCACGACCGGGCTCGCGGAAACGGGCGCGGCGGGATCAATCGGGCGCAACACGCCGAGCGCCTCGGGCGGGACGGCTGCACAGCCCGCCTATCCTGGGCGCGTGGTCCGATCCCCCCTCGCCCTGGCAGCGCTGGCGACCGTCGCCGTCCCGGGACTCGACGCCTTCGACGTCCGACGACCCGCCCAGCCCGGGTCCGACTTCGACACGGCGGTCGTCATCGACGCCCACCGCAACCGCTGGGTCGTGCGGGCCCCGCAGCACGCCGCGGCCGGTGCGGCCCTCGAGGCCGAGGTCGTGCTCCTGTCCATGCTCGCGGCGGAGTCCGAGCGCGGGAAGCTGCCGTTCGCCGTGCCCGCCCCCGCCGGCTTCGCGCACCTGCCCGAGGGCGGGCGCGCGGCCGTGCACGCGGAGATCCCCGGCGACCCGCTGCGGCTCGAGCGCCTCGCTCCGGGCCCGGGCCTCGCCGCGTCGCTCGGCCGCGCGATCGCCGCGGTGCACGAGCTGCCCACCGTCATCGTCGAGAACGCCGGCCTGCCCGCGTACGACGCCGGCGAGTACCGCCAGCGCCGCCAGGCGGAGGTCGACGAGGCCGCCCGCACCGGGAAGGTCCCGCCCGCGCTGCTGCGGCGCTGGGAGGAGCGGCTCGAGGACGTCGCGATGTGGCGCTTCCGCCCGACCGTCGTGCACGGCGACCTCACCAGCGACCGCGTGCTCGTGCAGGGCGACAAGGTCACCGGGATCCTGCACTGGGGAGACGCCTGCGTCGCCGACCCCGCGGACGATCTCGCCTGGCTGCTCGTCGCGGCCCACCCGGACGCCACCGACTCGGTCATGGAGGCGTACCAGCTGCGCCGGACCGAGCTCACCGACCCGCACCTGGTCGACCGCGCCCTGCTCGCCGGGGAGCTCGCGCTCGCCCGCTGGCTGCTCTACGGGGTGCGCACCCAGGACACGGAGATCATCGACGACGCCGTCGCCATGCTCGAGGACCTCGACGCGCACACGCACGAGGGCCGGGACGCCGAGGCCGAGCCGCTGATGGCGTGACCGGCACTCAGTCGGTCTCGAACAGGGTCGGGGCAGCCGGTCGCGGTCGCGCCTTCGACGCCTCCCAGCCCCCACGGCTGCGGTGGGGGGTGTTGGGCCGCGCGCCGCGTCGGTTGACCTGCGGCGTGACGGCTCCCGGAGCCTGCGGACCGCGGGTCGCCGCGCTCAGCAGCTCGGCGATCTCCGTCTCGTCCAGCAGGCGCTCCGGGTAGACGGTCACGCCCGCACCGACGTAGCAGAACGCGGCGCGCACCCGGTCGAGCGGGGTACCGGTCCACCGCGACCAGGCCAGCCGGTACACGGCCAGCTGGAGCTCGCGCGAGGCACGGGCGGCCGCGTCCTTCGGCGGAGCACCCGTCTTCCAGTCGACCACCACCACTCCAGGCTCTCCGTCGCCGGCCGCCAGGTCGGGGAAGACCGCGTCGATCCGCGAGCGCAGCACGTAGCCGTCGACCGATATCTCGATGTCCACCTCGACCGCGACCGGGGAGCGGTTCGCCCACTCCGTGGCCAGGAACGCCTCGCGGAGCTGACGCTCGTCCAGGTCGAGGACCGCGGAGTCGTCGTCGGCACCGGGGAGGGCGTCGACGTCCACCAGGGAGGCGCTGCCGTACCAACCCTCGACCCAGGCGTGGAACCGCGTACCGCGGCGGGCCTGCGGCGACGGCTCGGCCGGCACCGGGCGGCGCAGGTGCTGTGCGAACTCGGCCGGGTCGCCCTCGAGCCGGACCAGCGCGGAGGCGGACAGGTGGGCGGGCAGCTCGACCTCGCCCGAGGGTGTGCGTGCCCGCTCGCGCTCGGCGAGCAGACGCTCGGCGAGGACGTCCCAGGGGTGCGCGGCGATCTCCTGGTCCGGCACCGGCGGGTCGTCGGCGGGGTCGGCCGTCAGCTGCCGGGCCTCGTCCGCCCCGCGCGAAGTGTGCCGGGCCATCGCTGCGCGCACCCGAGCGGCCGCCTCCTCGACGTGCGCGCGCCGGGTCGGCCCGGTGTCGGTGCCGAACGGGTCGGCGGGCCAGGTGGCCGTGAGCACCAGCGAGGCGCGCGGATTCGTCCCGGTGCCGTCCGGGGCCTCGTCCCAGCCGCCGGTCTGCACCAGACCGGCGTCGGCGAGCTCGGTGAGGAACGTCGAGACCTTGCGGACCCGGGTGCCGTCGCCCCACCACGCCGCGGTGAGCAGCAGGTCGGACCGCGCGCGGGTGAGCGCGACGTAGGCCAGCCGGCGCTCCTCGGCGACCTCGTGGTCCCCGGCGTCGAGCAGGAACTGCTTGCGTCGCTCCTCCAGCTCCTTGGGGTCGTCGGCCCCGGAGTACGCGAAGACCGGCAGGTCGTGGCGGTCGCCGCGCAGCGGGTAGGGCAGCGAGCCGAGCCCGGTCAGCCACGCCGAGTCCTTCGGACCGTCCTTGCCCTGGGTCGCCGTGGCGGGCAGCCCGCCGTCCACCAGCCCGGCGACCGCGACGACGTCCCACTCGAGGCCCTTGGCCGCGTGCACGGTGATGAGCTGCACCGCGTCCGGGTCAGGCTCGGAGACGGGCATGTCCAGACCGTTCTCGCGCGAGTCGGCGGCCTCGAGCCACGCGAGGAAGCCGCCCAGGTTCGGGTGGTCGGCAGACCGGGCGAACTCCACGGCCACGTCCCGGAACGCGTCCAGCTGTGCCCGCGCGCGGCCCGGCGACGTGCTGGCCCGCGCGGCGACCTCGATGTCGAGCCCGAGGAGCCGCTCCGCCTCGCCCACCAGCTCCGGCACGGACAGGTAGGTGTGCGCCCGGAGCACACGCAGGGACAGCGCCAGGTCGGCGAGCCGCGCCCGGCCGACCGCGCTGAGCGTCCGACCGCCGCGGCTGGTCCAGCCGTCGACCGGGAGCTCGGTGATCGCGTCGAGGGCGTCGACGATGCTGCGCTCGTCGACCGCGTCCGCCTCGACCACCACGTCGTCGCCCGCGACGGCGGCCGCCCGCCCGCGCGACCGGGAGTCGCCACCGTGGCGCGCCGCGAGCTCGCCGGACCACGCCGCGAGCGCGTGCAGGTCCGCGGCACCGAGCCGCGTGCGCGCCCCCGTGAGCAGCCGCATGAGGGCGTCGCCGCGGGACGGGTCGTGCGCGGCCTGCAGGAGAGCGACCAGGTCGACCACCTCGGGCGCGGAGAGCAGCCCCCCGAGCCCGACGACCTCGACCGGGAGCCCCGCATCGCGCAGGGCGCGGCGCAGGGTCTCGAACTGGGACCGCTTGCGGCACAGGACCGCCGCCGTGACCCGGTCGCGTCCCGGTCCGGCGGGCCGCCAGCGGTCGCGGACGAACTGTGCGACCGCCCGCGCCTCGTCCTCGACCGTCTCGGCGACGTGGGCGTGGACGTGCCCCTCGCCCGCACCCGGTCGGGCCTCCAGGACAGGCGCCGCGACGCGCGTGGCCGACGCTCGCAGCGGTGCCGCCACGTGGTTGGCGGCCGCGAGGATGAGCCGGTCGTTGCGCCACGAGACGGACAGCAGGTGGACGTCCGCCGGCGACCGGGAGCCGTCCGGGTGCACCCGGGGGAACGACGTCGGGAAGCCCTCGAGCCCGCCGGCGCTCGCCCCGCGCCAGCCGTAGATCGACTGGTGCGGGTCGCCCACCGCGGTCACCGGGTGCCCGCCGCCGAACAGGGCGCCGAGCAGGGTCAGCTGCGCGTAGGACGTGTCCTGGTACTCGTCGAGCAGGACCACCCGGAACCGCTGCCGCTCGCCGGCACCGACCTCGGGCACGTCGAGGGCGAGCCGCGCGGCCAGGGCGACCTGGTCGCCGAAGTCGATCGCGTCGCTCGCCCGCTTGCTCGCCCGGTACTCGCCGACCAGCTCGAGGACGCGGACCCGCTCCCCCAGCGACCGCAGCAGTCTCTTGATCTCGGCGTACGGCTCGCGCGGCGGGGAGCCCGCCGGCGTCGACGCGATCGCCTCGATGATGCCCTCGATCCCGCTCCGGGCACCGCCCGCGTCGAGCAGGTGCTCGTCCAGCGCACCCGAGAGCGCGAGCACCGCCTCGATCACGGTCGACGTGGCGGCGTCGGTGTCCAGGTCGTCGCTCCACGCCTCGACCACCTCGGACGCCAGCTGCCACTGCGCCGCCTCCCCCAGCAGCCGCGCCGACGGGTCGAGCCCGAGCCGCAGCGCGTGGTCCGACACCAGCGACGCCGCGTAGGAGTTGTAGGTGGAGATCGTCGGCCGCGCCAGGCCCGCCAGGCCCGCACCGCGCTCGGGGTCGACCTCGCCGCCCAGCACCACGCCCTGGGCCGCGGCCGCCCGCGCGAGGGTCCGCAGCCGCTTGCGCACCCGCTCGGCCAGCTCGCCGGCCGCCTTGCGCGTGAACGTCAGACCCAGCACCTGGTCCGGGGCCACGATGCCGTTGGCGAGCAGCCAGACCACCCGTGCGGCCATGGTCTCCGTCTTGCCGGACCCGGCACCGGCCACGACGAGCGACGGCCCGAGGGGCGCCTCGATCACGGCACGCTGCTCGGACGTGGGCGGCGGCTGGCCCACCAGGGCAGCGATCTGCGCGGCGGACAGGGTCATGCGACCACCTGTCCGCCCTCGCCACGGACCGGGCACGAGCGCCGCACGGGGCAGCGGTCGCACAGGTCGTTGGTGGTGGCCTGGAACGTCGAGGCGGCCATCTTGTCGGCCACCTGGTCGACCATCGCGCGCGCCCAGCTGGGTTCGTCGACCTCCGGCCCGAGCGCCTCCTGGGACCGGATCACGGCCGTCGCCCCGGTGCCGAGGAAGACCAGCTGCGCGCCCCCGCTCGTGGCTCCCTCGGGCAGCCCGTCGAACGCGCCGGCGTCGACCGCCAGCTGGTACGCACCCAGCTGCGGGTTCTCGGCGGCCTTGCCGACGCTCGGCGGGCTGGCACCGGTCTTCAGGTCCACCACACGCACCACCGGTCCGGCGGGACCGTCCTGCACGAGCTCGATCCGGTCCGCCGACCCCCGCAGCGACGCACGGTCGGTGTCGACGGCGAAGGACCCCTCGACCAGCAGCGGCTCACCGGCCGTCCGCAGGTAGACGGCGAGCCGGTGCACCATCGCGTCCGCCTTGCGCCGGGTCGCGAGCGCCGGCCAGCCCGAGCCCAGCCCGAGCTCGCCCCACCGGCGGTCGAGCGCCGCGGACAGCTCCTCCTCGGAGCCGCGCGGGTGCTCCTGCGCGATGGCGTGCAGCAGGGTGCCCAGGCTCTGCCCACCGCTCGCCGACGACGTCCCGCCCGCGGCCTCGAGCGCCCAGCGCAGGGCGCACCGCTGCGCGGTCTCCACCTTGGACGGAGAGACCGGCACGCGCTCGTCCGGCTCCCACAGCGGCGCCTCGCTCGACGGCTCCGCGAGGCCGTGCCACTGCGCGGGGTCGGCACCGGCGACGTCCGCCGCGGCCAGCCGCGCCAGGGTGCGGGCCGCGGCCGGGTCCGGCTCGACACCGTCCAGCGCCGCCTGCTCCAGGTGGGCCCGCAGCTGGGCCACGAGCCCCCGCAGGTCGAGCGGGCTGGGGACGCTGGTGCGGCGGGTCTCACCCTCGTCGTCGGACGGGTCGACCAGGTCGACGAAGGGCGACGGTTGGTGGTCGGCGTCGTCCACGGCCGTGACCAGGAGCGAGCGACGGGCACGCGAGCACGCCACCACGAAGGAGCGCAACTCGTCCGCCAGCACCGCGTCGCGCGCCGCCGCGGCGGACTCGGCGTCGTCGGAGGTACCGGGAACCGCGCGGCCGGCCACCAGGTCGACGAGCTCCTGCGCGCCCAGGAGGGAGTCACGCAGCCGCAGGTCGGGCCAGGAGCCCTCCTGGACCCCGGCCACCACGACGACGTCCCACTCCCGGCCGGCCGCTCCCGCCGGGGTCAGCACCTGCACCGACGCCCGCCGGGCGCGCGCCGCGAGCGAGTCCGAGGGCAGGTCCTGCGCCTGGAGCCAGTCGACGAACGCGGCCGGCGACGAGCGCGGCATCCGGTCGACGAACGTCTCCGCCGCGCGGAACAGCGCCAGGACCGCGTCGAGATCCCGGTCCGCGCGCTCGCCCGCCGCTCCCCCGGCGAGCGCCGACCGCCGCCACGGCTCCGCCTGCTCTGCCGCACGCCACAGGGCCCACAGCACGGTCTGCGCGTCGGCGGCGGGGAGCGACGCGGCCAGGCGCCCCGCGGCCAGGACGCGGGCGAGCCGGGCGATCGGACGCGCAGCCGCCGGCAGTGCGTCCGCACCGTCACCCGAGAGCGCCTCGACGAGGAGTGCGTCGCTGGTGCGCCCGCCGCCCGCGGCGAGCTCGTGCGTGCGCAGGGCACGACGGACGCGCCGCAGACCCACGGCGTCGAGGCCCCCGAGGGGCGAGCAGGCCAGGCGCGCGGCCGTCGTGGCGTCGAGCGCGGCTGCACCGACGCACACGCGCATCGCGTCCAGCACGGGCCGCGCAGCCGGCTCCTCGCGAAGCGGGACGTCGCTGCCCAGCACGCTCACCGGCACGGACGCCTCGGCAAGCGCGCGCCGCAGCGCGGTCACCTGTGCCCCCGAGCGGGCGACGACCGCCATCTCGCTCCACGCGACGCCCCGCTCCACGTGCGCACTGCGCAGCGCGTGCGCGACGAAGGCCGCTTCCTGCGCAGTGCTCGGCAGCACGGCGACCCGGACCTCCCCGCCGCCCGCCCGCGCCGGGACCGCGCGCCGGTGCTGGACGCCGCCCACCGCACCCACACGCTCGGCGATCCGGCCGACGACGTCGCGCAGCTCCGGGTCGTGCCGCCACGCGGTGCGCAGCACGACCGTGCGAGCACCGAGCTCCCCCGGTCCCGGACCGTCGAGACCGGCTCGGCCGACCAGCGACGGTGTCGCGCCCCGGAACGTCTGCACCGCCGCGTCCGGGTCCGCCAGGAGCAGCACGCGCGCACCGTCGTCCGCGAGCACCCGCAGCAGGCGCGCGGTCGCCGACGTGCTCTCCTGGTGGTCGTCCACCACCACGAGCCGCCAGCGCGGGCGGACCGTGCCCGGCACCTCGTCCTCCCAGGTCAGCAGCGCCTGCGCCGCCTCGTCGACGACCACCGCCGGGTCGAGGCGGGCGCCCAGGTCCGGCGTGCCGGTGCGCAGCTGCACCACGTCGAGGTACTCCTCGTACAGCCGCGCGGCGCTGGCCCACGCGGGCCGACCGTGCTGGTCCGCGAGCGCGGCCAGGTCGACGGGGGTCAGGCTGCGCTCGGCGGCGCGCATCAGCAGGTCGCGCAGCTCGTCGCGGAACGGGCGCAGGCCCAGCACGTCCGGCCGGACCTCGGGCGGCCAGGCGAGCGGAACGCCCTCGCCCGCCGCGTGCCCGGCCAGCAGGTCGCCGATGAGCAGGTCCTGCTCGGCCCCGGAGACGAGCGTGGGCGGCGGTTCCCCGAGCAGCGACGCCCGGGCGCGCAGCACCGAGAAGGCCGCCGCGGCCGCGGTCTGCACGAGCGGTCGCCCCGAGGTCCGCCGCAGCCGCGCCGACAGCCGGTCCCGCAGGTCCGCCGCCGCCCGGCGACCCGACGACAGGACGAGCACGTCCTCCGGCGACATCCCCGCCTCGACCGCCGCCACGACCGCCTCGAGCGCGACCGTCGTCTTCCCGGTGCCGGGCGCGCCGAGCACGAGCAGCGCGCGGTCCCTGGCGGACACCGCCGCCGCCTGGTCGGGGTCCAGCTCCACGACAGCCCCCGGGCCGCTGACGGGGACGTCCGCGAACGCCGGGCGCACGAGGCGCAGGGCGTGCGGAGAGCTGGTCACGCGGTCGATCCCATCACGAGCCACCGACACCCGTGCGCACGACCCGCGCACCGTGCTCAGGTGCTCAGGGGAACGGCCACGCGTTCGGGATGCAGGGCGCCGCCTTGTACGACTGCTGCTGCATCAGGGGCGCCAGCTGGCCCGCGCCGCCGCACCGCTCGTGCCCGTGCCCGAGCAGGTGGCCGACCTCGTGGTTGACCAGGTACTGCCGGTACATCACCTTGTCCTGCGCCAGCTCCGCGGTCGCCAGGACCCACCGACGCAGGTTGAGCACCGCGTGGCCGTCGCGCCCGCAGGACACCTCCCCGCCGGTGCGCAGCGGCGCGCAGAGGTCGTCCACGGTCGACGGCGACGCCAGGACCACCCGGAGCTCGGCCTCCCCGTCGGTGCGCGCGAACGACAGCGAGCCGTCCGCGCCCCAGCCGCGGGGGTCGTTCAGGGTCGCCATCACCGTCGCCGCGAAGGCGGCACCGTCGACCGCGAGCCCGTCCTCGACCTCCACGCGCACCGTGCGGACCGTCCCGGTGCCGGGCCCCGGGTCCGTGCCGGGCACGACGCTCAGCGTGCCCGGTCCCGACTCGGGGATCTCGTTCGACAGGAGGCCCGCGGCCACGTCGGCGGCGGTCAGCCCGGGCGGCAGCGCCACGATGCTCGGCGGCTGCTCCGTCGGCAGCATCCCGTGCGGGACCGCCACGGGGTTCGGCAGGAGCGACGCCCGCTCGCCGAGCGCCCGGCTCTGCGAGCCGATGCGCTCCACGGGTTCGACCGGGGCGGCGGACGAGGTCCCCAGCACGTCGTCGACCATCGCGGCGGCACGCGGCGCGCTCACCGCCCACAACCCGCCGCCCGCACCGAGCGTGAGCCCGAGCGCGACCGCGACGAGGCCGGGGAGCATGCGCCGCGCGGAGCCGGAGCGGAGGCGGTGGCCCGCGCGCGGACGACGACGAGGGACCGACGGGCGTCGAGACGCACGCGTCGATCCCTGGTCCGTCCGGAGCAGTTCCGGGGCCGTCACCGAGCCATCGTCGCATCCCGGACACATCCCGTGGCTACCATCGCGGGATGACGGACGGGACAGACGACTCGACCCCGAGGCACCGCAGCCCCCGGATGGCGCGCGACGAGCGCCGCGCCCAGGTGCTCCGCGTCGCCCAGGAGCTGTTCTCCTCCGAGGGCTTCCACCACGTCTCGATGGACGACATCGCGGACCGCGCCGAGGTCAGCAAGCCCGTCCTGTACCGCCACTTCCCCTCCAAGCTCGACCTGTACCTGGCCGTCGTCGACCAGAACGGCGCCGACCTGCTGGTCGCGGTCGAGAAGGCCGTGGCCGGCATCGAGCAGGGGCCGGTGCGACGCGGGGACGGGCGTGACGTCATCGCCGCGATCGTCAAGGCGTACATCATGTTCGTCGAGGGCGCAGGAGAGTCCTCCGCGCTGCTCTTCGAGTCCGACGTCACGCACGACGCCGACGTGCGCGCCCGCGTCGAGCACGCCTCCTCCGAGGCCGCTCGCCGCATCACCGTGGTCCTCTCGCAGGTCACAGCCTTGTCGCTGGACGACGCGGGCATGCTGGCGATCTCCCTGATCGCGATGGCGCAGGGCGCGGCGACGCACCGGCTACGCCAGCCGAGCGACGTGGGGCCTGAACGGACCGTCGAGCTGGTCACGCAGCTGGCCTGGGGCGGGGTGTCCGCCCTGATCCGGCCCGACTTCGTCTACGAGGACGCCTAGGATCGGACGACGTGCCACGGCCCACCGGCCGAGGCCGCCCGAGAACCACAGCGTGGAGTAAGGACGTGAAGGAGATGACGGTGGAGATCACCATCGGCGTGCAGAACCTGCCCCGGGAGATCAGCCTCGAGTCCGACCAGACGCCGGACGAGGTCGCTGCCGCCGTGGCCGCCGCACTGAGCGGCCGGCCGGCCCTCGAGCTGGTGGACGTGCGCGGCCGCCGCGTCATCGTGCCGACGGCCAGCCTCGGCTACGTCGAGATCGGCTCGGAGAGCAAGGGACGCGTCGGCTTCGGCAACATCTGACAGACGCACGCGAGAGCCCCGCCCGGATCCGTCCGGGCGGGGCTCTCGCGTGCGTCAGGCGGTCAGGCCCAGGCGGGCCATGCGGCGGGTGTGCTGGGCGGTCAGCTCACCGAAGAGCTTGGTCGGGGCGTTCGGCGGGGCGTCGGCCTGGCTCGCGGAGCCGAGTGCGACGAGCCGGACCAGGGCCGGACGCTGGACGAGCAGCCTCTGCACCACCCCGAGCGCCTCGCCGACCAGGCGTCGACCCCACAGGGCGAGCCGCGCGGTGAGCACCCCGTCCGCCGACCCCGCCGCGTCAAGCTCCGCGACGGCCAGCTCCGCGTGCGAGGCGTCGTCGAGCACCTCGAGCACCACCGTGCGCGACCCGGCGTCCAGGCCCTCCGCGGCCAGCCGGCAGAAGTCGTCGGCCACGCCGTACCCGACGTACGCCTTGAGCAGCCGCTCCCACCAGGAGCCGGGGGGTGTGCGGGCGTCGAAGTCGTCGAGCACGTCGCCGTACACCCGCACGGCGGCGACGGGGTCCCCGCCGATCTCGGCGATGCGGGCCAGGACGCGGTCCCGTCGCTCGACGGCGGCAGCGGCGAACCGGCTGAGCTCGAGGCGCTGCTCGATGGTCGGCGCGAGGGCCGAGTCGGCTGCGAGGCGGGCGAACGCGACGTGCTCCAGCTGGGCGACCAGTCCGAGCAGCTCCACGGCGTCCGCGTGCTCCAGGGAGCCGACCGGAGGGGCCGCGGTCGCGGTCGGGGAGGCCTCGGCACCGGTGCCTGCGTGCGTCGTCGTCATCCGAGGATCGTAGCCCCGGCGGGGCGTCGACCGGCCGGCGGGAGGCGTCGGATAGACTGTGCAGGTAATTCGGTTGCCCGGTCGTCTCGGTATCCCCGTTCGTTCGACGATCACACCAATTCTCGCGCAGCCCCGGACCCGTCCGGACGACGCGCGCGAGTCGACTTGCACGATCGGCTGCCGGCCAACCCGCGTGGTGAACTCCGCTGTCGCCCGGGACGCTCCGACACCCGTCGGCCCCGGCAGCGCGCGGCACACCACCCTTCGCAGTGAAGAGTCCTCGTGACCACCACCGACGAGACGCCGGAGCAGGTCTCTGCTCTGGCCGAGCCCATGACCCGCCCCCTGAAGAACACCTGGTCCTCCGTGCAGGCCGTCGAGGCCTCGTTCGCGGACTTCGACGTCCGCCCGGAGATCGTCCAGGCGCTGGCCGACGCGGGCATCACCCACCCGTTCCCCATCCAGGCGATGACCCTGCCGGTCGCGCTGTCCGGCCACGACATCATCGGCCAGGCCAAGACCGGCACCGGCAAGACCCTCGGCTTCGGCGTCCCGCTGCTGCACCGCGTGGTCGCCCCCGGTGAGGAGGGCTACGAGCAGCTGCCCCACGCCGGCAAGCCGCAGGCGCTCGTCGTCGTCCCCACGCGTGAGCTCGCCGTCCAGGTGGCCGGCGACCTGGCCACCGCCAGCTCCCGCCGGAAGGTCCGCGTGCTGCAGGTCTACGGCGGCCGCGCGTACGAGCCGCAGATCGCCGCGCTGAACACCGGCGTCGACGTGGTCGTCGGCACGCCCGGGCGCATGATCGACCTGCTCAAGCAGAAGCACCTCGACCTGTCGCACGTGAAGGCGGTCGTGCTCGACGAGGCCGACGAGATGCTCGACCTGGGCTTCCTGCCCGACGTCGAGACCCTCCTCGCGGCCACGCCGGCCAGTCGTCACACCATGCTCTTCTCGGCCACCATGCCCGGCGCCGTCGTCGCGATGGCGCGTCGCTACATGACGCAGCCGACGCACATCCGCGCGGCCGACCCGGACGACGACGGCCAGACGGTCAAGAACATCAAGCAGGTCGTCTACCGCGCTCACGCGCTCGACAAGGTCGAGATGCTGGCCCGCATCCTGCAGGCCCGGGGCCGCGGCCTGACCATCGTGTTCGCCCGCACCAAGCGCACCGCCGCCAAGGTGGCCGACGACCTGGTCGAGCGCGGCTTCGCCGCCGGCGCGCTGCACGGCGACCTCGGCCAGGGCGCCCGCGAGCAGGCGCTGCGCGCGTTCCGCCACGGCAAGGTCGACGTCCTCGTCGCCACCGACGTGGCCGCCCGCGGCATCGACGTCGAGGCCGTCACGCACGTCATCAACTACCAGTGCCCCGAGGACGAGAAGACCTACCTGCACCGCACCGGCCGCACGGGCCGCGCGGGCGCCAAGGGCACCGCGGTCACGTTCGTGGACTGGGACGACATCCCGCGCTGGGGCCTGATCGACAAGGCGCTCGGCCTGGGCATCCCGGAGCCGATCGAGTCGTACTCCTCCTCGGCGCACGTGTACGAGGACCTCGACATCCCCGAGGGCACCAAGGGACGTCTGCCCAAGTCGCAGCAGACCCGCGAGGGCCTGGGCGCCGAGGTGCTCGAGGACCTCGGCGAGACGGGCAAGCGCGGCGGGGGGCGTCCGGCGACCACGCACTCGGACGCGATCCGCGGCGGCGGGCGGGGCGACTCGCGTCGGGGCGACTCTCGCTCCGGCGACTCCCGCGCGCGCTCCGGCGAGACGCGGTCCGCGTCGTCGGCGCCGACGAGCACAGGCCCGCGCACCGAGCGGCCGGCGGACGACTCCGGCGAGGCGCGCGAGGGCAGCCGCCGTCGCCGTGGCGGCCGCGGACGCGGTCGTGGCGAGGGCGGCGAGGGTGCCGAGGGCTCCGCCCCGGTGGACGGCGCCGCGCCCGAGCAGGGTGCCGAGGGTGCGTCGACCGGGGGCAGCGGCCGCCGGAGCCGCAGCCGTCGTCGCACGCGCAGCGGCCAGGCCAGCGAGGGCGGCGCCCCGCAGGCGACGGCCACCGAGGCCTGACAGCAGGACGGACGAGAGGGCGCGTGCTCAGCGGAGCACGCGCCCTCTCGCTATGCCGCCTGGATGAACGCGGTCACCGCGTCGGCCACGAGCTGGACGGCGATGGCCGCGAGCAGCAGGCCGGCGATCCGGGTGACCAGGATGGTGCCGGAGTCGCCCAGGATGCGGTGGATGACGTTGGCGAACCGCATCGCCAGGTAGAGCGCCACGTGCACGGCGACCACCCCGGCGGCGATGGCGGTCCAGTCGGCGACGGTCTTGTCGGACTGCTGGACGAAGACCATGGTGGCGACGATGGCGCCGGGGCCGGCCAGCAGCGGCGTGCCCAGCGGTACGAGCGCGACGTTGACCTTCCCGTTGCCCGACGGCTGCGGCTCCTCCATCTTCCCGGTCAGCAGCTCCATGGCGATGAGCAGCAGGAGCAGCCCGCCGGAGGCCTGCAGGGCGGGCAGCGTGATGTGCATGTAGTCGAGCAGCGACTGCCCGAACAGGGCGAACGCCACGATCACCCCGAGGGCCACCAGCACTGCCTGCCGCGCGGCGCGGTTGCGCTGCTGGCGGGTCATCGCACCGGTGAGGCCGAGGAAGATCGGCACCACCCCGGGCGGGTCCATGATCACGAACAGCGTGATGAACACCGACGCGAACAGATAGGCGTCGAACACGTCGGTCATGGTCTGATCACGTCGGTGGTCCCTCGCTCCTCGATCGCCGCGAGCACCTCGGGCGCGGTGAGATTCTCCCCCAGCCGGTTGGCCTTCCCGTCACCGTGGTAGTCGCTCGACCCCGTGACCAGCAGGCCGAGGCGGTCGGCGATGCCCCGCAGGCGCATCCGCTGGGCGGGTGAGTGGTCGCGGTGGTCCACCTCGAGGCCACCGAGGCCGGCGGCGGCGAGGCGGTCGAACACGCGGTCGGGCACGATCCGGCCGCGGGCGTCGGCGCCGGGGTGTGCGAAGACGGGCACCCCGCCGGCCTCGCGGATGGCACGGACGGCCGCGGGACCGTCGGGGGCGTAGTGCGGCACGTGGTACGGCCCGTCCGAGGCCAGCAGGTGCACGAACGCGGCGTCCCGGTCCGGCACCACGCCACGTGCGACCAGGGCGTCGGCGATGTGCGGCCGTCCGACGACGACGGCGTCGCGCGCCTGCTCCAGGACGTCCTCCCAGGTGATCGGCACGTCGACGGCGAGCAGCTCCACGATCTGCCGGGCACGGTTCAGGCGGGCGTCGCGCGTCCGGTCGAGCTCGTCGGTCAGCGCGGGATGCGTCGGGTCCTGCAGGTAGGACAGCAGGTGGATGCTGATGCCGCTGGACCGGGCCGACACCTCGGTCCCCCGGACCAGCACGATGCCGTGCACGTGCGCCGCCTGCTCCGCCTCGGCCCAGCCGGCCGTCGTGTCGTGGTCCGTCAGGGCGACGACGTCGAGACCCGCCGCGGCCGCGTCCGCCACCACCTGCGCGGGTGCGCCCGTCCCGTCCGACGCCGTCGAGTGGGTGTGGAGGTCGATGCGCACGGGGTCACGGTAACCGGGACGGGTGGGAGGATGACGCCATGAGTGAGGACCTGACGCCGGAGACCGCCCCCACCCAGCCGCTCGCCGACCGGGGTAGCAACCGGTCCCAGCGGCCGGGCTCCGCGGAGTTCCTGCGGTTCGTCACCTCCGGCTGGGGCGAGCGCCCGCCGTCGGCCCTGCAGCGCGGCCCCGCGGCCGACCACACCGCCGCGCGCCGGTCGGCCCTCTCCGCGCAGTTCCCGGGCGAGCGGCTCGTGATCCCCGCCGGCACTCACCGGCCGCGCTCCAACGACACCGACTACCGCTTCCGCCCGCACTCCGCGTTCGCTCACCTCACCGGGCTGGGCGCCGAGCAGGAGCCGGACGCCGTGCTGGTCCTGCACCCGGTCGAGGACGGCACCGGCGACGACGGCGGCGGCCACCGGGCCGTCCTGTACATGCGCCCGCTGGCCGGCCGGGACACCGAGGAGTTCTTCTCCGACTCGCGCTCCGGGGAGTTCTGGGTGGGCGCGCGCCCGACGCTCGAGGACCTGGAGACGCTCACCGGGATCCGCACCGCGCACCTCGACGACCTGCGGGACGCCCTGGCCAAGGACGTCGGCGAGGACGGCGTGCAGGTGCGGGTGGTCCCCGAGGCCGACGAGGCGATCGAGGAGCTGGTCGAGGAGATCCGCGCCACCGAGGCTGCCGGGCAGCGCGACGAGCGGCTGGCCGAGGCACTGTCCGAGCTGCGGCTGGTCAAGGACGCGCACGAGATCGAGCAGATGCGGCTCGCCGTCGACACGACGATCGAGGGCTTCGAGAAGATCGTCCGCGCGCTGCCGCAGGCGGTCGCGCACCGGCGCGGCGAGCGCGTCATCGAGGGCACGTTCGTCGGCCACGCCCGCCAGGAGGGCAACGCGGTCGGCTACGAGACGATCGCCGCGGCCGGCGACCACGCCACGACGCTGCACTGGATCGACAACGACGGCCAGGTGACGCCGGGCGAGCTGGTCCTGGTGGACGCCGGCGTGGAGGTCGACTCGCTCTACACGGCCGACGTCACCCGGACGCTCCCGATCGACGGCGAGTTCACCGAGGTGCAGCGCCGGATCTACCAGGCCGTGCTGGACGCCGCCGACGCCGGCTTCGCGGCCGCGGTGCCGGGTGCCCGGTTCCGCGACGTGCACGAGGCCGCGATGGTGGTGATCGCCGAGCGGCTCGAGGAGTGGGGTCTGCTCCCGGTGACGGCCGAGGAGGCGCTGCTGCCCGAGAACCAGCACCACCGCCGCTGGATGGTGCACGGCACCAGCCACCACCTGGGCCTCGACGTGCACGACTGCGCGGTCGCCCGGGCCGAGCTCTACCTCGACGGCGTGCTGGAGCCCGGCATGGTGTTCACCATCGAGCCCGGCCTGTACTTCAAGTCGGACGACCTGCTGGTGCCGGAGGAGTACCGGGGCATCGGCGTGCGGATCGAGGACGACGTGCTCATCACGTCCGACGGCAACGAGAACCTGTCCGCGGCCCTGCCCCGCGAGCCCGACGCCATCGAGGCATGGATGGCGGGACTGCTCGCCCGCTGAGTGTCGATCGGGCGCGCCCGCCCGCGTCACCACCTGTGAGAGGGACATCCCCGACACAGGAGGCAGACATGGACGGCCCGAACCTCGCACTGCTGTTCTCGAAGGCCGCGACGCTCCGGGAGGCACGCAGCGGCTTCCCCGACGCCCCGCAGGTCGACCCGGAGCCGACCTTCCGCGAGCGCCGGGCCGCCCGGCTCAGGGCGCGGGCGGAGGCACGCTCGGCGCGGGCGGAGGCACGGGCTGGTCGGACGGCGGTCCGGTCGGCGGAGCGGGTGGTCCGGGCGGCGCGACCGGCGGCACGGTCGGAGAGCCCCACGGGTCCGCGGGGGCCGCAGCCGGCGGGTACGCAGCCGACGGATCCGACGGGCTGGTGGTGGTGATCGGGGCGGCCGGCCGCGCGGGCCAGCCGGACTGGACGCCACCGATCTCCCGCAGCAGCTCGCGGGCCTTGTGCGCCTGCTCCGCCCGGCACAGCACGGCGTAGGACGACGCGACGATCTGGCTGGTCGACGTGAAGTCCCGCTTGCCCCGCGTGAACGAGTACGTGATCACCGAGAACAGCAGCCCGAAGGCGCCACCGATGAAGATCGCGGGCACCAAGGGGCTCTGCGCGCCCGGCGTGGTGAACAGGCTGAGCAGCAGGCCGACGAAGAGGCCGAACCAGGCGCCGGACAGGAACCCGCCGAGGGCCACCCGAGGATAGGAGAGGCGCCCGGTGACGCGCTCGACCATCTTGAGGTCGGCGCCGACGATCGTGACCAGCTGCACGGGGAACGCCTTGTCCGCGAGGTGGTCCACCGCCTTCTGCGCCTCGAGGTAGGTGGCGTAGGACGCGACCGTCTCACCCTGCGGTGGCGTGGGGGTGCGCGGGGCACGAGCGTTACCGGAGAACGACATGCGGCGATCCTCCCCCAGCGTCGCAGGGATCGCCAGGCCCGGACGACCGGCATGGCGGCGGCCGGCAGCCGGAGCCCGGTCTAGGCTGGCCGACGTGAGCAGCGTCGGGACCAGGGTGTTCGTCGCGCGCCTTGCCGGGACCAACGTGTTCGACCCCCTCGGTGACCAGGTGGGACGGGTGCGCGACGTCGTCGTGCTGGTGCGCCCCAAGGGCATGCCCCGGGCCGTCGGGCTCGTCGTCGAGGTGGCCGCCCGACGGCGCGTGTTCCTCCCCCTGACCCGCGTCACCTCCATCGACTCCGGGCAGGTCATCTCGACCGGCCTGGTGAACATGCGCCGGTTCGAGCAGCGCGCGTTCGAGACCCTCGCCGTGGGCGAGCTGCTGGACCGCACGGTCGAGTTCGTCGACGGCTCCGGCCCGGCCACGATCGAGGACGTCGCCATCGAGCTCCAGCGCAACGGCGACTGGGTCATCTCGAAGATCTTCGTCCGCCGCCAGCCGCCGGGCGGGCGAGGAATCCTGCGCCGACGCGGCGAGACCCTGCTGGTCTCGGTCGACGAGGTCACCGGGCTCGGCCAGGCCAGCGCCGCCCAGGGCGCCGAGCTGCTGCTCGCGCAGTACGAGGACCTCAAGCCGGCCGACCTCGCGGACGTCCTGCACGACCTCGGCCTCACGCGACGGCTCGAGGTGGCCAGCGCGCTGGACAACGAGCGGCTGGCCGACGTGCTGGAGGAGCTGCCCGAGGACGACCAGGTGGGCATCCTGCAGGGCCTGGCCCGCACGCGCGCCGCGGACGTGCTCGAGGCCATGCAGCCCGACGACGCCGCCGACCTGCTCGGCGAGCTGCCCGACGAGCAGGCCGCCGAGCTCCTCGAGCTCATGGAGCCCGAGGAGGCCAAGGACGTCCGGCGCCTGCTCGCCTACGAGGACAACACCGCGGGCGGTCTGATGACCACCGAACCCGTGATCCTCGGGCCGGAGACCCCCATCGCCGCGGCGCTCGCGCACGTGCGCCGCCAGGACCTGACGCCCGCGCTGGCGTCGATGGTCTTCGTCGCGCGACCGCCCCTGGAGACGCCCACCGGCCGGTTCATCGGCGTCGTGCACCTGCAGCGGCTGCTGCGCGAGCCCCCGCACGAGGCCATCGGCTCGATCGTCGACACCGACATCGAGTCCATCCCCGTCGACGCCCCGCTGCTGGCCGTGACGCGCAACCTGGCCACCTACAACCTGCTCGCGCTGCCGGTGGTGGACTCCGAGAAGCGCCTGCTCGGGGTGGTCTCCGTCGACGACGTCCTCGACCACCTGCTGCCCGAGGACTGGCGCGAGACGGACGACGAGGGCAACTTCTCGGGCACGGGCGTGCTCGGCGGGCCGGGGCCGGGGGTGACCCGTGGCTGAGCGCCTCGACACCCCGCTGGAGACGCGGCGCCGGTTCATCCGCAAGCCGCAGCTGGACGAGGACGCGTCCGGCAAGATCTCGGAGAGCATCGCCCGGTTCCTGGGCACGCCGCGGTTCATCATCTACCTGACGCTGTTCTGCCTCGTCTGGATCGCCTGGAACGTGTACGCCCCGGACGACCTGCGGTTCGACAAGGCGGCCAACGGGTTCACCGCCCTCACCCTCGTGCTCTCCCTGCAGGCGTCGTACGCCGCCCCGCTGATCCTGCTCGCGCAGAACCGGCAGACGGACCGCGACCGCGTGCAGGCCGAGCAGGACCGGCAGCGCTCCGAGCGCAACCTCGCGGACACCGAGTTCCTGGCGCGCGAGATGGCGGCGCTGCGCATCGCCCTGTCCGAGGTGGCCACCCG
Source organism: Cellulomonas sp. P1_G12_2 (assembly GCF_056405535.1). Lineage (NCBI taxonomy): Bacteria > Bacillati > Actinomycetota > Actinomycetes > Micrococcales > Cellulomonadaceae > Cellulomonas > Cellulomonas sp. P1_G12_2. The sequence continues at coordinate 795,557 of NZ_JBFUBX010000002.1, read as the reverse complement.
CGACTTCGTCCGCTCCGAGCTGCGCAACATGCTCGAGGACCTCACGGCGGAGCGCGATGCCGAGCCCGACAAGAGCCCGGAGCCGTCGGAACGGGGACGGAAGGCCCCCCGGGGCTAGTCCGCTCGCCGCCTACGATGGGCCGCATGCCGGACCCCACCGACCCCCTGCTCGCTGCCATCCGCGAGGCGCTCGCACACGTCCTCGACCCGGAGATCAAGCGCCCGATCACCGAGCTCGGCATGGTGCGCTCCGTCGAGGTCGACGGCGCGCGCGCGACCGTCGGGATCGACCTGACCACCCCCGGCTGCCCGCTGAAGGACACGCTCACGCGCGACGTCAGCGCCGCGGCGGCCTCCGTCGAGGGGATCGCGGACGTGTCCGTGGTGTTCGGTGTGATGTCACCCGAGCAGCGCGCAGCGCTGCGGACGCTGCTGCGCGGGACCGACACCGAGCCGGTCATCCCGTTCGCGCAGCCCGGGTCGCTGACCAAGGTGTACGCGATCGCGTCCGGCAAGGGCGGCGTCGGCAAGTCCTCCGTCACGGCCAACCTCGCGGTCGCCATGGCGGCAGACGGGCTGAAGGTCGGCATCGTCGACGCCGACATCTACGGCTTCTCGATCCCCCGCATGCTCGGGGTCACCCGGCAGCCGACGCGGGTGGACGACATGCTGCTCCCGCCCGAGGCGTTCGGCGTCCTGGTGGTCTCCATCGGCATGTTCGTGCCGCCCGGCCAGCCGGTCGTGTGGCGCGGGCCGATGCTGCACCGCGCGCTGCAGCAGTTCCTGGCCGACGTGTTCTGGGGCGACCTCGACGTGCTCCTGCTCGACCTGCCGCCCGGCACCGGGGACATCGCGATCTCCGTCGCGCAGCTGCTGCCGAGCTCCGAGCTCGTCGTCGTCACCACCCCGCAGGTGGCCGCCGCGGAGGTCGCCGAGCGTGCCGGGTCCGTGGCCGTGCAGACGCGCCAGCACGTGGTCGGCGTGGTGGAGAACATGTCGTGGCTCGAGCAGCCGGACGGCTCGCGGCTGGAGATCTTCGGCTCCGGTGGGGGGCGGACCGTCGCCGACAACCTCACCCGGATCACGGGCGGGGACGTCCCGCTGCTCGGCCAGGTTCCCCTCGACGTCCGGCTGCGCGAGGCCGGCGACGACGGGACCCCGGTGGTGCTCAGCGCCCCCGACTCCCCCGCCGCGCAGGCTCTGCGCGAGGTCGCCCGCTCCCTGGCCGCCCGCCGCCGCGGCCTGGCGGGCCGCTCCCTGGGTCTGACCCCCGCAGGGCGCTGACGCTCGACGCGCGCCCCGCGGTAGCGAGCACGACGTCCGCACGTCCGAGCGCCCTGGCGACCCGATGTGCGGACGTTGCCCAGCACTCTCCCGCGACGTCCGCACATCCGAGCGCCAGAGCAGCCTCATGTGCGGACGTCGCAGATCGCCGGCCGGCATCGAGACCAGCGCGTGTTGAAGTTTGTTTGTTTGAGTGCGATGCTGTTCGGGTGCTTGCCTCCCAGCGCCAGGAGCGGATCCTCGCCGCCGTGCGCTCCGAGGGTGCCGCGCGGGTCGCCGACCTGGTGGAGCGCCTCGACGTCTCGGACATGACGGTCCGGCGGGACATCGCGGAGCTGGCCCGGGCCGGCCTGGTCCGGCGGGTGCACGGCGGAGCGGTCGCCCCCGACGCACCCGGACGACCCACCGACGAGCCGGGCTTCGAGGCCAAGCGCTCCTGGGCGGGCGCCGAGAAGGCGGCGATCGCGCGCGCGGCGCTGGCGACGATCGAGCCCGGGCAGGCCGTCGCGCTCTCCGCCGGCACCACCACGTACCTGCTCGCCGAGCTGCTCGCCGGTTCGGGCATCGGTCCGCTCACGGTCGTCACCAACGGCCTGCGGATCGCCGACGCCCTGCACGGCGCCCACGGCATCGAGGTGATCCTCACCGGCGGAGTCCGTACGCCGTCCGACGCGCTCGTCGGCCCTGTCGCCGACGCCACGCTGGCGAGCCTGCGCGTCGACCGCACCTACCTCGGCGTGCACGGGCTCGACGCCCACGGCCTGACCACCCCGAACCTCGCGGAGGCCGCCACCGACCGCGCGCTCATGGCCTGCGCAGCGGCGACCACCGTGCTCGCCGACCACACGAAGTGGGGGGTGGTCGGCCTGGCCCGCATCGCCCCGCTCGACGACGTCGACACCCTGCTCACCGACGACGGCCTGCCCGCCGACGCCCGACGACACCTGACCGCGACCACCCTGGTCTTGGTCGACACCTCTGGAGCCACCCCGTGACCGTCCGACTGACCACGACCACGCTCGCCGACGGCCGGGAGCTGCTCTACTTCGACGACTCCGAGCCCTACGTCTCCGGCGCGGCCACCCGCACGCTCGAGGACGCACGCCCCCTGGTCGACCGGTTCGCCCCTGTCCCCGACGCCGACGGCGTCCCGCAGCCGGTCACCGGCCCGGAGCTGCGCCGCGACCCCCTCACGGGCGAGTGGATCCCGATGGCCGCCCAGCGCATGAACCGCACGTTCCTGCCGCCGGCCGACGCCAACCCGCTCGCCCCCGCCAAGCCCGGCGCGGTCTACCAGGACGGCGAGATCCCGGCGGAGGACTACGACGTCGTGGTGTTCGAGAACCGGTTCCCGTCGCTGCTCGCCGTGCCGGGTATCCCCGACGTCCCGGTGCAGCGCGACGGCGCGCCCCTGTGGACCGTCCGCCCGGCCGCGGGCCGCTGCGAGGTCATCTGCTTCTCGTCGGACTCGACCGCGTCGCTGAGCACGGTGACGCCGGGCCGGATGCGGACGATCGTCGAGGCCTGGGCGCAGCGGACCGAGGCGCTGAACGCTCTGCCGGGCATCGAGCAGGTGTTCGTGTTCGAGAACCGCGGCAAGGAGATCGGCGTCACTCTCCACCACCCGCACGGGCAGATCTACGCGTTCCCGTACCTCACCCCGAAGACGACCGCGATGCTCGCGCAGGCGCGTGCGCACCGGGAGCAGACCGGCCGCCTGCTGGGCCGCGACGTGCTCGACGCCGAGCTGGCGCACGGCGAGCGGATCGTGCTGGAGTCTGAGCACTGGGTGGCGTACGTGCCGTTCGCGGCGCGCTGGCCCGTCGAGGTGCACCTGGCCCCGCGGCGCGACGTGCCCGACCTGCCGGCGCTGACCGACGCGGAGCGCGAGGACTTGTCGACCGTCTACCTGTCGCTGCTGCAGCGGCTGGACCGGTTCTTCGTCGGCCCCGACGGCGAGGCGATCCCGCTGCCGTACATCTCCGGCTGGCACCAGGCCCCCGTGCGCGAGGGTCGCGACGACTCCCGCCTGCACCTGCAGCTGTTCTCGGTGCTGCGCGCGCCGGGCAAGCTCAAGTACCTTGCGGGCGTCGAGTCCGGCATGGGTGCCTGGATCAGCGACACCACCCCCGAGCGCATCGCGACCCGACTGCAGGAGCTGGCATGACACCCGAGTGGCTCGAGGCCTGGACCCCCGCCGAGGGCGCCGACCGCGCCGCCGGGCTGTTCCGCACCCGGTTCGAGGCGGAGCCCGACGGCACCTGGTCGGCGCCGGGCCGCGTGAACCTCATCGGCGAGCACACGGACTACAACGGCGGCCTCTGCCTGCCCATCGCGCTCCCCCACCGCACCTACGTGGCCCTGCGGCGGCGAGACGACGACACGGTGCGGCTCGTCTCCGCGCAGGAGCCCGCCGGGCTGCGGACGATCGAGCTGGCGGACGTCGCACCCGGCACGGTCGAGGGCTGGGCCGGCTACGTCGTCGGCGTCGCGTGGGCGCTGCGCCAGGCGGGGCACACGGTCTCCGGGTTCGACGTCGCGGTCGACTCGTGCGTGCCGTACGGCGCCGGGCTCTCGTCGTCCGCCGCGCTCGAGGCCTCGGTGGCTGTCGCCCTAGACGCCGTGTTCGCGCTCGGCCTGGCGGGGTCCGACGACGGACGCGCGACGCTGGCGTCGCTCTGCGTGCGCGCCGAGAACGAGATCGCCGGGGCGCCGACGGGGGGGATGGACCAGGCCGCCGCCCTTCGCGCCCAGGAGGGTGACGCCCTCCTGCTCGACTGCCTCGACGGCTCCGTCCGGCACGTCCCCTTCGACCTCGCCGCGCACGACCTGGCCCTGCTGGTCGTCGACACCCGCGCCGAGCACGCCCTCGTGGACGGTCAGTACGCGGCCCGCCGCGCGTCGTGCGAGGCGGCGGCGGAGCGCCTCGGCGTCGACACGCTGCGCGAGATCTCGGACGACCCCCGCGGCCTGGAGTGGGCGCTCGGCAAGCTGGACGACGACGTCCAGGTGCGCCGCGTCCGGCACGTGGTCAACGAGATCAACCGGGTCACCTGGTTCGTCGCCCTGCTCGACGCCGGCGAGGTCGGGCTCGTCGGCACCCTGATGAACCAGTCGCACGCCTCCTTGCGCGACGACTACGAGGTGTCGTGCCGGGAGCTGGACCTCGTCGTCGACACCGCTCGGGAGGCGGGTGCCACGGGAGCGCGGATGACCGGGGGCGGGTTCGGCGGGTCCGCGATCGCGCTGGTCGCCGCGGACGAGGTGGACCGAGTGGCTCAGGCGGTCGCGGACGCGTTCGCGGCGCAGGGTCTGCGGGCACCGGCGTTCCTGGTGGCGACGGCCGCGGGCGCCGCGTCCTGACCTGACGAACGAGCGGCGGGTTTCGTTGTCCGCCCCGCGCTCGATGCGAGCCACGGTCGCGCGCTCGTAGCGTCCTGCGTCATGCGGGGTGCGCGCGCGGCGACGGTGGTCGGTCTCGTCCTGGTCGCGGGGTGCTCGGGCGCCTCGGGTGCGCAGGGCGGTGGTCCGCTGAGCGACTACCTCGGCGAGTACGCGGCGAGGATGCAGACCGGGGACCACGCGCGCGCGGTCGCCGCCGAGGAGGCGATCGCGTCCTGCATGCACGCGGAAGGCTTCGACTACGTGCCTCGCCCCGAGGGCGCCTGGCACTCCGAGCTGGTCGAGGTGACCGCGGAGCACTCCACCCTGGCGTGGGCGGAGGAGCACGGCTACGGGTTGGTCGACGGCGTCGGCACCGCGGTGTCGACCGCAGCCCCGGACCCGAACGAGGAGACGCTCGCGGCCATGTCCGAGGCCGAGCGCACCGCCTACGACCAGGCGCTGCTCGGCGCGGCGGCGGACGACCCGCAGGCCGACGTCGACGGCTGCGCAGGGCCGGCGGACCAGGCCGCGTGGACGTGGTGGGAGGACGCCACCTACCAGCACTTCCGGGACGAGACGACCCGGATCGAGGACGCCGTCGACGACGACGCGCAGGTGACCGCCGCCGCCACGCAGTGGCGAGCGTGCGCCGCCGAGCGCGGCCATCCCGAGCTGGACGCGTTCGGCGACGGGATGCGCCTCATCGCGGACGAGGTCGCGCCGTACCAGTCCACCGGGTCGGGGAGCATCCCGGTCGACGTCCGACCGGCGCTGCTCGAGCGGGAGATCCAGCTGGCCACGACCGAACGAGGGTGCGACGAGGAGGTCGGGCTCACCCGCACCCGGGACGGGCTGGTCGCCGTCGCGCAGCGCACCTACGTCGACGAGCACCGAGCCGAGCTGGACGCGTGGGAGCTGAGCTGGCCTGCACCTTCGCCGTCGTGACACGCCGCGACGGTGGTTGACGTCTAGTACGCACCGCGCAGTAGTGTCTGGCCCGCGATACCGGACGCACATCATCCTCCCGACGGATCCCCTGATCAGCGCGGGGTCGGTACGTTCCGGTCGCACCGCTGGCCGTCCCATCGACAACGAGGAGCCCGACCGTGGGGGTCACCCGCCGGATCATCTTCCCGACCATCCGCCTGATCCTGTGGGCGATCATCGCGGCCGCCCTGGTGAAGATCGCGTTCGCCGGTGCGGACGTCAGCACCGTCGACAACTCCCTGCAGCCCACCGGGGCGATCGTCGAGCCGACCGTCGAGGTGGCGACCGGCACCGTGACCAACGCGGTGACCGTGCAGGCGTCGGTCACCTCCGACCCGGCCGTCGTCGTGCGGGCCACGCTGGCGGGCACGGTGTCCAAGCTGCTCGCCGCGGACGGCGCGGCGGTCGCCGCGGGCGCTCCCATCCTGGAGATCCGGCAGGAGACCCCGCAGGACCCGATCGTGAAGACGAACCCGGAGACGGGCGAGGTGACCACCACCGAGCGCAAACCGAAGGTCGTGATCGAGACCGTGAAGGCGCCGGTCGCGGGGACCCTGTCGCTGCCCACGCTCAAGGACCAGGTGGTCTCGGTCGGTGACGAGGTGGGCAAGGTGGCCCCCGGCACGCTCTCGGTCACCGGGACCCTCACCCCCGACCAGCAGTACCGCCTGGTGGGCGCCCCGACCCAGGCCAGCGTCACGCTCACGGGCGGGCCGGCACCGTTCGACTGCACCGGGCTGCGCGTCGGCGCAGCCCCCGCCACGGGCTCCGAACCCGACTCCACCGGGGTCACGAGCGCGTCGGGCACGGTCACGTGCGCGATCCCGGCGGGCGTCACGGCGTTTCCCGGCCTCGGCGCGTCGGTCGAGATCACCAACGGCACGGCCGCCGACGTGGTGGTCGTCCCGATCACGGCGGTGCAGGGCACGGTCCAGAAGGGGAACGTCTGGGTGGTCGCCGCCGACGGCAGCGACGAGAAGCGGCCCGTCGGGCTGGGCCTCACCGACGGCGAGAACGTGCAGATCACCGAGGGCCTGGCCGCGGGCGACACGATCCTCGAGTTCATCCCGGTGCCCGGCGGCGCCGGGAAGCCGGTCGACTGCACCCTCAACTACGACCCGGCTGTGTGCGGCGGATGAGCCTCCTCGAGCTCACCGACGTCACGCGGACGGTCCGGCTGCCCGACGACCGGCTGCTGCACATCCTCCAGGGCGTGACCCTCTCGGTCGACGCGGGCGAGCACGTCGCGATCGTCGGCCGCTCCGGCACCGGCAAGTCGACGCTGCTCAACATCCTCGGCCTGCTCGACGCGCCGACCACGGGCCAGTACCTGCTCGAGGGCGTGCCGATCGGCAAGCTCTCGAACGGCACGCGCACCAAGCGCCGCGGGCGGGACTTCGGGTTCGTGTTCCAGCAGTTCAACCTGCTGCCCGGTCGCACGGCGCTCGAGAACGTGTCCGCTCCGCTGCTCTACGCCCGGGGCCGGCAGTTCTGGTCGCGCACGCGCCTGGCCGCGGAGATGCTCGAGCGCGTCGGCCTGGGCGACCGGGTGGACACCATGCCCGACAAGCTGTCCGGCGGCGAGCAGCAGCGGGTCGCGATCGCCCGGGCGCTCGTGCGCGGGCCGCGGGTCATCCTGGCCGACGAGCCGACCGGCGCCCTCGACGTGGAGACCGGCGCCGAGGTCATGGACCTGCTCGACGAGATCGCGTCGCAGACCGGCGCCGCGCTGGTGACCATCACGCACGACCTCGCGGTGGCGGCACGGGCGGAGCGCCAGTACCGGCTGACCGAGGGCGTGCTGGTGCCGATCAGCCTCGACACGACCGCCGACTGGGTGGGCGACGTGCCCACGCTCGTGGCGGACCGGTCCGCCCGCACCGAGCGTCGGCTGCCCGAGCCCACCGGCGAGGCAGAGGTGCTCGCATGACCGGCGCGGTCGGCGCGATCGTCGAGGCCTGGGGAGAGCTGCGGATCCACAAGCTCCGGGTCCTGCTCGCCCTCATCGGCGTGGCCTGCGCGGTCACCGCCATCACCGGCGTCACCGCGCTGGTCTCCATGCTCAACCAGTCGTTCAAGGAGCAGACCGAGCGCCAGTCCGGCCGCGTGGTCACGCTCAACGTCAACGCCTGGTCCTCCGGGGAGGACGCCACCCCGCCGACGGGCTGGGACGCCGAGTTCGAGCAGGTGCTCGAGCGCTACGACATCACCTACGCCAGCCGCAACGAGTGGACGCAGGCCGTGGTCCGGTACCCCGACGGGACGCGGGCGACGCAGGTCCAGGCCGTCGACGCCGACCTCGGCACGATCAACCGGATCGTGCCGGTGCAGGGCCGCTGGTTCACGGACGCCGACGAGGAGGCGATGGCGCCCACGCTCGTGGTCAACGAGGCGTTCCTCGAGGCCCAGGGGCTGTCGGACCTCTCGTCGCACCCCACGGTGCAGCTGGGCGACCGGGCGCCGGTCACGGCTGCCGTGGTCGGCGTGCTGCACGACGACTGGTCCGATGCCGAACCCGTCGCCTACGTCCTGTACGACCAGTACCACCGGTGGATCGGCCCGGACGGCTCCGGCATGCAGTCCGGCGGCTCCGGACCGGTGGTGCCCAACCCGATGATGCCCCCGCAGGTGCCGTCCATGTTCCTGTGGGTGCCCACCGAGCAGTCGACGGCGCTCGCCGACCAGATCAAGCGAGACATGCAGGCAGTCGCACCGGGCTGGCAGGTGGACGTCCAGGACAACAACTACGACACCGGCGGGCTCGACCGGGCGACGAAGTGGGTCGGCATCGGCATCGGCGCCTTCGCGCTGCTGCTCGGCGGGCTCGGGCTGGTGAACATCGCGCTGGTGACCGTGCGCTACCGCATCCGGGAGATCGGGATCCGGCGCTCGTTCGGCGCCACCTCCGGGCGCGTGTTCTTCGGGGTCATGCTCGAGTCGGTCGTCGCGACGGTCGTGGCCGGGCTCGTCGGCGTCGTCCTCGCGGTCGCGATCATCAAGAACATCCCCGTCGAGCGGATCTTCGGCAGCGGCATCCAGGACATGCCACCGCTCCCGGTCAGCGCCGCGCTGGTGGGCATGGCCGCGGCCGTCGCGGTCGGCGCCCTCGCCGGACTGATCCCCGCGATCGTCGCCGTCCGGGTCAAGGTGATCGACGCCATCCGATACTGACGTCTGACAGGGCGAAAAGGTTGTGCGACCTGCGGTGGATGTGCGACGGCACACCGGCTCCCTACGGTCGAGGGCGTGACCACGACGCCGGGCGTCCGCGGAGGGGCGGACGCCCGGCGCTCGTCACGACGGCGCCCAGGAGATCACCCTCAAGGTGGATCTTTGACCCACTTTGCGCCGCTATGGTCATCGTCGACACGAGTGAGACCACCTGTGACTCCACCGCCGAAGGGGCCGACACGATGAGATCCACGCGCACCACCTCCGCGCTCGCCGCCGCGGCGGTCGCGGTGACGCTGCTCGCAGGCTGCGGCAGCGGCGGGAGCGATCCCACGGACGACGGCACCCTGACCTACGAGGACAGCCCGCTCGCCGTGTACTGGGAGCAGCTGGGTGGTTCGCAGGACCCCTCCGACGCCGAGGCCCAGCAGGCCCGGTCGGAGGAGATCGTCGCCGCCTGCATGCAGGACGAGGGCTTCGAGTACACGCCGCAGGACGCCTCGGGCATGACCCAGAGCATCGAGGACGAGGGCGACATGCCCGCCTGGGACTCCCTCGAGTTCGCCGAGCAGTACGGCTACGGCGCCACGACGTACGCCGAGATGCCGATGAACAAGGGCGGCGGCGAGGAGTGGGTGGACCCGAACGCCGACTACCTGGCGACCATGAGCGAGGGTGAGCAGACCGCGTTCTACGAGGCGCTGTACGGCAAGCAGACGATGTCCGAGGAGCCCACCGACGACGAGACCGCGGTGGAGCAGGAGTACGACTGGACGACGGCCGGCTGCCAGGGCAAGGCCCAGCACGAGGTCTACGAGGAGGGCCAGGTCTACGACGACCCGGAGTTCAAGGACCTGATGGACGGCATGTCCGAGCTGTACACGGACGTGGAGAAGGACGAGCGGACCATCGCCGCCTACCGCGAGTGGGCGGAGTGCATGGCGGAGGAAGGCTACGACTTCGCCAACCCGCAGGAGGCGCAGAACAGCGTCTACGAGGCGGTCAACGAGATCCCGTACGACGAGGAGGACGGCTCGCAGGACCCGGCGGCGCTGGCCGAGCTCCGCGACGAGGAGATCGCGACCGCGACGGCCGACCGCACGTGCCAGACGAGCACGGGCTCGGCGCGAGCGGCGCTCGAGGCGCAGTTCGCGGTGGAGCAGGACTTCATCGACGCCCACAAGGACGAGCTCGACGCGATGGTCGAGAAGGCGGCGCAGGCGGACAAGACGTGAGCACCCACGTCACCGGAGGGCGCCGCACGATCGTCGTGATGGCGGTCGTCGCCGTCGTCTGCCTCGCCGCAGGACTGTTCCTGAGCCAGCTGATCGTGTCGCCGGGCAAGGCAGCCGCCGACGCCGCTCCCCCGACCGCGGGCCCCATCACGGTGCCGGTCGAGAACCGCGTGATCTCGAACGAGCTCGTGATCCGCGGCGACGTCGGGTACGACGACCCGGTCGCCCTGCGCGTCGAGACCGGCGACCTCGGCGGTCCCGCCGTCGTCACCGGGCAGGTGCCGCAGGTGGGTGCGCAGATCGGGGCGGCCTCGGTCGCGCTCGAGATCGTCGGCCGGCCCGTCATCGTCCTGCCGGGAGACCTCCCCACGTACCGGTCGCTCCGAGCCGGGGTCTCCGGCCCGGACGTCCGCCAGCTGAAGGCCGCGCTCGCCTCGCTCGGCATCGACGCGGGCGACCCGGCCACCGACACGTACGACTCCGCCACCGCGGCGGGCGTCCGCGCGCTGTACCAGAAGGTCGGGTACGAGCCCCCTGCCGCGGGCGAGGACCTGCAGGACACGGCGACCGCGACGCGCGAGGGTGTCCGGTCCGCGCAGGACGGGCTCGCAGCCGCCCAGCGCGAGCTGGCCGCTGCTGCCGCCGGGCCGGCGTCGTCGGTGATCATCGGCCTGGACACCGCCGTCGCGGTCGCGCGCCAGACGCTCGCGGACGAGCAGACCCGCTGCGCGGCACCCACCGAGGACGCGCCGTGCAGCCAGGCCGCGCTGGTGCAGGCGCAGGGCGCGCTCGCCCAGGCCGAGGCCGAGCGCGCCGAGGCCGGCACGGCGAAGGACGTCGCGTCCGAGCGTGCCGCGGTGACGTCGGCGCAGGCGCAGCTGACGGCCGCCCGGGAGCTCCAGACGGAGGCACAGGCGGCGACGCTCACGCCGCTGCCGGCCAGCGAGGTCGTGTTCGTGCCGACGCTCCCCCGTCGGGTGGACGTCGTCAGCGCGATCCGCGGCGGGACGGTCACGGGCGAGTTCATGAGCGTCTCCGGTGCCACCATCCAGATCACGGGGAGCGCGACGCGCGCCGACGCGGAGCTGCTGACGGTCGGCGCGACGGGGTCGATCACGCTCGACGACCAGGAGCTCCCGGTCACCGTCGCTGCGGTCAAGGACTCCGTCGAGACGCCGACCACCGAGCCCGGGACGCCGGAGGGCGAGGAGCCCGAGCAGCCCGCCGCGCCGAAGGGTGACCGGCGGGCGGTCGTCTTCACGCTGGGGAGCCTGACGCCCGAGCAGGTGTTCGCGCTGCAGAACACCAACGTGCGCGTGCGCGTGCCCGTGAGCTCGACGCAGGGCGAGGTGCTCGCGGTTCCGCTTGCCGCGCTGACGGCCGGGCCGGGTGGCGAGTCCCGGGTCGAGCTCGCCGGCACGGGCGGGAAGGCCAGCTCGCTGGTGACCGTCACCACCGGGCTGGCGGCCGACGGCTTCGTGGAGATCTCGAGCGCCGAGAGCCCGCTCGTGGCCGGCGACCTGGTGGTCGTGGGCGTCGCCGACACCGAGAAGAAGACGACGGACACGGAGGCGGACGAGTGACCGTCCTCGACCTGCTCGACGCACCCGAGCAGCTCGAGCCACAGGCGCCGGTGCTCGAGCTGCGGGGTGCCGCCCGCCAGTTTCCCGGCGACCCTCCGGTGCACGCGCTGCACCCGGCCGACCTCGCGGTGGCGTCCGGCGACTACCTGTCGGTCGTCGGGCCCTCCGGCTCGGGCAAGTCCACGCTCCTGAACCTGCTCGGCCTGCTGGACAAGCCGACCGAGGGCGAGTACCTGCTCGACGGGATCCCCACGGCCGGGGCCGGCGAGCGCGAGCGCGCTGCGCTGCGGGCCGGTCACATCGGGTTCGTGTTCCAGGCCTTCCACCTCATGCCGCACCGGACCGTGCTCGAGAACGTCCTGCTCGCCACGCTCTACAGCGGGGTGCCCCGGTCCGAGCGTCGCGACCGCGCGGTGGCCGCGCTCGACCGGGTCGGGCTCAGCCACCGGGTCGACTTCGTCCCCACGGTCCTGTCGGGCGGCGAGCGGCAGCGGGCCGCCGTCGCGCGCGCGGTCGTGGCGCAGCCGCGGGTGCTGCTCGCCGACGAGCCGACGGGGAACCTCGACTCCGAGAGCTCGGCGAGCGTGCTCGACCTGTTCGACGAGCTGCACTCGGGCGGGCTGACCCTGCTGGTGATCACGCACGACGACGAGGTCTCCGCGCGTGCGCAGCGCCGGGTGCGCATCGCCGACGGCTACCTGCGCGAGATCCCGTGACCGCCCTGGCGCAGCGGGTGGCGCGGACCGACCGGTTCGGGTTCCGGGACCTGCTCGCCGAGGCCGCGGCCGGCATCGGTGCGCGCCCGGGTCGGCTGTTGCTGACCATCCTGGGCACCGTGCTGGGCATCGCGTCCGTGGTGGTGACCGTCGGGCTGGCGCAGACCGCGTCGGGGCAGATCAACAAGCAGTTCGACGCGGTCGCCGCGACGCAGGCGGTCGCCGAGCCGGAGACCAACAACGGCTGGGACGGCTCCGAGCGCGCGATCGGCACACTGCCGTGGGACGCGTCGGAGCGCGCCGAGCGCCTCGCGGGCGTCGAGGCGGCGGGGACCTTCTCCACCGTGGACGTCGGCGACGCGGAGATCACCGCGGTGCCGGTGCACGACCCGTCGGCCGCCCGCACGGCCGCGCCCGACGTCATCGCCACCTCACCCGGGGCGCTCGACGCCATCGGCGGCCGGGTGGTCCAGGGCCGCTACTTCGACGCCGGGCACGACGACCGCGCCGATCGCGTGGTCGTGCTCGGGGTGGACGCGGCCCGGCGGCTCGGCGTGGTCCGCGTGGACCGCCAGCCGTCGATCTTCATCGGCGACCGCGCCTACCAGGTCATCGGCATCATCGACGACGTGGTGCGGCGCTCCGACGTCCTGGGCGGCGTGCTGATGCCGGAGGGGACCGCGCGAGCGGACTTCGCCCTGGCGGCGCCCGGCGAGCTCCACCTGCACCTCGCTGTCGGCGCCGGGCCCGTGGTGGGCAGCCAGCTGGCGACCGCGCTGGACCCCAACGCACCCGAGACCATCGACGTGCAGACGCCGCCGGCCACCTCGAAGGTGCGGCAGAGCGTGCAGGCGGACGTGAACACGATCTTCCTGGCGCTCGGCGGGGTGGCGCTGCTCATCGGCGGCGTGGGCATCGCGAACGTGACCCTGCTGTCCGTGCTGGAGCGTGTCGGCGAGATCGGTCTGCGGCGGGCGCTGGGGGCCACCCGGCGGGACATCGGCGCGCAGTTCATGGTCGAGTCCGTGGTCGTCGGGCTGCTGGGCGGGATGCTGGGGGCCGCCCTCGGGGTGGCCGTCGTCGTCGGGGTCAGCGCCGCGCAGGAGTGGACCCCCATCCTCGACCTGCGGATGGTCGGCGTCGCGGCCCTGGCGGGCGGCGTCATCGGGCTCCTCGCCGGGCTCTACCCGTCGCTCAAGGCCGCATCGATCGAACCCATCGCCGCGCTGCGCGGGGGCGTCTGACGCGTCACGTCCTCGTGCAGCGACCAGAACACGGAGTAGGGAGTCTGCGTCTGCTCGGTCGGTCGCGCGGCGAACTCCTCGAAGATCGCCTGCACGCGCGACAGCAGCTCCTGCAGGCCGTCGTCGTCGAGCCGCAGGCCGAGGCGGGTCACGAGGACCTCCTGCGGGTCCACGAGCGCGACCTCCTCGAGGAACGTGTCGATGAGGATCCGGCTCATGCCCGGACCGCCCGGAGTGCGCCACGACTTCCGGGTGGCGAGGTACGGCACCTCGCGTGAGCCGCGCGCCCCCCGGCGCACCGGCTCGGCGACGAGGAACCCCCGGTCGACGAGCGTGCGGACGTGGTGCAGGACGGTCGCCGGGTTGCGGCCGAGCCGCTGTGCGATCTCCCGGTTGGTGAGGGGCTCGTCGAGGCACAGCCGCAGGATCCGGATGCGCAGCGTGCTCGCCAGAGCCCGGGCATCGGCGTCCGCGTCGGCCGTCGAGGCGTCGTCAGCGGGTGCGGGTTCCGTCACGCAGACCATCCTCCCACAGTGATTGACATTTCCCAATCAGTCGTCCCATGCTGGTCGCATGAGCACCGACCGCACCACTGTCGCACCCGAGCGCCCCCGCTCGTTGGTGCACCACCCGGACTTCCGCCGACTCTGGACGGGCGACGCCCTCGGCCAGCTGGGGGCGCAGCTGACCGCCCTGGCGCTGCCGATCTTCGCGGTCCAGCAGCTGGCCGCGACCGAGTGGGAGATGGGCGTCCTCACCGCCGCCGAGTACGCCGCGTTCCTGGTGATCGGGCTGCCCGCGGGCGCCTGGGTGGACCGGATGCGCAAGCGCCGGGTGCTCATCGTGGCGGACCTCGTGCGCGCCACCGTGCTCGCCGCGGTCGTGGTGACCGCAGCCACCGGGCACGCGTCGATCCCGTTGCTCGTCGTCGCCGCCCTGGTCATCAGCGCCGCCACGGTGTTCTTCGACGTGTCGCACCAGAGCTACATCCCAGGACTGGTCGGCCTCGAGCACCTGGTCGAGGGCAACTCGAAGCTGCAGGCCACGGCCTCGGTCGCGCAGGTGGCCGCCCCCGCGCTCGGCGGTCTGCTGCTCCGGGTGATCACCGCGCCCGCACTCATCGCGGTCACCGTGGTCACGTACCTGGTCTCGGCGTTCGCCGTCGGCCGCATCCGGCACGTCGAGACGCCCCCGCACCCCAGCACGCGCCGGCCGCTGAAGGTCGAGATCGCCGAGGGACTGCGGTTCGTCCTGCACGAGCCGTACCTGCGCCGGATCGTCGCATGCACCTCGCTGGGCAACTTCGCGGGGTCGCTCGCCGGTGCGGTCACCGTGATCTACGTGCTGCGCACGCTCGACCTGGGCACCGCCACGTGGGGCGCGATCGTCTCCGCCGGCGCGATCGGCGGGCTGCTCGGAGCCGTGGTCGCGGGCCGGCTCGCGCAGTGGATCGGCGAGGGCCGGATCATCCCCCTCTCCGCGCTGGTCATGGCACCCGCCTCCGCACTGATGCCCCTGGCGTCCACCGGGGTGGTCCCGGCCGCACCGCTGCTCATCGCCGGTGGCGCCGCGTTCGGGTTCGCCGTCATCGTCTACAACGTGGCCCAGGTGAGCTTCCGCCAGCGCGTGTGCCCGCCGCCGCTGCTCGGTCGCATGAACGCGTCCGTGCGGTTCATCGTGTGGGGCTCGATGCCGATCGGTGGCCTGCTCGGCGGCTGGCTCGGCACGCACCTGGGCGTGCTCCCGACGCTCTGGGTGTCGGTCGGGATCATGGCGCTCGCCGCGGTGCCCGTCGTGGTCTCGCCGCTCCTGGGCATGCGCGACCTGCCGGGCGCCCCCGTCTCGGCCGACCCGCAGGCAGACGCGACGGAGGCCTGACCTCAGCGCGCGGGCCCCTCCGCGGCGAGCAGCACCTCGAGGCGTGCCCGGTACTCGGTCTCGTCGATCTCCCCGCGGGCGTAGCGCTCGGCGAGCACGGTCCGTGCGCCTCCCCCGTCGCGCTGGCCGTCCCAGCCCGCCCAGTAGCGCCGGCGGCGGCGGCCACCCAGGGCGAAGAGCACGGCGATCAGGCCGAACCAGAACAGGGGGACGAGCAGGAACCAGGGTCCGGGTCCCCACCCCCAGCCGTAGCCGACGGGGTGGGACACGAGCGTGGTGAGCATGACGACCTCCGAGGACGCGGCGGCCGACCGTCGACCGCACCACCACCGTCGCTCGGGCACCGACCGCCCGTCGTCGTCCCCCCGGAGCGTCGTGGTCGCTCCGAGCGGAGTCAGGCGGACCAGCCGGGGCGCACCAGCCCGGACTCGTAGGCCACGACCACGAGCTGCGCACGGTCGCGGGCGCCGAGCTTCGTGCCCGCCCGGAGCACGTGCGTCTTGACGGTGAGCGGGCTCAGGAAGAGCCGCGCGCCGATCTGGTCGTTGGACAGCCCTTCGGCGACGAGCACGAGCACCTCGCGCTCGCGGGGGGTGAGGTTGGAGAGGGCGGCCGGCTCCGCGACCTCCCGCGTCGCCCGCGCGACGGTGGCCAGCAGCCGGCGCGTGACCGTCGGCGACAGGAGCGCATCACCGGCCGCCACCACGCGCACGGCCCGCAGGAGGCGGCCGGCTCGGTGTCCTTGACCAGGAAGCCCGACGCTCCCCCGCGGATCGCCTCGGCCACGTACTCGTCCAGCTCGAACGTGGTCACCACGACCACCCGCACCCGCGCGGCGCGCGGGTCGTCGACGATGCGGCGCGTCGCGGTCAGACCGTCCGTACCCGGCATGCGGATGTCCATGAGCACGACGTCGGGCAGGAGCTCGAGCGCGAGCCGGACCGCGTCGTCGCCCGTGACCGCCTCGCCGACCACGGTCATGTCCGGCTCGGCGTCGATGAGGGCACGGAAGCCACCTCGGACCAGCCCCTGGTCGTCGGCCAGCAGCACCCGGATCACCGCGGGACCTCCAGCCGGACGTGGAAGCCGGTCGGCCCGGACGCAGCGGTCAGCGTGCCGCCGAGGGCCTCCGCCCGCTCGCGCATGCCGCGCAGCCCGTACCCCTCGACCAGCGTGCCGACGGGGGGTCCGTCGTCCCGGACGTCGAGCACCACCGTCTCGCCCACAGCCAGGCTGACCTGCACGGATGCACCGGGAGCGTGCCGACGGACGTTGGTGAGCGCCTCCTGGAGGGTGCGGAGCACCACCGTGCCGACCTGGTCGCCGACCTGCGCGTCGAGCCCGTCCGCCTCGATGCGCAGGCCGTCGTCGCGCGCCCGGTCCACCAGACCCTGGAGGCTCCTGGTCCGCGCCGGCTCCCGCGGGGCCTCACCGTCCGCGCGCAGCACGCCCAGCACGTCCCGGACCTCGTCGAGGGCGTCCCGGCTGGCCTCCCGGATCTCGACGAGCGCGCGCCGAGCGGCCTCCGGCTCCCGCTCCATCAGGTGCAGGCCCACCCCGGCCTGCACGGTGATCCCCGACAACGAGTGCGCCAGCACGTCGTGCAGCTCCCGGGCGATCCGCAACCGCTCGGCCGCGACCGCCGACTCCTGCCGGGACAGCTGCGCCGCCCGCAGCGCCTGCATCCGCTCCCCGCGGCCGCGCGCGCCCTCCCCCACGAGCATCGCGACGAGGAGCCCGGTCACCGCGAGAGTGGCGTAGACCGGGCTCGGGGACGGGGTCGTCGCCGCGAGCACCGCGACACCGACGGCACCGGCGGTGCCCGCGCCCCAGGAGAGCCACCGCTGCCGCGTCGCGCCCAGGGCCACCACCACGAAGGCCAGCGGCACGAGCACCGGTCCCGGCTCGTAGCCGAGCGCCAGGTAGGTCAGCGGACCGGCGACCGCGAGCACCGCGCCGAGCACCGCGACCGGTCCGCGCTGCACCACCGCGACGAGGCCGGCGGGAGCGAGCAGGAGGAGCACCGCGGCGAGGAGGTCGAACGCCCTGGCCTGCGGATGCCGCCGGCTGGCGGCCGCGCAGCCGAGGACCGTGACCAGTGCGAGGAAGGTCGCGGGGACGACGACCCAGCCCGGCCGGACGCGCCCCCAGGGCGGTCCGGTCCACGGCGCGCTCGTCACCCGACCACCGTAGCCAGCGGGGAACGCCCGCCGCGTGGTCCGGAAGGAGCGCCGCGCCCGCTCCGTGCGGACCGGTCAGAGGTCGTACTCGACCACCACAGGGGCGTGGTCGGAGAACCGCTCCGCGTACGTCGCTGCGCGGTCCACGGTTGCGCGGACTGCGGCGTCAGCGAGGTCCGGCGTCGCCAGCTGGTAGTCGATGCGCCAGCCCGCGTCGTTGTCGAACGCCTTGCCGCGCCAGGACCACCACGTGAACGGTCCCGGCCCCTCACCGCCGAGCTCGCGGCCGAGGTCGTGCCAGCCGAGGTCGTCGAACCACCGGTCGAGGTAGGCGCGCTCGCGCGGCAGGAAGCCCGCGGACTTGAGGTTGCCCTTCCAGTTCCTGATGTCGGCCTCGCGGTGCGCGATGTTCACGTCCCCCGCGACGACCGCGTAGCCGCCCTGCTCCGCGATGTCGGCCAGCCGTCCGGTGACGTGGTCGAGGAACGCGTACTTCTCGTCCATCGACGGCATCCCCGCGGTGGCGGAGTGCAGGTAGGTGGACACCACCGTGATGCTCCGTGCGGGTGCGCCCTCGTGCGCGGGCAGCTCCAGGTCCGCCTCGACCCAGCGGCCGGAGTCCCCCGTCACGCCCGTCTTCAGGCCGATCCGGACCGCCGTCATCGGCAGCCTGCTCGCGATGGCGACGCCCGCGCGGCCCTTGGTCTCGCTGGCCTCGTGCGCCAGGTGCCACTCCCCCGCCGGCAGGTGGTCCGCCAGGATCTCGTCCGACGCACGGACCTCCTGCAGGAGCACCACGTCCGGGTTGCGGGCCTCCAACCAGGCACCCATTCCCCGCTTGTAGGCGGCCCGGATGCCGTTGACGTTCACGCTCGCGATGGTCAGCACCGGACCATCCAACCCCAGACCACGGACAGCTCCGGCCGCGTCTCGATCACGTGCCCGCGTAAGCCGCTTCGAGGGCATCGATGTCCAGCTTGCCCATGGTGAGCATGACCGCCATCGCGCGAGCGACCCCCTCGGCGTCGGGACGCGACATCACGTCGTCGAGCTGGACGGGGACCACCTGCCACGAGACGCCGAACTTGTCGACGAGCCAGCCGCACTGGCTCGGTCGGCCGCCGTCGGCGGTCAGGACCTCCCAGTAGTGGTCGACCTCAGCCTGGTCCTGACAGTCCAGGACGAACGAGAAGGCCTCGTCGAGCGTGAAGTGCGGGCCACCGTTGAGGAACGTCGTGCGCATGCCGTCGATCGTCAGCTCCACGATGAACTCGGCACCCTCGGCGAGGCCGGGCGTGCCGGGCGGTGCTGTCACGACGGAGTGGATCGTCGTGCGCGGGATCACCGACGCGTAGAACTGCGCGGCCGGCACGGCTTGGTCGTCGAACCAGAGGTGCGGACGGACGATGCCCATGACAGGGCTCCTCTCCGACGACCGGGGCCGGCCGTCACAAGGACAGCCTGGCCCCGGTCGGGGCAGAACTCAGCCCAGGAGTCGCTCCGCCGTCTCCACGACGTTGGTCAGCAGCATCGCCCGCGTCATCGGCCCGACCCCGCCCGGGTTCGGTGACACCCACGAGGCCACCTCGCGCACCCCGGGGTCGACGTCGCCGACGACGCGGCTCTTGCCCGTCTCCGGGTCGGTGGACCGCGAGACGCCGACGTCGATGACGACCGCGCCGGGCTTGATGATGTCGGCCGTGATGATCCCCGGGACGCCGGCCGCCGCGATGACGACGTCGGCGTTCCGGGTGTGCTCGGCGAGGTCCTCGGTGCCCGTGTGGGTGAGCGTCACGGTCGCGTTGATCTCCCGACGCGTGAGCAGCAGCCCGATCGAGCGCCCGACGGTGACCCCGCGTCCGACGATGACGACGTCCGCACCGCGCAGGTCGATGTCGTGCCGGAGCAGCAGGTCGATGATGCCGCGCGGCGTGCACGGCAGCGGGGACGTGACCGGCTCGTTGACCCGGAGCACCAGGCGACCGAGGTTGGTCGGGTGCAGGCCGTCGGCGTCCTTGTCGGGGTCGACGAGCTCCAGCACCCGGTTGGTGTCGATGCCCTTCGGCAGCGGCAGCTGGACGATGAACCCGGTGCACTCCGGGTCCTCGTTCAGCCGCCGGACCGCCGCCTCGATCTCGTCCTGCGTGGCCGTGGCCGGCAGGTCCTCCCGGATCGAGGCGATGCCGACCTCGGCGCAGTCCTTGTGCTTGCCGGCCACGTACCAGCGCGAGCCGGGGTCGTCGCCGACGAGCAGCGTGCCCAGCCCGGGCGTGACCGACCGCGCCGCGAGCGCCGCGACGCGTTCGGTCAGCTCAGCCTTGATCCGGGCCGCGGTCGCGGTCCCGTCGAGGAGCTGCGCCGTCATCAGTACTGCTGCAGGTCGGAGTACAGCGGGAACGCGTCGGTGAGCTTGAGCACCCGGGCCTTGAGCGCGTCGAGGTCGGTCGAGGCACCGTTGATCAGGGCGGTCGCGATGATGTCGGCGACCTCCGTGAACTCGGCGTCGCCGAAGCCGCGCGTGGCCAGCGCCGGCGTGCCGATGCGCAGGCCGGAGGTGACGCGCGGGGGGCGCGGGTCGAACGGCACCGCGTTGCGGTTCACGGTGATGCCGGCGGAGTGCAGGAGGTCCTCCGCCTGCTGGCCGTCGAGGTCGGAGTGCCGCAGGTCGACGAGCACCAGGTGCACGTCGGTGCCGCCGGTGAGCACCGAGACGCCGGCCTTCGCCACGTCCGGCGCGGACAGGCGCTCGGCGATGAGCCGGGCGCCGTCGATGGTGCGCTGCTGGCGGTCCTTGAAGTCGTCGGTGGCCGCGACCTTGAACGCGACGGCCTTGGCGGCGATCACGTGCATGAGGGGGCCACCCTGCTGGCCGGGGAACACGGCCGAGTCGATCTTCTTCGCGTACTCCTCACGGCTCAGGATGAAGCCGGAGCGGGGGCCGCCGATCGTCTTGTGCACCGTGGAGGACACCACGTCGGAGTGCGGCACCGGGTTCGGGTGCAGGCCGGCGGCCACCAGGCCGGCGAAGTGCGCCATGTCGACCCAGAGCTTGGCGCCCACCTCGTCGGCGATCGACCGGAACGCCGCGAAGTCGAGCTGGCGCGGGTACGCGGACCAGCCGCCGATGATCACGTCGGGACGCTGCTCGAGCGCCTTCTCGCGCACGACGTCCATGTCCACCAGGAACGTCTGCGGGTCCACGCCGTACGCGCCGACCTCGTAGAGCTTGCCGGAGAAGTTGATCTTCATGCCGTGCGTGAGGTGGCCGCCGTGGGCCAGCTCGAGGCCGAGGATCTTGTCGCCCGCGTTGATCAGAGCGTGCAGCACAGCCGCGTTGGCCGTGGCGCCCGAGTGGGGCTGGACGTTGGCGTGCTCGGCACCGAACAGGGCCTTGGCGCGGGCGATCGCGATGTTCTCCGCGATGTCGACCTGCTCGCAGCCGCCGTAGTAGCGGCGGCCGGGGTAGCCCTCGGCGTACTTGTTGGTGAGCACGGAGCCCTGCGCCTGCAGGACGGCCCGCGGCACGAAGTTCTCGCTCGCGATCATCTCGAGCGTGCCCTGCTGGCGGGCGAGCTCACCGTCGAGGACGGCGGCGATCTCGGGGTCCAGCTGGGAGATGTTCTGGTCCATCAGGGGGATGCTCATGGCACTCCTTCGCAGTCAGCGTGTACGCGCGCGTCCGGCACCCGCACACTCGTGTGTGGTGACCGGGGGCCCAGGCGTCCGACCCGTTGGTCTGCTGCTGCGTCGCTCCCCGGTGGTGACCCACCCGCTGCGCCAGTCGCGACGGGTAGAGGCTACCAAGGCTCAGGCCTCGTCGGACCCATCACCGAGGATCTTGCGCAGGTACGCGTACGTCAGGTCGCCGGCCGTCTGGTCGTGCTGGTGCTCGTACCCGTGCTTGGCGTAGAGCGCGAGGTTCTGCACCGAGTCGCGGCCGGTGAACACCCAGACCTCCTCGATGCCCTCGGGCAGGTGCGGCAGGATCGCCATGAGCATCTGGGTGCCGAACCCCTGACCCTGCAGGTCGGGAGCCACGGCGAACCGGCCGAGCGTGGCCTTGGTGCCCTCGATGAGCATCCGGATCGAGCCGACCAGCCGGTGCCCGTACCAGCCGCCGAGCGTGATGACGCCGTCGCGCTGCAGGTCCGCCTCGAGCTCCTCGAGCGTCTGCGTGAGCGGGGGGATGTGCGGGTCTCCGTACTGCTGGGCCTCCGTGACGAACGCCGCGCGACGCAGCGTGAGCAGCTCACCGGCGTCGTCGACGGTCACCGAACGGATCTCGAGGTCGGGCTGCGTCATGCGGCCCATCGTGTCAGCCGATCCGCACGACCACTACTCTCGGACACCGTGTCCCCCGTCTCCTCTGAAGCCACGCACTGGGTTCTTACCCTCTCCTGCCCCGACCGCCCCGGGATCGTCCACGCGGTCGCCGGGCTGCTGGCTGAGCACGGGGGGAACATCACCGAGTCCCAGCAGTTCGGGGACCCGCTGTCCGGGCTGTTCTTCATGCGGGTGCAGGTCACCGCGTCGACGCCGCGCGACGAGCTCGAGGCCGCGTTCGCGCCGGTCGCGCGGCAGTTCGCCATGGACTGGTCGCTCGACGTGGTGGGCCGGCCGGTCCGCACGCTCGTCATGGGCTCGACCGCCGCGCACTGCCTGAACGACCTCGCGTTCCGCCAGCGCTCGGAGAACCTGCCGATCGAGCTCGTCGCGGTGGTGTCCAACCACACGGTCCTGGAGCCGCTGGCCGACTTCTACGGCATCCCGTTCCACCACGTGCCCGTCACCGCGGCGACCAAGGCGCAGGCCGAGGCGCGCCTGCTCGAGCTGGTCCGCGAGCTCGACGTCGAGCTGGTCGTGCTGGCGCGCTACATGCAGATCCTGTCCGACGACCTGTGCCGGGCCCTGCAGGGCCGCGTGATCAACATCCACCACTCGTTCCTGCCGTCGTTCAAGGGCGCCCGCCCGTACGCGCAGGCCCACGACCGGGGCGTCAAGCTCATCGGCGCCACCGCGCACTACGTCACCGGGGACCTCGACGAGGGCCCGATCATCGAGCAGGACGTCGAGCGCGTCGACCACAGCCGCCACGTCGAGGACCTGGTCGCCCTGGGGCAGGACGTCGAGCGCCGCGCCCTGGCCCGTGCCGTCCGATGGCACGCGGAGCACCGGGTGCTCCTCGACGGGCACCGGACCATCGTCTTTCGCTAAACGCTTCGTGCCCTGACCTCGGGGGACGGCGGTCGGGCACGCTCCGGGGATGAAGCCGTCCCTGCGCCGCACCGTCGCGGCCGCCACCACCCTCGCCCTCGGCGTGCTCGGTCTCGCGGCCGCCGCGCTGACCACCGCACCGGCCGCGCAGGCCGCGTCGCTGGTCAGCGTCCCGAGCTTCGGCAGCAACCCCGGCCAGCTCGGCATGAGCCTGTTCGTGCCGGACTCGCTGCCGGCCAAGCCCGCGGTGCTCGTGGTCGTGCACTGGTGCACCGGGTCCGCCCAGGCAATCTACGACGGGGGGCAGTTCGACGAGCTGGCCACCCGGTACGGCTACATCGTCGTCTACCCGCAGGCCAACCGGAGCGGCAGCTGCTTCGACGTCAGCTCGTCGGGGGCCCTGACGCACGGCGGCGCCAGCGACCCGACGAGCATCGTGTCGATGGTCCGGCACGTGCAGCAGCAGTACACGACCGATACCAGCCGCGTGTTTGTCACGGGCGTCTCGTCCGGCGCGATGATGACCGAGGTGCTGCTGGCCACCTACCCCGACGTGTTCGCTGCCGGGTCCGCGTTCTCGGGCGTGCCGGCCACGTGCTTCGCAACGACGTCGCCGCCGCCCGGCACCACGTCGCAGGCCCCCTGGAACAGCGACTGCTCGGGCGGTCGCCGAGTGCTGACCGGAGCGCAGTGGGGCGACCTCGCCCGCGCGGCCTACCCCGGCTACACGGGAGCACGGCCGCGCGTGCAGCTATGGCACGGGTCCGAGGACACGACCCTGAGCTACGTGAACTTCGGCGAGGCGATCAAGCAGTGGACCAACGTACTGGGCGTCAGCGCGACGCCGGCGTCGACCGACTCCCCCGCGAGCGGCCAGACCCGTACCCGCTACGGCGCGACCGGCGACCGGGCACCCGTCGAGGCGATCAGCCTGCAGGGCGTCGGCCACAACCTGCCGGTGGACGCGGCCGCCGCGATCCACTTCTTCGGCCTGGACACGACGAGCACCCCGTCGCCCACCACGCCGGCCCCGACCACACCCGTCCCGACGACGCCGGCACCCACGACGCCCGCACCCACGCCCTCAGGTGCCTGCACCGTCACCTACTCCATGAACCAGTGGAACACCGGCTTCACGGCGAACATCACGGTCAGGTCGGCGGTCGCGCTGAACGGGTGGACGCTGACCTGGACCTACCCGTCCGGCCAGACCGTCACGCAGGCGTGGAGCTCGGTCACCACGCAGTCCGGGTCGGTGGTGACCGCGAAGAACGCCGCCTGGAACGGCTCCGTCCCCGCGGGCGGCTCCACCCAGTTCGGCCTCAACGGCGCCTACACGGGCACCAACACGCCCCCGACGAGCTTCGCCCTCAACGGGACCGCCTGCACGCGCACCTGACGGCTCCCCGCCGGCGGGCCGCGGCCGGCGCCGGTTGGGCCTCAGGACTCGCGGGCGCGGCGCTGTAGCGCGTCGATCGTGACCGCGACGGCCAGCACCAGGCCGGTCACCACCAGGCGCGCCGACTGGTCCAGGTTCAGCAGGGTGAGCCCCGTGGAGATCGACTGCACGACGAGGATGCCCACGAGCGCCGACCACGCCGACCCGCGCCCGCCGAACAGGCTGGTCCCGCCGATGACGGCTGCCGCGATCGCGGTGAGGTTGGTGTCCCCGGCGCCGCTGCCCTGGTTCGCCGCCGCGAGGCGACCGACCGCGAGCACCCCACCGAGCGCGGCGAGCGTCGAGCACGCCACGAACGCGGAAATGAACACGCGTCGCACGGGAACACCGGCCTTGCGGGCGGCCTCGGCGTCGCCGCCGACCGCGCGCACGAACCGGCCCCAGCGCGTCCGGCGCAGCAGCAGGTCGGTGAGCGCGACGAGCCCGACGAAGAGCGCGAAGACCGCGCCCACGCCACGGTTGGTGCCGAGGTAGGCCACGACGACGGACAGCACCGCCGCCAGCGCGACCACCCGGGCCACGACCTGCCACAGGGGCGCGACCGGCAGCTCCACCCGGAGCCGACGTACGCGGTCCATGGCACGTCCGGCGGCGTACGCGACGACGACGAGCGCGACGATCGCCCACGACGTCGCGGGCGCCAGGAACGCGGTCTGGCAGAACCGCACCAGCCACCACTCGAACGGCAGGTTGACCGACCCTGTGGGCCCGAGCACGCGCATCTGCAGCCCCGTGACCACCAGCAGCCCGGCCAGCGTGAACACGAAGCTCGGCACCGCCAGCCGCGTGTGCAAGGACGCGTAGATGGACCCGACGAGCACCCCGACCGCGAGCGCGGCGAGGACCGAGAGCCACAGCGGCCAGCCCAGCTGCACCGAGCCCACGGCCACGACGGCGGCGGCCAGCCCGGAGACTGCGCCGACCGACAGGTCGATCTGCCCCACGTGCAGGGTGAGCACCACCCCCAGCGCGATCACGCCCGTGGCGGCCGACTGCTGCGTGAGGTTGACCAGGTTGTCGCTGGACAGGAAGTGCGGGTTGAGCAGCTGGAACACGACCCCGATCAGCACGAGCACCACGGCGACGGGCAGCACGCCCAGGTCGCCGGTGCGCAGTCGCCGCCAGGTCGTCGCGACGAGGCCCGAGTCGGCGACCACGGCGCTCATCGGGCGATCCCGGTCACGGCCGCCAGCAGCTCTTCGTAGCTGGTCCGCGCGGCGTCGAACACGCCGTTGACGCGACCGAGCCGGAGCACGACGATCCGGTCCGCCACGGCCTGCACGTCGGCCAGGGAGTGGCTGGTCAGGACCACGCCGAGCCCGCGCTCGCGCAGCCGCTCGACGAGCGTGAGGAACTCCGCCGTCTGGCGCAGCCCGAGCGCGGCGGTGGGCTCGTCGAGGACGATCACCCGCGGCTCCCCCAGGAGCGACCGGGCGATGGCGACGGCCTGCCGCTGACCGCCGGACAGGGCGGCGACGGGTACCCGCACCGACGGCACGCGCGCGGCGAGCTGGTTCAGCAGCTCCCACGCGTGCTTCTCCATGGTGACCTCGTCGAGCAGGAGCCCTCGCTCGGCCTCGTGCCCGAGGTAGAGGTTCTCGACGACGTCGAGGTTGGCGCACAGGGCCAGGTCCTGGAACACCGCCGCCACGCCGAGCCCGCGCGCGACCGACGGGTCCGAGAGCGTCACGGGGTGGCCGTCGACCAGGACGTCGCCGGTGTCCGGGACGAGCGCTCCGGTGAGGGCGCCGACGAGCGTCGACTTGCCCGCGCCGTTGTCCCCGATGACGGCGACGACCTCGTGGGCGTGCACCTGCAGGTCGACGTCGACGAGGGCGCGCGCCGCCCCGTAGCTCTTGGACACGGCGCGCAGGGCGAGGATCGGCTCGCTCACGGCGCCCCTCCGTCGAGCAGGCCTGCGGCCGCGCAGGCGTCGGTGTAGGGATCCACACAGATCTCCTCGGTGGTGTAGACGCCGCCGTCGACGATGACGCGGTGCAGATTGTCCAGGGTCACGGGCACGGGGCTGAGCAGCAAGGAGGGCACACCGGCGACGCGGGCGGTGGTGACCGGCACCTCGCCGCGCAGCACGCGGACGGCCAGCTCCGCGGCGGTGCGCGCCTGTCCGCCGATCGCCTTGTAGACGGTCATCGACTGGTCGCCGGTGACGATCCGCTGGATCGCCGCCAGCTCCGCGTCCTGCCCGGTCACCGGGGGGACGGGGTCCAGCCCGGCGGCCTTCATGGCCGAGATCGCCCCGCCGGCGGTCCCGTCGTTGGCGGCGTAGACGGCGTCGACCCGGCCCGCGTACTGCGTGAGCTGCCCCGTCACCCACTCCTGCGCCTTGTCCGGGCTCCAGTCGGGGGTGTCGTACGAGGCCAGGATCTCGATGGGCGCGTCGGCGAACGCGTCGGCGACGCCGGCCTCGAGCGCCGCCGAGTTCGGGTCGGTCGCCGCACCGTTGACCATGAGGACGCCCTGGGGCGGATCGTCGGGCCCGGTCCGGCCGGCCGCCAGCTCGCGCACGAGCGCCTCACCCTGGTACCGGCCGATGCGACGGCTGTCGAACGAGACGTAGTAGTCGAGGTCGGCGTCGGAGATGAACCGGTCGTACGCGATGACCGGCACCCCCCGGCGGTGCGCCTGCCCGACGATGCTCACGGCCGCCGCGGCGTCGACGGCGTCGAGCACGAGCACCCCGGCGCCCTGCGTCAGCGCGGACTCGGCCTGCTGCTGCTGCGTGGCGGCGTCCTGGTCGGCGTTGGCGTAGACGACGGTGCACTCGGGGCACCGGTCGTGGACGACCTTCTCGAACTCGGGGCGGTCCACCGCCTCATACCGCGCGGTCTTCGACTCCGGGAGCAGCAAGGCGATCACCTGGTCGGAGGGGGCCGCGTCCGTCGGGGCGGCCGCACACCCCGCGAGGACGAGCGCCACGGCGAGGGCCGCCGTCAGCGAGCGGGTCATACGACCACCGCCCCGGCGCCGGCGATCGTGACCGTGTCGAGCGCCACGGCGAGCGCCCCGCGCACCTCGGCGGCGGCGCCGAGCTCCGCGCCCACCACCGGGACCGGACCGGCCGTGCTCGGGATCGTGCGCTGCGCGAGCGCGATGCGCAGAGGCTCGAGCAGCAGCTCCCCCGCGTCCGCCAGCTCCCCGCCGACCACCAGGAGCTCGGGGTCGAACAGGTTGCACACGCTGGCGGCGGCGACGCCGAGGTGGTGCCCTGCATCTGCGATGACGCGCCGGCACCCGGTGTCGCCGGCCTCGGCGCGGGCGATCACGTCGCGCAGCGTGAGGTTGCCGTGGCTGGGCCGCAGCATCTCGAGCAGGACCGGGGCGCCGACGTACATCTCCAGGCAGCCGCGGTTGCCGCAGCGGCACACGGGGCCCTGGTCGTCGATCGTCGTGTGCCCGATCTCGCCGGCGGCGCCGACCCGGCCGTGGAACACCTCGCCGCCGAGCACGAGCCCCCCGCCGACCCCGTGGGAGGCGCGGATGTAGACGACGTGCTGCTTGCCGCGGGCCGCGCCGAGGCGGACCTCCGCCAGCGCACCGAGGTTGGCGTCGTTGTCGACGTACACGGGCAGGCCGAGCCGCTCGCCGAGCATCTGCGGCACCCGTGCGCCGTCCCAGCCGCGCAGCATGCCCAGCGAGGAGAGCTGGCCGGTGCGCACGTCGACCGGAGCGGGCACGCCGACGCCGACGGCCAGGACCTCGGGCAGGGTCGCGTCGACCGAGTCGACCATCTCGGTGAGCAGGAGGGCCGCGCGCTCGAGGCCCTGGTCGGCGCGGTGGTCGGGGGGCAGCGGCATGCGCTGCTCGGCGACGATCCGGTGGGCGACGTCCGACAGGGCCACGCGCAGGGACCGGGTCCCGAAGTGCATGCCGGCGACGAGGCCGAGGTTGCGGGCGAGGGTCACCTGCTGGGCCCGGCGTCCGCTGCGGGACGTCGGCGCCGTGTGCAGCACACCGGCGGACGTCAGCTCTTTGACGATGTTGGACACGGTGGCTGGGGACAGGCCTGTGACGCCGGCCAGCTCGACCTGCGTGAGGGAGCCACGCTGCTGGACGGCGCTGACGATCCGCGCCCGGTTGGCTTCACGCAGTGAAGTCTGCGAGCCCGGGGTGACCCGGTCATTGCCCACCGGCGCAGGATACACAGCGGCAGGCGCGCACCTGGGTGAACCTCCTCGACGCGCGTGCGGCCGACCGACGGGAGTGCTCGCTCACGCACGCCGACCTGCGACGACGGCGGAGAAATGCCCCAGACCAGGAGGTCTGCCGCCACCCGGGCAGGCCCGCGTCTCCAGCGGGTGAAGACGAGATCACGATTTGGCCACTCATGTGTTCACTTCTTGACTTCAATGTGGCCCCGGCTATGTGATGTGACCCGGATCGGGCGAGGCGCGACGTTGGGCCTCCGACCGATCGTCCGGCAGACGCTCCCGCTCCGCCGGGCGAGCACCCCGGGCCGCGGGAACCCCACCCCCGGCCAGCAGCACCCCATACCCACGGCAAAGAAGGCGTAGGAGTCACATGCGTACAGCACGCAAGTTCACCGCCATGGCCGCAGGTCTCGCCGTCGCCAGCCTCGCGCTGGCCGCGTGCAGCACCGGCAGCGGCAGCGATGACGAGACCGGCGGAACCGGCAGCGGCGACGAGGTCGAGGTCTTCACCTGGTGGGCCAGCGGGTCCGAGAAGCTCGGCCTCGACGCCCTCGTCGGCGTGTTCGAGACCCAGAACCCCGACGTCACGTTCGTCAACGGCGCGGTCGCCGGTGGCGCCGGCTCCGCAGCCAAGGACCTGCTCCAGACGCGCCTGCAGGCCAACGACCCGCCGGACACGTTCCAGGCCCACGCGGGCGCGGAGCTGACCGACTACATCAACGCCGGCCAGGTCGAGGACGTCTCGGCCCTGTACGACGAGTTCGGCCTGCGCGACGCGTTCCCGGCCGACCTGGTCGACCGCCTGACCGTCGACGGCAAGATCTACTCGATCCCGTCGAACATCCACCGTGCCAACGTCGTCTGGGCCAACACCCAGCTCCTCACGGACTCGGGCCTCGACCCGGCCGCGACGTACGCCTCGCTCGACGACTGGTTCGTCGCGCTCGACGCCGTCAAGGAGAAGACGGGTCGCACGCCGCTCTCGGTGGCGACCACGTGGACCCAGGTCAACCTGTTCGAGACCATCCTCCTGTCCAGCCTGGGCGCCGACGGCTACAACGGTCTCTGGGACGGGTCGACCGACTGGGCCAGCCCCGAGGTCACCGACGCGCTCACCGACTTCGAGAAGCTCATGAGCTACACGAACGAGGACCGCGACGGTCTCGACTGGCCCGACGCGACGCAGCAGGTCATCGACGGCAACGCCGCGTTCAACGTCATGGGCGACTGGGCCGTGGCCGCGTTCGAGGAGGCCGGCAAGAAGGCTCCCGCCGACTACGTCTACATGCCGGTCCCCGGCACCGACGGCGTCTTCGACTTCCTCGCCGACTCGTTCACGCTTCCCGTCGGGGCCCCGCACCCGGCCGGCGCCAAGGCGTGGCTCAAGACGATCGGGTCGCTCGACGGCCAGGTCGCGTTCAACAAGGCGAAGGGCTCCATCCCGGCCCGCAACGACGCCAAGCCCGAGGACTTCTCGGAGTACCAGCAGTCCGCGATGACGTCCTTCGGTCAGGACACCATCGTCTCCTCGCTGGCGCACGGCGCAGCGGCCCCGGCCGCCTGGGCCAACGCGATCTCGGACGCCACCAGCAAGTTCACCACCGGTGGTGGCGACCTCGCCGGCTTCCAGGCCGACCTGGTCGCGGCCGCCGAGGCGAACGCCGGCTGATCCGGCTCACCGCATGACATGGTCCCGTCCCCGGCCCTGGCGATCCCAGGGCCGGGGCGGGGCCGCGTGCAGCGCCCGCTCGACCCGGGTCGGCTGAACCCGACCGCCCGACCCGTCCGAATGCTCGTCACGACTCCAGGAGGCACGCGTGCCCCGACAGATCCGTAAGTGGGGGCCTCCCCTCCTGCTCATCTCGCCGACATTGATCCTGCTCGGCGTCTTCGTGTACGGCCTCCTCGCGGTGAACGCGAACACGTCGATGCAGGACGTCCACAACGCGGCGCAGGCCAACGGCAAGGCCCCCGTCAGCTTCGTCGGCCTCGAGAACTACATCTCGCTGTTCCAGTCGGACGAGTTCCAGCACTCGCTGCGGAACCTGGTGATCTACACCGTCGTCTTCCTGGTGGGCACCATGTTCTTCGGGTTCGTCTGGGCGTGGCTGCTGGACCGGCCCGTGCGCTTCGAGGGCGTCTTCCGCTCCATCTACCTGTTCCCCATGGCGGTCTCGTTCGTCGCCTCGGGCGTGGTGTGGCGCTGGCTGCTCAACTCCAACCAGGGCGAGAACGCCTCCGGCCTCAACCGGCTGTTCCAGATGATCGGCCTGCCGTTCCTGCAGAACAACTGGTGGAACAACGTCGACGTCGGCATCGCGGCCATCGCGATCCCCGCCATCTGGCAGCTGTCCGGCTACGTCATGGCGCTGTTCCTGGCCGGCTTCCGCGGCATCCCCGAGGAGCTGCGTGAGGCGTCGCAGATCGACGGCGCGAGCAACTGGCAGACGTACCGGCACGTGATCTTCCCGCAGCTGAGCCCCGTCGCCCTGTCCGCCGTGATCATCGTCGGCCACATGTCGCTCAAGGCGTTCGACCTGATCATGTCGATCTCGAAGCCGGCCAACTACCAGACGAAGGTGCCGGCCATCGACATGTACGTGTTCAAGTCGAGCTTCGACTACTCGAACGCCGCAGCCGTCGGCGCGATCCTGCTCGTCATCGTCGCGGTGCTCATCATCCCGTACCTGGTGCACCTCAACCGGACGGAGAAGCACTGATGACCACCGTCACGCCCGCGGAGCTCACCGCTCCCCTCGGCCGCCCGGCCGCACCCGCCGCGGACCTGACCCGCAGCCGGTTCTCGAAGGGACGCACCGCCAAGTACGCGCTGCTCATCTTCTTCACGCTCCTGGTCCTGATCCCGGTCTACGTGCTCATTGTGACCAGCTTCAAGGGACTCGGTGACGCCACCCCGACGCGCGCCTGGAACCTGCCGCAGGTGTGGACCACGGAGAACTGGAGCGCCGCCTGGACGGCCCTGTCGCCGTCGCTGTGGCGCACGTTCCAGATGGTGATCCCGGCCGCGATCATCTCCTCGTTCCTGGGGTCGATGAACGGCTTCGTCCTGGCGCGCTGGCGCTTCCGGGGTGCGGACATCGTCTTCACCCTGATCCTGTTCGGGATGTTCATCCCCTACCAGGCCGTGATGATCCCGCTGCTGCAGCTCATCCTCGGTGCCGGGATCCCCTCGGGCGTCCCGTCGCTGATCATCCTGCACGTCATCTACGGTCTGCCGATCACGACGCTGATCTTCCGCAACTACTACATGTCCATCCCCGAGGAGCTGGTCGAGGCCTCGCGCGTGGACGGTGCGGGGATGCTGCGGACCTACTGGTCGGTGGTGCTGCCGATCTCGGTCCCGAGCTTCGTCGTGGTCCTCATCTGGCAGTTCACCTCGGCGTGGAACGACTTCCTCTTCGCGGTGTTCTTCTCCTCCAGCCAGAACGGCCCGGTCACCCTGGCGCTCAACAACCTGGCCAACGGTGCGCTGCTCACCAACTACGGCATCTCGATGGCGGGCGCCCTGCTCGCGTCGCTGCCCACGCTGCTGGTGTACATCCTGCTCGGGAAGTACTTCATCGGCGGCCTCATGTCCGGGTCCGTCAAGGGCTGACTCCCCCTGGCGTGACCACCCGCCGCGGTCTCCGCAACCCGGCACGCACGTAGGGCCTGCGACCGTCATCGGTCGCGGGCCCTACGTGTGCCTGGAGGTCAGCGCTTGCCGCCCCCGAGCAGGCCACCCAGGATCCCGCCGATGTCGATCCCGCCCGAGGAGCCGCCGCCACCGAGCAGCCCCCCGAGGACGCTGCCGAGCCCGCCGCCCGAGGAGCCTCCGCCACCGAGCACTCCCCCGAGCACGTCACCGAGGCCCCCACCGCCGGCGTCGCCCTGCGCGCCTCCCGACCGACCGGCCAGCTGCTTGGCCAGGAACGCCATGACGATCGGCGCGAGCATCGGGAGCACCTTGGCGATGATGGACTGGTCGGGCGTGCGCGAGTCGGAGCCCAGCGCCGCCACCACCTGGTCCTGGTTCGCGCCGAAGACGTTCCGCACGATCTTGGCGCCGTCGTCGGTGTCCACCTGGTCGAGGTCCACGCCGCCCTCGACGAGCGCCGGGTCCTTGGTGCCGAGCGCGGCCGAGAGGGACGCGGCGCCCGCCGGGTCCTGGGCGTTCGCCTCGATCCCGCCGAGCAGCGCCGGGAGGGCCGCGGCGACGGCGCTCTGGGCGGTCGCGGTGTCCACACCGAGCTTCGCGGCGAGCTGGTCGATCGGGATCGACGCTGTCAGGTCGTCGAGGGCTGCCACGACTGCCTCCTCCGTGAGGGCCGAGCCGGCGTGGTCGCAGGCTGCCGGGCCGCGCGTGCGGCACCCGCACACGACCTCACCGTAGGGGGCGGTCCCGCGGGTCCGCACGACGACGGGGCAGGACCGGTGCCGGCCCTGCCCCGTCGTCACCTCAGGAGGTCACCGCCCCCACGGCCACCAGCCGTGGCCGTGGCCCGCCTTCTCCACGAGCACCGCGACCGTGCGCGGCGGGACGGTCACCGTGCCGGTGGCCTTGTCCCACGTGGTCGCCTTGACCACCGGGTCGCTGCCCGAGGCCTGCACCGGCGACAGCGCCAGCCGGTGCCCGGCCAGGTCGGCGACGGTCTGCGTCGTCGCCTCGTCGGACCCGTTGACGACCACCAGGACGCCGTCCAGCGCGCGGTCCACGTCCGTGGCCCAGCGCCGCGTCGCCGAGTCCCAGCGGGGCTCGTCGGCGATGGCCATGACCACCACGCCCGGGTCGGCGTCCGGGCCGGAGCCCGGGAAGCTGACCTTCTGCTCGATGAGGTCGGCCGAGCCGAGCCGGAACAGCGGCGTGGAGAACCGGAGCCGCAGCAGGTCGTCCGCGGCCTTCGACGCCGTCGCGATGTCGGCCGGCGACGGCTTGAGCGCCGGGTCGGCCAGCAGCGGCCGCTGGATGGGCCACTTCGCGGAGTTGTCGGCCGCCGGGGGCAGACCGCGGCCGAAGCCGTTGTCCTGGCCGGACAGGTCGAGCAGGTTGAACCAGTCGCCGGAGTTGTAGCTGTTCCGGTCGAGCGACTTGCTCCGCAGCAGGTCGGCGCCCGCGTGCCAGAACGAGGGCGTCTGGGCCAGGGCCGTCGTCGCCAGCGAGACGGTGTTCATGCGCACGCGGTCCGCCATGGGGGTGTCCGTGGGCAGCTTGTACGTGAGCGAGTCCCACAGCGTCTCGTTGTCGTGCGCGTCGACGTAGGTGATGACCTCCTCCGGGGAGTCGGCGTACCCGGCCGGCTGGCCGTTGTAGTCGAGCTCCGCGCCCGTCTGGACCGTGCCCGCGCTGGTGAGGAACGCGTAGTCGCGCAGGTTGCCGGCCATCCCGAGACGGACCAGGTCGGCGTCGTGCGCGGCCCGGGCCAGCTGGTCGGCCTCCGAGCCGTTGATCGCGTCACCGTTGGGGTCGGTGCCGCCGCCGGAGCCGAAGCCCTGGATGCGCGGGTTCTCGTCGAACGGTCCCCCACCCCGGACGGCGTCGCGCAGGCGGTCGGAGAAGGTGCCGATGCCCGTGCCGCCCAGCTGACCCTGCGTGGCCTGCGTGAACAGGGCGTTGTTCGCCACCTCGCCGAAGTTCCAGCCCTCTCCGTACAGGTAGACCTTCTTCCCGTCGACACCGTCCTTCCGCGGGGTGAGCTCGTCGAGCGCGCTCCGGACGGCCTCCATGTTCTCCACCGAGTGGTGGCCCATGAGGTCGAACCGGAACCCGTCGACCTTGTAGTCACGGGCCCAGGTCACCACGGAGTCGACCATGGCCTTCTGCGCCATCTGGTGCTCGGTCGCGATGTTCTGGCAGCAGGTGGACGTCTCGACGGTGCCGGTCTTGCTGAGCCGCTGGTAGTAGCCGGGCACCACGCGGTCGAGCACGGACTGCGGCGACTGACCGCTGGCCGTCGTGTGGTTGAACACCTGGTCGAGCACCACCTGCAGGCCGTCGGCGTGCAGCGCCCCGACCATGGTGCGGAATTCGGCGACGCGCGCGCCGCCGTCGGCGTTCACCGCGTACGACCCCTCGGGCGTCGTCCAGTGCAGCGGGTCGTAGCCCCAGTTGAAGCCGTCGGCGTCGGCCACAGCAGTCACGCAGGCCTGCTGCTGGTCGGAGTCCGGTGCGTACGACGCGAGGTCGCAGTCCGGGGTCTTCTGCAGCGCCTTGTCCTCCTGGATCGACGCGATGTCGAACGTCGGCAGGAGGTGGATCGTCGTGAGGCCCGCCTTCTCGAGCTCACGCAGGTGCGTGCGCCCGGCGCCGTCGGTGGCGAACGCGAGGTACGTGCCGCGCTTGGCCGCCGGGACCGTCTCGTCGTTGATCGAGAAGTCCCGCACGTGCAGCTCGTAGATCGTCTGGTCCACGGGCCGCACCACCGGCTGCTTCGCCTTCTCCCACTGGCGCGGGCGGAAGTCCTGGTCGGCCAGGTCCACCAGCACCGAGTGCGTCGAGTTGAGGGTGAGCGCCACCGAGTAGGGGTCGGTCACGCGGTTGACCTCGACCTTGTCGGTCGTCGGCGCGTAGACCGTGACCTCCCAGAGGTACCGCGCACCGGCCCAGGACTTCTTGCCTGCCACGGTCCACGTGCCGTCGGCCTGACGCGTGGCGGCCACGCGCTGCTCGGTCGACGAGGTCCCGGGCCAGACCAGCAGGTCGACCTTCTGCGCCGTCGGTGCCCAGACGGCCAGCGACGGGACGCCCTTCTTCCAGGTGGCGCCGAGGGTCCGCTCCTGGGCGTCGCCGGCGTAGACGTCGTCGAGCACACCCGGGATCTGCACCCCGGTCGCCGCCTGGTAGGTGCCGTCGGACGCCGCCTGGGTGACCAGGAGCGCGCCGCGCAGCAGGTCGGCCGTCGGGGCGTCGTCGGGCAGGTGCAGCGCCACGTACCCGGTGGCCAGCGCCGGGAACCGCGCGCGCTGCGCCGCCGTGAGCCCGGCCGGGTCGTAGGTCAGCGGGACGGGGTTGCCGTCGTCGCCGACCAGCACGCCGTCCTGGACCTTCAACCCGCCGGTGGGCGAGGCGTGCAGCGCGAAGGTGCTCGCCGTGGGGTCGGTGGCCCACGCGGCGGGCCACGCGATCGTGTCGCGGTCGATCCAGTGCGCCTGCGCCTGCCCGGTGCCGGGCAGCGGCGGGTCGGTGACCGTGATGGTCAGGAGGTGCGTGGCCAGCACGTAGGAGAACGTGACGGGCTTGCCGCCCGGCGCCGAGAACGGGATGTTCCCCCCGGTCGGCGAACCGCCGGCGCCGTAGCTCTCGTCCCAGCTGAGGTTGTGCGCCACCTTGGCCTCGTACGAGCCGGCCGGGAGGTCCGACTCGACATACGTGAACGTCCCGTCACCGTCAAGGTCCTGCAGCCAGGTCGTCATGCACCACGGCGCCCAGTCCTCGTCGCAGCCAACCTCGCTGTTGAACGAACCCGGCACCGTGAGGATGGGGCCCTGCGCGGTGGACGAGAAGTAGTGCGTCGTCTCGTCGTAGTAGAACGTCACCGGTCCGGCCGTCGTGACGCTGTACGTCACGTTCGCGCCGCCCGCCACGCCGCCGGCGCCGTAGTTCTCGTCCCAGGAGCCGTTGATGGCGACCTTGTACTCGTAGGTGCCGACCGGCAGGTCGAACGTGCCGGACCAGACGCCGTCCGCGCGCTTGGTCAGCTGGTCCACCTCGCAGGCGGGCTCCCAGTCACCGGCGCAGCCCATCTCGCTGTTGTGGCTCCCGGGCACGGACACCGACGTCGGGCTCACGGGGCCCGTGTCGGGGACCACGCCGTCGATGGCGACGCCGACGCTCGCGTAGGTGGACGCGGCGGACTTGTTCCCGGCGGCGTCCACGGTGACCGCGCGGTACTCGACCACGGCGCCGTCGGGCAGACCGGAGACCGTGTGGAACACCCGCGGCGACGTCGTCTCCGAGGTGCCCAAGGAGGTCCACGCGTCGTCGCCGAGGACCCGGTAAGCGAAGGACGTCTGGCTCCAGACGTCGTCGGCCACGTCAGCGCCGACGGCGGCCTGTCCCGTCAACCCGGCGCCCGCGGTGGGGACGGTGAGCGTGATGGGTCCCGCCGCGGCCGGTGCGGCGACGGTCGTCCCGGCCTTGAGCACGATCGCGCCCAGGGCGGGGATCGTCACCGAGACCGTGCCGTCGGCGGCGGCCGTCACGCTCGTCGACGTCCCGTACAGCGGCGCGAACGTCGCGCCCGGCGTCAGGGTGTCGATGGTCACCGTGGTCGGCGCGGTGCCGTTGTTCGTCGCGACGAGGTGCTCGATCTTCTCGTCGGCGTCGACCCGGGAGAACGCGTAGACCGCTCCGGAGGCGTACCGCTCGATCTGGGCGCCGTCCTGCAGGGCCGGGTGGGCGGACCGCAGGGCGCCCAGCTCGGCGATGTGGTCGTACAGCGCCGTGTCGGTGCCGTACCGGTCCACCGAGCCGACGGTCGTGCCGTCGAGCAGGGTCTGGTTGGCGTACTCGGTCACCTGCGTGGCGAACAGCGACTGCCGCGCGTCCTTGTCCCCGCCCGTGCCGACGCCCGCGAAGCCCTGCTCGTCGCCGTAGTACACGACCGGCTGGCCGCGCGTCAGGTACATGAGCGAGTGCGCCAGCTCGGAGCGCTGCTCCGGGTTGTCCGCGCTCTTCACGAAGTACCCGATGCGGCCCATGTCGTGGTTGCCCAGGAACGTGGGCAGTGCCTGCGCGTTCGTCGTCGGGGTCGTGTACATGTCGTCGCCCGCGTAGAGCGCCTTCAGGCCGCCCGCCGAGAAGCCCTTCGCGTAGTTGGCGGCAGCCGACTGGAACGTGAAGTCGAGGACCGCGTTCATGTCGCTGTCGCGCAGGTACGGGGACAGCTTGGCGGGGTCGGCGTCGTAGACCTCGCCGAACATGAAGAAGTCGGGGTTGCCGACCGAGGTCGCGTGGTCCCGCACCGCCGTCGCGAACTTCTCCCAGAACTCGAAGTTGACGTGCTTGGCGGTGTCGATGCGGAAGCCGTCGACGCCCAGGTCGACCCAGTCGTTGTAGACGTCGATGAAGCCGTTCACGACCGTGGGGTTCTCGGTCATGAGGTCGTCCAGGCCGGAGAAGTCGCCGTACGTCGTCGACTCCCCGGTGTAGGTCGAGTTCCCGCGGTTGTGGTAGAGCGTCGGGTCGTTCAGCCAGGCGGGAACCTTGACGTTCTCGTCCTCGGGCTTGATCACCGGCGTGTACGGGAAGCTCGTCGCGGCGTTCATCGTCGGGAAGGTGTCGGTGCCTGCGTAGGTCGCGGGGTCGAACTCCGTGCCTGCCGCGTCGGTGTACGGGCTGGTGGCCTGGTCGATATAGCCGTACTGGCCCTCGGTGTAGTCGATGACGTCGGCCGTGTGGTTGGTGATGATGTCGAAGTAGACCTTGATGCCGCGCGTGTGGGCGTCGGCGATCAGTGCCTCGAGCTCGGCGTTGGTGCCCAGGTGCGGGTCGATCTGCGTGAAGTCGGTGATCCAGTACCCGTGGTACCCGGCCGAGGCGTCCGCGCCCGTGCCCTGGACCGGACGGTTCTTGAACGACGGGGTCAGCCAGATGGCCGTGGTGCCCAGGCCCTCGATGTAGTCGAGCTTGCTGTGCAGGCCGGCCAGGTCGCCGCCCTCGTAGAAGCCCTTGTCGGTGGGGTCGAACCCGGTGGCCAGCCGGTCGCCCGTGAGCCCGCCGGTGTCGTTCGCGTCGTCGCCGTCGGCGAACCGGTCCGTCATGACGAAGTAGAACTGCTGGTTCGCACCGGGGTCGCGCACGGGGGTCGCGACGAGGGCGTCGTCCGCCGGCGTGTAGCCCGCACCCAGGTCGAGCGGGGTCAGCGCGATGCGGTGCGTGGTGTCGTCGTAGGTGAACCGCAGCGTCGACGGACCCTCGATGACCAGCGGGATGTTGTCGGCACCGCCGTTCTTGCCGTACGCCTCGTCCCAGGTGTCGTTGATCGCGACCTTGTACTCGTACGCTCCGGCCGGGACCGTGAAGTCCGCGGAGTAGACCCCCTCCGTGGCGGTGAGGGCAAGGTCCGTGGTGTTGCAGTCGGGCTGCCAGTCCCCCGGGCAACCGAGCTCGCTCTGCAGGCTGCCGACGAGGGCGACCGTGCGGTCGGCGGCTGCGGCGGGGCTTCCTACCGCGGCGACGAGCCCGACGCCGACGACCGCGAGGGCGGTCAGCGCGGCGAAGGCTCGAGACAGGGGGCGGACGGGGGCGTCGGCGGGCGACATGGCGACTCCTTCGTCTCCCCGCACGTCGATGTGCGAGGCAGGTGTCGCCGACCGTATCCGCTTGCAGCAACTTGCAGCAAGAGATTCGGGCGATTCCGCAGTCTTCGGATGGTTCGGACTAGACGGTCACCGGGTTCGCCAGTGCGGCCAGCAGGGCCGCCGAGTCCGCGACCGCGCCGAACACGCCGCCCTGCATCGTCACCATCTTCAGCGCGGCCAGGTAGTTGCCGTAGTCCGTGGCGCCCGTGCAGTCGGACAGGAGCAGGCACTCGTACCCGCGGTCGTTGGCGTCGCGCATGGTGGTGTGCACGCAGACGTCGGTGGTGATGCCCGTGAGGATGATGTGCGTGATCCCCCGGTTGCGCAGGATCAGGTCGAGGTCCGTCGCGTAGAACGAGCCCTTCCCCGGCTTGTCGATGACCACCTCGCCGGGCAGGGGCGCCACCTCGGGGACGATCTCCCACCCGGGCTCGCCGCGGGTGAGGATCCGGCCGCACGGCCCCAGGTCCCCGATGCCGGCGTCGATCCGCCGCGAGCGCCACAGCTTGTTCGCGGGCAGGTCGGACAGGTCGGGACGGTGTCCCTCCCGGGTGTGGATGATATGGAAGCCCAGCTCGCGTGCCACCTCGAGCATCGCCGCCGTGGGCGCCAGCCCTGCCCGGGTCAGCTCCAGGTCGTAGCCCATCGCGGCGACGTATCCCCCGGGGCCGCAGAAGTCCTGCTGCCAGTCGATGTTGAGCACGGCCGTGGTCTCGGCGGAGAACGTGCCGTCGTAGGGCCAGGCGTAGGGGTCGGCGACGACGGGTCCGTACGCCACCGTCGTCGTCGTGAGCTGGTCGGTCATCGTGGTCTCCTCGGGTCAGCGCAGGGCGGGCTGGGGTGCGAGTGCTTCGACGACCTCGGTGGAGTACCCCACCGCGCCGAAGATCCCGCCGGACATCTCGATGCTGGAGATCGACGCGGCCACCAGGGACGGGTCGATCGGCACGCAGGCGTCGACGACGAGCAGGCACTCGTAGCCGCGGTCGTTCGCGTCCCGCAGGGTCGAGTGCACGCAGGTCTCCAGGCCGACGCCGACGACGACCAGCCGCCGGGTGCGGCCGGTGCGCAGGACCAGGTCGAGGTCGCTGGCGTAGAAGCCGTCGACCCCGCCGGCCTGCATCTCCAGGTCCGCCGTGAGCCCGTGCGGGTGAGGGCCCGCCGCCGGGTCCGGAGCCGGCGCCGTCGTGCGGACGACGATCACCCTGCCCCCCGCGGCCTGCACCGCCGAGGCGAGGGGCCCCACGGGCGCGGCGAGCTCGCAGTCCCCCGCCGGCAGGACGACGAGCAGCGCCGTGCGGGTGCCGTCGAGGTCGCCGTCGAACGGCCAGGGGTACGGCGTGGTGCCGGTGACGTGCATGGTGTCTCCTCGGGTGGGAGCCCGGGGCCGGCTCGCACGAACCGGCCCCGGGGAGGATCAGGAGACGGTGCCGGTGACGCCCTGGACGAAGTAGTCCATCTGCTCGATGGTCTCGATCGGCGGGGTCTGGCCGTCCGGGACCTTCACGGTCCCGTCCTGCGCGGTGATCGGGCCGGTGAACGGGCTGCCGCCGGCCTCGAGCTCCTCCGCCGCCGCCGCGATGAGGGCCTTGGTCTCGTCGGACACGCTCGGGCCGAACGCGGAGGCGACGAACGGGTTCTCGCCGCTGGCCATGTTCGCGCGGTAGTTGCCGTTGTACTCGCTGCCGGTGAAGCCGCCGTCGATCGCCGTCTGCACGATGTCCGTGTACAGCGGGCCCCAGTTCCACTCGGACCCGGTGAGCCAGCCCGTGGGCGCCAGCGACGACGCGTCCGCGTGGTAGCCGACCGTGAAGGCGCCGGCGGCCTCGGTCGCCTCGATGATCGTCTTGGTGCAGTCCTGGTGCTGCGTCATCACGTCCACACCGGAGCTGAGCAGCGACGCCACACGGTCGGCCTGCGTGGCCGGGTCGCACCAGCTCGTCGTCGACACCGCGGTGACGTCGACGTCCGGCCGCACCGACTGCGCACCGAGCGTGAACGCGTTGATGTTGGCCAGGGTCTGCGGGATCGGGATGGCGTAGATGTAGCCCAGCTTCCCGGTCTGCGTCGCGGCCCCCGCGGCGATGCCCGCCAGGTAGACCGGCTCGAACACGCTGCCGAAGTAGGTCCCCATGTTCGCGGGCACCGGGTCGAGCAGCCCGCCCTGGTGGACCACGACGACCTCGGGGTGGGCGTCGGCCACCTGCTTGGCCGCGTCCAGGTGGCCGTAGCTGGTGGCGAAGATGATGGTCGCCCCCTGCGCGACCATGCTCTCCATCGTCGTGGCGGCCGTGTCGTCCTCGGGGATGTTGTACGCCTCGAGGACCTCGATGTCGGGGAACTCCCCACGCAGCGCCTCGACGCCCTGGGAGACCG
This sequence comes from Cellulomonas sp. P1_G12_2, assembly GCF_056405535.1. Taxonomy (NCBI): domain Bacteria; kingdom Bacillati; phylum Actinomycetota; class Actinomycetes; order Micrococcales; family Cellulomonadaceae; genus Cellulomonas; species Cellulomonas sp. P1_G12_2. The sequence continues at coordinate 754,378 of NZ_JBFUBX010000002.1, read as the reverse complement.
CCTGGTTGTAGCCGAAGTCGTCCTTCGGCCCGACGGCGATGACTCCGACCTTCGTGGCGTCCGCCCCGGGTGCGGAGTCGCCGGCCGGAGCGGAACCGTCGCCCTCCGGGGTGCTGACGGCGGGGCTGCACGCGGCGAGGACCGCGACCACCGCCGCGACGAGACACACGCGTGCTGTTCGGGTGAGGCGCATGGTGATCCTTCCGAGGACGGGACAGGGATGGCGGGGGTCAGGTGGTGCGGCTGTTGTCGAACACCTTGAGCAGCTCGTCCGGGGCGGCCAGCATCGTGCGGCGGCCCAGGATCGCCAGGACGACGAGGGTGAGGACGAACGGCACGGCGTTCAGCGCGAACTGGTTGACGGCGATGCCGGAGGTCTGCAGGACGGAGGCCAGCGACAGCGCAGCGCCGAACAGGTACGCGCCGGCCATGATGCGGACCGGGTTCCACATCGCGAAGATCACCAGGGCCACGGCGATGAACCCCCGACCGGCGATCATGTTCTCGAACCAGCTGTTGGCGTAGGCGATGGAGATGTGCGCGCCGCCGATCCCCGCCAGAGCCCCACCCGCGACCGTCGCGCAGTACCGCACGGCCTGGACGGAGTACCCGTTCACCTCCAGCGCCTCCGACCGCTCGCCCGCCGTGCGCACCAGCAGTCCGACGCGCGTGCGGAACAGCACCCACCAGATGACCGGCGCCGCGACGTAGGCGACGTAGACCAGCGGGTCGTGGTCGAACAGGATCGGGCCGAGCCCGGGGATCTCGCTCAGCCCCGGCACGGGGACGGGCGTGAACGCGTTGATCTGGCGGCTGACGTAGGAGACCCCGAACAGGGACGTGACGCCGAGTGCCAGGAAGTAGAGGGTGAGCCCGCTGGCGAACTGGTTGGCCCGCCGGCTGACCACGAGGACCGCGTGCACCAGGCTGAGCAGGGCGCCCGCGAGCGCGCCGCCCAGGACGCCGAGCCACGGGTTCCCCGTCTCCGCCGTCACCGCGTACCCGCCGAGGGCACCCAGCAGCATCGCGCCCTCGGTGCCCAGGTTGATGACGCCGCCCCGCTCGGAGATCGTCTCCCCGAGGCCCGCGTACATGATGGACGTGCCGCCGCGCACTGCCCCGGCCAGGATGTCGATGATCACGAGCGCACCTTCCGCGGGCCGGTCCAGCCGAGGACGGCCAGCAGGACGAGCCCCATGAGGATGTTGACGCTCGCCGCCGGCAGGCCCGAGCCGATCTGGAGGCTGTTGCCGGAGACCGCGATCGCGGCCAGCACCAGCGACGCGAGCAGCAGCGGCAGGGGCTTGTGCCGAGACAGCCAGCTGGCCAGGAACGCCACGTAGCCGATGGTCAGGCCGAACGTCGGCCGGAGCTTGTACTCCATCCCCGCGAACTGGATGAACCCGGCGAGCCCGGCCAGCGCACCGCCGAGGAGCAGCGCGGTGAGCAGCAGCGTGACCACCGGCAGGCCCGCGCGGCGGGCGGCCTCGGCGTTGCCGCCGACCACCGAGAGCCGGAAGCCCCACGTGGTGCGGGTCAGCGCGAACCACACGGCCCCCGCGGCGACCACCGCGAGCGCCACCCCGACGTGGATCGCGGTCCCGGCGAACACCGGGAGCTTCATCGCGTCGTTGAGCTCCACGCTCGTGGACTGCCCGAGGGCTGCCGGGTCCTTCCAGGGACCGAGGATGAGGAAGAGCATCGAGTAGAGCGCCACGTAGTTGAGGAGAAGGGTGGTGACTGCCTCATTGACCTTGACGACGAGGCGCATGGCGGCGGCGATGCCGGCCCAGGCCGCGCCCGCAGCCATCGCGGCCACGATCATCAGCAGCATGATCAGCCACGGCGACGCGACCGGCGTGAGCCAGAGCGCGACACCCGCCGCGGCGACGCCCCCGATGATCAGCTGACCCTCGCCGCCCACGTTCACCAGCCCCGCGCGCGCCGGCACGACGACCGCGAGGCCCGCGAGCGCGATGGGCGCCGCGCGCAGCACGATCTGCTGGAACTGCCCGGGCTGCGTCAGGGTCGACGTCCAGATGTCGGCGTACACCGCGAACGGGTCCGCGCCGTTGGCCAGCACGAACGCCCCGAAGACCACGAGGCCGGCGATCAGGGCTCCGACCCAGCGCAGGAGCGCGGTTCCGCGGGGCCACACGCGACGGGTGGCGTCGGCAGCCGGCGCGGCCGCGGCGGACGCGGGGGCCTCCTTCGCCACCTCCTGGCTCATGCGACACCTCCGAGCATCAGTCGTCCGAGGGACATCCGGTCGGCGTCGGCCGTGTCGACGACCCCGACCACGTGCCCGTCGTGCATCACGGCGATCCGGTCGGCGACGGCGATGAGCTCGTCCAGGTCCTCCGAGACCATGAGCACACCGGCCCCGCGGGCCCGGTGCTCGAGCAGCAGCTCCTGCGTCCGGCGGGTGTTCGCGACGTCGAGGCCGCGGCTCGGGTAGGCCGCGACCACGAGGGCGGCGTCCTGACCGAGCTCGCGGGTGAGCAGGACCCGCTGGATGTTCCCCCCGGACAGCGACGAGAGCGTGCGCCTGGTGGGCGCCATGTGCAGACCGACGCGCTCGTCCAGCACCGCGGTGCGCGCACCGACGGCCGGCCAGTCGACGCCGAGCCCGCGTCGGGGCACCGCCCGGCCGTCGAGCACCATGTGCTCCAGCACCGTCAGCCCCGGCACCACCGAGTCCGCGACCGGGTCCTCCGGCACCGCGACCGCGGCTCCGTCCCCGACGTCGACCGACCCCGACGTGACCGGCCGGAGCCCGAGCGCGACCTCGCACAGCTCCTTCTGGCCGCTCCCCGCGACCCCGGCCACGCCGACCAGCTCGCCGGGGTAGACGTCGAGGTCCACGCCCTTGAGCGCCACGTGCCCGCGGTCGCCCAGCGCCGTGGCGCCCGCCAGCGTGAGCACCGGGTGGTCCCGCGGCGGCACCGCGGCACGCTCCACCGCGAGCGGCGGCACCCGCCGGCCGACCATCGCCTCGACCAGCTCGGCGTCGGAGAAGTTGCCGGGGTCCTCCGCGTTGAGGATCACCTGCCCACCGCGCAGCACGGTCACCTGGTCGGCGATCGCGCGCACCTCCCCCAGCTTGTGCGTCACGAGGACGACGCCCAGGCCTCGGTCGCGCAGCTGCGCCACGACGCCGAACAGGGCCTCGACCTCCTGCGGCGCGAGCACGCTCGTCGGCTCGTCGAGGATGACCAGCCGAGCACCGGTCATGAGGACCTTGAGGATCTCCGCGCGCTGCCGCTCGCCGATGGACAGGTGGCGGACCTGCGCGGACGGGTCGACCGCCAGCCCGTACGCCTCCGACGCCTCGGTGATGCGGGCAGCCAGCTGCGTGAGGCGCAGCCTCGGGCCCTCCGGGAGCGCGAGCGCGATGTTCTCGGCGACCGTGAGCGCGGGCACCAGTCGCAGGTCCTGGAACACCATGCCGATGCCGAGGGTGCGCGCGTCGGCCGGGCTGCCCGGTGCCACGGGGGCGCCGTCGACGAACATCCGTCCCTCGTCGGGCGTGTAGACGCCGTAGATCATCTTGAGCAACGTGCTCTTGCCGGCGCCGTTCTCGCCGATCAGCCCGTGCACCGTGCCGGGCAGGACCGTGAGGTCGACGTCCCAGTTGGCCTGCACCTCACCGAAGCGCTTGGACAGGCTGCGCACCTCGAGGAGCGCGGCCGGCTTGCCGACCCGGCCGCGTGCGCGGGCGACGGCGTCGGTGGTCATGGTCGGCTCGGCCGAGCAGCAGTATCCACAGCGGTATCCGCTCGTGTATCCATGCGGGGAGACTAGGAGCGTGATGTTTCGGACATTCGCGGCACACGTAACGCTTGCGTGTCCGGAGGGCGMCGGCCTTCCACCGTCCACCTACGCTCTCGCCATGCCCCGGACCCGCGTGCTCCTCGTGCACGGCGCAGCGACGACGGCACGGGTCTGGGACCCGGTGGCCGACCTCCTGCGCGCCGACGGGCTCGACGTCGTCGCCCCCGACCGCGCGAGCAGCGGCGACCTCGCCGTCGAGCTCGCCGCCCTGGCCGACGACGCCGCGGGCGCCGTCGTGGTCGGTGTCAGCGGGGGCGCCACCCTCGGGCTCGCGCTCGCGGCGTCCGACCGGGTGCTCGCGGCAGCGGTCCTGCACGAGCCGGCGGTCGGCTCCCTGGTCCCGGGCCTGCTGGACCACGTCGTCGCCGGGTACGCAGCCGGAGGTGTGCCCGGGTTCGGGGCGGCGCTCTACGGACCGTCCTGGGACCGGTCGATGGCGCCGACCGACCCGGGATCCGTCGGCCGCGACCTCGCGATGTTCCGGCGGTTCGAGCCCGCCGCTCCGAGCCCCGGGCAGGGGCGCGTCCTGGTCACCGTCGGCGAGCTCTCCCCGCCCGCGCGGCACCAGGCGGCGTGGGCGCTGCACGACCGGCTCGGCGTGGAGGTGCGGATCCTGCCCGCGACGGGGCACTTCGTCCAGCACGACAACCCGGGGGCGCTGGTCGAGGCGATCCGGTCCGTCCTCTAGCCCCGGAGCTCGGCAAGCCGCCCGGCGATCTCCGCCTCGTCGGCGTCGACCTCCACCAGCTTGTCGCGGCTGGTCGCCCCCGACACCAGCCGGACCTGCCGCGGCCGCACGCCGAGCGCCTTGGCGAGGGCGTCGAGCGCGGCCTGCGTGGCGGCGCCGTCGACCGCTCGGGCGCTCACGGCGACCACCAGCCGGTCGGCGTGCGTGCCGCCGACCTTCGTGCGGGACGCGCCGGGCCGGACCCGGATGGCGACCCGCACGTCAGGCGCGCGGCGGCGCGACGAGCCGCCCCGGTGCACGGCGGGCACGCGCGAACAGCACGATGCCGACGACGGCGACGACCACCCCGACCAGGACGAACGGCCACGGGTTCGCCTGCGCGATGCACTCCGACGCCCCGGTCACGCCACCGGTGCAGAACTCACCGGGGCCGAACCGGTTGAGCCAGCCGATCGCCAGGGGCAGGGCTCCGAGCCCGGTGACGATCCCGAGCTGGGCGGGTCGGGGACCCTGGCGCACGACGAGCACACCGACGACGAGCAGCAGGCCGAGCGCCCCGAACAGGCCGACGGTCCCGACCACGCGGCCGAGCCCGAAGCCGACCCCGATCCCGGAGCCCAGCAGCACCCAGCCGAGGAACGCCCCCCAGCCCGTGCCCGGGCGTGCGACAGCGACCTCCTCGGCCCACACGGTCAGAGAAGACCCAGCGCCTGCACCGCGTCGCGCTCCTCGACCAGCTCCGCGACGGACGCGTCGATCCGGCCGCGGGAGAACTCGTCGACGTCGAGGCCCTGCACGATCCGCCAGCTTCCGCCCTCGGACGTGACGGGGAACGACGAGATCAGCCCCTCGGGCACCCCGTACGAGCCGTCGGAGACGATGCCTGCCGAGGTCCAGTCGCCCGCGGGCGTGCCGTGCACCCAGGTGTGCACGTGGTCGATGGCCGCGTTCGCCGCGGACGCCGCCGACGAGGCGCCGCGCGCCTCGATGATCGCCGCGCCCCGCTTGGCCACGGTCGGGATGAACGTGTCGCGCACCCAGGCGTCGTCGCCGACGACCTCGAGCGCGGGGCGGCCAGCGACGGTCGCGTGCGAGAGGTCGGGGTACTGCGTGGCGGAGTGGTTGCCCCAGATGGTCAGGCGCGCGATGTCCGCGACCTTCGCGCCGGTCTTCGTCGCCAGCTGCGAGACCGCACGGTTGTGGTCGAGGCGCGTCATCGCGGTGAACCGCTCCCTCGGGACGTCCGGCGCGTGGGACGCCGCGATGAACGCGTTGGTGTTGGCCGGGTTGCCGACGACCAGCACCCGGACGTCGTCGGCGGCGCCGGCGTTGATCGCCTCGCCCTGGGGCTTGAAGATGCCCCCGTTGGCGGAGAGCAGGTCGCCGCGCTCCATCCCGGCCGTGCGGGGCCGCGCGCCGACGAGCAGGGCCACGTTGACGCCGTCGAACGCGGCCATGGCGTCGTCGTAGATCTCGACGCTGTCCAGCGTGGTGAACGCGCAGTCGTCCAGCTCCATCGCGGTGCCCTCGGCGGCCTTGACCGCCTGGGGGATCTCCAGCAGGCGCAGCCGGACGGGGGTGTCGGGGCCGAGCAGCTGGCCGGACGCGATGCGGAAGAGCAGCGCGTAGCCGATCTGGCCGGCGGCTCCGGTGACGGTCACGGTGACGGGCGAGCTGGCCACGGAACGGGCTCCTTCGATCGGCGACGGCGGCGCCCTCACGCTACCCCGCAGACGACGGACGGCGCCCACCCGAAGGTGGACGCCGTCCGTGTTGTGCGAGGTCAGGCGAGCTTGGCCGCCAGGTTGGCGTCGAGCGTCGCGAGGAACTCCTCGGTGGTCTGCCACGCCTGGTCCGGGCCCACCAGCGACGCGAGGTCCTTGGTCATCGCGCCCGACTCGACGGTCTCGACGACGACCTGCTCGAGCGTCTCCGCGAACTGCGTGACCTCGGGCGTGCTGTCCAGCTTGCCGCGGTGCTTCAGGCCACCGGTCCAGGCGTAGATCGACGCGATCGGGTTGGTCGACGTCGGCTTGCCGGCCTGGTGCTGGCGGTAGTGGCGCGTCACGGTGCCGTGCGCGGCCTCCGCCTCGACGGTCTTGCCGTCGGGCGTCATGAGCACGGACGTCATCAGCCCGAGCGAGCCGAAGCCCTGCGCGACCGTGTCCGACTGCACGTCGCCGTCGTAGTTCTTGCACGCCCAGACGTAGCCGCCCTCCCACTTCATGGCCGCGGCGACCATGTCGTCGATGAGGCGGTGCTCGTAGGTGAGCCCGGCGGCGGCGAAGTCCGCCGCGTACTCGGCGTCGAACACCTCCTGGAAGATGTCCTTGAACGAGCCGTCGTAGGCCTTGAGGATCGTGTTCTTCGTCGACAGGTACACCGGGTAGCCGCGCTGCAGGCCGTAGGCGAACGAGGCGCGCGCGAAGTCGCGGATCGAGTCGTTGAAGTTGTACATGCCCATGGCGACGCCGCCGCCCTCGGGGTACGTGACGACCGTCTGGTGGATCGGCTCCGACCCGTCGGCGGGCGTGAACGTCATGGTCAGCGAGCCGGCGCCGGGGACCTTGAAGTTGGTCGCGCGGTACTGGTCCCCGAAGGCGTGACGGCCGATGATGATCGGCTTGTTCCAGCCCGGCACCAGGCGCGGGATGTTGCTGATGATGATCGGCTCGCGGAAGACGACGCCACCGAGGATGTTGCGGATGGTGCCGTTGGGCGACACCCACATCTTCTTCAGGCCGAACTCCTCGACGCGGGCCTCGTCGGGCGTGATCGTGGCGCACTTGACGCCGACGCCGTGCTCCTTGATCGCGTTCGCCGCGTCCACGGTCACCTGGTCGTCGGTGGCGTCGCGGTTCTGGATCGACAGGTCGTAGTAGCGCAGGTCGATGTCGAGGTACGGGTGGATCAGGCGGTCCTTGATGAACTGCCAGATGATGCGCGTCATCTCGTCGCCGTCGAGCTCGACGACCGGGCCGACAACCTTGATCTTCGCCATGCGGGAATCTCCTGTGCTGGGGACGGGTGGGGGCACGGCACGATGGAGCGTCTGCCGGCGCGGGTCCGCGGACAAGATTACTCGACGTCGAGAGATCTGCGTGGGTCGCCTGCGGGCGGCGTTTGTCGTGACCGGACTGCGCGGGCCTGGCATGCTGGCCCCCATCAGGGGAGCGACGCCGAGCGCCGCGTCGTCACGGCCGCACAGCCGGGCGTGGCAGTCTCCCCGCGCACCAGCTCTTCCACCGACGGTTACTCACGACAGGATCGACATGTCACAGGACAACCCCGACAAGGCCGCCACCCCGGAGCCCGACACCACCGCGGCCGAGGGCGCCCCCGCGCCCGAGGAGACGACCGCAGCCGCCGCGGCCGAGGAGGTCGCCGAGCAGGCGACGGTCGCGCCGGAGGAGAAGGACGAGGACGTCGTCGTCGAGGAGCTCGACGCGTACGTGGTGCCCGCCGGCACCGTCGTCGTCACCGGCCCGGGCCTGGTCTCGCGCCTCGGCGCCGAGGCGTTCGGCACCTTCGCGCTCGTGCTCGTCGGTCTCGGCATCGCCCTCTACTCCGGCCTGAGCCAGGTCGACGGGCTCGCCGTGGCGCTCGGCTTCGGCATCGCGGTGCTCGCCGCGATCATCGCGGTCGGCCACGTCTCCGGTGGCCACTTCAACCCGGCCGTGACGCTCGGCGCCGCCATCGGCGGCCGCACGCCGTGGAAGGACGTCCTGCCCTACTGGCTCGCCCAGCTGGTCGGTGGCATCCTCGCGGCCGCGATCCTGTTCATCACCATCCCGTCGAAGCTCCCCAGCGCCATCACGCAGAACCCCGAGGACACGGCGAAGACGTTCTTCACCAACGTCGCCAACGGCTTCGGCGAGCACTCGCCGCTGGCGACCGCCTCGCAGGGCACGGTGGAGTTCTCGCTGATCATCGGTCTGCTCGTCGAGATCGTCGTGACGGCCGTGTTCGTCGGCGTCATCCTGGGCGCGACGGACCGTCGGTCCRCGAACGTCCAGGCGCCCTTCGCGATCGGTCTGTCGCTGGCCGTCCTGATCCTCGTCGCGATGCCGGTGACCAACGCGTCGCTCAACCCGGCCCGCTCGACGGCGGCGGCGATCTTCTCCGAGAGCTGGGCGCTCGGCCAGCTCTGGCTGTTCTGGGTGGCCCCGCTGGTCGGTGCCGCGCTCGCCGGCCTGATCTACCGCGCATTCGCCGCGGAGCCGGTCGAGGACAACCTGCTCGAGGAGGACGACGCGTACGTGACCACGGACGACGTCCTGGTGGTCTCGGAGCGCTGAGCCCCACCCGCACGACCGGACGCCCGGTGCCCTCGTGGTGCCGGGCGTCCGTGCGTCCCTGCTGGTCAGCGGGGAAGGATCTGCGCGAGCAGCGCGATGCCCACGCCGAACAGGGCGAGCACGGCCACGTCGATCGCCTTCGCCCGCACCGTGAGCGCCACGGGACCCGGTGAGGGCAGCACGGCCCGGACGACCGCGCCGACGAGCGCCACGCCGGCGAGCACCAGCGCGCCTGCCCGGGTGCCGACCACGAGGGCCACCACGGTGGCGACGACGATGCCGGAGCTGGTCCACCACAACGACACGTTCCGGGCGGCGTCGAGCGACGCGCGCGCGATGGCGCGCGGGTCGAGCGGGGCCTCCTCGACGGGGATGGGCCCGGTCGACGGCGGGTCGACGGGCCGCACGTCCTGCACGGGCTTCTCGACGCGCTCCGGCGTTCCGGCGCCGGGGTGAGCAGGAGCCGCTCGATGCACCCCGGCTCCCCCGCTCATGCGCTCCTTCACCATCTCGCTCGTGCCTCCCGACGGGAGACTACCGTTGCGAGGTGAGCGCCCGGACCGACGACGAGCCCCTCGACCCCTCCCGACCGCGTGACGTGCTGGTCGTCGGCGCGGGACTTGCGGCCACCCAGACGGTGGCGGCGCTGCGCGAGCGGGGGTTCGACGGACGGGTCGTCGTGCTCGGCACCGAGGGCATCGCGCCGTACGACCGGCCGCCGCTGTCCAAGCACCTCCTCGACCGCACCACGCCCACCTGGCTCACCGACGAGATCGGTGTCGACCTGCTCGCGCTCGCGGACGAGGTCCACCTGAGCTCCCCGGCGCGCGCGCTGTCGCTCTCGGGCGCGCACCCCGAGGTGCAGACCGACGACGGCCCGCTGTCGGCCGACGCGCTGGTCATCGCCAGCGGCGCGCACGCCGTCCGCCCGCCGGGGTGGGAGGCCGCGCTGACGCTGCACACGGCCGCGGATGCCGACCGCCTCCGCGCGGCCCTTCAGCCGGGGAACCGCCTCGTGGTGATCGGCGCGGGCTGGATCGGCGCCGAGGTGGCAGGGGTCGCCGCCGCCGCGGGCGTCGAGGTGGTCGTGGTCGAGGCGACGGGGGCGCCGCTCGCCGGGGCGCTCGGGCAGGTCGTGGGTGAGCTGACCACCTCCTGGTACGCCGCGGCCGGTGTGCGGCTGCTGACGGGCGAGCACGTGGTCGAGGTGGGCGCCAACGGCGTGGGCCTGGCCGACGGGAAGCTCATCGAGGCGGACGTCGTCCTCGCGGCCGTGGGTGCCCGTCCGACCACCGACTGGCTCGCCGGCGCCCTCCCCCGCGAGGACGACGGCTCACTGCGGGTCGACGAGCACCACACGGTCATCGGCGCGCCCCGCTCCGTCCGGGCCGTGGGCGACGTCGCGCTCCGGCGGTCCGCCCGGCACGGCTGGATCCCGGGCGGCCACTGGGACGGAGCGCTGCGCGCACCCGCCGGGCTCGTCGCCGACCTGCTGGGCACGCCCGACGACACCGCGGCGGACGTCGCGCCCTACGTCTTCTCCACCCAGCTCGGGCACGAGCTGGCGCTCTTCGGACTCCCCCGCACCCAGGACGAGGTGGTGCTCCGCGGCAGCCCGTCCGGCGAGGGCTGGGCGGCGCTGTGGTACCGGCGCGGCTCCGACGAGGTGGGCGCGATCCTCACCGTGGACCGCCCCCGCGACGTGGGCGCCGCGCGCCGGCTGTTCACCGGCGCGGGGCTGCCCCGGCTCGACCGCACGCTGGCGCGCGACCCGGGGCGGCCCCTGCGGGAGGCCGCGCTCGCCTGACCTCAGTGCGCGAAGTGGCGCGTCCCGGTGAGGTAGAGCGTCACCCCGGCGGCCTGCGCCGCGGCGATGACCTCCTCGTCGCGGACGGACCCACCGGGCTGCACGATCGCGCGCACGCCGGCGTCGATGAGCACCTGCGCGCCGTCGGCGAACGGGAAGAACGCGTCGGAGGCGGCCACGGCCCCGCGCGCCCGCTCGGCGTCCCCGGCGTTGGCCCTCTCGACGGCCAGCCGGCAGGAGTCCACCCGGTTGACCTGGCCCATCCCCACGCCCACGGACGCACCGGCGTCGGCGAGCAGGATCGCGTTCGACTTGACCGCGCGCACGGCCCGCCACGCGAACGCGAGGTCGGCGAGCGTCGTCGCATCAGCCGGTGCTCCCGCCGCGAGCGTCCACCCGGCAGGGTCGTCGCCCGGGGCGTCCACCTGGTCGAGCTCCTGGACGAGCAGGCCGCCGCTGATCGCGCGACGCTCGGTGCCCACCCCGTCCACGGGGGTGACCTGGAGCAGGCGGATGTTCTTCTTGCGGCTGAGGATCTCGAGGGCTTCGGGCTCGAACGCGGGCGCGACGACGACCTCGGTGAACACGGGTGCGATCTGCTCGGCCGCGGCGGCGGTCAGGGTGCGGTTGGTGGCGATGACGCCGCCGAACGCCGACACGGGGTCGCACGCGTGGGCCTTCGCGTGGGCGTCGGCCACGTCGGTGCCGACCGCGATACCGCACGGGTTGGCGTGCTTGATGATCGCGACCGCGGGGTCCGTGTGGTCGTGCGCGGCACGCCACGCGGCGTCGGCGTCGACGTAGTTGTTGTAGCTCATCGCCTTGCCGTGCAGCTGCTCGGCGCCGGCCAGACCGCGGCCCGCGGCACCGTCGGGCGTCAGGTACAGGGCGGCCTGCTGGTGCGGGTTCTCGCCGTAGCGCAGCACCTCGCCGCGCACCCACGTGGTCCCCGTGAACGCCGGGAAGCCGGAGTCGGCGGCCTGCTCGTCGGGCGCGTACTCCGCCGCGAACCAGCTGGCGACCGCGGCGTCGTAGGCGGCGGTGTGGGCGAAGGCGTCCGCCGCGAGCAGGCGTCGGGCGGCGAGCGTGAACCCGCCGGCGCCCACGGCTGCGACGACCTCGTCGTACCGCGCCGGGTCGACCACGACGGCCACGCTGGGGTGGTTCTTCGCGGCGGCGCGCACCATCGACGGGCCGCCGATGTCGATCTGCTCGACGCACTCGTCGGGCCCGGCGCCGGACGCGACCGTCGCGGTGAACGGGTACAGGTTGACGACGACCAGCTCGAACGGCTCGATGCCGAGATCCTCGAGCTGCGCGAGGTGCGCGGGGAGCCGGGTGTCGGCCAGCACTCCGGCATGCACGCGCGGGTGCAGGGTCTTGACGCGCCCGTCGAGGCACTCCGGGAAGCCGGTGAGGTCCTCGACGCGGGTCACGGGCACACCGGTCGCGGCGATGGTCGCGGCGGTGGAGCCGGTGGAGACGATCTCGACGCCGGCGGCGTGCAGCGCCGCGGCGAGGTCGGTCAGGCCGGTCTTGTCGTAGACGCTGACCAGGGCTCGGCGGACGGGCCGCTGGAAGGTGTTCTCGGACATGGCGCTCCCGGGTGTGCAGGGTCGGCTAGGGCGGACCCATGCACCCAGGCGGGCGGTGCGTGGCGGGGCACTGCGGCCGCTCCCCGGTGGTTGCACCCACCTGCGCCAGTCACGACCGTGGCCGAGTCTAGCCGGTGCATCACCCGACGATCGCGCGCCGGCCCTCGACCCGCAGGCCCTCGCGCGCGATCCGGCCCACCCACTCGACCAGCAGCTCCCGCTCGACGGTCTTGATGCGCTCGTGCAGCGTGGCCTCGTCGTCGTCGGGCTCCACCGCGACCGTGGCCTGCGCGAGGATCGGTCCGGTGTCGACGCCCTCGTCGACCACCATGACCGTGCAGCCGGTGACCTTGACGCCGTACGCGAGCGCGTCCCGCACGCCGTGCGCGCCCGGGAACGACGGCAGCAGCGCGGGGTGCGTGTTCAGGATCCGGCCGCCGAAGCGCCCGAGGAAGGTCGCGCCGAACAGCTTCATGAACCCGGCGAGGACAACGAGGTCCGGCGAGAAGACCGACACCGTCTCGGTGACGGCCGCGTCCCAGGCCGCGCGGTCGTCGAAGTCCTTGAGCGAGACGACCGCGGTCGGGATGCCGGCCTCGCGCGCGATGTCCAGCGCCCGGATCCCGCTGCGGTCCGCCACCACGGCGACCACGCGGGCGCCGTAGGCGGGGTCGTCGTGCGCGGCCAGCAGCGCGGCAAGGTTGGAGCCCGTGCCCGAGACCAGGACCACGAGCCGGCCCGAGTCGCGGGTGGCCGGGGTGGGGCGGTGGGGCGTCTCGTGCGTCACGGGCCGACCCTACTGGCCACCGCGCGGCCCGGGCACGCGCGTCCGCCGACCCCACCGGTGGGCGAGAATGCAGGAGTGAGCAACCCCTACGCGCCCCCGGACGCCGACCGGACGGACGCGCCCGCGCCGCAGGACGGACCGTCCTGGCCGCCGCCCATGCCCCGGCCGCAGGCTCCGGCTGCTCCCGAGCGTCAGCCCCCGGACCCGGAGGAGGCCGCGCACGCCACGCGCCTCATCCGGCTGTTCGGCGTGCTCGTGCTCGGCTCGGTCCTGGTGGCCACGCTGCCGCTGCCCTGGCAGGCCGCGGGGCTCCTGTTCGCGGTCGCCGCCCTGGCCGTGGGGATCCGGGGGCTGATCGTCGCGGGGCGCGCGCGGACCCGCAGCCTGGTGCCGCTGCTCGCCGTCGGGATCGTCATCGCGCTCTCGTGGACGCTCATCCTCGGGGTCCAGCTGGCGCTCTGGCCGGTGCAGCAGGACAAGCAGGAGTGCCTCGAGGGCGCGCTGACGATCAGTGCGACCAACGCCTGCGAGTCGCAGTACGAGCAGGACCTGGACGACCTCCGCAACTCGCTCGAGACGGGCTCCTAGGGCGCGACGACTCATCATGCCGAGCAGATGCGAAACCCAGCATCGTCCAGTGAATACTAGGTTAGTGTGGACGGATGACGATCGAGATCTACGCGCTGAGCGTGCTGCGGCGCGGTCCCGTGCACGGCTACGAGCTCAAGCGGCGCGTACGTCGCCCGTCCATCGCCGCGGTGAACAACAACTCGCTGTACCCGGCGCTGCGACGGCTCGAGCAGTCAGGGGCGGTGACCAAGACCGTCGAGCCGCAGGAGGGCAGGCCTGCACGCAACGTCTATGCCCTCACCCCGAGGGGACGTGAGCTGCTGACGGAGCTCGTCTCGACGCTCCCCCCGGACCTGGCAGCCGACGACGAGGAGTTCCTGCTCCGCGTGAGCTTCTTCGACGAGCTCGCCGTGCCGGCGCGGCGGGCCGTCCTGCAGGCCCGGCAGGACGTCGTGCAGGCCGCGCTCGTCCAGGTGCGCTCGCTGCTCGCCGACGCCGACCCCGCCCGGTCGTGGCGGCGCCGTGCACAGGAACAGCTGGTGGAGCGACTGGAGCAGGAGCTCCTGTGGATCGAGGCGCTGCGGGCGGAGGCGGAGCGGCCGTGAACCGTACGCGGGCGCCGCAAGGCTCCGGTGCCACGCTGGGTTCGGTCGCGCGCTTCGGTCTGCTCGTCGGCCCGGTGCTCAGCATGCTGGACTCGAGCATCGTCAACGTCGCCGTGCCGGACGTCGCGCACGAGCTCACCGCAGGGCTGGACGCCGTCCAGTGGGTCGTCAGCGGGTACCTCCTGTCGCTGGCGGTCGGCCTCGCGCTCACCGCCTACGCCTCGCGCCGGCTGGGCACGATGCGCGTCTACGTCGTGAGCATGGTGCTCTTCGTCGCCGCCTCCACCCTCTGCGCGGTGGCGCCCACCATCGAGGTGCTGATCGCCTCGCGCGTGCTCCAGGGCTTCGTCGGCGCGCCCCTCGTGCCGCTCGCGCTCAGCATCCTGCTCGGCAAGGACGGCGTCGGTGGCGGCGGGAAGATCCCACTGTCTGCCGCCCTGGTGCTGTTCCTCGCCCCCACCTTCGGTCCCACGCTCGGCGGCCTGCTGATCGGTGCGGGCGGGTGGCGGTGGGTCTTCCTGGTGAACGTGCCCCTCGGTGCCCTCGGGCTGCTCCTGATGCTCCGGCTGCCGCCGGTCGGAGAGCGCCCCCGGACGGACGCGCGCTTCGACCCGCTGGGCTTCGTCCTGCTCGCGAGCGGGCTGGTGTGCACCCTGCTCGCGGCGACCCGTGGCACCTCGGCGGGATGGCGTCACGCGGACCTCTACGTCCTGCTCCTCGCGGGCGTCGCCCTGCTCGTCGCGTTCGGCTGGTCCGCAGGCCGGCGCGACCAACCCGCGCTCCGGCTCGACGTCGTGCGCGGCGGGCGGTCGGTGCTGGTCCTCGTGCTGCAGGTCGTGGCGTCCGTCATCGCCTTCGGCACCGTCTTCCTCATGCCGGTGTTCACCGAGGGCGTGCAGGGACACACGGCCCTGGCCACCGGCGTCGCACTCCTCCCCCAAGGCATCGTCATGGGGTTCGGCACGGTCCTCGGACAGCGGATGTCGAGGTGGATGCCGCTCCGCGACCTCGTCACGCTCGGGTTCGCCGTGCTGGCCCTGTCCAGCGCGGCCCTGCTCACGCTCACGCAGACCACTCCGCTGTGGGTGACGGCCGCGATCCTGTGCGGGCGCGCGGCCGCAGCGGGGCTGGTCACGACACCGCTGCTCATCGCGTTCCTCGCGCCGCTCGAGGAGCACGAGCTGGCCGACGGGAACACGCTCTACACCATCTCCCAGCGGCTGGGCGGGTCCGTGGGCGTCGGCGTCCTCGCATCCGTGGCGGCACGCGGGACCGGCACCCGGGGGGCGCTGCAGGCCTTCCACCTGGTGGGCGCGGTCCTCGTCGCGCTCGCCACCCTCGCGGCCGCGCTGTCCCGTCGCCTCCCTGCCGGCGACGCTGACGCGCCGGCCGCCACCGGAGCACCGCCGACGCGTGCGTCGCGCACGTCGTCAGGCGCCGCCCTGGTCGCCCCGGCGGAGCAGCCGTCGCACTGACCGCCCCAGCTCGGCGCGCAGCGGCAGGTCCCCCGGCAGCGCCACCAGGAGCGCCCCGACGAGCACGCCCGCGCCCGCGAGGAGCCCCACCACCGCACCCTGCGCACCGACGTCGGCCAGCCTGTCCGGCCCGATCCCGCCGCTCGCCGCCGTGACCAGGGCCGCGACGACGACGACCGTGGTGAGGGCAGCGGTCGAGCACGCCGCGAGGCACTCCCACCACCGCTCGGTCGCCAGCCGGCGGTGCACGTACAGACCGACGAGCGCGCCGACCGCGACCACCAGGAGCGGAACCAGGCTCGTGGCCGGTCCGGCGATGTCCGCGGCGGGCAGCGCGCCGAGCATCGGCACCGCGGGCAGCGCTCCGCCGACCACGCCGTCGGGAGCGAAGTGCGTCCCCTCGCCGACCGCGAAGCCGGCGCCGGTCAGCCACGCGAGCGCCCACACCACCAGGTTGGGCAGGTAGGCCAGCTCGGCGACCGCGAGCACCACGCCTCCGACGGCATCGAGGCCGAGCCCCCGCACGACGTCCCCGATGGTCGCGCGGCCCGCCACCACCCACAGGGTCGTCACCAGGGCGGCGACGAGGACCAAGCACGCGGTGGCCAGCACGCCCCCCGCCGCGCCGGTGCGCGCAGGAGCCGGCACCCGTACCCAGACGCGTCGCGAGAGCGTCCGGACCGAGGGCGCCTCGGGTCGAGCCAGCAGACCCGCGCCCAGCCCGACGGAGGAGACCAGCGCTCCCCCGACGAGGGCCCGCCCGAGCCCGGTCCCGGAGACTCCCGACACCAGCGCCACCAGGACCGTGACCAGCGTGTACGTCCCGACACCCGCCCAGTAGGAGGGCCAGGTCGCCAGCCCGGACCTGCGGGCCGACGCGTAGCAGACGAAGAGCGCGAGCGCGGTCACGCCGAGCGGCACGAGCGACACCACGACCGGACCGACGTGGGCGGGCACGCCGTGCCCGAGGAGCCACAGGGCGGACCCGACGCCGACCGAACGGAACCAGCCGACGCCGCTGTTGGAGGGGTCCGCCGAGGTTGCGACGTACGCCGCCACGGCCGGCAGGGCGAGCACGAGGAACGACAGCAGGGCAGCCTGCAGTGCGGACAGGACCCCGGCGACCCAGCGCGGGGCGCCGTCGAGCGCGCTCGTGAAGAACGTCGGCGTCGGCTCGTCGGACAGCGTGCGGCGTCGGCGACGGTCGACGACGGGGGTGCCCCCCGTGCGGGGGCCGGTGGCGCTCACCGTGCCATCGTCGCCGCCGCGGGAGCCGGACCGGCGAACCCCACCCGGCGCGTCGGCTGTCCGGTGAGACACGTCGACCCCGGCGAGCGCAGGCTCACCGGGGTCGACGGGACGGAACGGGTCAGCTCAGGAGCTGGCGCGCGAGGACGGCCGTCTCGGACGGCGTCTTGCCGACCTTGACGCCGGCGGCCTCGAGGGCCTCCTTCTTGGCCTGCGCGGTGCCCGACGAGCCGGAGACGATGGCGCCGGCGTGGCCCATGGTCTTGCCCTCGGGCGCGGTGAAGCCGGCGACGTAGCCGACGACCGGCTTGGTGACGTGCTCGGAGATGTACGCGGCGGCACGCTCCTCGGCGTCGCCCCCGATCTCACCGATCATCACGATGACCTCGGTGTCGGGGTCCGCCTCGAACGCCGCGAGGGCGTCGATGTGCGTGGTGCCGATGATGGGGTCGCCGCCGATGCCGATGGCCGTGGAGAACCCGAGGTCCCGCAGCTCGTACATCATCTGGTAGGTCAGCGTGCCCGACTTGGACACCAGGCCGATGCGGCCGGGGCCCGTGATGTCCGCCGGGATGATGCCGACGTTGGACTTTCCGGGGCTGATCAGGCCGGGGCAGTTGGGGCCGATGAGCCGCACGCCCTTGTCCAGCGCGAGCGCGAAGAACTCGGCGGTGTCGGCCACCGGGACGCCCTCGGTGATGATGACGACGAGCGGGATGCCGGCATCGATCGCCTCGACGACCGCAGCCTTGGTGTGGGCCGGCGGGACGAACACGACGGAGACATCAGCCCCGGTGGCGTCCATGGCCTCGGCCACGGTGCCGAACACGGGGACGTCCACGGCTGTCTCTCCAGCAGTGAACGTCACTGATGTCCCCGCCTTGCGCGGGTTCACCCCGCCGACGACGGACGTGCCGGACGCGAGCATGCGGGTGGTGTGCTTCTGGCCCTCGGAGCCCGTCATGCCCTGGACGATGACCTTGGATGCCTCGGTCAGGAAGATCGCCATGGTGGTGTCTGCTTCTCTCTGCGTCAGGGGGTTCAGGCCGCGGCGTGGGCGAGCTCGGCCGCCTTGTCGGCGCCGCCGTCCATCGTGTCCGCGATCGTGACGAGCGGGTGACCGGCCTCGGCGAGGATCCGACGACCCTCGAGCACGTTGTTGCCGTCGAGTCGCACGACGAGCGGCTTGGAGGCCTCGTCGCCCAGGATCTCGAGGGCGGCCACGATGCCGTTGGCGACGGCGTCGCACGCCGTGATGCCGCCGAAGACGTTCACGAAGACCGCCTTGACCTGCGGGTCCGTGAGGATGATGTCCAGGCCCGCGGCCATGACCTCGGCGCTGGCGCCGCCCCCGATGTCCAGGAAGTTGGCCGGCTTCACGCCACCGTGCGACTCACCGGCGTACGCGACGACGTCGAGCGTGCTCATCACGAGCCCGGCGCCGTTGCCGATGATGCCGACCTCGCCGTCGAGCTTGACGTAGTTGAGGTCCTTCTCCTTGGCGCGCGCCTCGAGCGGGTCCGCCGCGGCGGCGTCCTCGAGCCCGGCGTGCTCCGGGTGCCGGAAGGAGGCGTTCTCGTCGAGCGTGACCTTGCCGTCCAGCGCGACGATCTCGCCGTCCTCGGTGAGGACCAGCGGGTTCACCTCGACCAGGGTGGCGTCCTCGCTCCGGTAGACCGTCCACAGCGTCTGGAGCACCGTCGCGACCTTGGGGGCGATCTCGGCGTCGAACCCGGCGGCGCGGACGATCTCGTCGGCCTTGGCCTGGTCGATGCCGGTGCGCGGGTCGACGGCCACCTTGGCGAGGGCGTCGGGACGCTCCACGGCGAGCTGCTCGATGTCCATGCCGCCCTCGACCGAGCACATGGCCAGGTAGCGGCGCTCGGCGCGGTCCAGCAGGAGGGAGAAGTAGAACTCCGTCGCGATCTTCGCGCCGGCCGCGATCATCACGCGGTGGACCGTGTGGCCCTTGATGTCCATGCCGAGGATCTCGGTGGCCTTCTCGGCTGCGTCGTCCGCCGACCGGGCCAGCTTGACGCCGCCGGCCTTGCCGCGGCCACCGACCTTGACCTGCGCCTTGACCACCACGACGCCCGGCTGACCGCCCAGGAGCTGCTCCGCGCCGGCGCGGGCCTCCTCCGGGGTGGTGGCGACGACGCCGCCGAGCACGGGAACGCCATGCTTCTCGAAGATGTCACGTGCCTGGTACTCGAACAGGTCCACCTGGTCTGGGTCCTCTCATCAACCGGCATTCGACGGCCTCTGTGCGGCCGAAACGCCCCGGATGATGGTAGCCGCAGCGTGGAGATATCTTCACATCGAGAGATGTGGCGTGCACAACCCCTCCTCGTCCACCGCTTCTCCGCAACCCCTCCCCGGAACCGCCGCAATCCGCTACGTTCCCGGCATGGATCCGGTGACGATCGTGGCTGTCCTGCTCGGCACCGACGTCGACGGTCACGCACGGTGAGCGCGCCCTCGGACACGGCGCCCACGGCGTCGGTCGCGCGACTCGCAGTCCTGCGCGAGGTGACGGGCGGCGTGCCCGACCCCCGCACGCTCGGCCGGCCCGTGCTCGTCGGGGTCGACGGCATGGACGGCGCCGGCAAGACCACCTTCGCCGACGGGCTCGCCGCCGAGCTGCGCCGGGAGGGCCGGGACGTGGTGCGCATCTCGGTCGACGGGTTCCACCGACCCCGCGACGAGCGCTACCGCCAGGGACGGCACTCCCCCGAGGGGTTCTGGGCCGACTCCTACGACTACGACGCCCTGCGCACCGAGGTGCTCGAGCCGTTCGCGCCCGGTGGCTCGCGCCGGTTCCGGCGGGCCGTGCGGGACGTCGCCACCGACACCGCGCTGCACCTCCCGCGGGAGGCGGGCACGGACCGCACGGTGCTCGTGCTCGACGGGATCTTCCTGCATCGCGACGAGCTCGCCGCCTGGTGGGACTTCTCGGTGTACCTCGACGTCGACTTCGCCGAGACGTTCGCCCGCATGGCCGTCCGCGACGGCTCCCCGCCGGACCCGACCCACCCCGCGAACTCTCGCTACGTCGAGGGCCAGCGCCGCTACCTCGCCGCGTGCCGGCCCGCGTCCCGCGCCACGGTCGTCATCGACAACCGGGACCTGGCCCGCCCCCAGGTGATCCCCCACCCCTGACCAGCCGGGAGCGGGACGTCCGCACATTCGGTCGCCCCAGCGCGCTGACCCGCGGACGCTGCTCCGCCGGGAGCGGGACGTCCGCACGTTCGATCGTCATAGCGCGCTGATCCGCGGACGCTGCCTGGCCAGGAACGGGACGTCCGCACCTTCGGTCGTCCTGGCGCTCGAATCTGCGGACGCCCTGCGACGCGGCCGCGCGTCAACCGCGGTTGACATCCCCCTATTGTCAACGTAGGTTGACGGCATGTCCGATGAGCTCATGACCGCAGCCGCGAGTGCTGCCGAGCCTGCCGAGGGCCTGCGGGCGGTGCGGGCGCTCCGCGCTCTCGCCGACCGGCTGGAGGCTCTGCACGTCGAGCGCGCCCGTCGGCTCGGCTGGTCCTGGCAGCAGGTCGCCGACGCCCTGGGCGTCTCCCGGCAGGCGGTCCACAAGAAGTACGGGAAGAGGGTCGGCTGATGTTCGAGAAGTTCGCCAAGGACGCCCGCGAGTCGGTCGTCGGCGCGCAGGAGGAAGCACGCGTGCTCGGTGCCGACCGGATCGGGACCGAGCACGTGCTGCTGGGCATGCTCCGCTCCCCCGACACCGTGGCCGCCCAGGCCCTGGAGCGGCTCGGCGTCACGCATGCCGACGTGCTCGCCACGGTCCGCGCGCTGCCGCCGGGCGCCATCGACGCCGACGCGCTCGCCGGCGTGGGCATCGACCTGGATGCCGTCCGCGCCCAGGTCGAGGCGTCGTTCGGTCCGGGCGCGCTCGACACCCAGCCACGCAGCCGGGCCGGGCACCTGCCCTTCGAGCCGTCGGCCAAGAAGCTGCTCGAGATCGCGCTGCGCGAGGCGATCCGCGTCAAGCACCGCAGGATCGACACCGGCCACCTGCTGCTCGCGGTCGTCCGGCTGGACGACACCGCCGCGTACCGGGCGCTCAGCTCCCTGGGCGTGGGACCCACGGCCGCGCGCGAGTCGGTCATCGCCGTGTGGGCCGACGTCCCGGTGGGCTGAGGGGACCGGGATGCCGACCGACTGGGCCGCGGTGGCCGCGCGGGGCAGGTTCGCCACGCGCGCACGCCGCCTCTCCCGGGCGGACCGCTACAGCTTGGTGACCGGCGAGAACCTGAGCAGCAGGCGCTTGGTGCCGTCGGTACCGAAGTCGACCTTGGCCACGGCGTTGGGCCCGGCCCCCTCGAGGCCGATGACCGTGCCCAGGCCGTACGAGTCGTGCGTGACGCGGTCGCCGATGGCCAGCTGTGGGATCGCGGAGTCCGGTCGCGGCTTGGCCGAGCCGAACGTGGCACCGGTCGACGGGAGCGGCTTGCGCTCGGTCCGCGGTGCCGACGACGCCCGATAGCCGCCGCCCCCGCCGGACGACCCGTAGCCCGAGCCCCACCCGCCGCGCAGCTGCGAGGTCGACGACTCCCGGCGGCGCCAGTCGATGAGCTCGTCCGGCAGGTCGTCGAGGAACCGGCTGGGCGGGAACTCGTTGGGCACACCCCACGCCGTACGGACGGCGGCGCGCGAGATGTACAACCGCTCGCGCGCGCGGGTGAGCCCGACGTACGCGAGCCGGCGCTCCTCCTCCAGCTGCTGCGAGTCCGACAGCGACCGCAGGTGCGGGAACGTGCCGTCCTCCATGCCGGTGAGGAAGACGACGGGGAACTCGAGGCCCTTGGCGGTGTGCAGCGTCATCAGGGTGATCACGCCGGGGTCCGGCCTGCTCTCGCCGCCGTCGTCCCCGCCGTCGTCGTCCGGGATCTGGTCGGAGTCCGCGACGAGCGAGACGCGCTCGAGGAAGTCGGACAGGTCGCCCTCGGGGTCGCTCTGCTCGAACTCGGAGGCGACGGCGTGCAGCTCGGCCAGGTTCTCGACGCGCGAGGCGTCCTGCGGGTCCTCGCTGGCGCGCAGCTCCGCGAGGTAGCCGGACCGGTCCAGCACCGCGCCGAGCACCTCGGCCGGGCCGGCGGCCGCCGCCAGCGCGCGCAGGTCGGTCATCATCGCCGCGAAGGCCGTGAGGCCCGTGATCGCGCGGGTGCCGAGACCGGGCACCTCGTCCAGCAGGTCGAGCGCCGCGCCGAACGAGATGCGCTCGCGCTCCGCGAACGACGCGACCATCGCCTCCGACCGGTCGCCGAGGCCACGCTTGGGCACGTTGAGGATGCGCCGCAGGTTGACGTCGTCGTCGGGGTTGGCGATGGCGCGCAGGTAGGCGACCGCGTCCTTGATCTCCTTGCGCTCGTAGAACCGGGTGCCGCCGACCACCTTGTACGGCAGGCCGACGCGGATGAGCACCTCCTCGAGCGCCCGGGACTGCGCGTTCGCGCGGTAGAACACGGCGACGTCACCGGGGCGCACACCGTCGGAGTCGCCCAGCCGGTCGATCTCCTCCGCGACGAACCGCGCCTCCTCGTGCTCGGTGTCCGCGACGTACGCGACGATCTGCGCGCCCGCCCCCGAGTCGGTCCACAGGCGCTTGTTCTCCCGGCCGGGGTTGCGGCTGATCACGGCGTTGGCCGCGGACAGGATGGTCTGCGTCGACCGGTAGTTCTGCTCGAGCAGGATGGTCCGGGCGTCCGGGTAGTCCACCTCGAACTCGAGGATGTTCCGGATGGACGCGCCGCGGAACGCGTAGATCGACTGGTCGGCGTCGCCGACGACCGTGAGCTCGCCGCGGGGGAGCTCCATGTCGGTGGAGTCGTCGACGATCCCGCGCGAGGAGCCCACCAGCTCGCGCACCAGCGCGTACTGCGCGTGGTTGGTGTCCTGGTACTCGTCGACCAGCACGTGCCGGAACCGGCGCCGGTAGTGCTCGGCCACGGCGGGGTACGCGCGCAGCAGGTGCACGGTGGTCATGATCAGGTCGTCGAAGTCGAGCGCGTGCGCCTGCTTCAACCGGGCCTGGTACCGCGTGTAGACCTGGGCCAGCGCGGTGTCGAAGTCGTTGGCCGCGCCTCCGCCGGACGTCGCCGCGAAGGTCTCGGGGTCCACCAGCTCGTCCTTGAGCGAGGAGATCTTGTTCGCCAGCGCCTTGGCGGGGTAGCGCTTGGCGTCGAGGTCGAGCTCGCGCGCGACGAGGGTGAGCAGGCGCTGCGAGTCGGCCGAGTCGTAGATGGAGAAGCTGGACCGCAGCCCCAGGGTCGCCGCCTCGCGGCGCAGGATCCGCACGCACGCCGAGTGGAACGTGGACACCCACATGCGGCCGGCGGCCGGGCCGACGAGGCCCTCCACCCGCTCGCGCATCTCCGCGGCGGCCTTGTTGGTGAACGTGATCGCGATGACCTCGCCCGCGCGCGCCCGGCCCGTGGCCAGCAGGTACGCGATGCGGTTGGTGAGCACCCGCGTCTTGCCCGAGCCGGCGCCGGCGACGATGAGCAGCGGACCGCCCTCGTGCATCACGGCCTCGCGCTGCTGCGGGTTGAGCCCCACGAGCAGGCGGTCCGCCTCGGCGCGGCGGCGGGCGGCTGCGGCCTCGGCCGCGGCGTCGCCGGAGGGGTCTGCCGAGGCGCCCGGCAGGGGCAGGGAGAGGTTCTCGAAGAGCGACGTCATGGCACTCCCAGGATAGGCGCCGGGACCGACAATCCCGTCCTGGACCTGTGGACGTGCCGGGTCAGCGCAGGGCGAGCGCGGTCAGCCACGCGCCGGTGGCCACGAGGGCCGCGGCGAGCTCCACCAGGATCGTCAGGCCCGTGGCCTGCAGGGCTGCGACGGTCGCCCGCCACGCCGGCCGGGGCTCGCGCGACCGGAGGTACTCCGCGACGTAGATCCCGAGCACGAAGCCCACGAACAGACCGACGACCGGGATGGCGAAGAACCCGACGACGCCCGCGATGCCGCCCCAGACCAGCGTCGAGGACGGCACGCCCGCGCGCTTGAGGTGCCGGCCCGCCAGCAGGTATTTGCCGACGAACGCCAGCGCCGTGACCACGACGGTGATCGCGACGACGGTCCAGCCCGCGACTCCCCCGGTGACGACGCCCCAGACGATGACCGCGCCGGCCACGAGCAGCCCGCCGGGCAGGACCTGGACGATGACCCCGAAGAGCCCGACCAGCACCACGAGCCCGACCAGGAGGTCACCGACGGAGTTCACGGGGTGGACAGTAACGTCAGCGCCAGAGCACCGCGATCGCGACGTTCAGCGCCGTCAGGCCGGCGATCGCGCCCAGGTAGCCGGTGGTCACGCGCGACGGCTTGCGCACGCCCAGGACGACCAGCACGGTGACGACGACCGCGACGACGAGCTTGACGGCGATCTTGGTGGTGTCCGGCTCGTGCCCGGCCAGTCCGGCGGACGCGATGCCGGCCAGCGCGATGCCGGTGACCAGCGCGGTGAGGATGCCGTGCAGCACGCCGGTGGCGATCTTCGGGGTGCGGAGGTTGACCAGCGTGCCGCCGAGCACGATGGCCCAGCCGAGCAGGTGGAGGACGACGAGCAGGTGGTAGACGAGATCCATGCGAGGAGCCTATCTGACGCAGCGTCAGATAAAGCACCACGCCGATGCGCTACTGTCTGGCGGCATACCGAACAGTCGGTATCGAAGGAGCGGGCATGCGCAGGTTCGAGGGCAGGGTCGCCCTGATCACCGGGGCGAGCCGCGGGATCGGTCTGGCCGTGGCGGACCGGCTGGTCACCGAGGGTGCCACGGTGGTCATCACCGGCCGCAAGCCGGAGTCGCTCGAGCAGGCCGTCGCGCGCCTCGACGCCATCGCCCAGGGCCACGCGGTGGGTGTCGCGGGCAAGGCCGACGACGAGGACCACCGCGCCGCGGTCCTCGCCCTCGTGCGGGACCGCTTCGGCGGTCTCGACCACCTGGTGAACAACGCCGGGATCAACCCCGCCTACGGCCCCGCTCTGGAGATCGAGAGCTCCGTGGTGCGCAAGATCCTCGAGGTCAACGTCGTCGCCGCGCTCGACTGGACACGGGCGGCGGTCGGGGCGGGGCTGCGCCGCTCGATCGTCAACACCGGCTCGGTCGCGGGCCTGTCGGCCAGCCCGGGCGTGGCGTTCTACGGCGTCTCCAAGGCCGCCCTGCTCAACCTCACGCAACAGCTCGCGGTCGAGCTGGCGCCCGGGATCCGGGTCAACGCCGTCGCCCCCGCCGTCGTCCGCACGCGGCTGGCGCAGGCGCTCTACGAGGGCGACCGCGAGGCCGCCCTGGCCGCGGTCTACCCCCTCGGACGCATCGGGGAGCCCGAGGACGTGGCGGGCCCGGTCGCGTTCCTGCTGTCCGACGACGCCGCGTGGATCACCGGCCATACGCTCACCATCGACGGCGGCGCGAGTGCCGTCGCCGTCGGCTAGTCGCACACGAGAGAGGCACCACCATGGCCACGTCCAGCGTCGTCGACGACATCACGCGGGCCGCCGTCGACCTGTTCTCCACCCAGGGGTACGCCAACACCTCGGTGCAGCAGATCGTCGAGGCGGCCGGCGTCACCAAGGGCGCGATGTACCACTACTTCGAGTCGAAGGACGACCTCCTCTTCTCGATCTACGAGCGGATGCTGACGCTCCAGACGCACCACCTGGAGGAGATCGTCGGGCGCGGCGCGCCGACCGCGCAGACGCTGCACGACGTCTGCGTGGACGTGGTCGAGACGTCGATCGACTTCCTGCCCGAGGGCACGGTCTTCTTCCGCAGCGTCCACATGCTCTCCGAGCCCCGTCAGAAGGAGGTCACGCGCCGACGCCGGCAGTACCACGACGTGTTCGCGGGGCTGATCGAGCGCGGCCAGGAGGAGGGCCTCTACCGGACCGACATCCCCCGCGCAGTGCTCGTCGCCCACTTCTTCGCGGACGTGCACTACCTGTCGAACTGGTACTCCCCCGACGGCGCCGAGGACAAGGGGGTCCTCGCCCGGCAGCTGACGGACCTCTTCCTCGTCGCGATCAAGGCCTGAGCCCCGTGCGCGCCTGGCACGTGACCCGGCACGGCGAGCCCGCCGAGGTCCTGGAGCTCGCCGACGTCGCGGACCCCACTCCCGGTCCCGGGCAGGTGCTCGTCCGGGTGCGCGCCGTCGCGGTGAACTTCCCCGACGTGCTGCTCGCCCGCGGCGAGTACCAGGTCCGCCCGGCGCTGCCCTTCTCTCCCGGCATCGAGCTGTGCGGCGAGGTGGTCGGCCTCGGCGACGGGGTGTCCCGCGTGGCGCTCGGCGACCGGGTCGTCGGGTCCCGGATCGGCGTGCTCTCAGAGCTCGCGGTGCTCGACGAGCGCGAGGTGTTCCCGGCGCCGGCCGCGCTCGACGACGCGGAGGCAGCCGCGCTGACCATCGGCTACCAGACCGCCTGGTTCGGGCTGCACCGGCGCGCAGCCCTGCAACGCGGCGAGACCCTGCTCGTGCACGCGGCGGCCGGCGGCGTGGGCACCGCTGCCGTGCAGCTCGGGGCCGCCGCGGGTGCCCGCGTGATCGGGGTGGTCGGCAGCGCGGCCAAGGCGGAGGTCGCCCGGAAGGCCGGCGCGGAGGTCGTGATCGACCGGTCGGCGCAGGACGTCGTGGCGGTGGTCAAGGCCGAGACCGCAGGTGCGGGTGCCGACGTGGTGTTCGACCCCGTCGGCGGGACCGCCTTCGAGCAGTCCACCAGGTGCATCGCGTTCGAGGGCCGGATCGTGGTGGTGGGCTTCGCGGGCGGGACGATCCAGGCGGTCAACGCCGGGCACGCGCTGGTGAAGAACTACGGCGTGCTGGGCCTGCACTGGGCGCTCTACGCGCAGCGCCGTCCCGGGCTGGTGGACGCCGCGCACGTCGAGCTCACGCGGCTCATCGACGAGGGGCGCATCCGGCCGGTCGTCGGTGAGGTCGTCGCGTTCGAGGACGCTCCCGCGGCGGTGCAGCGGCTCGCCGACGGCGGCACCACCGGGCGCCTCGTGGTCCGGGTCCCGTGAGCGCGCTCGACGGGCGCGTCGCGATCGTCAGCGGCGCCGCGGGCGGGCTCGGGTCGGCCTTCGTGCGCGCCCTGCACGCCGCGGGGGCGAGCGTCGTGGTCGCGGACCTGGTCGACGACGCCGCAGGCGCGCTGGCCACCGAACTGGGCGACCGCGCGCTGGCCGTGCACCTGGATGTCACCTCCCCGGAGAGCTGGGCCGGGACCGTCGACCGGACGTTGACGGCCTTCGGCGCGGTAGACGTGCTGGTGAACAACGCGGGGATCGCGAACGCCGGACCGATCGACCACTACCCGCTCGCCAAGTGGGACGCCGTCATCGCGGTCAACCTCACGGGTGTGTTCCTGGGCGCGCAGGCCGTGGTGCCGGCGATGAAGGCGGCCGGCCGTGGGTCGATCATCAACATCTCGTCGGTGGAGGGCATGCGCGGGGGCGACCACCTGCACGGCTACGTCGCCTCCAAGTTCGGGGTCCGGGGCCTGACCAAGTCGCTCGCGGTCGAGCTGGGGCGCGACGGCATCCGGGTCAACTCCGTGCACCCGGGCTTCGTGCTCACGCCCATGACCGCGCGGCTGGACCCCACGGCGACGGCCATCCCCCTCGGCCGGCCGGCGGACGCCGCCGACGTCGCGGGCACCGTGGTCTTCCTCGCGTCCGACGACTCCGCCTACACCACGGGCACCGAGCTGGTGGTCGACGGCGGCATGATCGCGGGCATCCCGCACTCCTGACCGGCTCCGCGCGGCCGTGACACAACTGTGCTCGCAGGGACATACCGTCCGGTCGGTTTCTGTTGTACGTTCGTCCTCACCGACACGAAGAGGTGCCGATGTCCGCACTGACAGCTCCTCCCCGAGAGGGTGCCCCGCGCCTTGCCGTCCGCGGCCTCAGCGTGCGGTTCGGCGGCCTCGCCGCCCTCGACGACGTCTCCCTGCACGTCGACGAGGGGGAGGTCGTCGGGCTCATCGGCCCCAACGGCGCGGGCAAGACGACCCTCTTCAACGCCGTCTGCGGCCTGGTCCGTCCGAGCGCGGGCTCCCTCGCGGTCGGCGGCCACCCGCTGGTGCCCGACCCGACGCGGCTGGCTGCGCGCGGCGTCGCCCGCACGCTCCAGGGGCTCGGCCTGTTCCGCGGCCTCACCGTCCGCGAGAACGTCCTGGCCGGCCGCCTGGGCGCGCACGACCCGGGCGCCGACGCCCAGCGGCAGCTCGACGCCCTCGGCCTGGCCGGGCACGCCGACCGGCCCGTCGGCGACCTGCCCTACCCGGAGCAGAAGAAGGTCGCGCTGGCCCGGGCGCTCGTCGCCGAGCCCCGTCTGCTGCTCCTCGACGAGCCCGCCGGGGGACTCGGCACCGACGACATCGCAGCGCTCGGCGACCTGGTCCGCCACACCGCCTCCACCGGCTGCGCCGTGCTGCTGGTGGAGCACCACGTCGACTTCGTGATGGGCGTGTGCGACCGCGTGGTCGTGCTCGACTTCGGCCGCGTGATCGCGTCCGGCACTCCCGACGAGGTCGCGGGCGACCCGGCGGTCGACGAGGCCTACCTGGGGATCGAGGTGACGGCGTCGTGACCGCTCTGCTCGAGGTCCGCGGCCTCACGGTCGGCTACGGCGGGGCGCCCGTGCTGCGGGACGTGGACCTCGACGTCCCCGCGGGCAGCATCGTCGCGCTGGTCGGCGCCAACGGAGCGGGCAAGACGACCCTGCTGCGCACCCTCAGCGCACTGGTGCCCCCGACCAGCGGCACGGTCCGGCTGGCCGGTCGAGACCTCGCCGCGGTGAGCGTCGAGGACCGCGTCCGGAGCGGGCTCGCCCACGTGCCCGAGGGCCGCGGGGTCGTGGCCGAGCTGACCGTGGACGAGAACCTGCGGCTGGGCGGGCTGTGGCGCGGGGCCGACCGGCGCGGGGCGATCGCCGAGGTCTACGCGCTGTTCGAGCCGCTGGCGCGCCGGAGGAACCACGCCGGCCACCAGCTCTCCGGCGGCGAGCGGCAGATGCTCGCGCTCGGTCGTGCGCTGGTCGCGCGGCCCACCGTCCTGCTGCTCGACGAGCCGTCGCTCGGGCTCGCACCCCGCGTGGTCGCCCAGATCATGGGGGTGCTGCGCGGCCTGGCCGACCGCACCGGGCTCACCGTCCTGCTCGCCGAGCAGAACGTCGTCGGTGCGCTGTCCGTCGCCGACCACGGCGTCGTCCTCGGTCTCGGTGAGGTCGTGGCGTCGCGCCCGGCGCACGAGCTCGCCGCGGACGAGCGCCTCCGCCACGCCTACCTGGGGTTCTGATGGACCGACTCGTCTTCCTCCTGGGCACCGGCCTCGCGCGCGGCGCCGTGCTGGCGCTGTTCGCGCTGGCCCTCGTGCTCATCTGGCGCGGCGCGCGCGTCATCAACTTCGCGCAGGGCGCGATGGCGGTGGTGAGCACGTACGTGGCGTTCGAGGTCACGGCGCTGACCGGCAGCTACTGGCTCGGGCTCGTGGCCGCGCTGGTGTCCGGCGGCCTTCTCGGGTTCGCCGTCGAGCGGGGGGTGATGCGGTTCGCGTCGCCCCGGTCTCCCCTGTCGGGCGTGATCCTGGCGATCGGGCTGGTGATGGTCCTGCAGTCGGCGCTGGGGATCGTGTTCGGTCCGGACTACCGGCCGATGCGCGTCCCGTTCGACGACAGCGCGGCGCTCGTCGGCGGCGTGCCGCTGCTCTCCCCGTACGACCTGTTCGTGCTGGTCACCGCGGTGGTGGTCATGGTGGTGCTGGCCGTCCTGTTCCGGTGGACCTCGCTCGGGCTGCAGATGCGTGCCGCCGCGTTCGCCCCCGAGGTGTCCCGGCTGCTGGGCGTCCGGGTCTCGCGGACCGTCACCCTCGGCTGGGTCCTGTCCAGCGTCGTCGGCTCGCTCGCGGCGCTGCTGCTGGTGCCGACGAGCCTCGGCCTCAACCCGCACGCCACCGACTCGCTGTTCGTGCTCGGCTTCACGGTCGCGGTGGTCGGTGGCCTGGACTCGCCGGTCGGTGCCCTCGTCGGGGGTGTCGTGGTCGGTGTGGCGATGAGCCTGGTGACCGGGTACCTCGGCGCCGGGCTGGTGCCGATCGCGGTGCTCGGCCTGTTGGTGCTCGTGCTCCTGCTGCGACCCGCCGGCCTGTTCGCGGCAGCAGCGGCGAGGCACGCATGAGCCGCCGGCAGCGCCTGCCCGGCCAGCGCCCGCTCGCCCGCACGCTCCTGCTCGCGGCCGGGTGGACCCTGGTCGCGCTGCTGGGCACGTTCGCGCTCGACCCGTTCCGCAACTACCAGCTCGCCCTGGTCGCCGCCTACCTGTGCGCGACGGCCGGGCTCACCGTGCTCGTCGGTGCCACCGGGCAGCTCTCCCTGGGGCACGCCGCCCTGATGGCTGTCGGCGGGTACGGCTACGCGCTCACCAGCAACGCCCTGCCGTTCGGCGGCGTCGCACGATTCGTGGTCGCCCTGCTCGCCGGGGCGCTGGTGAGCGCGGTCGTCGGGCTGCTGCTCGGCCTCGCGGCCGCCCGCCTCTCGGGGCCGTACCTCGCCGGGCTGACGCTCGCCGTCGTCGTCGCCCTGCCCGCGGTCGCCTCCACCTGGTCCACCGTGCTGCACGGCGACCAGGGCGTCCAGACCGCGTTCGAGGGCGTGCCCGACGCGTTCCGGCGGGTGATCGCGCTCGAGCAGTGGCAGGCGATGGTGGCGGTGGTCGTCGCGGCCGTCGTCGTGACCGGCCTGACCGCGCTGCGCGGCGGGCGGTTCGGGCTGCGGATGCAGGCGGTCCGTGACGACGAGGTGGCCGCGCGGCTCAGCGGCATCCCCGCGGGACGCGTGAAGGTGCTGGCGTTCACGGCCAGCTCCGTCGCGGCGGGGCTCGGCGGCGCGATCCTGTGCTTCGTCGCCCAGGCCGTGAGCCCGGGGGCGTACACCGTCGGCTTCTCGCTCCTGCTCGTGGTCGCCGTCGTGATCGGCGGTCTGGGCAGCATCCTCGGCGCGGGGCTCGGCTCGGCCGTCATCGTCCTCCTGCCCTGGCTCATCGGCCGACTGACCGCGGGGCTCCCCACCGATGCCGCTCAGCGCCTCGACGGCAACCTCGCGGTCCTCGTCTTCGGCCTCCTGCTCATCACGGTCATGGCACTCGCCCCGCAGGGCCTGCACGGCGCACTCACCGCCCGGCGCAGACCCATCGACGACCCCGTCCGCACGGAAGAACACGCGTTGGTCCTCGTCCCTACCGAAGAACAGAGGTGACACCGATGTCACAGCGCTCCCGGTCCATCCCCGCGCTGGTCGCCACGGCGCTCGTCGCGGCCGGCCTGTCCGCGTGCTCCACCCCCGAGGCGTCGCCCGGCGTCACGGACGACACCATCACGATCGGCACGCACACCCCGTTGACCGGACCTGCCGCGGCGGGCTACTCGTCGATCTCGGCGGCGACGAAGGCGTACTTCGACTACGTCAACGACAACGGCGGGATCAACGGCCGCAGCATCGAGTACGTGGTCAAGGACGACGGCTACAACCCGGCGACCACGCAGACCGTCGTGCGCGAGCTGGTCCAGGAGGACGAGGTGTTCGCGGTGCTCAACGGCCTCGGCACCCCCACGCACTCGTCGGTGGTCGACTACCTCAACGAGAACGAGGTGCCGGACCTGTTCGTCGCCTCGGGCAGCCCCCAGTGGGACCAGCCGGAGAAGTACCCGTGGACGTTCGCGTACAACGCGAGCTACATCGTGGAGGCGAAGGCGCTGGCCACGTACGCGCAGGAGACCTGGCCCGACAAGACGTACTGCGTGCTCGGTCAGGACGACGACTTCGGCACTGACTTCACCACCGGCCTGCGGACCGTGCTGGGCGCCGACGGGCTCGCCTCGACGCAGACGTACTCCGTGTCGGTGCAGGACGTCGTCGCGCAGATCGGCGCCATGCAGGCGGCGGGCTGCGAGGTCAACTTCCTGGCCACCGTCAACGGGTTCACCGCCCTGGCACTCGGCACCGCCGCCAAGATGAAGTACCCGGCCCAGTGGGTGTCGTCGTCGTCCGGCGGGGACTACCCGACGCTGGTCGGCTACCTCGGCGAGGACGTCGCGCCGCTGCTGCTCCAGGGCTTCGTCAGCTCCAACTACCTGCCGTTCAGCCCGGACGACGAGTGGGTCACGCTCTTCCAGGAGATCAACGACGAGTACAACGACGGCGCACCGTTCAGCGGGAACACCATCTTCGGGATGTCGGTCGGGTACCTGTTCGCGCAGGCACTCGCCAAGGCCGGGGACGACCCGACGCGCGCGAGCGTGCTCGACGCCCTCGAGGTGGGGGCGCTGACGGGCAACGGGATCGTGCCGCTGAGCTTCGCCAAGGACAGCCACGCGGCCTTCGAGGGAGTCGGCATCACCGCCGTCGACAAGGGTGTCCAGGACTACGTGGGCCCGATCTTCACCACGGACGCGGGCGACGGGGACGTCGTGCCCTACACGGGCGAGGCCGTACCGCTCGAGGGAGACGGCATCCCGACCGCCTGAGCCCGCACGCGCCGGAGGCCCGGTCCCCCACGAGGGGGCCGGGCCTCCGGTCCGTCTCAGGCCTCGGCGGCCACCGTGGAGAACTGCGCCACGAGCTCGCGCTTGAGCACCTTGCCGCTGCCGCCGAGCGGCAGGGCGTCCACCAGGTGCACCACGCGGGGGAACTTGTAGGCCGCGATGCGCTCCTGCGTGAACGCGACCAGCTCGTCGGGCGTCGCCTCGTGCCCGTCGAGGAGCACCACCGCGGCGTGCACCTCCTGCCCGCGCGCCTCGTCGGGGAGCCCGAAGACCGCCGCGAACGCGACTGCGGGGTGCCGCATCATCACGTCCTCGACCTCGCTCGGGTACACGTTGTAGCCGTTGCGCACGATCATGTCCTTCTTGCGGTCCACGATCGTCACGATGTCGTCGGCGTCCATGGTGCCCAGGTCACCCGTGCGGAACCAGCCGTCCACGACCGCGGCAGCAGAGGCCTCCGGGTTGCCCAGGTAGCCCTTGAACAGCGCGTGCCCGCGGATCACGATCTCGCCCAGCTCGCCGGCGGGCACGGGGACGATGCGGTCGTCGGTCTGCGCGTCCGCGATCGCGATGTCCACGCCCCACAGCGGTCGCCCGACGGTGCCGGGCCGGATCGGCTCACCGACACGGTTGAACGCGACGGCCGGCGACGTCTCCGTCAGCCCGTACCCCTCGTGCACCTCCGCGGCGAACTCCCGCGAGAACACCTCGAGCACCGCCACGGGCAGCGCCGCGCCGCCCGACACCGCGTACCGCAGAGGTGGTCGGGCCGTGCTGCGCGCGGCGGCCTGGAGGAGGCCGATGTACATCGTCGGGACTGCCGTGAACACCGTGGCGCCGTGGTGGACCATCTGCGCGAGGGCCTGGTCCGGGTCGAACTTCGGCAGCAGGATCACGGCGGCACCCCGGCGGAACGCGGTGTTCATCACCGAGACCTGCCCGAACGTGTGGAAGAGCGGCAGGCCGCCGAAGACGACGTCGTCGCGACGCATGTCGAACAGGTCGATGAGGGCCACGTGCACCTGCTCGACGATCGACAGGTGCGAGCCGACCGCCCCCTTGGGCCGGCCCGTGGTGCCGCTCGTGTAGAGGATCGTCGCGGCGCTGATCGGGTGCACGGACTCGTACCGGTCGATCGGGTCCGCCGCTGCCGCCTCGTCCTCGAGTCGGGGGAAGGGGACCGCCATGCCGTCGGGGACCAGCACCGTGAGCAGCGGGATGCCGGCCCGGGCCGCCGCGGGCGCCGACTCGGCGAGCATCGGCGCCGCGGCGACCAGGAGCGTCGCGCCGGAGTCGCGCAGGACGAACTCGATCTCGTCCGCCTTGAACAGCAGGTGGACCGGCACGACGACCGCACCCAGGGCCAGCACGCCGTAGTAGACGCGGGCGAAGTCGGGCACGTTCGGCACGATCATGGCGACGCGGTCGCCCGGTCCGATGCCGCGAGCCCGGAGGGCACCCGCGTAGGAGCGCGTCTGGTCCCACAGCTCGCCGTAGCGGACCACCTGGTCGCCCAGGAGGAACGCCGTGCGGTCAGGGGTGCGGTGGGCGGTCTCGGCGAGGATCGCCGCGACGGACAGGCTGGCGTAGCCCGCGCCATCGAGAGCCTGATCAGAAGGCATTGTGGACACTGTCCCTACCTCTCATTCGTCAGCTGGGCTCGCCCGAGTGAGGCGAGGTGGACCTCGTCCGGTCCGTCTGCCAGGCGCAGGGCCCGGGCGGCGGCGAACATCTCGGCCAGCGGCTGGTCACCGGACAGGCCGGCCGCGCCGAACAGCTGGATGGCGCGGTCGAGGATCTGCTGCACGGCCCGGGGGACCGCGATCTTGATGGCCTGGATCTCGGTCATGGCCGCGCGGTTGCCGACCGTGTCCATGAGCCAGGCCGTCTTCAGTACCAGGAGGCGCAGCGCCTCGATCTGGAGCCGGGACTCGGCCACCCACTCGCGCACGACGCCCTGGTCGGCGAGCGGGCGCCCGAAGGCGGTCCGGGATCGCGCGCGCTCGACGACCAGGTCCATCGCCCGCTCCGCCATGCCGAGCGACCGCATGCAGTGGTGGATCCGGCCCGGGCCGAGCCGCGCCTGCGCGATGGCGAAACCCTCGCCCTCCCCGGACAGGATGTTGGCCACAGGCACGCGCACGTCCTCGAACACGATCTCCGCGTGCCCCCCGTGGTCGCGGTCGTCGTACCCGAACACGGTCAGCGGCCGCACGATCCGCACGCCCGGGGCGTCCCGCGGCACCAGCACCATGCTCTGGCGCCGGTGCCGCTGCGCCGACGGGTCGGTGGCTCCCATCACCACCAGCAGCGCGCACTCGGGGTTCATGGCACCGGTCGACCACCACTTGCGGCCGGTGATCACGTACTCGTCGCCGTCGCGGACGATGCGCGTGGCGATCTGCGAGGCGTCCGACGACGCCACGTCCGGCTCGGTCATGCAGAACGCGGACCGGATCTCGGCGTCCAGGAGCGGCTCCAGCCACTCCTCCTTCTGCTCGGGCGTGCCGAACTCGGAGAGCAGCTCCATGTTGCCGGTGTCCGGGGCCGCGCAGTTGAACGCCGCCGGGGCCAGRCGCGGGCTGCGGCCGGTGAGCTCAGCCACCGGCGCGTACTGGAGGTTGGTGAGGACGCTCGGCAGGAAGAGGTTCCAGAGGCCCTGCTCGCCGGCCAGCCCCTGCAGCCGCCGGACCACCGGCCGCGTGCCCCACTCGGTCGGGGTCGCCGCCAGCTCCGCCTCCAGCACCGGCTCGGCGGGGTAGACGTGCTCGTCGAGGAACGCCTGCACGCGGCCGACGACGTCGACCGTCACGGCGTCGGGCGCGAAGTCCATCAGCGCACCCCGGCCAGCTGCGCCAGGCCCTCGTCGGCGAGCGGCCCGACCAGTCCCCCGATCCGGTCGAACCCGTCGCCGACCGTGTCCCCGCCGAGGAACCGGAAGTGGATCCCCTCGAGGATGACCGCGAGCTTGTACGCGGCGAACGCCCGGTACCAGCCGAGCTCCGGCACGCTGGTGCCCAGGCGGGTGCAGTAGGTGTCGACGAGCTCGTCGAACTCCGGGTAGCCCGCGGCCGGGTCGACCGCGCTGGGCGCGACCCCCTCGGCACCGGCGATGCCGCGGATGTGCCAGTAGAGGCCCAGCATCCCGAGGTCCACCGCCGAGTCACCCAGGGTGGCCATCTCCCAGTCGAGGATCGCCGTGATGTGCGGGACCACTCCCCCGACGAGCGCGTTGTCCAGCCGGTAGTCGCCGTGCACGATGCTGCTGCGCCGCGTCGTCGGCACGCGTCCCGCCAGGCGTTCCTGCAGGTCGTCGAGGCTCGGCACCGGCCGCGAGCGCGACCCGTCCAGCTGGGCGCGCCATCGCCGCAGCTGCCGGTCGAGGTATCCGTCGGACCGCCCCAGGTCGGCGAGCCCGACGTCCGCGGGGTCGATCGCGTGCAGCTCGGCGAGCAGCGAGGCCAGCTCCAGGCTCACGGTGCGCAGCTCGGCCGCGGTGTAGGTGGTGTTCTGGGCCTGGTGGGCCAGCACCGACCCCTCCACGAGGTGCATGACGTAGAACACCGTGCCCGTGCCCGCGGACGGGTCCTCCACCAGCGCGACCGCCGGCGGGACCGGGACGCGGGATCCCCGCAGCGCCGAGATGACCCGGAACTCGCGGGCCATGTCGTGCGCGGTGGTCTGCACGTGACCGAGCGGCGGCCTGCGGACGACCAGGGGCTCCGGGCCGCCGTCGACCCGGTAGGTGAGGTTGCTGCGCCCTCCGGCGATCACCCGTGCCGACAGCGGACCGTCGTCCACGGTGGCCGGGTGCTCACGCCTCAGGTACGACTCGAGTCGCGCCACGTCGAGCCCGGGCGGGTCCGGCATGCGTCGGGTCATCGTCGACCGCCTCTCCGGGAGGCACGTCGTCATACCGCCCGGTCGGTATGCTACCCGATCAGACGACGAGCTCGCGCTCGATGGCCTCGCGGATGTGCGCGGGGATCGGGACGGGGCGCCGCGTCGCGTGGTCGACGAACACGTGCACGAACCGTCCCTCGGCGACCACGTCGCCGTCGCGCAGGATGCCGAGCTCCCACGTCACGCTGCTCGTCCCGAGCCGGCCGGCCCGCAGGCCCACCTCGAGCGGCTCGGGAAAGCTCGCGGAGGCGCGGAACTCGCACGACGACGACACGCAGACGCCGATCGGCTCCCCGGCGGACGGGTCGAGGCCGGCCGAGGTCATGAGCCAGACGTTGATCGTCGTGTCCATGGCCTCGTAGTAGACGGTGTTGTTGAGGTGCCCGTAGACGTCGTTGTCGTTCCACCTCGTGGGGAACGGAGCGCGGTGCGGGAACGTCATGGCCGCAGCACCAGCTCGAACGCCGCCCGGGCGCGCTCGGCGCTCGGCACGTCGCCCGTGATGAGGTCCGCGTAGGTGAACGACTCGGAGACGCGGACCAGCAGGTACGCCAGGTCGTGCGCGCCGACGGCCCCGTCGAACGGCTGGTCGCCCAGCTCCTGGCGAACCAAGGCCTCGACGACGGCGACGTACCGCCGCTGGATGTCGCTCTCCTTGGTGGTCAGCAGCCGCAGGGCACGCGCCGGCTCGCGCCGCAGGAAGCCCCGGAAGTAGTCAGCGGTGATGAGGTCGCGCGCGAAGTGCGTGAGGACCGCGGCCACCCGCGCGGCGCCCTCGGTGCCCCGCGTCGCGGCCTCCGCCTGCTCGAGCGTGGGGACCGCCAGCGACCAGAGGACCTCCGAGAGGAGCGCGTCGCGGTTGCCCACCCAGCGGAACAGCGAGGTGCGGTCGACGCCGAGCTTCGTCGCCAGGCGACCCATGTCGATCCGCGCACCCTCGATGAACGTCTCGCGGGCGGCGACGAACGCCCGCAGCGCCTCGGCGTGCTCACCGTCCTCCAGCCGTTGGGACAGCCACGAGGGCGCGACGCGGGTGCCGATGCGGCCGAGCCCGCCTCCGATGACGTCGAGGTGCGACATGGCGGCAACCTACTCCTCCGGGACAGGGGGTATGCAACATCTGGGAAAATGATGCAGACTCGGAGCGAGATCAGAGCCGATCGACGAGCGGAGCCATGACGTGACACAGACAGACGTGACCCACGCGTTGCTGACCAGCGACTTCTACTCCTTCCAGGACCTGCTCACGCCGGTCGAGAACGAGCACGTCATGGAGATCCGGGAGTTCCTGGAGACCGAGGTCCGGCCGATCGCGGACGACTGCTGGGACCGCGCCGAGTTCCCCGTGCACCTCATCCCGCGGGTCGGTGAGCTCGGGCTGCTGGGGCCGATGTGGCCGGAGACCGTCCGGTTCGAGAACAGCGCCGTCTACCGCGGGTGGGTCGCGCTCGAGCTCTCCCGGGTGGACGCCGGGTTCTCCACCTTCATCGGCGTGCAGAACGGGCTGACCATGGGCGCGATCGGCGTCGGCGGTTCCCTCGAGCAGCGGGCCGAGCTGCTGCCGCCCATGAGCCGCGGCGAGCTGGTCGGCGCCTTCGGGCTCACCGAGCCGCTGTCCGGCTCGGACACGGCACGCGGCCTGCGCACCACCGCGCACCGCACCGGCGACACCTGGGTGCTCAACGGCGCCAAGCGCTGGATCGGCAACGCCACGTTCGCGGACCTCACGGTCATCTGGGCGCGCGACACCGCCGACGACCAGGTCAAGGGATTCATCGTGCGCCGCGGCACCCCCGGGTTCTCCGCCACCAAGATCGAGCGCAAGCAGGCCCTGCGATCGGTGCAGAACGCCGACATCCTGCTCGACGGCGTGATCGTCGACGAGGCCGACCGGCTGCCGAACATCCACTCGTTCAAGGACGTCGCCACCGTCCTGCGCCTGACCCGGGCGGAGGTCGCGTGGCAGGCGGTCGGGGTGGCGGTCGGCGCCTACGAGGCCACCGTGCGGTACGC
Source organism: Cellulomonas sp. P1_G12_2 (assembly GCF_056405535.1). Classification (NCBI taxonomy): domain Bacteria; kingdom Bacillati; phylum Actinomycetota; class Actinomycetes; order Micrococcales; family Cellulomonadaceae; genus Cellulomonas; species Cellulomonas sp. P1_G12_2. The sequence continues at coordinate 715,998 of NZ_JBFUBX010000002.1, read as the reverse complement.
GCTGGAGCGCGAGCAGTTCGGCAAGCCGATCGCGTCGTTCCAGCTGGTCCAGGACCGGCTCGCCCGGTGCCTGGGCAACATCACGGCGAGCATCGCCCTGTGCGTCCGGGCGGCACAGCTGCAGGACGAGGACCGCCAGGGCGACCAGCACTCGGCACTGGCCAAGGCCTCCACCACGACCGCGATGCGGGAGACCGTGGCGCTGTGCCGCGAGACGCTCGGCGGCAACGGCATCCAGCTGGACCACGGCGTCGCGCGCTACATGGCCGACGCCGAGGCCGTGTACTCGTTCGAGGGCACGCGCGACATGAACACCCTGATCGTGGGGCGTGCCATCACCGGCATCGCGGCGTTCGTCTGATGGCCGAGGCGTACATCGTCGCGACCGCCCGCTCCCCCATCGGCCGCGCGTTCAAGGGGTCCCTGGCACAGGTGCGTCCCGACGACCTCGCCGCCTCCATGGTCCGCGCCGCCCTCGCGCAGGTCCCCGCGCTCGACCCCGGCCGCGTCGAGGACCTGCTGCTCGGCTGCGGCATGCCCGGCGGCGAGCAGGGCATGAACATGGCGCGGATCGTCGCGGTGCTGCTCGGCCTCGACTCCGTCCCGGGCACCACCGTCAACCGGTACTGCTCGTCGTCGCTGCAGACCACCCGGATGGCGTTCCACGCGATCAAGGCCGGCGAGGGCGACGTGTTCGTGTCCGCCGGCGTCGAGTGCGTGAGCCGGTCGGTCGTCGGCTCCTCGGACTACATCCCCGGCGTCGACCTGCAGAACCCACGGTTCGCCGAGGCGGTGGGACGCACGGCCGCACGGGCGGTGTCCGGCGAGACGTGGACCGACCCCCGCGAGAGCGGACTGCTCCCCGACGCGTACATCGCGATGGGTCAGACGGCCGAGAACGTCGCCGCGCTCACCGGCACCACCCGGCGGGAGCAGGACGAGTTCGCCGCGCTCTCCCAGAACCGCGCGGAGAAGGCCCTGGCCAACGGGTTCTGGGCCGACGAGATCACCCCGGTGACCCTGCCGGACGGCACGGTCGTGTCGGCCGACGACGGCCCCCGAGCCGGGGTCACGGTCGAGGCGCTGGTCGGCCTGAACCCGGTGTTCCGCCCCGACGGCACGGTCACGGCCGGCAACTGCTGCCCGCTCAACGACGGCGCCGCCGCGGTGGTGATCGTGAGCGACCGGATCGTCGACGAGCTCGGCCTGACCCCGCTCGCCCGCATCGTGTCCACCGGGGTCAGCGGCCTCTCGCCGGAGATCATGGGCCTCGGACCGGTGGACGCGTCGCTGATGGCGCTGTCCCGCGCGGGCATGACCATCGCCGACATCGACCTGGTCGAGCTGAACGAGGCGTTCGCCGCACAGGTGCTCCCGTCGGCGCGCGCGCTCGGCATCGACCACGACAAGCTCAACGTCCACGGGGGCGCGATCGCGGTGGGTCACCCGTTCGGGAGCACCGGCGCCCGACTGACGACGACCCTGCTGCACGGCCTCGCGGTGCAGGACGGCACGTTCGGCCTGGAGACCATGTGCGTCGGCGGCGGCCAGGGCATGGCGATGGTGGTCGAGCGGGTCTCCTGACCCTCCGCGAACACCCAACGTCCGAGGAAGTGGCTGCTGGGGCGCTCACTTCCTCGGACGTTGCGGGCGTTCAGGCCGCCGCGAAGTAGAGGACGACGGTCTCCGCGATCAGGGCCGGCTTGGTCGCGCCCTCGATCTCGACAGTGACCGTGAAGGTCGCGCGGACGCCCTGGGGCGTCGGTTCGGCGGAGGTCACGGTGGACGTCGCCCGGATGCGGGAGCCGGCGGTCACCGGCTGCAGGAACCGCACGCGGTCGAGGCCGTAGTTGACCACCAGCCCGGTCCCGCCGACCTCGACCAGCCCGTCGGTCAGCGCCGGGATCAGGGAGAGCGTGAGGTACCCGTGCGCGACGGTCGCGCCGAACGGCCCAGCGGCGGCCCTGACCGGGTCGACGTGGATCCACTGGTGGTCGTCCGTGGTGTCGGCGAACGCGTCGATCCGCGCCTGGTCGACGGAGAACCAGCGGTCGGCGGTCGCGCTCTGACCGAGGGCGTCGAGCAACCCTGCGGGGGTGTCCACCGCGATCACGCCTTCGGCCCGCCGGCCACGTAGAGGACCTGCCCGTTGACGAAGCTCGCTGCCTCCGAGCAGAAGAACGAGACGGCGTTCGCGATGTCGTCGGGCTGGCCCACGCGCCCGACCGGGATCTCCTTGGCCGCCCCGTCGAGGAACTGCTCGAACGTGATGCCGAGCCGCTCGGCGGTCTGCCGCAGCATGTCGGTGGCGATGAACCCGGGGGCCACCGAGTTCACGGTGACCCCGAACCTGCCCAGCTCGATGGCCAGCGTCTTGGTGAACCCCTGCAGCCCCGACTTGGCGGTCGCGTAGTTGGCCTGCCCTCGGTTGCCCAGCGCCGACGTGCTGGACAGGTTGACGATCCGCCCCCAGCCGGCGGCCACCTGGTGCTTCTGGACCTCGCGGCTCATGAGGAACGCGCCGCGCAGGTGCACCGAGATGACGGAGTCCCAGTCGGCCTCGGTCATCTTGAACAGGAGGTTGTCGCGCAGGATGCCGGCGTTGTTGACCAGGACGGTGGGCGCCCCGAGCTCGTCGGCCACGCGCGCGACGGCGGAGACGGCGTCCTGCGTCAGGCCGACGTCGGCACCGAGGCCGATCGCGGAACCCCCGGCAGCGCGGATCGCGTCGACGGTGCCCGCGCAGTCCTCCTCGCGCAGGTCGAGGACGGCCACCTGGAAGCCGTCGGCGGCGAGCCGGAGGGCGGTCGCGGCGCCGATGCCGCGGGCGGCGCCGGTCACCAGGGCAGTGCGTGTCACGAGGGGGTCCTTTCGTCGAGAACGATGAGCTGGCGGAGCTCGCCACCGGCCGCGAGGCGGTCCATGGCGACGTCGAGGTCGTGCAGCGTGATGCGCGAGGAGACCAGGCGCTCGAGCGGGAGCCGACCCGAGCGCCAGAGGTCGACGTAGAGCGGGATGTCGCGGGCCGGGACGGCGGAGCCGAGGTAGCTGCCGACGACGGTCCGGGCCTCGGAGGTGAGGGTGAGCGGGCTGACGGACGCGCGAGCGCCGGGAGCGGGCAGGCCGACCGTCACCGTCGTCCCGCCCGGCGCCGTCGCGGCGACGGCCGTCTCGAACGCTCGGGCGTTCCCGGCGGCCTCGATGACCACGGGTGCTCGGACGGGCAGGTCCTGCGGCGAGTACGTCGCGGCCGCCCCATTGGCGCGCGCGGCCTCCAGCTTGTCCGCGACCGCGTCGACCCCGATGACGTCGAACCCGAGCGCGACCGCGACCAGCAGCGCAGCCATCCCCACGCCTCCGAGCCCCACGACCATCACGGTGTCACCCTGCCGCGGTCGGCCGGCGTTGACCACCGCTCCCCCGCCGGTGAGCACCGCGCAGCCGAGCAGGGCCGCGACCTCGGGCGGCACGTCGGGATCGACCCGCACGACGGACGTGCGGCTGACCACCGCGTGGCTGGCGAACGCGGACACACCCAGGTGGTGGTGGATCGGCTCGCCGCCGCGGTGCAGCCGCATGCCGTCGCCCACCAGCGAGCCCCGCCCGTTCGCCGCGCTGCCGACCCGGCACGGCAGGCGCCCGTCGGTCGCGCACTCGGGGCAGCCTCCGCAGCGCGGGAGGAAGGTCATGACGACGCGGTCACCCGTGGCCAGGTCGTCGACGCCGGGGCCCAGCTCCGCGACGATCCCCGCGGCCTCGTGCCCGAGCAGCATCGGCGTGGGCCGGGCCCGGTTGCCGTCGACGACCGACAGGTCCGAGTGGCAGACGCCCGCGGCCTCGATGCGGACCAGCAGCTCACCGGGTCCGGGGCCGTCCAGCTCCAGGGCGCCGACGGTGAACGGCCGGGAGGTCGCGAACGGAGCCGGGGAGCCCGCCCGTTCCAGCACCGCGCCCACGATCTGCACGTGCACCTCCGGAGTCGACGACGTTGTCGCCATACCGACCGCGCGGTATGTTGCAGGTCAGAGTACACACGATCCGCCGACGCAGGAGGGCTCGATGACGAGCACGCCGGTCCAGGGCTTCGCCGACGAGCGGTTCTCCGCACTGCGCGCCTCGTTCCAGCAGCACCTCGACGCGGGCGCGGAGCTCGGCGCGAGCGTCGCCGTCGTCGAGCGGGGCACGCTCGTGCTCGACCTCTGGGGCGGCTGGGCGGACCCCGCGCGGACGACGCCGTGGACGGCGGACACGCTGACCAACGTGTGGTCGATCTCCAAGACCATGGCATCCCTGTGCGCGCTGCTGCTCGTCGACCGAGGGCTGCTCGACCCGGACGAGCCGGTCGGCGCCTACTGGCCCGAGTTCAAGGCGGCAGGCAAGGAGGGCGTGCTGGTCAGGCACGTGCTCAACCACACCTCGGGCGTCTCGGGCTGGGACCAGCCGGTCACCGGCGAGGACATCCTCGACGTCCCCGCCGCGACCGCCCGGCTCGCCGCCCAGGCGCCGTGGTGGCCGCCCGGCACGCTGTCCGGCTACCACCTGCTCGACTACGGGCACCTGGTGGGCGAGCTCGTCCTGCGCGTCACGGGCCGGCCGCTCGGCGAGTTCTTCCGCGCCGAGATCGCGGAGCCGCTGGGCGCCGACTTCTGGCTCGGCCTGCCGCCAGCACAGGACGTGCGCGTCAGCCACGTCGTCCCGCCGCCGCCCTCGCAGATCGACCTCACGCAGCTGCCACCGGACTCCCCCGCGCGCCGCACGCTGACCGGGCCGGTGCTCGACGCCTCGATCACCTGGACCCGGGAGTGGAAGGCCGCCGGGATCGGGGGCGCCGGGGGCCACGGCAACGCGCGCTCGGTGGCGACGGTCCAGTCGGTGCTCACGAACGGCGGGGGCGGGCTGCTCTCCCCCGCGACCGTCGACCTGGTGTTCGCGCAGCACACCGACAACGTCGACCTCGTGCTCGGCGTGCCCCTGCGGTTCGGTCTCGGCTACGCGGTGTCCCACCCGGCGAGCACTCCGTACATCCCCGAGGGACGCGTGGCGTTCTGGGGTGGCTGGGGCGGCTCGCTCGTCGTCAACGACGTCGACCGCGGGCTCACGTTCGCCTACGTGATGAATCGGATGTCCCCGGGGATCCTCGGCTCGGCCCGCTCGGACGCGTACCTGCAGGCCTGGTACGGATCCCTCTAGTGCCCGGCCAGCCGCAGGCCGATGTCGACCAGCTCGACCCGGTCGAGCCCCGCCACCTCGGCCAGGTCGAACCACGCCGCGGTGTCGGTGCTGCCGTCGGCCTCGTCGCGCAGCTCACCGCCGACGACGTGGGCGCGGTAGATGATCCGCAACCCGTGGAGGTCTCCCTCGGTGGGGTCGAGACGCGTGGCGGCCGGGATGACGATCGAGTCGATGCCTAGCAGCTCGTCGAGCACCACGTGGTACCCGGTCTCCTCGTACACCTCCCGCACGGCGGCGTCGGCAGGGTCTTCCCCCGGGTCGATGCCGCCGCCGGGAAGGGTCCACCCCGAGATTGGCCCCTCCAACCAGTGCGGGAGCAGCACCCGCCCGGACTCGACGACGATGGCGTAGGCCGCGACGCGTTGCTTCACCCGCAGGAGCCTAGGGCTCCCCGGGCTACAGCAGCCGTCGTGCCGCCGCCCAGCGCGTCAGCTCGTGGCGGCTGGACAGCTGGAGCTTGCGCAGGACCGCCGAGACGTGGGTCTCGACGGTCTTGATCGAGATGAACAGCTCGGACGCCACCTCGCGGTAGGAGTACCCGCGCGCGATGAGCCGCATGACCTCGCGCTCGCGGGCGGAGAGCCGGTCCAGCTCGTCGTCTCCGATCGCGATGTCGCCCGCGGCCGCGCCGAACGCGTCGAGCACGAACCCTGCCAGCCGCGGCGAGAACACGGCGTCCCCGCCGGCCACGCGGCGGACCGCGTCGGACAGGTCGGTGCCGTCGATCGCCTTGGTGACGTACCCGCGGGCGCCGGCGCGGATGACCGCGACCACGTCCTCGGAGGCGTCGGACACCGACAGGGCGAGGAACCGGGTCTGGCCCAGCAGGTCGGTGCACGCCTTGATCACCTCGGCGCCGCCTCCCCCATCGCCGCCGGGCAGGTGCACGTCGAGCAGCACGACCGGGGGCTTCAGCTCGCGCACCAGCCGGATCGCCTCGTCGACCGTGTCCGCCTCGCCGATCACCCGCACGCCGGCGTCGAGCGACGCCTTCACGCCGGTCCGGAACATGTGGTGGTCGTCCACCAGCACCACGTCGACTGGCTCGCTCATGACTGCACTCCCTGTTCGTCCGACACCCGGATCGGCACCACCAGGTGCACCTCGGTCCCGCGCTCGGGGCTGCTGGTGACGGTGGCGGCGCCGCCACGACGACGCACCCGCCCGATGATCGACTCCCGCACCCCGAACCGGTCGGTGCCCACCTCGTCGAGGTCGAACCCGTCGCCGTGGTCGCGGACGAACACCTCGACCTCGGTCGCACCCACCTCGAGGTAGAGCGACACCGGCGGCCGCCCGTGCACCACCGCGTTGACCAGCGCCTCGCGCGTCGCCTGCAGCAGCGCCTCGGTGTCGGCGTCGGGGACCCGGTCCCCGACCACCACCGACTCGACGGCCACGGGGTCGCCGGTCGGACCCGAGCGCGAGTCCTCCACCTCGGCGATGATCCCCCGCAGCGCCGCCGCCACCGAGGTGCCCGGCGCCGGGCGGTCGTCGTAGAGCCACTCGCGCAGCTCGCGCTCCTGCGCACGCGCCATGCGGGCGACCTCCGCGGAATCGTCGGCCCGCGAGCGGATCAGGGCCAGCGTCTGGAGCACGGAGTCGTGCAGGTGGGCGGCGATGTCCGCGCGCTCCGACTCGCGCGCGCGGGCGGCCCGCTCGTCGCCGAGCTCCCGCACCAGCCGCAGCCACCAGGGCGTGAGCACCAGGGCCACGCCGCCGAGCATCACGAGCGCCGCGACGATCGACTGCGCGAGGGTCGCCGTGTCGACGCCCTCCCCGGACGCGAGGCCGACGAACAGGAGCACGCCGACGCCCGCGAGCAGGATCCCGCCGGCGACCCGCAGGAGGCTCACGGGAGTCCGCCCGCCGGCCCGGTCCCGCAGGCGCCCGCGCTGCAGCTCGTCGAGCTGGCTCCACGCCAGCCACAGCCCCGAGAGGACGATCAGGGCGGGCAGGAGCCAGTCCGCGTCCACGTCGGCCCCGGACCGGACCGCGATCAGCAACGCGGCCGCGATCACCAGCACCGCGCCGATGGCGATGTCCGTCACGGGGATGCGCCGACCGGGCTCGATGACGGCCTGCCGACGGGCAAGACGGCTCAGCGCGCTCGGGCGGATGTCCTGCGCAGCCGCGGCGGGGTCGCCCGCCGGGACCGCGAGCCACCAGAACACGTACAGCAGAGGGCCGACGCCTGCGACGGGGGTGAGCACGACGAACGCCAACCGCACCAGCCCGACCGGCAGGTCGAGATGCGCAGACAGGCCGAGGGCTACACCACCGAACCACCGCCCGCGCGCGGGACGACGCAGCGGCAGCCGGCGCGTCGGCGCGAGAACGGGCGTGGTCGGGTGCACGGTCCGATCGTCACACGCCGCGAGGCCTTCCGGGGTCGCGTCCGGGGTCGGTTCAGGGGTTCGCGGACCCAGGATCAGGGTGCGCTCAGGGGACCACCCGATGCCGGGCGCGCGTCCGGGCGAGCAGGATCGAGTCATGGACACGACCACCCCCGCCGGCCCGGAGCCGGCACCGGCCGCCCCGGCACCGGACCCGGCCCCCGCGCAGCACTCGAACAGCTTCTTCGCCGGGGTGCGCCGCCTCGGCATCACCCGCGCCGACGACCGCTGGATCGGCGGCGTCAGCGGCGGCATCGGCGACCGCTTCGGGATCGACCCCCTGCTGGTCCGCGGCATCTTCGTCGCGACGCTCCTGCTGGGCGGCCTCGGCCTGGTGGCGTACGGCGTCGCCTGGGCGCTGCTGCCCGAGCGACGCGACGGTCGAATCCACCTCGAGGAGATGATCCTCGGCCGGTTCGACATCGCGCTGCTCGGCGCCCTCGCCTTCGTCATCGTCGGCATCAACCGCGGCGACAGCTGGTTCTTCTTCTGGGGTCCGCCCGGATGGGTCCAGGGCATCCTGTGGCTCGCGTTCATCGGCGGGATCGTCACGCTGATCGCGGTCGTCGCCAACCAGAAGTCGTCCCAGCCGCGCCCCCCGGCGCCGCCGTTCACGCCGTACGTGCCGCCCGCCCCCGCAGGGAGCTACCCCGCAGCGAGCTACCCCGCCGCGAGCTACCCCGCCGCGAGCACGTACGCCACGCCGGTCACGGACACCCCGCCGACGACGTCCGCCTACGGCGTCCCCCCGGCACCTGCCCCTGCCTGGACGTCCTACGCCGCACCGCAGCCGGCTCCTGTTCCCGCTCCTGCTCCCCGACCCGTGCAGCCGCCGCGTCCCCCGCGGCCCCCGCGCCCCCAGCGTCCGCGCACCCCCGGCGCCGGCGTCGGCACGGTCGGTGTGGTCGTCGCGCTCAGCCTGCTGGCCCTCGCTCTGCTGCTGATGGCCGAGCGCTCGGGCGACTTCACCGGACCCGTCGCGCTCACCGCGCTGGGTATCGGCATCGTCCTGGCCGGTCTCGGCATCATCGTGTCCGGTCTGCGCGGCCGCACCAGCGGCGCGCTCGGCGGGCTGGCGGTCGTCGGCATCATCGCCGCCGTGCCCCTCGGCGCCGTCCAGAACACGACGTGGAACTGGTCCTCGGACGCGCGGCACGACTTCGCGGCCGACGGCGTCGCGGTGGTCACCGACCGCTCCGAGGCCGCGGACGGCTTCTCCATGGGGTTCGGCGACGCCACCATCGACCTCACCGAGGTGACCCTGACCTCGGAGACGCTCGAGGTCCCGATCTCGCTCGCCGCCGGTGACCTGACCGTCATCGTGCCCGCCGACGCGAGCGTGACCGCCGACGTCGAGGCCGGCGCCGGCACGGTGCGCTGGGACGTCGACGGCCAGAGCAGGAGCGTCGACGGTGTCGGCCTCAACCCCCGCACCTTCACGACCGACGACGTCGGCCCCGACGGCCCGCAGCTCGCCCTGCAGGTGCAGATCGGCGCCGGCGACGTCTCGATCATCGAGGAGAACTGATGTCCACCGACAAGACCCCCCGCGACGACGACGAGACGCTCGCCCTGCCGGTCTCCGACCCGGAGCCCGCCGCCGACGACACCGCCGTCCTCCCGGTCGAGGAGACCGCTGACGACGAGCACCCCGTGCTCGCGCTCGACGAGACGACGCCGCTGCCCGTCACGCAGCCGGCACCGTTCGGGTCGCCCGAGCCCGGCCCGGAGACGTCCCCGATCGGCGCGCTGTACTCCCCGTCGGAGCGCCCCGCGCCGGCCGACGTGCCGTCCAGCAGCCCGGACCCGTTCGTCGCGGAGGTCGCGCCGTCCGAGCCCGCACCCGTCGACCCGCCCCGCCGCCGCCTGCGGGTCGGGACCGTCGTCTGGGGCCTGGTCATCGCCGCGATCGGCGTCGGCCTGCTCGCGTGGGCGGCGGGGGTCGAGATCGACCTCCAGCTCGCGATGATCGTGCTCCTCGCGGTCGCCGGGACCGCGCTGCTGGTCGGCTCGATCGTGAGCGGAGCACGCAACGCCCGGCGCTGAGCAGACGGGCAGACGGCGACGGCCGGGCGGAGAGACCTCCGCCCGGCCGTCGCACGTCCGGGGGCGTCAGACCACCGGGTCCGGGGTCCCGCTGACGGAGGTGTCGGAGTAGGTGGTGGTGCCGACCTTGCGCAGCGCCCACCCGATGAGGATGAACACGACGCCGATGCCGACCACGAGCAGCGCGACGCCGAACGCCACGACCGACGTGAACAACGAGGCGCGCAGGAACGAGGCCGTCATGACCGTGCCGCGGCGCTCGTCGTCCTGGTCCAGCTGCGCGTAGGTCTGGCCGTCGGTGGCCTCGAGTGCGTGGGTGTTGATGATGTCGGCCTGGAACCAGGCCTCCCACGGGGTGTCGACCAGCTGGCCGCCGAACGCCTGCGCGTCCTCGGACACCGTGATCTGCTCGGCCGCCAGGTTGCTGGCGACGGCGCCCCACGTGATGCCACCCGCGATGATGAAGATGATCCCGAAGATGATGGTCAGCAGCCCGAGCACGCGGACCGACCTCGGTTGTCCCGTCGTCGTCGTCATGTCTCCCTCTCTGAACCCCCAGAGGACGGGCAGGTGTGCCGTGCGGCCCCTGACAGAACCGTCCAACGAGACCGACTCTAGTGAGGGGCGGGTGACGAAGTGGGAGATTTCGCCGCGCGTGCCCTCGCGTACTCGCCGTCCGCGGCGGCCAGCACGTCGTCCCACCCGAACCGGGGCCGCACCGCGCGGTTGTGCGAGAGCATGCCCTCGAGCAGGCGGCCGTCTCGCGCGAGCTGCACGATCGCCTCGGTCATCTCGGCGTCGTCGGCGACCAGGAGGCCGTCCACACCGTCCTCGACGAACTCCTCGATCCCCGTGCCGCGCCGGGCGACGATCGCCAGCCCGGCCGTGCGGGCCTCGAGCGCGGCGATGCCGAACGCCTCGAGCTCCGCCGGGGCGAGGAACACGTCGGCGTCGGTGTAGGCGCTGCGGACCTGGGGCCGGGTCAGCCGACCGCGCAGGTCCACGACGTGCTGCAGCCCCTGCCCCGCCACCGCCGACGCGACCCGGCCCTGGGCCGGCCCGGACCCGATGATCGACAGGCGCAACCGATCGGGCGGCAGCCGACGCGCGGCCTGGCCGACCAGCTCGACCAGCGGCACCGCCCGCTTGCGCGGTGCGAGGCGCATCGTCGACACCAGCCGCAGCGGCCCGTGCTCGCCGGGGCGCCCCCGCCCCTCGGAGAAGCTCCTGGGGGCCCAGAGGTCGAGGTCGATCCCGTTCGGCATCACCGACACCTCGGTACCGAACACCTCGCGCACACGGGCGGCCGCGGCGTGGCTGACGGCGCTCAGCGCGGCGGGCGTCCGCTGCCAGTGCGTCCGACCCACTGCGGTCCGCAGGGCACCGACCACGCCGTCGAGCATGCAGTGCCACGTGATCGCCGTCGGCAGACCGGCGTCGAGGGCGATCCGGGCACCGTCGTACGCGAACGGGGACAGCACCCCGGCGTGCACGTGCACGACGTCGGGACGCAGGGCGGCGTAGGCCTCGCGGACCAGTCGCGGGCCGACGGGGTTCACGGGGAGGTCGAACGGGAGCCGTGCACCGAGCCGGTGCACGCGGACCCCGTGCTCCAGGTCGACGACACCCCCGCGCTCGCCGCCGACGCCGAGCGTGGCCGTCAGGACGTGCACCTCGTGCCCGGCGGCGACCTGCCGCGCGGCGAGGTCACCCACCTGCGACTCGATCCCCCCGGTGCGCGGTGCGTAGCAGTCGGAGACGTGGACGATCAGCACGCGCTCACCGTAACGGCGCGAACCGGACGACTGACCACGACACAGGACATGTCACCCGCGTGCGCCACCGGCGGCCTCGATGCGGGCGAGCGCCTGCGCGTGCACCTTGCGCTCGAGGATGAACGACATGACCGGCACGACGCCGGCCGCGGCCATCGTCGCGAGCCGCCCGAGCCGCCAGCGCATCTTCGACCAGAGGTCGAAGACCGTGACCAGGTAGACGACGTAGATCCACCCGTGCGCGTACGCGATCCAGGAGCCGATGACCGGGTTCGGCGTGCCGGAGGCGTCCACCCCGCTCGCGTGGAACACGTACTTGAGGACCAGCTCGACGCAGAGCAGCAGCAGCATGGTGCCGGTGATCCACGCGAGCACGCGGTAGCGCTTCGTCGCCCCTGCGGCCTTGCGCACCCAGGGGTCCACGTTCGTCGTGGTCGGGGTCTCGGTCACTGTGTCACTCCCAGTCACTCCCACTCGATCGTGCCCGGCGGCTTGCTCGTCACGTCGAGGACGACGCGGTTGACCTCGGGCACCTCGTTGGTGATCCGGGTCGAGATCGTCGCCAGGACGTCGTAGGGCAGGCGGGTCCAGTCGGCGGTCATCGCGTCCTCCGACGACACCGGCCGCAGCACGACCGGGTGCCCGTAGGTCCGGCCGTCGCCCTGCACGCCCACCGAGCGCACGTCCGCGAGCAGCACGACCGGGCACTGCCAGATGTCGCGGTCCAGTCCCGCGCGGGTCAGCTCCTCGCGGGCGATGACGTCGGCCGCGCGCAGGATGTCGAGGCGCTCGGCGGTCACCTCGCCGATGATGCGGATGCCCAGCCCGGGTCCGGGGAACGGCTGGCGCCAGACGATGCCCTCGGGCACCCCCAGCTCCAGGCCGACCGCACGGACCTCGTCCTTGAACAGGGTGCGCAGCGGCTCGACCAGCTCGAACTGCAGGTCGTCGGGCAGCCCGCCCACGTTGTGGTGCGACTTGATGTTCGCCGCGCCCTCGCCACCGCCGGACTCGACCACGTCCGGGTAGAGGGTGCCCTGGACGAGGAACTTGACCTCCTCGCCCTCGCCGGCCTCCGCTGAGCCCTCGATGATCTCTCGCGCCGCCTGCTCGAACACCCGGATGAACTCGCGGCCGATGATCTTGCGCTTGGTCTCGGGGTCGGTGTGCCCGGCGAGCGCGTGCAGGAACCGCTCGCGGGCGTCGACCACCTTGAGCTGCACGCCCGTGGCGGCGACGAAATCCTTCTCCACCTGCTCGGCCTCGCCGGACCGCAGCAGGCCGTGGTCGACGAACACGCAGGTCAGCTGGCTGCCGACGGCCTTCTGCACGAGTGCCGCGGCCACCGAGGAGTCCACGCCGCCGGAGAGCCCGCAGATGACCCGCGCGTCGCCGACCTGCGCGCGGATCCTCTCCACCTGCTCCGCGACGACGTTCCCGGCGTTCCAGTCGGGGACCAGGCCGGCGCCCTCGTACAGGAAGTTCTCGAGCGCCTTCTGGCCGAGCGGCGAGTGCTTGACCTCGGGGTGCCACTGCACGCCGTACAGGCGACGGGCGCGGTCCTCGAACGCGGCGACCGGGCTGCCCGCCGACGTGGCGAGCACCTCGAACCCCTCGGGCGCGGCGTGCACCGCGTCGCCGTGGCTCATCCACACCGTCTGCGAGTCCGGGCTGCCGGACAGCACCGTGCCGGCGGACGTGACCTCGACGGCCGTCCCGCCGTACTCACGCTGGCCGGTCTGGGCGACCGTCCCGCCGAGCGCCGCCGCCATGGCCTGGAATCCGTAGCAGATGCCGAGCACGGGGACGCCCGCCTCGAACAGGGCGGGATCGACGAACGGCGCACCGGTCGCGTACACCGACGAGGGGCCGCCCGACAGGATGATCGCCGCCGGGTCCTTGGCCAGCAGGTCCGCGACCGACGCCGTGTGCGGCACGATCTCGGAGTACACGTTGGCCTCGCGCACGCGCCGCGCGATGAGCTGCGCGTACTGCGCGCCGAAGTCGACGACGAGCACGGGGCGGTGGGTGGTGGCGGCCAGGTCAGGCGTCTGCGTCACGCCCTCAGGGTAGTCGGCGCGCAGGGGAGGTCCGTCCTGCGTCCGACGTCACGGAAAACGGTTCGATCGATGTCAGTACCCGCACGTAACGTGGCTCCTCGTGCGTTCCCTCCCCCTCGACGATCCCGGTACCCCGCCTCTGAGCGGGCCCGTCGCGCTGCTCTGGTGGCTCGCGCGCCGGCAGTGGGGCATCCTCCTGACGGCGGTCGGCCTCGGCATCACCATGTTCGCGTGCCAGGCGTTCACCCCGTACGTGGTCGGTCGCGCGATCGACGACGGTCTGGACAGCGGCTTCGGCCCCGACCTGTGGCGGGCGTGCGGCACGCTCCTGGCGCTCGGTGCCGTGATCATCACGGCGTCCGCCATCGGGCACCGGTACGACGTCAACAACTGGCTCCGCGCGGCCTTCACCTCGTCGCAGCTGGTCGGCAGGACCGTCGCCCGCTCCGGCCACACGATCACCAAGGAGCTCCCGACGGGCGAGGTCGTCTCCGCGGTGGCCAACGACGCGCTGCGCATCGGCGAGGTCTTCGCGATGGCCGCGCACTTCCTCGGCAGCCTCGTCGCGTACGGCATCGTCGCGGTGCTCATGCTGCGCGTGTCCGTCCCGCTCGGACTCGTGGTGGTGCTCGGCCTGCCCACGGTCGCCGCGATCCTCGGCCTGCTGGTCAAGCCGCTCTCCCGACGGCAGGCGGCTCAGCGCGAGGCGTCGGGCCGACTGACCACGCTCGGCTCGGACACCGTCTCGGGGCTGCGCATCCTGCGCGGCATCGGCGGCGAGGAGGTCTTCACCGGCCGCTACCGCGCGCAGTCGCAGGAGACGCGGCGCCGCGGGGTCGAGGTCGCCAAGACGCAGTCGATCCTGGACGCGCTGCAGGTGCTGCTGCCCGGCGCGTTCGTCATCACGCTCATCTGGCTCGGCGCGCACATGGCGCTGGCCGGCACCATCACGCCCGGTCAGCTCGTGTCCACGTACGGCTTCGCGGCGTTCCTGTCGTGGCCCGTGCAGAACGCCACGCAGATGCTGCAGGCCGCGACGCGCGCGCACATCGGCGCCGGCAAGGTGGTCAAGGTGCTCCAGGTCGTCCCCGCCACGGGAGCGACCGGCGGGACGGCCGCCGCGCCGGGATCGCACTCGTCGCTGGTCGACGAGGTCAGCGGCCTGGACCTCGCGGCCGGCCGGGTGGTCGCGCTGGTGAGCGTCGACCCCGACGAGACCGCGCGCATCGCGACCCGGCTCGGCCGGTTCGACGACGAGGCCGAGAAGGACACCCCCGTGCGCCTGGGTGGCGTGCTCCTGTCCGAGCTGGACAAGGACGTCGTCCGCCAACGCATCGTCGTCGCGGAGGCGACGCCGCACCTGTTCTCCGGACTCCTGGCCCAGGAGCTCGACGTGCGCGGCGACGCCTCCGAGGACGACCTGCTGCGCGTGATCGGCACGGCCGACGCGCAGGACGTGCTCGACTCGGTGCCCGACGGGCTCGCCGGTGAGCTGCCCGAGAAGGGCCGCTCGCTGTCCGGCGGGCAGCGGCAGCGAGTCGCCCTCGCGCGGGCGCTCCTCATCGACCCCGAGATCCTCGTGCTCGTCGAGCCGACCAGCGCGGTCGACGCCCACACGGAGGCGCGGATCGCGGCACGGCTGGCGGACGTCCGGCGCGGCCGGACCACGCTCGTCGTGACGGCCAGCCCGCTGGTGCTGGACCACGTCGACGAGGTCGCGTTCGTGCAGGACGGCGTCGTCGTCGCCCGCGGCACGCACGACGCGCTGCTCGTGCACGGCGCCGGCGACCTCGAGGTGGCCCGCGCCTACCGGGCCGTCGTCGGGCGGAACATGGACGAGGAGTCGCTGGAGAACCGCACGGTCGAGGCGCTCGAGGACGACGAGCGCCTGTACCAGGAGCTGATGGCCGCGCAGTCCGCGGGCACGGCAGGAGAGAACAGAGGAGGTCAGTCATGAAGCTCCCCATCGCCGACTCGGCGACGGTCCGCGCCTACGCCGGCCTGCTGTTCCGCAAGCACCACCGGCCGCTGACGCTGATCGCGGTCCTGCACACGCTGGCCGCCACCGCGGGGCTGGCCGGCCCGTGGCTGCTGGGCATGCTCATCGACGCCGTGACCGACGGCACCACCGTCGGGTACGTCAACACGCTCATCGCCATCGGTGCGGCAGCCGTGCTGGCCCAGACGGTCCTCATCCGGTTCGCCCAGCGTTCGTCGATGATCTTCGGCGAGGAGGTCTTCGCGGAGCTGCGCGAGGAGTTCATCGAGAAGGTTACGGCCCTGCCGCTGTCCACTGTGGAGCGCGCGGGTACGGGCGACCTCGTGGCGCGCACCACCAACGACGTCAACAAGCTGCAGCACGCGGTCCGCTTCGGCGTGCCGCGCGTGATCGTCGCGGTCGTCACCATCTCGCTGACGATCGTCGCGTGCCTCGTGCTCTCGCCGGTGGTCTCGCTGGCGATGTTCCTCGGCGTCCCGACGCTGCTGTTCATCGTGCGCTGGTACCTCAAGCGCGCGACCCCGGCGTACCAGCGCGAGTCCGCGGCGTACGCGGTGCTCAACGGCACGATCACCGAGTCCGTGGAGGGTGCCCGGACGGTCGACGCCCTCCGTCTCGGCGCGCGCCGCATGCAGCGGGTGAACGACGACCTGGCGGAGGCGTTCGAGGCGGAGAAGGCGACGCTCCGGCTGCGCACGATCCTGTTCCCGGGCATCGACCTCACGTTCGTCCTGGCCCCCGCCGCCGTGCTGTTCTGGGGCGGCTACCTGGCCTCGCAGGGGCACGTCTCGGTCGGCGCGGTGACGACGATCGTCCTGTACACGTACCAGATCACCGGTCCCGTCTGGGAGCTGATCTTCTGGGTCGACGAGATCCAGGTGGCCGCCACGTCGCTCGCGCGGATCGTCGGCGTCCAGCTGGTCGAGCCCGACCGCCAGACCCGGGAGGGCACGCCGGTCGACGAGGACATCGCCGCCAGGGATCTCACCTACGCGTACCGCGAGGGTCACAACGTGCTGCACGGCATCGATCTCGACCTCGCGGCCGGGGAGCGCCTGGCGGTCGTCGGACCGTCCGGTGCCGGCAAGTCGACGCTCGGCCGGATGCTCGCCGGTATCCACCCGCCCACGGACGGCACGGTGACGGTCGGGGGCGTGCCGCTGATCGACCTGCCGCTCGAGGAGCTGCGCGGGCACGTCGCCCTGGTCACCCAGGAGCACCACGTGTTCGTCGGGTCGGTGGCCGACAACCTTCGCCTCGCCCAGGTGGACGCCGACGCGGCCGCGCTCGAGCGTGCCCTGCGTGCGGTGGACGCCTGGGAGTGGGTGCAGGCGCTGCCCGAGGGGCTCGAGACCGAGGTCGGCTCCGGCGGCGTCGCGCTCACCCCGGCGCAGGCGCAGCAGATCGCGCTGGCGCGGCTGGTGCTCCTCGACCCGCACACGCTGGTGCTCGACGAGGCGACCTCGCTGCTCGACCCGCGGGCGGCCCGGCACCTCGAGCGGTCGCTGTCGGCCGTTCTCGCCGGGCGCACGGTCGTCGCCATCGCACACCGCCTGCACACCGCGCACGACGCGGACCGGGTGGCGGTGGTCGACGGCGGCCGGATCGTGGAGATCGGCCCGCACGACGAGCTGGTCGCCGCCGGCGGCGACTACGCCGCGCTGTGGCACTCGTGGCAGCACGACTGACGTGACCGGTCCACTGGTGCTGCGCGGGGGTGTCGTCGTTCCGGACGACGCCCTCGCGTGGCGCTTCTCGCGCTCCAGCGGCCCGGGGGGTCAGTCGGTCAACACCACCGACTCGAGGGTCGAGCTGACGGTCGACCTGGCGCGGATCCCCTGGACCAGCCCGACCCAGCAGGACCGCGTCCTGGAACGACTGGCCGGCCGGCTGCGGGGTTCGCTGCTCACCCTGAGCGCCCAGGAGTACCGGTCCCAGCTGCGCAACCGCGAGGCGGCGCTCACCCGGGTGCACGCGCTGCTCGACGACGCCCTCGCTCCCCCGGGACCGACCCGCCGCGCCACCCGGCCGAGCCGGGGATCGCAGGTGCGCCGGGTGCAGGGCGAGCAGAAGCGCCGCGCGGTCAAGGAGCTGCGCCGCCGTCCTCCGCTGGGCTGAGCAGACGCTCATCGGATCTGAGTCGTGATCGGCCCGTGAGCACAGAGGCATGCACGGACCTCTGCTCTCACCTGCATGAACGCTCGATCATTGGCCTTCGCCGCCGCCGTAGGTGCCGCGGTCACGGCCCTCGTCGCAGGCTGCACCGTATCTTCAGGCGGCGTGGTGGGGCTCGAGCGCGAGGCGGACGGGACGGTGTCGGCCATCGTCCAGATGTGCAAGGGCGGGGTCGACACGGTCGTGGTCTACGCCGTGCAAGGGGGCGCTACGTCCTCCGACGACGAAGTCGGCCGCTGGGACTTCCTCGAGCGGGTGACCGACCGGGGAGCCGTGCCCCTCGGTGCAGAGTTCGAGCGGAGCCTGTACGCGACCTCGACGTACCGCGCCTTCGCTGGCTCGTCCGACAACTCATGGAGCGCGGACGGCCCGGAGTTCACGTCGGTCGACATCGATGACCTCCCGGTCGGGTCCATCTGGGCGATCGGCGGCGTCGACGACCACACGCCCCGCGCCCACACGGCGGACGAGTTCGACGCAATGGCGCAGTCCTACTGCACCCAGATCTAGCCTGACGGCCCGGCTGCTGACCCGACGGGGTGGAGGTGGCGCCTCAGGCGGGCGCGCCGCCACCCCGGTCCGGCTCGGAGACCGGAGCCTGGCCCCGGGCCTCGTCGCGCACCAGGCGGAGCCAGAGCAGCACCGCGAACGCGCCGAAGATCCACCACTGCGCGGCGTAGGCGAGGTTCTGGATGTTCAGCCCCGCGCCCGGCTTCGTCGGCGGGTCCAGCAGGGCGACGGTGGGCGCCTGGGCGGGCTCGGACGAGGAGACCACCAGGTACCCCGTGTAGATCGGCCCGCCCCAGGAGTTGAGCAGCTCGGCGGAGCTGATGGCGTCGGTCCGTCCGTCGGCCACCCCGGTTCCCGCCTGCTCGGACGCCTGCAGGTACCCGGTGACCTCGACGGGTCCCGCC
Source organism: Cellulomonas sp. P1_G12_2 (assembly GCF_056405535.1). Taxonomy (NCBI): domain Bacteria; kingdom Bacillati; phylum Actinomycetota; class Actinomycetes; order Micrococcales; family Cellulomonadaceae; genus Cellulomonas; species Cellulomonas sp. P1_G12_2. Next base: position 697,401 of record NZ_JBFUBX010000002.1, on the reverse strand, counting down.
GGCGGCTCGTCGGCGTCGGCGGGCGTCGCCACCCAGCCGCGCACCACCGGGAGCACGTCACCGTCGCTCGTCGTCAGCGGTGTCAGGACGAGCAGACCGGTGGTCCCGTCGTGCGCGCGGCCCGTGACCAGCAGCTGGCCGGCGGTGTCGTAGGTGCCCGCCGCGGACACCTTGCGGCCGACGAGGTCGCCGGTGAACGTGGTCTGCGGCGCAAGCACGTCGTCGAGCGGGACCGCCGGCGCGGCGACGAGCTCGGCGGTGTGCCGTTCCGCCGCGGCCGAGCCGTGCACCTGCGCGCGGTCCAGCTGCCACGCACCGAGCCGGGCGCACAGCGCGGCAGCTGCGAGCAGGAGGACGAGGAGCAGGAGCATGCGGGGCCGGACCGCGGCGCGGAGCATCGTCGTCGGCGGGCGCCTCTCGGCCTGCGACCACCCGGAGAGAACCGGCGGCCCGGCGACGCGCCCGGGCGGGCGGCCGTGACCATCGTCACTGCCCGGCACCGACCCCGTCGCGCGGCTGCGCGCAACGGCTGCGGGGCTCTGCTCGGTCACGCCTCACGGTACCTCGCAGGGACCGCCCTCCCCGCACCCGCAACCCCTGCTCGAGCCGCCTAGAACCCCGCTGACCTGCGCAGCCGTCCGGTCGGCGGGCCATCGGACGTTCGGAATCCGTTCGCCTGCCCCTCCTGCGCCGGAGGGCTGAGTGCGGTTGTATGACAAGTAGTCCCGCGCACCCCGGGGAGGACCAAGGTCCTCCGGGGGCCACGGGGCCCGACGCAAGGCTGACACCGGACCGGCGCGTTCGCCGGAACGACGACTGGGGAGCGCGCATGAGCACGACGACGTCGCATCGCGGCACGTGGCGGACCGGGAGCGGGGACGCTCTCGACGCCGAGACCCTGAACCGCATCGACCAGTGGTGGCGAGCCGCCAACTACCTGTCGGTCGGCCAGATCTACCTGCTGGACAACGCGCTGCTGCGCGAGCCCCTCACACGCGACCACGTGAAGCCGCGTCTGCTCGGGCACTGGGGCACCACGCCCGGTCTGACGTTCCTGTACGCGCACCTGAACCGCGCGATCGCCGAGCGTGAGCAGTCGACCATCTACATCACGGGCCCCGGTCACGGCGGCCCCGGCCTCGTCGCCAGCGCCTACCTCGACGGGACCTACTCCGAGTACTACTCGGACATCACCGAGGACACCGAGGGCGTCCACCGGCTGTTCCGGCAGTTCTCGTTCCCGGGCGGCATCCCGAGCCACGTCGCCCCCGAGACCCCGGGGTCGATCCACGAGGGCGGCGAGCTGGGCTACGCGCTGAGCCACGCCTACGGCGCCGCGTTCGACAACCCGGACCTCCTGGTCGCCACCGTCATCGGCGACGGCGAGGCGGAGACCGGCCCGCTGGCCACCAGCTGGCACTCGAACAAGTTCGTCAACGTCGAGAACGACGGCGTCGTGCTGCCGATCCTGCACCTCAACGGCTACAAGATCGCCAACCCGACCGTGCTGGCGCGCATCCCCGAGGACGAGCTCGCGTCGCTCATGGTCGGCTACGGGCACAAGCCGCACATGTTCGTCGCCGGTTTCGACGACGAGTCGCACGAGGAGATCCACCGCCGGTTCGCCACGCTGCTCGACGAGGTGCTCGACGAGATCGCGGAGATCAAGCGCAGCGCCCACGCCGGCAACGAGCAGCGCCCGCAGTGGCCGATGATCGTGTTCCGCACGCCCAAGGGCTGGACCGGTCCGGACTACATCGACGGCAAGAAGACCACCGGGTCGTGGCGGGCGCACCAGGTGCCGCTGGCCAGCGCGCGGGACACCCCGGAGCACCTCGACGTGCTGCGGCAGTGGCTGGAGTCGTACCGGATCAACGAGCTGTTCGACGAGAACGGCAAGCTGCACGACGACATCCGCGCGCTCGCGCCCCAGGGACACCTGCGGATGAGCGACAACCCGCACGCCAACGGCGGCCTGCTGCTCAAGGACCTGCGCCTGCCGGACTTCCGCGAGTACGCGGTCGACGTGCCGGTGCCGGGCGGCTCGATGAGCGAGGCGCCGCGCGTGCTCGGCGACTGGCTGACCGACGTGATCCGGCTCAACCCGGACAACTTCCGGATCTTCGGACCCGACGAGACCGCGTCGAACCGCCTGCAGTCGGTGTTCCAGACCACGGACAAGCAGTGGAACGCGGAGTTCCTCGGTGCCGAGGTCGACGAGCACCTGGCACGCGCCGGCCGCGTGCTGGAGATGCTCAGCGAGCACCAGTGCCAGGGCTGGCTGGAGGGGTACCTGCTGACCGGGCGCCACGGCCTGTTCAACTGCTACGAGGCGTTCATCCACATCATCGACTCGATGTTCAACCAGCACGCCAAGTGGCTGAAGGTCACGGACGACATCCCGTGGCGCCGCCCGATCGCGAGCCTGAACTACCTGCTGTCCAGCCACGTGTGGCGCCAGGACCACAACGGCTTCAGCCACCAGGACCCGGGGTTCATCGACCACGTGGTCAACAAGAAGTCCGACGTCATCCGCGTCTACCTGCCGCCGGACGCGAACACGCTGCTGTCCACGTACGACCACTGCCTGCGCAGCCGGCAGTACGTCAACGTGGTCGTGGCGGGCAAGCAGCCGGCACCGAACTTCCTGACCATGGACCAGGCCGTGGCGCACTGCACGCGCGGGCTCGGGATCTGGGACTGGGCGGGCTCGGAGGTGCCGGGCGAGAAGCCCGACGTCGTCCTCGGCGCGGCCGGTGACGTGCCGACGCTCGAGGTGCTGGCCGCGGCGGACATCCTGCGCCGGGAGCTGCCCGACCTCAAGGTCCGCGTGATCAACGTGGTCGACCTGATGCGCCTGCAGGACGCGCGGGAGCACCCGCACGGCCTGTCCGACGCCCAGTTCGACGGTCTGTTCACGGACGACAAGCCGGTGATCTTCGCGTACCACGGGTACCCGTGGCTCATCCACCGGCTCACGTACCGCCGCAAGGGCCACACCAACATCCACGTGCGCGGCTACAAGGAGGAGGGCACCACGACGACGCCCTTCGACATGGTCATGCTCAACGACCTCGACCGGTTCCACCTGGTCATCGACGTCATCGACAACGTGCCTCACCTGCGCACGGCCCAGGCCAACCTGCGGCAGAAGATGGTCGACGAGCGCCTCCGGGCCCGCGAGTACACCCGCGCGTTCGGCGACGACCTGCCCGAGGTCCGCGACTGGGTCTGGCCCGACGCGCAGGACGAGTCCGACTCCGGTCAGGTGGCGGCGACGCTCTCGACCGGCGGCGACAACGAGTAGCACCCCCACGTCCGTGGGGCGGGCGCCGCTGCCCGCCCCACGGTCACGCACCACCGCAGCAGCCGTTCCACCCGTTCCACCCACATCGGAGAAGCCCACCGTGGCCCGCAGCATCTACGTCACCTCCCCCGAGGGAGATTCCGGCAAGTCCATGGTCGCGCTCGGCCTGGTGGACCTCCTGGCCCGCACGGTCCAGCGCGTCGGGGTGTTCAGACCGGTGGCGCGCTCCACAGATGTGCGGGACTACGTGCTCGAGCTGCTCCTGCAGCACGACGGCGTGGACCTCACGTACGAGGAGTGCGTCGGGGTCACGTACGAGCAGGTGCTCCACGACCCGGAGCAGGCGCTCGCGCAGATCGTGTCCCGGTACCACGACGTGGAGCGGCGCTGCGACGCCGTGGTCGTCGTCGGCACGGACTACACGGACGTCGCGGGACCCACCGAGCTGGCCTACAACGCCCGCATCGCGGCGAACCTCGGCGCCCCCGTGGTGCTCGTCATCAACGGGGGGCACCGCAAGCCCGCCGTGATCGCCCAGGTGGCCGACGTGGTCGTCACCGAGATGCACGCCAACCACGCGCAGGTGGTCTCGGTGGTCGCCAACCGCTGCGCCCCGGGCTCGGTCAGCGGCGTCCGGGACGCCCTGCGTGCCGGCACCGGCCTGCCGTCGTGGGCGGTGCCCGAGAACCCGATCCTCACGGCCCCGACCGTCCGGCAGCTGTCCGACTCGGTGCGCGGGACGCTCATCGCGGGCGACGAGTCCCTGCTGCAGCGCGAGGTGCTCGACGTCATCGTCGGCGCGATGTCCATGGAGCACCTGCTGGGCAAGCTGACCGACGGCGCCGTCGTGATCACGCCGGGCGACCGGTCGGACGTGCTGCTCGGGCTGCTCATGGCGCACCAGGCCGAGGGGTTCCCGTCCCTGGCCGGGATCATCCTCAACGGCGGGTTCCGCCCGGCGCCCCTGATCGCGCGGCTGGTGAACGGCCTCGGGAGCAGGCTGCCGATCCTCAGCACCGAGCTGGGCACGTTCCGGTCCGCGAGCGCGGTCGCCGACACGCACGGCCGCCTCACCGGCGACTCGCAGCGCAAGATCGACACCGCGCTCTCCCTGTTCGAGCAGCACGTCGACGGCTCCGCGCTCCTGGCGGCGCTGGACGTGGAGCGGCCCGAGGTCGTCACGCCGCTGATGTTCGAGTTCGCCCTGCTGGACCGCGCCCGGTCGAACAAGCGGCACGTGGTCCTCCCCGAGGGCGGCGACGACCGGATCCTGCGCGCGGCGTCCACCCTGCTGCAGCGCGGGGTCGCCCAGATCACGATCCTGGGCGAGGAGCCGGCCATCCGCTCGCGCGCCACGGAGCTGGGCCTCGACCTCGACGCCGCCGCGATCATCGACCCCCACGACCCGGTCCTGCTGCAGAAGTTCGCCGAGGCGTACACCGAGATGCGCAAGCACAAGGGGATGACGGTCGAGCGGGCGCGGGAGATCGTCTCGTCGGTCTCCTACTTCGGCACGATGATGGTCCAGCTCGGCCTGGCCGACGGCATGGTCTCCGGCGCCGCGCACACCACGGCGCACACCATCAAGCCGTCCTTCGAGATCATCAAGACCGCGCCCGGCACGTCGAGCGTGTCGAGCGCGTTCCTCATGTGCCTCGAGGACCGGGTGCTCGTCTACGCCGACTGCGCGGTGATCCCCGACCCGACGGCGGAGCAGCTGGCGGACATCGCGATCTCGTCCGCAGGCACCGCCCAGCAGTTCGGCATCGAGCCCCGCATCGCGATGCTGTCGTACTCCACGGGTGAGTCCGGTTCGGGCGCGGACGTCGAGAAGGTCCGCACGGCGACCGCGCTGGTCAGGGAGCGTCGGCCGGATCTGTCGGTCGAGGGCCCGATCCAGTACGACGCCGCCGTGGACGCCTCCGTGGCGAAGACGAAGATGCCGGACTCGGCCGTGGCCGGCCGTGCGACGGTCTTCGTGTTCCCGGACCTGAACACCGGCAACAACACCTACAAGGCCGTGCAGCGCTCCGCCGGAGCCGTCGCCATCGGCCCCGTGCTCCAGGGGCTGCGCAAGCCGGTCAACGACCTGTCGCGCGGCGCCCTGGTGCAGGACATCGTCAACACCGTCGCGATCACCGCCATCCAGGCGCAAGCAGAGGAAGCCTCGTGACCCCGATCACCCAGCCCCACCCCGGCTCCGCGCACGGCGCTCACGGCAGCGTGCTCGTCGTGAACTCCGGCTCGTCGTCGATCAAGTACCAGCTCGTCAACCCGGTCGGCGGCGAGGCGATCGCCTCGGGTCTCGTCGAGCGCATCGGCGAGACCGAGGGCCTGGTCAAGCACACGTACGCCGGGAACACGACCGTGCGCACCGACGCGGTCCCCGACCACGGCGCCGGCCTGCGCGCGGTCCTCGCGCTCTTCGACGAGGTCGGTCCGAACCTTGCCGAGGCGCACGTCGTCGCGGTCGGTCACCGCGTGGTGCAGGGCGGCTCGGTCTTCGGGTCCCCCGTGATCGTGGACGACGACGTCGTCGCGCAGATCGACGCCCTCGCGCCGCTGGCGCCGCTGCACACCCCGCCCAACCTCACGGGCATCCAGGTGGCCCGCGAGCTGCTGCCGGACGTGCCCCACGTGGTCGTCTTCGACACCGCGTTCTTCCGCACGCTGCCCGAGGCGGCGGCCACCTACGCGATCGACCGGGCCGTGGCCAAGGCGCACGACGTGCGGCGCTACGGGTTCCACGGGACGTCGCACCAGTACGTGTCCGGCAAGGTCGCGCGGGTGCTCGGGCGCAAGCTCGAGGACCTCAACCAGATCGTGCTGCACCTGGGCAACGGCGCGTCGGCGTCGGCGGTCCGCGGGGGCGTGGCGGTGGAGACGTCCATGGGCATGACGCCGCTGGAGGGCCTGGTCATGGGCACCCGGTCCGGCGACGTCGACCCCGCCGTGCTCATCCACCTGCAGCGCAACGCGGGCATGTCGGTCGACGACATCGACGACCTGCTCAACCGCCGGTCGGGCCTCAAGGGGCTCGCGGGCGAGAACGACTTCCGCGAGCTGCACAAGCTCGTCGAGGCCGGCGACGAGGACGCGACCCTCGCGCTGGACGTCTACGTGCACCGGCTGCGCAAGTACATCGGCGCGTACCACGCGGTCCTCGGCCGGGTCGACGTCATCGTGTTCACGGCGGGCGTCGGCGAGAACGACGACATCGTCCGCGCGCGTGCGCTGCAGGGGCTCGAGGCGATGGGCATCGCGGTGGACCTGGAGCGCAACGAGGGCCGCAAGAAGGAGCCGACGATCATCTCTCCGGACTGGGCCAGCACGATCGTGATGGTGGTCCCGACCAACGAGGAGCTCGCCATCGCGCGCCAGGCGGTCGCCACGGTCGAGGCGGCCGGGTACGAGGGCACCAGCGACGAGTCGGACCCGGCTCCGGCGGCCGCGGGGCACGCCTGACGGGTCGTCAGGGCAGCCGCAGGGCCTTGAGCGTCCGCAGCACCTCGGTGTAGAAGCGGGGCCACGTCTCGGGGCCCAGGTCGAACATCCGGTGCAGCCCGACGCCGGGGCCGCCGAGCACCCCGTGCACGCCGTGCTGGACCGCCACGGTCTGCACCCGGGTGGTCGCCCAGAGGCCCTCGCGGCCGTGCCGGCTGCCGATGCCCGACGCGCCGACCCCACCCTGCGGCGCCCCGACCGAGCCCCACGTGGCCACGTAGCCCTCGTTGACGTTCACGGTTCCCACGCGGACGCGCTCGGCGAGGGCGGCGCCGCGCCGGGTGTCCGCGGTCCAGATGCTGGCGTTCAGACCGAGGTCGCTGTCGTTCATCGCTGCGACGGCCTCGTCGTCGGAGGCCACGCGGGAGATGGCCACGACCGGCCCGAACGTCTCCTCGCGCACCAGCCGCGCCTCGTCCGGCACGTCGGTGAGGATCGTCGGCTCGTAGAACCAGGGCCCGACGTCCGAGCGGTGCACCCCGCCGGCCAGCACGGTCGCCCCGTGCCCGACGGCATCCTCGACGTGCTCGACGACCGTGGCCAGCTGCGCGGCGGACGTGAGCGACCCGATGTCCGACCGGTAGTCCAGCCCGGACCCGAGACGCAGCGCCTTCGTGCGCCGGACGAACGCCGCGGTGAACGCGTCGGCCACGTCCTCGTGCACGTAGATCCGCTCGATGCTCACGCAGACCTGCCCGGCGCCGACGAAGCAGGCACGCACGGCACCCTCGGCGGCGACCTCGACGTCAACGTCGTCCGCGACGTACATCGGGTTCTTGCCGCCCAGCTCCAGGGTGGCCGGCACCAGCCGCTCCCCGGCGTGCGCGGCGACGACCCGGCCCGTGCGGGTGGAGCCGGTGAAGCTCACGTGGTCGACGTTCTCCACGACGGCCGCCCCGACGGTCGGTCCGTCGCCGACGACCACCTGGAGCAGCCCGTCGGGCAGCCCGGCGACCTCGAGCAGCTCGGCGGCCCACAGCGACGTCAGAGCGGTCTGCGGGTCGGGCCGCAGGACGACCGCGTTGCCGGCCACCAGCGCGGGCAGCACGTCCCCGAGCGTCAGGGTCAGCGGGAAGTTCCACGGCGCGATGATGCCGACGACGCCGACCGGGTGCCGCAGCACGCGCGTCGTCGTCACGCCCGGGATCAGGCCGGGGACCCGGCGCGGCGCGAGGTAGCGGCCTGCGCGCGCGGCGTAGTGGCGGGCCACGAGCGCGATGTCGCAGACCTCCTCGAACGCCGAGGCGCGCGCCTTGCCCGACTCCACCTGGATGAGGTCGAGCACGTCGCTCTGCCGCTCGAGCACCAGGTCGTGCACGCGCGAGAGCACCGCGGTCCGCTCGCGCAGCGGCCGCGCCGCCCACAGCCGTTGGGCGGCGCGCGCCGCCTTCGCGGCACGCGCCACGTCGTCCGGCGTGGACAGCGGGATCGCGGCGATCGGGCCGCCCGTGAACGGGGCGTGCGACGTGAACGTCCCGGCCGCGGCGGACGAGACGACGCGGCTCAGCAGCGGACGGACGTCGTCCGGTTCGAGCACGTACGTCGCGAGCGGGTCGGTCTCGGGGTCGTGGAGCTCGATGTGTCCCGGGTCGTGCGCCATACCGGCGAGAGTACGCGCGGGTTATCGAGATCCACGGGACCTCGTCCCGCTCACACGCCCAGCGTCTCGCGCACGTCCGAGTGCACCAGGGCCAGGACGGCAGCGCGCCCCTCGCCCGCCGACTGGGCCGCCAGCGCGGCGGCGGCCATCGTCGCGCACTCGGCGGACGTGTGGTGCCGCAGCGCGTACCGGACCGCGGGGATGGCGCCCACCGACATCGACAGGCTGGTCACCCCGAGCCCGACGAGCACCAGGGCAAGCACCGGGTCCGACGCCGACTCCCCGCACACCCCGACGGGCTTGCGCGCCCGCAGACCGGCCCGTGCCGTGCTGTCCACCAGGTCGAGCACCGCCGGCTGCCACGGGTCCAGCAGGTCGGCCAGCTCGCCGCGGAGCCGGTCGCTGGCCATCGTGTACTGCGCAAGGTCGTTGGTGCCCAGCGAGACGAAGTCCACCTCGGCGAGGATCTCCCGCGCGCGCAGCGCCGCCGCCGGGACCTCGATCATCACCCCGACGATCGTGATCCCCGCCGCCCGTGCCCGGGTGGCGAAGTCGCGCGCCTCGGCGGGGGTCGTGACCATCGGCGCCATCACCCACGGCGTGGTGCCGGTCTCGGCCTGCGCGCGAGCGAGCGCCTCGAGCTGGGTGTCGAGCAGCTCCGGGTGCGACCGCACCAGGCGGTAGCCACGCACGCCCAGCGCCGGGTTCTCCTCCCCGGCCTGCGTCACGAACGGGAGCGGCTTGTCGGCACCCGCGTCGAGCGTGCGCACCACCACCTTCCCGCCCTCGAACGCCCGCAGGACGCGGCTGTACTCGGTGACCTGCTCGGCCTGCGACGGAGCCGTCGCACGCCCCAGGTAGAGCACCTCGGTCCGGAACAGCCCGACGCCCTCCGTGGGGACCGCGCTGGCCCGGTCGGCGTCCTTGCCGGTGCCGATGTTGGCCATCAGCTTCACGGCGGTACCGTCGGCCGTCGCCCCGGGGGCCGTGTCCGACTCCAGAGCGGTCGCCGCCGCCCGGCGCGCACGCGACTGCTCCCGGATCTCCGGACCTGGGTCGACGGTGACCGTCCCCGCGACGGCGTCCACGGCCACCTCGGTGCCGGGCTCGAGGTCCATGATCCCGGTCGTGCGGACGATGCACGGGATGCCGAGCTGGCCGGCGATGATCGCGGTGTGGCCCGTGGGCCCGCCGCGCTCGGTGACGATCGCGAGGACCTGGCGGACGTCGAGCTCCGCGGTGTCGGCCGGTGCCAGGTCGGCTGCGACCACGACGCTCGGCTCGGTCAGCGGAGGGACGCCGGGCTCGTCGAGGTCGAGCAGCACGGCGACGACGCGGTCGCGCACGCTGCGCAGGTCGGTCACCCGTTCCGCGAGCGCCCCGCCCGCGGCGGTGAACATGTCGACGAACCGCGCGATGGCGCGGTCGACGGCCTCGGCCGGGGTCTCCCCCGCCGCGACGCGCTGCTCGGCCTCGGCGCGCAGCGCAGGGTCGGCGGCCATCTGTGCAGTCGCGCCGAGCACGGCGGCGAGCGCACCGGTCGCGGCCTGCGCGCGACTCTCGAGGGAGCTCGCCACCTGGTCGAACGCGGGCCCGAGCTGCGCGGGGTCGCCGCCGCCCTGGGCAGGGATGACGGGCGACGGGTACGCCTTGGCGACCGGCCCGACGACGAGCCCACGCCCGACCCCCACGCCGACGAGGGTGCGGTGTCCGGCCGCGACGCTCACGCGTCTGCGTCCAGGTCCGTGGCCAGCAGCCCGACCAGGGAGTCCAGCACGTCGTCGGCCTGGGGCCCGTCCGCGGTCAGGACGACCTCCTCGCCGTGCCCGGCGGACAACGTCATGACCATCAGCACGCTGGCGGCGTTCACGGGCGAACCGCCCTGCTTCGCGATGGTGACGGGGATGCCCGCAGCACCCGCTGCCTGCGCGAACAGGGAGGCGGGCCGCGCGTGCAGGCCCTGGGCGGAGGCGATCGCGACGGTGCGTTCGGTCATGGCAGTTCTCCTTGGAGCAGTGGTGACGAGGAAGGCGTGGGGTCTCAGGCGAGACCGGCGGGGGCGGTCCGGAACAGGTCGACGGGGTCCAGTGCCGCGTCGGGTTCGGCGACCACCTGCACGGCGGCGAGGTCGAGGTCGTCGGGTCCGGGGATCGCGCTGCCCGGCAGTCCCACGGCCGCCCGCCCCCAGGCGACGGCGGCCCGCAGGCGTTCGATGGGCTCGCCGTCGGTGGCGAGGAAGCCGGCGAGCGTGCAGTCGCCCGCGCCGACGGTGCTGCGGGGCACGATCGGCGAGCCGCCGGCCCACCAGCTCCGCGTCGCCGTGACGAGCAGCGCACCATCGGCGCCGAGGGACACCAGCGCGCTGTCGTGGCCGCGTGCGAGCACCGACCGGGCGCCCGCGACGATCTCGCCGACGGTGGTCAGGGACGCGCGCAGCACGTCGCAGAGCTCGTCGAGGTTCGGCTTGAGCAGCGCGGTGCCGCCCGCCCGGACCGTCGCCTCGAGCGCCTTGCCCGAGGCGTCCACCGCCACGGGAATGCCGCGGGCGGCGGCCGCCGCCACGAGCCGGGGGTAGAGGTCGGCGCCCGCACCGCGGGGCACGCTGCCGGCGAGCACCAGCCAGGAACCGGCAGCCCCCGCGATGTCCAGCTCGCGCTCGACGGCGGCCACGAGTGCCGCGGCCTCGTCGTCGTCGAGCGTCGGACCGGCGGCATTGACCTTGGTGGTCACGCCGCGGGCGTCGACGACCGCGACGTTGCTGCGGGTGGCGCCCCGCACGGGGACGGCTCGGGCGGGTACGCCCAGCCCGCCGAGCAGCTCGACCAGCTCGGCGCCGTCGGCGCCGCCAACCGGGAGGACGGCGCGCGTGGGGATCCCGTGCCGGGCCAGCGCCCGCGAGACGTTGATGCCCTTGCCGCCGGCGTGCACGTGCGTGCCGTGCGCGCGGGTGACCTCGCCGACCGCGAGGACGTCGACGTCGAAGGTGCGGTCGAGGCTCGGGTTGGGGGTGACCGTGATGATCAAGGTGTGCTCCGTCGAAGTGGTGGTCCAGGGTGCCGAGGCCCCGGCGCGTCGTGCCCGCGCCGGGGCCTCGGCCGTCAGTCGGTGCTCACGTGTTTACCCGCTGGACGATGTCGTACAGCTCGTCCGCGGTCGACGCGTCCAGGACGCGGCGTACCTCGTCCTCGTCGGCGAAGATCACCGCGATCTTGCCGAGGATGCCGAGGTGCTCGTCGTTGACGCCGGCGATCCCGACGACGACCCGCACCGGGTTGCCGGCCCAGTCGATCGGCTCGTCGTAACGGACCAGGCAGAGCGCCGAGCGGACGATGGCGTCCTTGGCGGCGTTCGTGCCGTGCGGGATCGCCAGGAAGTTGCCCATGTAGGTGGACACCGTGCGCTCCCGCTCGGCCATCGCGTCGAGGTACTGCGCAGTGACCGCGCCCGAGGACGCGAGCAGCTCGCCCGCCTCCCGGATCGCCTCGTCGCGGGTGGTCGCCCGCCCCGACGCGACGACGAGGTCCCTGGTCAGGATGTCGTTCACGATGCCGTGACTCCGTCCCCGGCAGCGCCTTCCTTGACCTCCTGCACGACGGAGTCGTACACGGGGCTGTTCATGAAGTTGTCCACCGAGACGTGCCGCGAGCTCGGTGCGTGCTTGCGTGCACGGTCGGTCAGCTCGCGCTGGCTGATCACCAGGTCGACGTCGTCCTGCAGGTTGGCGACGGCCTTGTTGACCACCGTCACGCCCTCGACGCCGGCCTTCCGCAGCTTGTCGCGCAGGACGCTGGCGCCCATCGCGCTCGACCCCATGCCGGCGTCGCACGCGAACACGATCGACCGGATCGGTCGGACCGCGGTGACCGTCGTCGTCCCACCGGCCGCCAGGGCGGCCTCTGCCTGCTCGGCGGTGTGCTGCTCGACGACCAGCGCGCTCAGTGCCGCGCTGCTCTTGCCCTTGTTCGCCTCGGTCTGGGCGATCGCGGCAGTGAGGTCGCCGCTCTCCCCCGCCGCGAGGTCACGCTTGCGGGTGGCCCGCAGGATGACGGCCGCGATGAGGAACGACACGGTCGCGGAGAGCACGACCGACAGGATCACGCCGGGGAAGCTGCCTCGGGCCGTCTGCGCGAAGACCGCGAAGATGCTGCCCGGTGCCGCCGGACCGACGAGCCCGCTGCCCATCACGACGTTGGTCCCGATGCCCGTCATGCCACCGGCGATCGCCGCGATGATGAGGGTCGGCTTCATGAGCACGAACGGGAAGTACACCTCGTGGATGCCACCGAAGAACTGCACGATGATCGCGCCGGGGGCCGTCGAGCGCGCCGCACCGACACCGAGGAGCGTGTAGGCGAGCAGGATGCCCAGGCCGGGGCCGGGGTTGGCCTCGACGAGGAACAGCAGCGACTTGCCCTGCTCGGCGACCTGCGCCGCGCCCAGGGGCACGAGCACGCCGTTGCCGATCGCGTTGTTGAGGAACAGCACCTTGGCCGGCTCCACGATCACGCTCATGAACGGCAGGATGTGGTTGTCGGCCATCAGCTGGACGATGTTGCCGAGCCACGTGCTGATCTGGGTCACGATCGGGGCGACACCGTAGAACGCGCCGACCGACAGTGCTCCGCCGACGATGCCGGCCGAGAACATGTTGACGAGCATCTCGAACCCGGGTCTGATCTTTCCGTCCCAGATCGAGTCGATCTTCATCATGATCCACGCCGACAGCGGGCCGAGGATCATGGCGCCGAGGAACATCGGGACCGTGCTGCCGACGATGATGCCGACCGTCGCGATGGACGCGACGACCCCGCCGCGCTCGCCGTAGACCATCCGGCCGCCCGCGTTCGCGATGAGCAGCGGGAGCAGGAAGGTCACCATCGGGCCGACGAGCCCGAGGTACTGGTGGAACGTCGTGCCGTCGTCAGCCATCACGAGCTGCGTCGCCGCGCCCGACCAGGCGCCCGGCAGGTCGGCGTTGCCGAACCCGCCGAGCACGCCGTTCGGCAGCCAGCCGACGGCGATGAAGAGTGCAGTGATCAGGCCCCATGCCAGGAATGCCGGCAGGTTGGGCATGATCATGCCGGTCAGGAAGGCACCGAACCTCTGGACATGGACCTGCGCGGCCTTGCCTCGGGACACGGGTGGAGCACCTGCTGTTGTGGTGGCCATGTGCGGCTCACTCCGCTCTGTGATCGTCGTTGATCTGGTGTGGAACGGTCGCGATCGTCAGGGTTCGATCGTGACCTTGATGCCCGCTCCCGAGCGGACGATGTCGATGCCCTCGACGACCTGGTCGAGAGGCAGCCGGTGGGTGATGAGATCGGAGACCGGGACGCGCCCGTCGGCGATCATGGCGAGCGCCTGCTTGTTGTGGTCGGGGCTCGAGCCGTTGGCACCCATGAGCATCAGCTCCTTGTAGTGCACGAGGTTCGAGTCGAGGGTGATCGTCGGCTTGTCCTTGGGCAGTCCGCCGAAGAGGCTGAACCGACCGCGCGGCGCCAGCATGCGCAGCGCCTGCTCCTGGGCGGCACCGGACGCCGCCGCCGTGATGACGACGCTCACGCCCTTGCCACCGGTGAGCTCGAGGACGGCCTCCACCGGGTCCACCTCGGCGGAGCAGATGGCCGCGTCGGGCTTGACCACCTCGGAGGCGAGGTCGAGGCGCTCGCGGCTCAGCTCGACGAGGTACACCTCGGCGGCACCGCGCGCCCGGGCGAGCCGGACGTGCAGGCAGCCGATCGGGCCCGAGCCGACCACGACGACGGTGTCGCCGTCGTGCACGTCGACGAGCTCCTGGGCGTTGATCGCGCAGGCGAACGGCTCGGCGACCGAGGCCTCGGCGAACCCGACGCCCTCGGGGATCCGGTTGAGGCCGTCCACCTTGAGCACCGCGGGCGGCACGATCATGAACGGCGCGAACCCGCCGTCGAAGTCGTAGCCCATCGACACCTGGTTCGGGCAGATGGTCATGAGTCCGGACGTGCAGAACTCGCAGTCGCCGCACGGGATGGCCGCGATGACCTGGACGCGGTCGCCCGGCTCCCAGCCGGTCACGCCCTCGCCGACCTCGACGATCTCGCCGGCGATCTCGTGGCCCATGACGCGGGGCGGCCGGATGCGCTGGTGGCCCGAGGTGGAGATCTTCACGTCGGTGCCGCACATCGAGCAGGCACGGACCCGGATCTTGACCTCGCCGGCGCCGGTCGTCGGCTCGGGGGCGTCCTCGATCCGGGTGTCGCCGGGGGCGTAGAAGCGGAAGACCTTCATCGTTCTCCTTCGATCGGTGCGGTGCGTTGTTCAGTCAGGCGTGGGTGCGTCAGGCCCGGACCACGCGTGGTCCGGCGGACTCGATCTCGTCGGCGAGCTCGGCGTCGATGCCGGTGTCGGTGACGAGGGTGTCGACGGCCGACAGGGGCGCGACGATGGCGAGGTCGGACCGGCCGACCTTGGTGTGGTCGGCCAGGACGACCGTGCGCCGGCCGGCCGCGACGAGCGCGCGCTTGACGGCGGCCTCCGCGAGGTCGGGGGTGGTCAGCCCGTTCTCGACGGTCAGGCCGTTGGTGCCGAGGAACGTGGTGTCGACGCGCACGTCGGCGAGAGCCCGCTCGGCCCAGGTGCCGACCGCGGCGAGGGTGCGTCCACGGATCGTGCCGCCGACGACGTGCAGCGTGATGTTCGGCCGGGTGGCCAGCACGATCGCTACCGGCAGCGCGTGCGTGACGACGGTCAGCTCGCGGTCCTGCGGGAGCATCTCGGCGAGCCGCACGGTCGTGGTGCCGGCGTCGAGGATGATCGCGCCGCCGTCGGGCAGCTCGTCGAGCGCCGCCTTGGCGATCCGCTCCTTCTCCCCCGCGAGCATGCGCTCCCGGTCGGCGATGCCCGGCTCGAAGCCGAGCCGCTCGACGGGGATCGCCCCGCCGTGCACGCGACGCACGAGGCCGAGCCGCTCCAGGGCGCTCAGGTCTCGGCGCACGGTCTCCGGGGTGACGTCCAGCTCGGCCGCCAGGTGAGCCACGTCGACCCGGCCGTCGGCGCGCGCACGAAGGAGGATCTGCTGGTGGCGCTCCTGTGCGTACATGCCTTGCCTCTCTGTCCGTGCGCGGCACGTCCGACGTCTCCGTCGAGTGCCGGCAGGCGTCGTCGGTGACGCCTGCCGAGACGCAGCATGCAGCAGCCACGCGGACAACGTCAAGCAGACTCGGACTCAAGCAGGGCTAAACCAACATTCGTTCCTCGCGCATAGCAGGTTGAAACGCAGACGCGCTAGGACCTCTGGCCGATCCGGATCGGGCATCGGACCTGTTCGGACATCCGGACACGACGACGCCCGGCGACGCCCGTTGCGGGGCGCCTCCGGGCGTCTGTGGGAGGTGGGGTCAGTGCGGCTGGTACGGGCTGACGACGACCTCGACGCGCTGGAACTCCTTGAGGTCCGAGTAGCCGGTCGTGGCCATCGCGCGGCGCAGGGCGCCGATGAGGTTGAGCGTGCCGTCGGCCGTGTGACCGGGCCCGAACAGGATCTGCTCGAGCGACCCCGCGGTGCCCACCTCGACCCGCTCGCCGCGGGGCAGCTGCGGGTGGTGCGCCTCGGGACCCCAGTGCCAGCCCCGGCCCGGCGCCTCGGTGGCCCGGGCGAGTGCGGCACCGAGCATCACGGCGTCCGCGCCGCACGCGACGGCCTTGACCAGGTCACCGGAACGCCCGACACCGCCGTCGGCGATCACGTGCACGTACCGGCCCCCGGACTCGTCGAGGTAGTCGCGTCGCGCAGCCGCCACGTCCGCGACCGCCGACGCCATCGGCGCGTGGATGCCCAGCGACAGGCGGGTGGTGTGCGCGGCGCCGCCGCCGAACCCGACGAGGACACCCGCCGCACCCGTCCGCATGAGGTGCAGGGCCGCGGTGTAGGTCGAGGCGCCGCCGACGATGACCGGGACGTCCAGCTCGTAGATGAACCGCTTGAGGTTGAGCGGCTCCGCCCGGCCCGACACGTGCTCGGCCGACACGGTGGTGCCGCGGATGAGGAACAGGTCGACGCCGGCGTCGACGACGGTGCGCCAGAACTCGTTGGTGCGCTGCGGCGACAGGGCGCCCGCGACGGTGACGCCCGCGGCGCGGATCTCCTTGAGGCGTGCGGTGATCAGCTCCGCCTGGATCGGTGCCGCGTAGATCTCCTGCATGCGGGCGGTCGCGCGGGCGCTGTCGAACGTGGCGATCTCCGCGAGCAGCGGCGTCGGGTCCTCGTACCGGGTCCAGAGGCCCTCGAGGTCCAGCACGCCGAGACCGCCGGCCTTGCCGAGGGCGACCGCGGTGGCCGGGCTCATCACCGAGTCCATCGGGGCCGCGATGATCGGCAGGTCGAAGTGGTAGGCGTCGATCTGCCAGCCGACCGAGACCTCCTCGGGGTCACGGGTCCGCCGCGACGGGACGACCGCGACGTCGTCGAAGGAATAGGCGCGGCGTCCGCGCTTGCCGCGGCCGATCTCGATCTCGTTGCTCACCCGGCCAGGCTACCGGGGTGCAGGGTGCGGACCCGAAACCGCGGCACGCGGGCAGCCCTCCCCGGCGATGTCGGACCTCGGTGCGAGTCTGGCTCTGCACGCACCACGCAGGACGAGAGCGGGACACGATGAGCTGGACGGACGGGCCACTGCTCGGCTTCGACACCGAGACCACGGGCGTAGACGTCGACAACGACCGGATCGTCACCGCCGCACTCGTCCGCCGCGACTCCTCCGGGACCCACGTCCGCAGCTGGCTGATCAACCCCGGGGTCGACATCCCCGAGGCGGCGGCCGCCATCCACGGCGTCAGCACGGAGCACGCCCGCGAGCACGGCCGGCCCCCGCGTGAGGCGCTCGAGGAGATCGCGACCGATCTGGCCGAGGCCTTCCGCGGTGGCGTCCCGGTCGTCGCCTACAACGCCGCGTTCGACCTGTGCCTGCTCGACGCGGAGCTGCGGCGGCACCGTCTGCGGACGTTGCCGGACCGCCTGTGCAGCGACGCCCGCCCGGTCATCGACCCCCTCGTGCTCGACCGCGCCGAGGACCAGTTCCGGCGTGGCAAGCGCAAGCTGGTCGACCTGTGCGGCTACTACGAGGTGGTCGAGTCGGGGAACCTGCACACTGCGGACGTGGACGTCGTCGCGACGCTCGACGTGCTCGAGCGGATCGTCGGGCGGTTCCCGCACCTGGCCGCGCTCGACCTCGACACGTTGCACGAGTACCAGTCCACGGCACACCAGGCCTGGGCCGAGGGGTTCAACGCGTGGCGCGCTGAGCAGGGCTTCGACGGACCCGGCGCCTCGGACGCGTGGCCGACGCGTGAGCCCGTCGGGACACTCTGGTGAGACGCGCGTCATATCGCGGCTGAGTTCGATGCGCACCGACGTGACGGATCTGACCGATTCGATGATGCCGTTCGCCGTGGCAATATCTCATCCATGAGTTAGCGTCTTCCCCATGACTACGACGACCACCCCGGTTCCGACGAGCACGGGATCGCTCCCGATCATCGAGGACCAGCTCGCGCACGTCGGCTCCCTCGTCCGCTCCGCGCGCCAGCACCGCGGCCTCACCCAGGCCCAGCTGGCCGAGCGCCTGGCCACCAGCCAGTCGGCGATCCACCGCATCGAGCAGGGCGCGCAGAACGTCAGCCTCGAGATGCTCACGCGCATCGGCGCCGCCCTCGACTCCCCGATCGTCACGCTCGGCGGTCCGCAGCGCACGCACCTGCGCGTGCACGGTGGCCAGACGCTGAGCGGCCGGATCGACGTCAACACCAGCAAGAACGGCGCCGTCGCGCTCCTGTGCGCCTCGCTGCTCAACCGCGGCACCACGCGGCTGCGCAACGTCGCCCGGATCGTCGAGGTGGACCGGATCGTCGAGGTCCTGCGCTCCATCGGCGTCCGCGCCACCTGGTCGACGGACGGCCGCGACCTCGAGATCGTCGTTCCCGAGCACCTCCAGCTCGACGCGATCGACGTGGACGCCGCCCGCCGCACCCGCTCGATCATCATGTTCCTCGGCCCGCTGCTGGGCCTCGAGGACGAGTTCCGGCTGCCCTACGCGGGCGGCTGTGACCTGGGCACCCGGACCGTGGAGCCGCACCTGATCGGCCTGCGCCCGTTCGGCCTGGACGTCACGGCCACCGCCGGCGACTACCACGGGCTGGTCACCCGTGGCGGGGCGACGGACCTCGCGGTGGTGCTCACCGAGCGCGGGGACACCGTCACCGAGAACGTCATCATGGCGGCCGCCCGGCGCGAGGGCGTGACGACCATCCGCAACGCCAGCTCCAACTACATGGTCCAGGACCTGTGCTTCTACCTGGAGCTGCTCGGCGTCCGCATCGACGGCATCGGCACCACGACCCTGCGCGTGCACGGGTTGGCCGACATCGACGCCGACGTGGAGTACGCCGTCTCGGAGGACCCGGTGGAGGCCATGAGCCTGCTCACCGCCGGCATCGTCACGGGCTCCGAGATCACGGTCGGCCGCGTGCCCATCGAGTTCATGGAGATCGAGCTGGCGACGCTGGCCGAGATGGGCCTGCGCTACACGCTGTCCGACGAGTACGCCGCCGCCAACGGCCGCACCCGCCTGGTCGACGTCACCGTGCACCCTAGCGAGCTGCGCGCGCCGATCGACAAGATCCACCCGATGCCGTTCCCTGGGCTCAACATCGACAACCTGCCGTTCTTCGCGGCGATCGCGGCGTGCGCGGAGGGCTCCACCCTGATCCACGACTGGGTGTACGAGGGCCGCGCGATCCACCTGACCGACCTCACCCGCCTCGGCGCCGACGTCCGCCTGCTCGACGCCCACCGCCTGCAGGTCTCCGGGCCGACGCACTGGTCGGGCGCCGAGGTGTCGTGCCCGCCGGCCCTGCGCCCCGCGGTGGTCATCCTGCTCGCGATGCTCGCCGCCAAGGGCACCTCGGTGCTCCGGGACGTCGACATCATCGCCCGCGGGTACGAGCAGCTGCAGGACCGCCTGGTGCAGCTCGGCGCGCAGATCGAGACGTTCCGCGACTGACGCCCTCGCTACGCCGTCAGGACGACCGGTCCGTCGTCGGTGATCGCCACGGTGTGCTCGCTGTGCGCCGTCCGCGCGCCGGTGGCGCTCCGCAGGGTCCAACCGTCGGGGTCGGTGACGAGCGTCGCGGTGTCGGCCATGACCCAGGGCTCGATGGCGAGGAGCAGGCCGGGACGCAGGACGTACCCGCGGCCGGGCCGGCCCGCGTTCGGGAGGTGCGGGTCCTGGTGCATGGTCGACCCGACGCCGTGCCCGCCGAACTGGGTGTTGACCAGGTAGCCCGCCGCGGTGAGCACGCTGCCGATCGCGTGCGACAGGTCGCCGATCCGCGCGCCCGGCGCCGCTGCCGCGATGCCCGCGTCGAGGGCTTCGCGCGTGGTGTCGATCATGCGAGCGTCCGCCTCGTCGACCGCGTCCCCGACGACGAAGCTCACCGCCGAGTCGGTGACGATGCCGTCGAGCGACGCGGCGAAGTCGAGGGTGAGCAGGTCGCCGTCGCGCAGGGCGTAGTCGTGCGGGAGCCCGTGCAGCACGGCGTCGTTCACCGAGGTGCAGATGACGTGCCCGAAGGGTCCGCTCCCGAACGAGGGCGCGTAGTCGACGTAGCTCGACACCGCACCGGCGTCAGCGATCAGCTGCGCCACCCACGCGTCGATCTCCAGCAGGTTGGTGCCCACCGCGGTGCGCTCCTGCATCTGTCGCAGGACACCGCCGACGAACGCTCCGCTGGCGGTCGCGCGCCGCAGCTCGGCGGGACTGAAGAGCTCGATCATGCTGGCCACCTTGCAGACGAGGGGATAGGTATACCGGTAATCATATCCCGGTATTATCATTGGCGTCATGGTCCGACTGCCCCTGTCCCCCGCCGAGGTCGAGCGCGGAGAGCGCCTCGGTGCGCTCCTGCGACAGGCGCGCTCCGACCGCTCCATGGTCGAGGTCGCCCTCACCGCAGGCATCTCACCGGAGACGCTCCGCAAGATCGAGACGGGACGCGTGCCCACCCCGTCGTTCTCGACGATCGCCGCGATCACCACCGCCCTGGGCATCTCGCTCGACGACGTGTGGGCGGCGATCCGTCCGGACGCCGGAGCGAGCCGGCTAGTCGCGTCCTAGCACCGGGACCGGCTCGACGACCCCGCTGCGCAGGTGCTCGTACACGATCGACGTCCGGACGTCGGCGACCTCGGGCCGCTCGGTGAGCCGGTCGATCACGAACGCGTAGAGCCGGTCGTTCCCCGCCACCGCCACGTGCAGGAGGAAGTCCTCCGACCCGCTGGTGACGAACACGCCGATCACCTCAGGCAGCGCCGCCGCCCACGTGCGGAACCCCTCGATGTTCTGCCGCGTGGGAGGCCGGACCCGCAGCGCGATGAGCGCCTGCACGGGTCGACCGATCTCCGCGAGGTCCACGTCGAGGACCGCCCCGCGGATGACGCCGCGGTCCCGCAGCGAGCGCGTGCGGTCCAGCGCGGTGGTCGGTGACACCCCCACCGCCGCCGCGACGTCGCGGTTGGTCCGCCGTGCATCGACCTGCAGCTCCCGCAGGATCGCCGTATCAAGTGCGTCGAGATGCGCCATCCGGCCACTCTATCCGTATGTCGTACGGGCTGATTGATAGCGCACCGGATCCATGCCTACCCTTCTCATGTCCTGACGTACGAACGAGGAGCGCAGCATGTCGATCGACACCCCGACACGAGTCGGCTTCGAGCCCGACGAGATCCGCACGGGTGAGCCGACCCGGGCCGCGCGCCTGAAGTGGGTGGTGGTCGTCGACGAGTCGCTGCCGCCGGGCCGCGCGGCCAACGCGGCCGTCTGCGTGTCGGCCGCGACCTCGAGCGGGGTCGACGGCCTGCTCGGTCCCACCGCCCGGGACGCCACGGGCTCCGACCACCCCGGGCTCCCCTGGGCCGGCTGCTCGGTGCTGTCCGCCTCGGCCGACCAGCTCGCGCAGGTCCGCGCGAAGGCCGCCGCCTCCCTGGGGGTGTTCGTCGCGGACATGCCGGCGTCCGCGCAGCACACGCGCGTGTACGACGAGTACCTGGCCGAGGTGGCGACCGCTGATGCGCCCGCGTACTACGCGGTCAGCATCGTCGGACCGCGCAACCGCGTGGACAAGATCGTCGGGAAGCTGCCCCTGCTCCCCTAGCGGCCGGTGTAGTTGGGCGCCTCGACCGTCATCTGGATGTCGTGCGGGTGGGACTCCTTGAGCCCGGCCGCGGTGATCCGGATGAACTGTCCCCGCTCCTGCAGCTGCGGGATCGTGTGCGCACCGACGTAGAACATCGACTGGTG
The DNA here is from genome assembly GCF_056405535.1 of Cellulomonas sp. P1_G12_2. Lineage (NCBI taxonomy): Bacteria > Bacillati > Actinomycetota > Actinomycetes > Micrococcales > Cellulomonadaceae > Cellulomonas > Cellulomonas sp. P1_G12_2. Next base: position 675,659 of record NZ_JBFUBX010000002.1, on the reverse strand, counting down.
CAGGCCACCGATCAGCTGGTGCGCCACCGCCGACAGCGGGCCGCGGTACGGCACCTGGCCCTCGATGCCCTCGGGGACGATCTTCTCGTCGGAGGACACATCGGCCTGGAAGTACCGGTCCTTGGAGTAGGAGATCCGGCCTCGGGACGCCATCGCGCCGAGCGAACCCATCCCGCGGTAGTGCTTGAACTGCTTGCCGTTGACGAACACGAGCTCGCCCGGCGACTCGTCGCAGCCGGCCAGCAGGGAGCCGAGCATCACGGTGTCCGCGCCGGCGACCAGCGCCTTGGCGATGTCCCCGGAGTACTGCAGGCCGCCGTCGCCGATGACCGGGACCCCGGCGGGCTTGCACGCGCGGGCGGCGTCGTAGATCGCGGTCACCTGCGGCACGCCGACGCCGGCGACGACGCGGGTGGTGCAGATCGAGCCGGGTCCGACGCCGACCTTGACCGCGTCGACGCCCGCGTCCACCAGCGCCTGCGCGCCCGGGGTCGTGGCGACGTTGCCGCCGATGACCTGGACGTGGCGGGTCGACGGGTCGGACTTGAGCTTGCGGACCATGTCGAGCATCAGGCGCGCGTGGCCGTTCGCGGTGTCGACGACCAGCGCGTCGACGCCGGCCTCGACCAGCGCGGAGGCCCGCTCCCAGGCGTCCCCGAAGAAGCCGATGGCGGCGCCGACGACGAGCCGTCCCTCGCCGTCCTTCGTCGCGTCGGGGTACTGCTCGGACTTCACGAAGTCCTTGACGGTGATCAGCCCGCGCAGGATGCCCGCGTCGTCGACGAGCGGGAGCTTCTCGATCTTGTGCTTGGCCAGCAGCGCCGCCGCGTCGTCGCGCGCGATGCCGACGGGCGCGGTGACCAGCGGCATCGGCGTCATCACCTCGCGGACGCGGCGCGTCTCGAACTCCTGCGGCGGCACGAACCGCAGGTCGCGGTTGGTGATGATGCCGAGCAGCAGCCCGATCTCGTCGATGACCGGCAGCCCGGACACGCGGTAGATGCCGCAGAGGTGGTCCAGCTCGGCGAGCGTCGCGTCCGGTCCCACCGTGACGGGGTCGGTGATCATGCCGGACTCGGAGCGCTTCACGAGGTCGACCTGGTGGGCCTGGTCCTCGATGGACAGGTTGCGGTGCAGGATGCCGATGCCGCCCTGGCGCGCCATGGCGATGGCCATGCGCGACTCCGTGACGGTGTCCATCGCGGCGGACAGCAGCGGGACCCGCACGGTGATCTCGCGCGTCAGGCGCGAGGACGTGTCCACCTCGCTCGGGATGACGTCCGTCTCCCCCGGCAGGAGGAGCACGTCGTCGTAGGTGAGCCCGACGCGGGCGAACGGGTCGGCAGGCGAGTGCTCCGTCATCCGGCAAGGATACGCGGGCGCACGCGTGCTGAGGGTCCCGCCCTACTGGATGAGACCGCGGCGCAGCCCGATCGCGACCGCCTGGGCCCGGTCGTTGGCACCGAGCTTGCGGAACAGCCGGCGCGCGTGGGTCTTCACCGTGTCCTCGGACAGGTAGAGCTCCGCGCCGATCTGCGCGTTGGAGCGACCGTGGCTCATGCCGGTGAGCACCTCGATCTCTCGCTTGGTCAGCGGCACGCCGGGGATCGCTCCCGTGGTGGGCACACCGACCGGGGCTGCGTTGGCGTCGGGCGCCCCGACCGTGGACACCCCGGCCGCGGGCGTGCGCAGGTCGCTGGCGCGGAAGCTGCCCTGGCTGGGCACGTCCACGGGCTGCGTGCGGGGCACGGTCTGCGCAGGCAGCACGGGACTGGCCAGCACGTGCGCCGCCACGGCGGACAGCTCCGCGCGGCCGACGTCGGGTGCCAGGAACCCGCGGGCACCGAGCGCGAGCGCCCGGTCGAGCGCCACGCTGTCGTCGGGCAGCGCGAGGAGCACGATGGCGGCGGCGGGCGCGACCGCGCGCAGCCGGCGGATCGCCTCGATCGCACCGGGGGCCGCCAGGTGCGCGTCGAGCAGGACGACCGTCGGCGGCATGCGCCGAGCCAGGCTCAGCAGCTCGTCCACCGACGACGCCGCACGGACCGGACCGAGCGCGGGCACGCCGATGGAGGTCACGACGAGCCGCTCTCGAACGACCGCCGAGCCGTGACAGACCACGACTCCCGCCATGTTGGTTCCCCTCTCGGGCCCCGTGTGGGGCACCTGAGTGCTATCGGCTGATGATCACGCTGAAGTTAGCCGGAGAGACGATCCGTCCCCGCTGCGAGAGGGGCTTCGTCCGCCCCTGCGACGCCTGCGTGGAATGTCTCCCCCACTCGGCCGTGCCCTCAGGGCTCACCGCTCGACGTCGCGACCGCGAGCACCTCGTGGAGCAGGCCGGTGAACGTCCGGGCGCGATGCACGGACCGGTCCAGCGGGACCGCGTCGGCGGCACCGTCCGGGACCATGACGAACTGTGCGAGGTCAGGTTGCTCGCGCGCGAGCCGGTCGACCACCTCGAGGTCCGCGTCGGCCCGCAGCCCGATGGTCACGACCGCCCGTGCGCGTGTCATGGCAGCGAGCTCGACGGCGTGGTGCGGACCCACCGGCCCCCCGACGATGCGCGCATCGACCCCCTGCGCCGCGAGCGCCCCGGCGAGGGCGTGCGCGACGAGCGGCCGCGCCTCCCGGGGGACGACGAGCACGAGGACGACGGGACGGCGGGTCCCCGTCAGCGGTACCTGGTGCTCCCGCAGGGCGGCGAGGGCGCCCGCGTGCACCGCGGCGACCGCGTCGACCCCGGGCGGGTCGACGACCGTGCGACGAGCGAGCGCGGACATGACCGGCTCCAGCAGGCCCGTCCACCAGAGCGCGACGTCGGCTCCCTCGTCGATCGCCAGCAGCCGCGCGCACCCGGCGACGTCACCGGCGAGCGCGGCGTCGACGACCGCGGTCGGTGTGGTCGGCACGCCCCCGTCCTGGGACCGGGCGGGGGTCCCGGCGGTCACGTCGGTCGCCAGGGCGATCCGTGCGGACTCCGCCGGTGCCACGCCGTCCAGCGTGAGCCGCCGCATGACCAGCAGCCGCTCGACGTCGACCGCCGAGTAGCGCCTGTGCGCCCCGGCGGAGTGCTCCGACGGCCCGAGCCCGTACCGGCGGTCCCACGTGCGCAGCGTCGCGGGTGCCACACCGAGCCGCCGCGCGACGGCGGCGACGGCGAGCGCCGGCGCCGGAGGCCCCGTCGGTTCGTCGTCCTCGCGCGTCACCATGGCGCGATTCTGCCAGGCCGACGCGATTCGGCCTCATCGGGCGTGTCGGCGCCCGACACGCCGACCAGGGGCTTCATGCACAATCGCGCCACCGAATCAATGTGCGAACGGGTCTTGAACAACTTCTGGCGCGGTTGTAACGTCCTCTCCAACGCGTCACCCCGGTGGACACCATCTGGTTCCCGTGTACACGACTTCCCGGCGCAGCCGCCCACACGGCGGACTTCGACGGATCGACTGAGGAGGAACTCATGGCCGAGATCTCGCGCCTTCCCGGACCGGTGATGGACCTGTGGGAGTGGCAGTTCGACGGAGCCTGCCGCGACGAGGACCAGGACCTCTTCTTCCACCCCGAGGGTGAGCGCGGCTCGGCCCGCCGGCGCCGCGCCGAGGCGGCCAAGGCGATCTGCGCCACGTGCCCCGTGATCAAGGAGTGCCTCGAGCAGTCCCTCGCCGTGCGCGAGCCCTACGGCGTGTGGGGCGGCCTCTCCGAGGACGAGCGCTCCGCGGTGCTCGCCCAGCGCGGCCGCGCCAGCCGCGTGGGCTGAACCAGAGCTGCACGACCAGAGCCCCTCTCCTCGTCGGCACGATCGGGGAGAGGGGCTCTGGTGCGTCCGGCCCCGGACGCGCGAAGGCCCCCCACGGCAGCTGCAGTGGGGGGCCTTCGCGAGCGAGCGGGGCGCGTGGCGCCCCTCAGCTCACTTGACGACGATCGCGAGGATGTCGCGCGCGGAGAGGATGAGGTACTCCTCGCCGTCGTACTTGACCTCGGTGCCGCCGTACTTGGAGTAGATGACCTTGTCGCCGACGGCGACGTCGAGCGGGATCCGGTTGCCGTTGTCGTCGACACGGCCGGGTCCGACCGCCTGGACCTCGCCCTCCTGGGGCTTCTCCTTGGCACTGTCCGGGATGACGAGACCGAAAGAGGTCGTCGCCTCTGCCTCGAGCGTCTTGACGACGATCCGGTCCTCGAGGGGCTTGATGGAGACCGACACAGCGGACCTCCCCTTCGCATGTGAGTAGTTCTCTGAGGTACGTGCGCGCTCTCGGACACGTCGTCGCGGGTGCCGTGCCCTGGAGCGCTGCTGGCACACTCACCGGGAGAGTGCCAGCCACTCACTCTAGGAACCGGTTAGCACTCGGTCAAGGCGAGTGCCAACGAGCGGTCCTGGCGAGTCTCTGCGTGCGAGGATCGCCGCATGGATCGCGAGGGCATCGCCCAGCTGCTCAGCCCGGCGGGCTGGGCACTGCTGTCCGCCCTGCCGCCGTACGACGAGAGCCGCACGCTCGCCCTGTCGGAGCGGATGCGCGACGAGGGCATCGATCCCGCGCTGGTCGCCGCCGCGCTCACCCAGTCGCGCCTGCGCGCGAAGGCCGCCGCGAAGTTCGGCACGTTCGCCGACGGCATGCTCTTCACCGCCGCGGGCCTCGAGCAGGCGACGCGCCTCACCGTCGCGGCCCACCACGCGCGCAGGTTCCGCGACGCCGGCAGCACCCGGGTGGCCGACCTGACCACCGGGATCGGCGCGGACGCGATGGCCTTCGCGGGCATCGGCCTGCGGGTGCTGGCCATCGATCTCGACGAGGCGACCGCGGCGATCGCCACCGTGAACCTGCGGCACTTCCCCGACGCCGAGGTGCGGCACGGCGACGGGCTCGCCCTCGACCTGGAGGCGGAGGGGGTCGACGGCGTGTACGCCGACCCCGCCCGCCGGACCTCGTCGGGCAGCCGCGTGTTCGACCCGTCCGCCTACGAGCCGTCCCTCGACGCGGTCCTCGCGGTGCGCGACCGGGTACCCGCGCTCGGCCTCAAGCTCGGCCCCGGCATCCCGCACACCGCCCTGCCCGACGACGCGCAGGCCCAATGGGTCTCGGTCGACGGCGACGTGGTCGAGGTGGGCCTCTGGTTCGGCCCGCTCGCGCCGGAGGGACCCGGCCGGTCCGCCCTGGTGCTCCGCGCCGGCGAGGCCCACGTCGTGCGCGCCACCTCGGACGAGCGTCCGGCGTCCGGCCCGGTCGGCGGCTACCTCTACGAGCCCGACGGGGCCGTCATCCGCGCCGGGCTGGTCGGCGAGATCGCGCACCAGGTGCAGGGACGACTCGTGGACCCCACGATCGCCTACGTGACCTCGGACGCGCTGACGCCCCTGCCCACCGCCACCGCGTACCGCGTGCTCGACACGATGCCGTTCGGCCTCAAGCGGCTCCGGACCTACCTGCGAGGACGTGACGTGGGGAAGCTGACCATCAAGAAGCGCGGGACGGCCGTGGTGCCGGAGCAGCTCCGCCGGCAGCTGGACCTGCGCGGCAGCGCGACGGGGACGATCATCCTCACGCGCGTCGCGGGCAGCCAGCAGGTGCTCGTGGTGGAGCCCGTCTGATGGCCGTGCCGGTGCGGGTGCCGTTCGCGCACTCCGAGCGGTCGAGCGTCGGGATCGAGTGGGAGGTCGCCCTCGTCGACGCCGACTCCGGGGACCTGCGCCAGGCCGCGGAGGCCATCCTGGCGGCCGTCCGGCCCGCCGACGGCTCCGAGCACCCCCTCATCACGCAGGAGCTGCTGCTCAACACCGTGGAGATCCGCTCGGGCAAGTGCCGCACGATCGCGGAGGCGACGGCCGACCTGCAGCAGGCCCTCGACGAGGTCGAGGCGGCCGCGTCCCCGCTGCGCATCGAGCTCATGGGTGGCGCGACGCACCCGTTCGCCAACTGGGCGCAGCAGAAGGTCACCGACAAGCAGCGGTACGCGACCCTCATCGACCGGACGCAGTGGTGGGGCCGGCAGATGCTCATCTACGGGGTGCACGTGCACGTCGGCATCGAGGACCGGGACAAGGTGCTGCCCATCGCGCACGCGATGCTCGGCGTCTTCGGGCACATCCTGTCGCTGTCGGCGTCGTCCCCGTTCTGGGGTGGCAAGGACACCGGCTACGCGTCCAACCGCGCCCTGCTGTTCCAGCAGCTGCCGACCGCGGGCCTGCCGTTCGCCTTCGAGGAGTGGTCGCAGCTCGAGCAGTACGTGGGCGACATGATGCACACCGGCGTCATCGACCAGTTCGACGAGATCCGGTGGGACGTCCGCCCGTCGCCGCGGTTCGGCACGCTGGAGATGCGGATCGCCGACGGCGCCTCGAACCTCCTGGAGGTCGCCGCGATCTCCGCGCTGACCCACTGCTTCGTGGAGCACTTCTCCTCGATGCTGGACCGCGGGGAGAGCCTGCCGACGCTGCCGCCGTGGTTCGCCCAGGAGAACAAGTGGCGCTCCGCGCGGTACGGCATGGACGCCATCATCATCACGAACGCGGCCGGTGACGAGGAGCTGGTCACGGACGCGATCGGCCGCTGGCTGGTCGAGCTGGCCCCCGTCGCCGAGCGCCTCGGCTGCGCCGCCGAGCTCGAGCAGGTGCGCGTCATCCTGCGCCGTGGCGCGTCGTACCAGCGTCAGCGCGCGGTCGCCCGGCGTCACGCCGGTGAGCTCGACGCCGTCGTGCGCTCCCTCGTCGCCGAGCTCAAGGCCGGTCGCCCGCTCTAGCAGAACTGGGCCACGCCCACTACTTGTCAATACCTACTACTAGGCATAGCGTGGGCGTCATGGACGAGCCCCGCGATCCCCAGCTCCTCAAGGGCGTGCTCCCGATGCTCGTGCTCGCGCTCCTCACCGAGCGCGAGTCCTACGGGTACGAGCTGGTCACCCGCCTGCACGAGGCCGGCCTCGACGACCTCGGCGCCGGGACGCTGTACCCGGTGCTCAACCGCCTCGAGCGCGACGGCCAGATCTCGTCGCGCCTCGTCGCCTCCAGCGCGGGCCCCGCCCGCAAGTACTACCTGCCCACCGACACCGGCGCGGAGCAGCTCTGGAGCACCGCCCGGGCGTGGCAGCAGCTGGCCCTCACGGTCGACGGTCTGCTCGCCCGTGCCACCACGAAGGAGTCCTCATGAGCACCTCCCTGCGCGACGCCCTCGTCCGCGAGCGCTACCTCCTGCGGTTCGACTGGGCCATGCAGGACTTCCCGAAGCACAAGACGGTCGTGCGCGAGCTCCGCACCGAGCTCACCGCCGCCGCGTCCGAGGTGGGCATGCGGCAGGCAGTCGCGGACCTGGGCCACCCGCGGGTGCTCGCGGACGGCTACCTCACCGAGCTGGGCCGGCCCGTCCCGCGCTGGAACACCGGGGCCGTCTGGGGAGGCCTCGCCGTCGGCGCGGTCGTCTACCTGGTCATGGCGTACACCTTCGGGACGCTCGACACGCTCGATCAGCTGGGCGGCGGGACGATCGAGCGTGAGTTCCTGGGCGCGACGGCCGTCTTCACCAGCACCGAGGGCGGCGTGTCGGCGGGCACCACCTTCACGTGGCAGGCGCTCGTGTTCTACGCCGTCGTGTTCACGGTGCCGTTCCTGCTGGGCGCCCGCGTGTGGCGGGTGTGGAGCCGGCCGACCGGTACGCGCAACCCGCGCCGCGCGCCGTCGACGACGACCGCCTAGCTCGCGTCGGTGACGACGAGCTCGTCGGCCATGCCCGCGGCGTAGTGGTGCGGCAGGTTGCAGACGACCTCGTACCGTCCGGCGGGGAGGTCGAGCGTGACCCATCCGACGGCTCCGGAGGGCAGGCCGTCGCCGGCCCCCTCGGCACACGGCGCCGACGCCTCACCCAGGCTGCCGGTCTCGTCCACGGAGCCGTCGACGCCCTGCGGCCGCTCACCGACGGACGCGCCGGGGGCCAGCGGCAGGACGACGAGCTCGTGGGTCCGCCGGCCCATGTTCCGGGCGACCAGCGTCACCTCTCCCGCCTCGACCGACGCGGGCACGACCCGGAGCATCGCGCCGCTGCCGTGCATCCTGCGGACCATGCCTCCGTCGCCGAGCATGACCGCGACGGTGGAACCCGAGGGGTCGACGGTCGGGGTGCACGTCGAGCGGAACACACCCGGCCCACCTCCGTGCATCATGCCGGGACCGGCCTGCTGCTGGTTCACCGTGACGCAGCCCGCCAGCACCGCCGCCGAGGCCACCGCCACCAGGACTCGCGCACCTCGCACCGCACCCACCGCCTCCGGTCCGGCGCCCCGCGGCGCGGGACCCCTTCCCCTGATGGCACGCCGGAGCGTCGTGGCGCGACAGAGCAGAAGGTCCTCAGACCAGTACCTGGGTGAGCGGCATCGAGGAGTCGACGGGCAGGTCCAGCGACGACGGCGGCAGCCCGCGCCGCACCACCGCCGAGCCGAGCGCGGCGATCATCGCTCCGTTGTCGGTGCAGTAGCGGATGGGCGGGATGCGCAGCTCGATGCCGGCCTCCGCGCAGCGCTTCGCGGCCATGTCCCGCAGCTGGGAGTTAGCGGAGAACCCGCCGCCGACCACCAGGGTGTCCACGCCGTGCGCCCGGCAGGCGGCGATCGTCTTGGCGGTCAGCACGTCGGCGACGGCCTCCGCGAACGACGCCGCGACATCGGGGAGCGGCACCTGCTCGCCCGCGTCCTGCCGGGCCTCCACCCAGCGGGCGACGGCGGTCTTCAGGCCGGAGAACGAGAAGTCGGCGGCGTGCGCGGCCTGGTCCTTGGCGGCGGTGAGCCCCCGCGGGAAGCGGATCGCGGTCGGGTTCCCCTCGCGGGCCAGCCGGTCGATGTGCGGGCCGCCCGGGTACGGCAGGCCGAGCAGACGACCGACCTTGTCGAACGCCTCCCCCGCCGCGTCGTCCAGCGTCGAGCCGAGCTCGGTGACGTGCACGGTGTCGTCGAGCAGCAGCAGCGACGAGTGGCCGCCCGAGACGACGAGCGCCATGACGCGCTCGGGGAAGGCGCCGTCGACCAGCTCGTCCACGACGGCGTGCCCGATCACGTGGTTGACGCCGTACAGCGGCTTGTCCAGGGCGAGCGCGAGCGCCTTGGCGGCCGAGGCTCCCACGGTCAGGGGTCCGACCAGGCCGGGGCCGGCCGTCACCGCGATGGCGTCCACCGCGCCGAGCGAGACGTCCGCCGTGGCCAGCGCCCGCTCGATCGTCGGCACCATGGCCTCGAGGTGCGCGCGCGACGCGATCTCCGGGATGATCCCGCCGAACCGCGCGTGCTCGTCCACCGAGCTGGCGACGGCGTCGACGAGGAGGTCGTAGCCACGCACCAGGGCCACGCCGGTCTCGTCGCAGGACGTCTCGATCCCGAGCACGAGGGGGTCAGCCATGCGGACCAGGATAGGTGGCCGCGACGTGGTGACGACCGCCACACCGTCGCCCGGAACAACCGCAGGTAGTTGACGCTTCAACCGTGCATGACCACTGACTCCACCGTCCTGGACGGCCTCGACTTCCCCACCTCCGGTCTGGCCGTCGGCGACGACGTCGCGGACCTCCTGTTCCGCGAGGCCCGCACCGCCGCCGCGTTCACCCCCGACGAGATCAGCGACGAGCAGATCGCCGCGGTGTACGACCTGGTCAAGTGGGGCCCCACCGCCCTGAACACCATCCCCCTGCGCCTGCTCGTGGTCCGCACCCCGGACGCCCGCCGGCGCCTCGCGGCCCACATGAACGAGGGCAACCGCGACCGCGTGCTCGAGGCCCCCGTCTCGCTCGTGCTCGCCGCCGACACCGGCTTCCACGCGCACATCCCGACGCTCGCGCCGCACATGGCCGCGCTCGCCGACGCGCTCGAGGGCCAGCCCGAGCAGCGCGAGTCGATGGCCCGCATGAACGCCCTCATCCAGGCCGGCTACCTGATCGTCGGCCTGCGCGCCGCGGGCCTGGCCGCCGGCCCCATGGGCGGCATGGACGCCCAGGGCATCGACGCCGAGTTCTTCGCGGAGAACGGCTGGAAGTCGCTCCTCGTCGTCAACGTCGGGCACGTCCAGGGTGCCGGTACGCACTACCCGCGCGCCGAGCGCCTCTCCTACACGCAGGCGTCCCTGACCGTCTGACCGGACACCGGAGGCCGCGATCCCCTAGACGGGGGGCGCGGCCTTCCCCGTCTCCACCGGGCGCGCGGGGTCGTTCGACCACTGCGACCACGAGCCCGGGTACAGCGCCGCCTCGACGCCGACCGAGGCGAGCGCGGCGACCTCGTGCGCGGCGGTCACCCCGGACCCGCAGTACACGGCGATCGGTCCGTCGATCCCCGCGAACCGTGCGCGCAGCTCGTCGTCGGGCAGGAACGTGCCGTCGGCGCCCACGTTCCCGGCGGTCGGCACCGAGATCGCCCCCGGGATGTGGCCCGCACGCGGGTCGACGGGCTCGACCTCTCCGGCGTACCGCTCGGCCGCGCGGGCATCGAGCAGGGAGCCGGTCCAGGCGGCGGCCCCGTCGGCGTCGATCGTCGGCAGCGCACCGGGAACCAGCACCACGTCGCCCGGCTCCGGCGTCACCGATCCGGCCTCGAGCGCGAGCCCTGCCGCGGTCCACGCCGCGAGCCCGCCGTCCAGCAGCCGCACGTCCCGGAGGCCGGCCCAGCGCAGCAGCCACCAGACGCGCGCCGCGGACGTGCCGCCCACCGCGTCGTACGCCACGACCGGCCGATCGCCCGAGACGCCCCAGCGCCGCGCCGCCGCCTCGAACGCGGCGAGATCGGGCAGCGGGTGCCGGCCGTCCTGCGGAGTCGGCGGTGCGGCCAGCTCGGTGTCCAGGTCCACGAAGACCGCGCCGGGCAGGTGGCCCGACAGGTACTGCTCGTGACCGTCCGTCTGGCCCAGCGCCCAGCGCACGTCGAGCAGCACGGGTGGCTCGTCGCCCGCCAGTGCCGCCGCGAGCGTCTCGGCGTCCACGATGACCGCGTCCCTCGTCATGCCGGTCCTCCCTCGTCCCGGCGCAGCACCAGACGCATCGTCCACGCGTCGATGTTGCCCGGCTGGTAGTACGCCCGGCGCATCCCGAGCTTCTCGAAACCGACGCTCTCGTACAGGTGGATGGCGGGGTCGTTGTCCACGCGCACCTCGAGGAGCACGACGGCCGCACCGAGCGTCCGGGCGCGGTCCAGCAGGTTCTCCAGCATCCGTCGCCCCAGCCCGCGCCCCTGGAACCGTGCGTCCGTGCCGATCGTCATCACCTGCGCGTCGAACCCGTCGAACCACAGTCCCGCGTACCCCACCAGCGCCCCGTCGACGACCACGCCCACGTACCAGCGCCCCGTCCCGCCGATCTCGGAGGCGAGGCTCTCGGGCGACCACGCGGCCGCCTCGAAGAGCTCGACCTCCATGCGCACGAGGGCCGGCAGGTCCGCCGGGCGCAGGGCGCGGACGACGACGTCGCCCGGCTGCTCGGTCATCCGAGCACGCGCTTGCGCGCCGCCTGCGGCACCGCGTCGGGACGGCGCAGGTAGAGCGGCTCGGTGCCGAGCTCCTCGCCCGCCGCCGTCCGGGTCAGGGCCAGCCGCGCGAGCTCCGCGGGGTCGGGATCGAGCAACCCGGTCGTCGGTCCACCGCGCAGGACGTCCGGGTAGAGCACGGCACCGCGGCCGATCGCCACCGCGCCGGCCGTGCGCGGGTCGGCGGCGACGTCGACGGCTGCGGCGACCTCGGGGCCCGCCAGCGCCTCGATCACTCCGGGCTCGACCAGCCGGTACAGCGCCCAGTACACCTCGCGGCGCCGGGCGTCGGTGGCGACGAGGACGTCCGTGCCGGACGGCAGCACGCGGGACGCCTGGAGTGCGACCGCGTCGAGGCTCGGGACGCCGTGCACGGGGATGCCGAGGGCGAGCGCGAGCGTGCGGGCCGTGACCAGCCCCACGCGCAGCCCGGTGAAGGGGGCGGGTCCGGTGCCGACGACGACCGAGGAGAGCTCGCGGCGGTCCACACCGGCCTCCGCGAGGACGTCGGCGATCATCGGGGCCAGCAGCTCGGCGTGGTGCCGCTGCTGCGCGTCGGACCGGGCGGCGAGCACCACCCCGGCATCGTCGGTCAGGGCCACCGCGACGGCTGCGGACGTGTCGAGCGCGAGGACGGGCACGACGTCAGCCTGCCACCGGGTCGGCGTCGGGCAGCGCGACGTCCGCCCACCGCGCACCGACGGCCCGCACGGTGACCACGCGCTCGCCCGCGTCCGCGTCGTCGAGGTCGTCGGGAAGAGCTCCGCCGCGCGGCCGCTGCAGGGTGACCTCGAGGCGGTCCTGCGCGAGCGACTCGACCCACCCCTCGCCCCACTCGACCACGGTCACGGCCTCGTCCAGGCCGGCGTCGAGGTCGAGCGCGTCCACCTCCTCCAGCGAACCCAGCCGGTAGGCGTCGACGTGCACGAGCGTCGGTCCGGTCGAGCCGTCCTCGCGCGCGACCGGCGGGTGCTCCCGCGCGATGATGAACGTCGGCGACGCCACCTGCCCCCGCACGTGCAGACCGGCGCCGATCCCCTGCGTCAGGGTCGTCTTGCCCGCCCCGAGATCGCCGGTGAGCACCACCAGGTCGCCCGCCCGGAGCACGCCCGCGAGCGCGCGTCCGTACGCGCGGGTGGCGTCGGCATCGGGGAGCCGGACGGTCACCGCGGTCATGCCGGGAGCTCGCTGTCGACGTGCACGCGCGGCACGCTCGCACCGACCCGGGTGACGATCTCGTACGAGATGGTCCCCGCGACGCGCGCCCAGTCCTCCGCGGTCGGTCCGCCGTCGCGTCCGGTGCCGAACAGCTCGACGCGGTCCCCCGCCTGCTCCGTGGCGCCCGGTCCGAGGTCCAGCACGACCTGGTCCATGCAGACCCGGCCCGCCACGCCGAGCGTGCGACCGCCCACCCGCACGGGTCCGCCGGGCCGCTCCTGAGTGCCGGACGCGTGCCGCGGGATGCCGTCGGCGTACCCGAGGGGCACCAGGCCGAGCACGGTGTCCGTCGGCGTCTCGTACAGGTGCGCGTACGAGACGCCCTGCCCGGCAGGGACGTGCTTGACGTTCGCGAGCTCGGCCTCCAGCGTCATCGCGGGCACGAGCCCGAAGTCGTCGGGTCCCCCGAGCTGCGCCACCGGCGAGAGGCCGTAGACGGCGATCCCCGGACGCACCAGGTCGTAGTGCGCGGCGGGCGTGGTCAGCGTGGCCGCCGAGTTGGCCAGGTGCCGGACCTCGAGGGTGAGGCCGGCGCCCTCGACCGTCTCGAGGGTCTCCGCGAACACCTCGGCCTGGAGCTTGACGGTCGGGTGCTCGGGCTCGTCGGCGAACGCGAAGTGGCTCCACAGCCCGACCACCTCGACGGCACCCTCCGCCCGAAGGCGCAGGACCTCGGGCAGGAGCTCGGCCAGGTCGCCCGGCGTCAGTCCGTTCCGGCCGAGGCCGGTGTCGACCTTGAGGTGGGCTCGCGCGGTCCGGCCCGCGGCTCGCGCGGCGGCGGCGAGCTCGGCCAGGGCCCACGGTGCGGAGACCGAGATGTCGATGTCGGCGTCGACGGCCTCGCGCAAGGGGGCTCCGGGTGCGTACAGCCAGGTGAGCACCCGCGCGTGGGCGATCCCCCCGCGCCGCAGCGCCAGGGCCTCGTCCACCTGCGCGGCACCGAGCCAGGTCGCGCCTCCGGCCAGGGCCGCCGTGGCGGTCGGCAGGAGCCCGTGCCCGTAGCCGTCGGCCTTGACGACGGCCATGACCTGGGCGGTCGGTGCGTGGGCGGCCAGTGACCGGACGTTGGCGCGGACGGCCGCGAGATCGACGACAGCGCGTGCGGGGTAGCTCACGGCGACCAGTCTCGCACCGTCCGTCAGGCGGGACGGACGATCAGGTCGGCCCGCCCGGCGGTCGCCGCGACGAGGCGGGCGTTGCGCTCGTCGGGACCGTGCGACCAGGCGCGGGCGACCTCCGCGGACTTGCCGAACGCCTCGTGCCGCGCCACCAGCCGGTCCAGCCGGAGGCCGTCGTCGGGCGCCAGGAACCACGTCTCGTCGAGCAGGCCCGCCACCGGACCGAACCCGTGGTCGTCGAGCAGCAGGTAGTTCCCCTCGACCACCACCAGCCGAGCCTCAGGCGGGACCGCGATCGCGCCCGCCACCGGGTTGCGCAGGTCGCGGCGGTACTCGGGTGCGTAGACCGTCCGCGCCGGGTCCCGCAGGCGGGTGAGCAGCGCGACGAAGCCGTCCGCGTCGAACGTGTCCGGCGCTCCCTTGCGGTCCGCGCGGCCGATCCGCTCGAGCTCGGTCTGCGCCAGGTGGAACCCGTCCATCGGCACGGCGACGGCGGTGCCACCGACCGCGGCGACCACCTGCGCGGCCACGGTCGACTTCCCGGCGCCGGGCGCCCCGACGATGCCGAGGAGCCGCCGGGGACCGCTCGCCAGCAGGGCGTCCACGCGGGCGCGGAGATCGGGGGCGAGGGTCATGCGTGGAGCAGCTCGGCGATCGTGCCGGGCAGGGCGTCGGCCACCGCACGTGCCGAGACCGGCCCGCCCGGGGTGGCGCGGTGAGCCGCCCGACCGTGCACGAGCGCGGCCGTGGCCGCGAGCGCCGCGGCGAGCGAGGGGTCGTCGTGCACGTCGTCCACCCGGCCCGCCAGCAGGGCGCCCAGCAGGCCGGCCAGCACGTCGCCGGCGCCCGCCGTCGCCAGCCACGCGGGGGCGTCCGCCTGGGCGTAGACCGCCCCCTGCGCCCCCGCGACGACGGTCACCGGACCCTTGAGCAGCACCGTGGCCCCCGTGAGCTCGTGGGCCCGGCGCGCCCACCGCAGCGGCTCGGCCTCGACGGCGCGCCGGTCGACGTCCTCGCCCCGTTGGCTGAGCACGCGCGCCAGCTCGCCCGCGTGCGGCGTGAGTACCGCGTGCGGTCCCACGTGCGGCGGGAGCAGCTCCAGGGCGCCGGCGTCGACCACCGCCGCCTCCCCGCGCTCCAGCACGTGCTCGAACGCGTACTCGATGCGACGTCGCTGCCCCGCGTCGTCCGGGGAGACGCCCGGCCCGAACACCCACGCCTGCACGCGTCCGTGGCCGACGACCACTTCCGGGTGTGCCGCCACGACCGCGTCCCCGGCGTCGCCCAGGTACCGCACCATCCCGACACCGGCCCGGACCGCCGCACCCGTCGTCAGCACCGCGGCCCCCTGGTAGGCCCGCGACCCCGCGACGACCCCGAGGACGCCCCGCGTGTACTTGTGCGCATCGGCCGCCGGCACGGGCCAGAGGTCGGCGACGTCGGCCGGCTCGAGCCGGACCACCTCGGGGGCGCCGCCCAGCCGCAGACCGAGGTCGACCAGCTCGACCCGTCCCGTGGCGCGCGCGCCGGGCGGCAGCAGGAGCCCGGGCTTGGCGGCGCCGAACGTCACCGTGAGGTCGGCGTCGAGGACCACGCCCTCGCGGCGTCCGTCGTCGACGCCGAGGCCCGACGGCACGTCCACCGCCACGACGTACGGCCGGCCCCGCGCCACGATCGCCTCGACCAGGTCGCCCGCTGCCCCGCGCAGCCCGGACCCGTCGGTGCCGATGCCGAGCACGCCGTCCAGCAGCACGTCGGCGCCCGATGCCGCCTCAGGAGCGTCCTCGAGGCGCAGCACCCGTCCCCCCGCCCTGAGCAACGCGTCCAGCCCGCCCTCGTGCGCGCGCGCGCCGGTGAGCACCGCCCGGACCTCCACGCCCCGCCGGGCGAGCAGCGCCCCGGCGTACAGGGCGTCGCCCCCGTTGTTGCCGGAGCCGACCAGCACCACCACCCGCGCGCCCGCCACGGTGCCGCGCAGCTCGCGCAGAGCCGCGACCACGTGGACGTGCAGGGCGAACGCGGCCCGCTCCATCAACGGGACGCCGGCAGCCAGCAGGGGCTCCTCGGCGGCACGTACCTGCGCGGAGGTCCAGGTCTGCAGCACGCCTCCCATCCTGGCGGGTCAGGCGGGCGGCTGTCCGATCGGATCGATTCGAGCGATCCCCCGGCACCGCGGCCGATGCGCAGGTAACGTGCCGAGCATGCGCTTCGGACTCTTCATCCCTCAGGGCTGGCGGCAGGACCTCACCGGCATCGACCCCCGCGACCACTGGCAGACCATGAGCGGCCTGGCCACGCACGCCGACCAGGGCGACACCTACGACTCGATCTGGGTCTACGACCACTTCCACTCGGTCCCCGAGCCGAACGGCGAGGCCACCCACGAGGCGTGGAGCCTCATCAACGCGTTCGCCGCCACCACCAGCCGCGTCCGGCTGGGCCAGATGTGCACCTGCATGGCCTACCGGAACCCCGCCTACCTGGCCAAGGTGGCCACCACGGCGGACATCATCTCGGGCGGTCGCGTCGAGATGGGCATCGGCGCCGGCTGGTACGAGCACGAGTGGCTCGCGTACGGCTACGGCTTCCCGTCCGCCGGCACCCGGATCGCGATGCTCGACGAGGGCGTCCAGATCTTCAAGCAGATGTGGACCAACGGCACCGCGACCCTCGACGGCGAGCACTACAAGGTCGACGGCGCGCAGCTGTCCCCGCTCCCCCTCCAGGTGGACGGCCCTCCCCTGTGGATCGCCGGCGGAGGCGAGAAGAAGACGCTCCGCATCGCGGCCGAGCACGCGCAGTACACCAACTTCGCGGGGACCCCTGAGGCCTTCGCGCACAAGTCCGAGATCCTGCGCGGGCACTGCGAGGCCATCGGCCGGCCGTTCGAGGAGATCACCCGGTCCGCCAACTACAACGTGGTCATCGGGTCCACGCAGGCCGAGGTCGACGACCGCATCGCCTGGGTCGAGGAGCACCTGAGCAACACCGTCCCCGCCAAGGCGGCCGAGGTCGCGGAGGACTTCCGCAACGGCACCCTGGTGGGCACGCCGGAGCAGATCGTCGAGAAGCTGCAGGCCTTGGAGAAGCTCGGCATGACCTACGCGATCACCTACTTCTCGGAGGCCGCCTACGACCGCTCCGGCATCGAGCTGTTCGAGAACGAGGTCGCCCCCGCGCTGCGCTGAGCGTCAGTCGCGCTCGGCGACGACCACGGCGGAGGCGATGCCCGCGTCGTGGGAGATGGACAGGTGGAACCGGTCCACGCCGAGCGCGGCCGCCGCGGCGGCGACCGTGCCGACCACCTCGACCACCGGCTGGGCGCCCGCGGTCCGCCGCACGGTCGCGTCCTGCCAGCTCATCCCCGCCGGTGCGCCGAGCGCCTTGGCGATCGCCTCCTTGGCCGCGAACCGCGCGGCCAACGAGGTCTCCGGCATCTGGCGCTCCTCGGGCGTGAACAGCCGGTCGCGCAGCGCCGGCACCCGGTGCAGGGTGTCGACGAACCGCGCGACGTCGACGACGTCGATCCCGACGCCGATGATCACGCGACGCTCACGCGGTCGTCACTCGACCGTGACGGACTTCGCGAGGTTGCGCGGCTGGTCCACGTCGAGCCCCTTGGCGGTGGCCAGCTCGCACGCGAACAGCTGCAGCGGCACCACGGTCAGCAGCGGCGCGAGCAGGGTCGGCGACTGCGGCACGTAGAACACCTCGTCCGCGTACGGCAGCACGTCCGTGTCGCCGTCCTCCGCGATGACGAGCGTGCGTGCACCACGCGCGCGGATCTCCTGGATGTTGGAGACCACCTTGGAGTGCAGCGAGTCGCGGCCCCGCGGCGAGGGCACGATGACGAACACCGGCTGCCCCTCCTCGATCAGCGCGATCGGGCCGTGCTTGAGCTCCCCGGCAGCGAACCCCTCGGCGTGGATGTACGCGAGCTCCTTGAGCTTGAGCGCGCCCTCCATGGCGACCGGGAAGCCGACGTGCCGGCCCAGGAACAGGACCGAGGTCGTGTCCACCATCGACCGCGCGGTCTGTCGCACACGGTCCGCCCGGTCGAGCACCTGCTGGATCTTGTCCGGCATGGCACGCAGCTCGGAGAGGATCTCCCCCACCTCGTCGGCGTACTTGTTGCCCCGCAGCTGCGCCAGGTACAGGCCCAGCAGGTACGCGGCGGTGATCTGCGCGAGGAACGCCTTGGTGGACGCCACCGCGATCTCCGGGCCGGCGTGCGTGTAGAGGACCGCGTCCGCCTCACGCGGGATGGTCGAGCCGTGCGTGTTCACCAGCGCCAGCACCTTGGCGCCCTGCTCGCGCGCGTGCCGGACGGCCATGAGCGTGTCCATGGTCTCGCCGGACTGCGACACGGCGACCACGAGCGTCCGCTCGTTGACCACCGGGTCGCGGTAGCGGAACTCGTGCGCCAGCTCGACCTCGACGGGGATCCGGCACCAGTGCTCGATCGCGTACTTGGCCACGTGCCCGGCGTACGCGGCGGTGCCGCACGCGACGACGATGATCTTGTCGACCGACCGGAGCACCGACTCGTCGATCCGCACCTCGTCGAGGACCAGGCGTCCGTGCGCGTCGGTCCGGCCCAGGAGGGTGTCCGCGACGGCGTGCGGCTGGTCGTGGATCTCCTTGTCCATGAACGAGGCGAAGCCACCCTTCTCGGCGGCGGCGGCGTCCCAGTCGACGGTGTACCGGCGCGCCTGCGCGGGCAGCCCGTCGAAGCCGGTGACCGTGACGGTGTCCGGCGTGATGGTCACCACCTGGTCCTGGCCCAGCTCGAGGGCTTCCCGCGTGTGCGAGATGAACGCCGCCACGTCGGAGCCCAGGAAGTTCTCGCCCTCGCCGATCCCGACGACCAGCGGGGAGTCGTGCCGGGCGCCCACCACGACGTCGGGGGCGTCCTCGTGCACGGCCAGCAGCGTGAACGTGCCGTGCAGCGAGCGGGCGACCTCGGTCATCGCCTGGGTGAGGTTCCCGGTCGACTCGTAGGCGCGCGCGATGAGCTGCGCGGCGACCTCGGTGTCGGTCTCCGAGAGGAACTCGACGCCGTCGGCCACCAACCCGGCCTTGAGGGAGGCGAAGTTCTCCACGATGCCGTTGTGGATCACCGCGAGCTTGCCGGCCACGTGCGGGTGCGCGTTCACGTCGGTCGGGCCGCCGTGCGTCGCCCACCGGGTGTGCCCGATCGCGGCGGTCGAGACCGGGAGCGGACGCAGGTCGAGCTCCTCGACGAGGTTGGCCAGCTTGCCGGCCTTCTTCGCGGTCGAGAGCCTCCCGTCCGGACTCACGAGCGCGACGCCCGCCGAGTCGTACCCGCGGTACTCGAGCCTCCGCAGGCCCTCCAGCACGACGTCCAGCGGATGATCGCTGGCTACCTGGCTACCGACGTAACCGACGATTCCACACATGGCGGGGAGTCTACCGGGGCTCACGGGGGTCCCTGGGTGCGCCTCCTCCTCCCCGCTCAGGCACAATCGTCCCCGTGCCACCGTCGCTGACCCCGGCCACGCCCTACGTCGACCTGGACCGCGACGCCTGGACGCGGCTCTCCGCGTCCACCCCGCTGCCCCTGACGGACGCGGACGTCGAGCGCCTCGCCGGTCTCGGCGACCCGATCGACCTGGCCGAGGTCGACGCCATCTACCGGCCGATCTCCCGCCTGCTCGACCTGCACATCGAGGCGACCCGCGGCCTGCACGCGGCATCCAGCACGTTCCTGCGCGAGGACGTCGGCGGCACCCCGTTCGTCATCGGCGTGGCCGGCTCCGTGGCGGTCGGGAAGTCGACCACCGCTCGCCTGCTGCGCGAGCTCCTCGCCCGGTGGCCTGCGACCCCGCGGGTCCAGCTGATCACCACCGACGGCTTCCTCTACCCCAACGCCGAGCTGGAGCGTCGCGGGCTGATGGACCGCAAGGGCTTCCCGGAGTCGTACGACCGCCGGGCGCTCCTGCGGTTCGTGTCCAAGGTCAAGGCCGGTCGCCCCGAGGTCCGCGTGCCCGTGTACGACCACCTGACCTACGACATCCTCCCGGGGCGCGAGATCGTGGTGAACCGCCCCGACGTGCTCATCGTGGAGGGCCTCAACGTCCTGCAGCCCGCCCGGYCCACCGCCGAGGGCACCTCGAACCTCGCGGTCAGCGACTTCTTCGACTTCTCGATCTACGTCGACGCGCGTACCAGCGACGTCCGCCGCTGGTACGTGGACCGCTTCCTGGCACTCCGGCAGACCGCGTTCGCCCGGCCGGAGTCGTACTTCCACCGGTACGCGGCGCTGAGCGACCTCGAGGCGATCGAGCTCGCCGAGGAGATCTGGGACTCCATCAACGAGCCCAACCTCGTGCAGAACATCCTGCCCACCCGCAGCAGGGCGACCCTGGTGCTGACCAAGGGACGCGACCACTCGGTGGAGCGGGTCCGGCTCCGCAAGCTCTAGCTCAGGGGCTGGTCGTGGCCCCGTCCGCGGGCGCGATGAGCCGCACCGGGTACTGCTCGCTGTCGGTCTCCTGGAGGGCGTCGAGCGCGTCAGCCACCGCCCGCTGCGGGGAGCCGCACCGGTCCGTCGGCCACACCGGCCGGATGGCCCGGCCGAGGGCGTCGACGAGCCACAGCGCCGGGGGGACGACCGCGGCGGTGCTGCAGGTGCCGCCCTGGGGTGCCGAGGCGCGTCGCAGCGCCGCGACGAGCGGGTCGAGGTCGCCCTCACGCCAGCTCGCGGTGAGCGCCACCCACGTCCCGGACGAGTCGTGCAGGGTGCCCCCCGGCGAGCAGACGACGACGCTGGCGGCCCGGAAGTCGTCGGGGACGCGCCCCACCTCAGGGGCGTCGGCGTGCGGTGTGCCGGTCTCGGCCGACTCCCCGACCGCGACCAGACCCAGGTCGGCGAGCACCCGCGCGGACAGGCAGTCCGCGGCGGGGGCGACGACGGCGGTCGGGGCGTCGGGCGCGGGGTCGGGCGCGCTGCACGACGACGCCAGCCCCGCGACGAGGGCGGCAGGCAGCACGAGGCCGATGGCCCACCGCGCGCGCGCGTTCATCTCGCCCCCTGCCTGCTCTGCCCACGCCGGTGCACACCCCCGGGGGTGTCGACAGGCGCGGGAGCGCCGACAGCGACGTCGGCACAGTCAGAGAGTAAGCACAGTCATGGGGCAAATGACCGGGTGAGACCGGATCGTTAGGCGGCGGGGTCGGATCGTGAGCGTCCTGTGACCGGAGGGGCGGTCTCGGTCTCCCGCTCGGTGTCCTCGACGGCCGGTCGGAGCGCTGCCGGCGGCGCCGGGGCGATGGTGCGAGGCCCGGTGAACCTGCGCAGGATCCAGTCGACGATTACCCCGATCACCAGGCCACCGACCACCCCGACGACCACGGCGACCATCGTGTGGTTGTGCAACCAGGCGCCCGCGCCGATGCCGATGAGCGACGAGTAGGCGCCCCACGTGACGGCCGCGATGGCGGTGAGCCCCATGAACCGGCGGCGGTTGTACTTGACGGCACCCGCCGTCATGTTGACGGCCACGCGGCCCACCGGGATGTAGCGAGCGGCGATGATGAAGGCGGCGCCGCGGTTGGCCAGGGCGCTCTCCGCCCAGTCGACGGCCGCCCGCCCGCGGGTGGTGCGGAGCAGTCGCAGCTCCCGCACCTTGACCTTGGTACCGATCTGGTAGGCGATCTGGTCACCTGTCCACGCGCCGGCGGCTGCTACGAGCATGATCAACGCCAGGTTGGGCGTGCCCTCGGCCATCGAGACCACCGACAGGGCGATCACGATGGACTCGCTCGGGATCGGGGGGAAGAAGCCGTCGATCGTGGCGAACAGGTAGAGCACGACGAAGATCCACGGGGAACCTACGAGGGCCAGGGCCCACCCCTCCAGCACGTGACATCAGCTCCTGCGTCGTGCACCGTCGGTCGATCCGTCCGGTGTCGTGCTCCACGGTAAGGCGCGTCGATGCCTGGATGACATAGGGGTGACCCCCGGTTCATCCCTGGTGCAGCCCCGATTCCACCCGGGGTCGGACCCGGGGTCCTCCCTCAGGACCTTGTTCAGGCCAGGGGGAACGAGAGGGCGCGGGCGGCCGCCTCGGGACTGGGTTCGGCCGACCACCGGGCACCGAACTCGTCCGTCGCGGCGAGCGAGCGCAGCTCCGCGCGATCCAGGTACAGCGTCCCGCCGAGGTGGTCGGTCTCGTGCTGCACGATCCGCGCGGACCAGCCCTCGACGATCTCGTCGACCGCGGTGCCGCGCTCGTCCGCTCCCGTCAGGTGCACGCGCCGCGCGCGGGGAACCACCGCCTGGTAGCCGACGACGCTGAGGCACCCCTCGTAGAACGAGACGCGCTCCTCGTCCAGCGGCGTGTACCGCGGGTTCACCAGCACGCGGAACGGCAGCGGTTCCCGCTCCCGGACCTCCGCGTGCTCCGGCGAGATGGAGCCCGGGTCCTCGAGCACGGCGAGGGCCAACGGCAGACCGAGCTGCGGCGCCGCGAGGCCGACCCCGGGGGCCGCGCGCATCGTCCGGTGCATGACGTCGACGAGCACGGCGAGCTCCTCGTCGGACAGCTGGCCGTCGTACGGCGTCGACACCGCACGCAGGGCCGGGTGCCCGGCCTGCACGATGGGCGCCACCCCCTCGGGCGAGCGCGTGCCCGACTCGATGATCCAGAGCGCGACGTCGCGCAGCGCCTGGTCCCACTCGGGCCCGGACGGCACTAGAGGGCCAGCCGGTGCTGGACGACGTCGGCGAGCTCGCGCGCGACGCGGTCCGCCTCGGACTGCGTGCCGGCCTCGACCATCACGCGGACGAGGTCCTCGGTGCCCGACGACCGCAGCAGCACGCGCCCGGTCCGGCCGAGACCCTCCTCGGCGGAACGCACCGCGTCGAGGAGCCGCTCGTCGGTCCCGGCACGCCGCTTGTCGACACCGGGAACGTTCACCAGCGTCTGCGGCAGCCGCCGGACCACGCCCGCCAGGTCGGCGATGGTCGCCCCGGTCGCCGCCACGCGGGCAGCCAGCTGCAGGGCGGTCAGGACGCCGTCCCCGGTGGTCGCGTGCGCCGCCATGATGATGTGACCGGACTGCTCGCCGCCGAGGGAGTAGTTCCCGGCGCGCATCGCCTCGAGCACGTAGCGGTCGCCGACCGCGGTGTCGATCGTGGCGATCCCCGCCTCGCTCATCGCGATCTTGAGCCCCAGGTTGCTCATCACGGTGGTGACGAGGGTGTCCGCCACCAGGTCACCCCGGTCACGCATGGCGATCGCGAGGATGCCCATGATCTGGTCGCCGTCCACCAGGTTGCCCGCGGCGTCGACGGCCAGGCACCGGTCCGCGTCCCCGTCGAACGCGACCCCGAGGTCCGCCTCCGAGGCCACGACCGCGGCCTGCAGCTGCTCGGGGTGCGTCGAGCCGCACTTCTCGTTGATGTTGCGCCCGTCGGGCGAGGCGTTGATGACGACGACGTCGGCACCGGCCGCCCGGAGCGTCGCCGGTCCGACCTCGCTCGCGGCGCCGTTCGCGCAGTCGACCGCGATGCGCAGGCCCGTCAGGGGGACGTCGATGGTGCCGACGAGGTGCTCGATGTACTGCTCGCCCGCGCGTCCGGTGTCGACGCGGATGCGCCCGACGTCACCGCCGAGCGGCCGCTCCCAGTGCTCGCCCATGCGCGCCTCGATGGCGGCCTCGAGCTCGTCGTCCAGCTTGTGCCCGCCGCGCGCCAGGAACTTGATCCCGTTGTCGGGCATGGGGTTGTGCGACGCGGAGAGCACCACGCCGATGTCGACACCGAGCTCGGCGGTGAGGAACGCGACGGCCGGCGTCGGCAGCACGCCCACGTTGTTGACGTCGACGCCGGCCGAGGCGAGCCCGGCGGACACGGCGGCGGCGAGGAACTCCCCCGACGCACGGCTGTCACGCCCGACGATCGCGCGGGGCCGGTGCCCCTCGAACTGGCCGAGCGAACCCAGCACGTGCGCGGCCGCGACCGACAGGTCGAGCGCGAGCTCGGCGGTCACGTCCCGGTTGGCGAGCCCACGCACGCCGTCGGTCCCGAACAGTCGGCCCATGGTCAGACTCCTTCGTCCTGGCGGCACGGCGCTGCTGATGCATGCCCCGCGCGTCCGCCCTCGCTGATGGTCGCAGACATGCCGATGGCCCCGCTGGTCGTGAGACCAGCAGGGCCATCGGGCCGAAGTGCGTCGATCAGCGCTTCGAGTACTGCGGTGCCTTGCGGGCCTTCTTGAGACCGGCCTTCTTGCGCTCCACGACGCGGGCGTCGCGGGTCAGGAAGCCGGCCTTCTTGAGGGCCGGGCGGTTGTGCTCCTCGTCGATCGCGTTCAGCGCACGGGCGATGCCCAGGCGCAGCGCGCCGGCCTGGCCGCTCACGCCGCCGCCGGTGATGCGCGCGACGACGTCGAAGCGACCCTCGACGTCGACGAGCTTGAACGGGGAGTTCACGAGCTGCTGGTGCACCTTGTTCGGGAAGTAGTCCTCGAGCGTGCGCCCGTTGACCTTCCACTGACCGGTGCCGGGGACCAGGCGCACGCGCGCGATGGCCTCCTTGCGACGGCCGAGTGCGTTCGCCGGTGCCGTGATGCTCTGACCGCGGCCCGTCGGGGCAGCCGTCTCGGAGGTGTAGCTGGTGGGGGTGTCATCGCCCTCGAGGTCGATGTCGACCGTGGTCTCTGCCACTGGTGTCCTCGCGTCCTTGTTCTCTGTACTCAGCCGGCTCACGCCTGCTGAGAGACCTGGGTGATCTCGAAGGGCTTCGGCTGCTGCGCCGCGTGCGGGTGCTCCGCACCGGCGTAGACCTTGAGCTTGGTGAGCTGCTGACGCGCGAGGGAGCTCTTGGGGAGCATGCCGCGGACAGCCTTCTCGATCGCGCGCTCGGGGTGCTTCTCCAGAAGATCGGAGTAGGCCACGGCGCGCAGACCACCCGGGTAGCCCGAGTGGCGGTACGCGAGCTTGTTCTCGCGCTTGTTGCCGGTCAGTGCCACCTTGCTCGCGTTGATGACGATGACGAAGTCACCGCCGTCGACGTGGGGGGCAAAGGTTGCCTTGTGCTTGCCGCGCAGCAACGTGGCCACATGTGTGGCCAGGCGACCCAGGACGACATCGTTCGCGTCGATGATGTGCCAGGTCCGCTCGACGTCGCCGGGCTTCGGTGTGTACGTGCGCACGGTCGTCAGCCTTCGTTTCGTTGCGAATCTTGTCGGGGCGGAGCTCCGCAGGGTGCGGGTCCGCCGATGCATGCTTCCGTCGGCTTCCGGGCGGCGAGCGGGAACGCACCAGCCCTGCCGCTCTGGCTCGGTGCTGAGTGCTGAGAGGGCACTAGCAGCCGCCGGAACGGGGACGCACAACGAGACACCAGGGTAGCCGCCGTGCCGCCGGAGGGTCAAAACGCGTCACCCCTCCCGCCCCGCGGTGGCGGGCGGCCCGTGGCGTCGCACCGGCCGCAGGGCCGCCGACGCGGCCTGGACGACCCGTTCGGTCAGGTCGTCGAGCGTCGGCGTGCGCAGCGCCCAGTGCTGCCAGTAGAGCGGGACGTCGAGGTGGCGACCGGCCCGGATCTCCACCAGGGCACCGGCGGCGATCCGCTCGGCCGCGGCCACCTCCGGCACCATCCCCCACCCGAGCCCGGCCTCGACCAGCCCCACGAACGCCGACTGCGACGGCACGTAGTGCACCCGTGGGGTGACCGTGCGCCGGCCGACGACCGACGCGACGAAGCGTTCCTGCAGGCCATCCTCCCTGTTGAACGCGAGCAGAGGGGCCGCCGCGAACGCCTCCGCCCCGAGCCCGTCGGCGAACCAGCGCTCCCGCCGGTCCGGTGCCGCGACGGCGAGGTACCGCATCGCGCCCAGTCGGCGGACCCGGCAGCCCTGCACCGCGCGCGGGTCGGCGGTGACCGCGGCCATCACCGTGCCGTCGCGCAGCAGGTCGGCGGACAGGTCCTGGTCCTCGCGCCGCAGGTCGAGCAGGACGTCGGCGGGCAGGTCGGCGACCGCGGCGGGGAACCACGTGGACATCGAGTCGTCGTTGACGGCTACGGGGAGCCGGCGCGTGGCCGGCCGGGCCCGGGAGCCTCCCGGTGCCGGTACCAGCAGACCCATCGCATCACGCCCCAGGAGCTCCACCTGACCGGCCAGGCGCACGAGCACCTCGCCGTCCTCGGTGGGCCGGCATGGACGCGTGCGCAGCACCAGCACGCGGCCCACCTGCTGCTCGAGGGCCTTGATCCGCTGGCTGACGGCCGACGGGGTCACGTGCAGGCGCCGTGCGGCCGCGTCGAAGCTGCCCTCGTGCACGACGGCCGCGAGGGCGCTCAGCTGGTCCGCGTCGAACGCCACATGAATGATCCTAACGGTTCTCCAGCAACCTGAACTGGACTTCACCATCGTCGGTTCCTACCGTCGTCCTGTGACCACCGCTGCCCTCTCGGGCTTCCTGACGGGCCTGTCCCTCATCGTCGCGATCGGCGCCCAGAACGCCTTCGTGCTCCGCCAGGGCATCCGGCGCGAGCACGTGCTGCCCGTCGTGGCGGTGTGCGCCGTCGCGGACGCGCTGCTGATCACCGCGGGGATCGCGGGCCTCGGGGCGCTCGTGACCGACCACCCGGTGGTGCTGGCGGTCACGAGGTACGCGGGTGCCGCGTTCCTGCTCGTGCTGGCCGTGGGCGCCGCGCTGCGAGCCCGCCGACCGGAGCGGCTCGACCCCGCGGGTGACGGCCCCGCCGCGCTCGGTGCCGTCGTGTCGACCTGCCTCGCGCTCACGTTCCTCAACCCGCACGTCTACCTGGACACCGTGGTGCTCCTCGGTTCGCTGGCTCACCAGCACGACCCCGGGGCCTGGGTGTTCGGTGCCGGGGCGGTCACCGCCAGCGTCGTGTGGTTCACCGCGCTCGGCTTCGGGGCCACCTACCTGCGGCCGGTGTTCGCCCGCCCGCGCGCCTGGCAGGTGCTCGACGTCGTCATCGCCGTGGTGATGGCCGCGCTCGCGGTCCTGCTGCTGGTCTGAGCCTGCTTGTCGAAGGCTCAGCGCACCCGGTCCACCCGGCCGGCGTCCCACACCGGCTCGGGCGTCTCGACCACGTCCCCGTCCGCGCCGAACACGAGAAACCGGTCGAACGTGCGCGTGAACCAGCGGTCGTGCGTCACCGCCAGCACCGTCCCCTCGAACGCCGCCAGCCCGGTCTCCAGCGCCTCGGCGGAGTGCAGGTCGAGGTTGTCGGTCGGCTCGTCGAGCAGCAGCAGCGTCGCTCCCCCGAGCTCGAGCAGCAGGATCTGCAGGCGCGCCTGCTGACCGCCGGAGAGCGTCTCGTAGCGCTGCTCCGCGGCGGACACGAGCTCGTACCGGTCGAGCGCCTTGCTGGCCTGCTCGCGCCCGAGCCCCGCGCGGTGACCCTCGCCGCGGTGCAGGATCTCCAGCAGCGTCCGCCCGACCAGCTCGGGGTGCCCGTGGTTCTGCGCGAACCAGCCCGGTCGCACACGCGGGCCCAGGACGACCCTGCCGGTGTGCCGCACGGGCTCGACAGGGAGGTCGTCTGCCGGTTCGTGCTCGGGTGACGGGTCGCTGCCGCCGGCGGCGAGCAGCCGCAGGAAGTGCGACTTGCCCGACCCGTTGGACCCGAGGACGGCCACCCGTTCGCCGAACCAGACCTCCAGGTCGAACGGGTGCATGAGCCCGGTGAGCTCGAGACCGGTCGCGACCACCGCGCGCTTGGCGGTGCGGCCCCCGCGGAGCCGGACCTTGACGTTCTGCTCGCGGGCCAGCAGCGTCGGCGGGCCGGCCTCCTCGAACTTGCGCAGCCGCGTCTGCGCGGCGGCGTAGCGGGACGCCAGCCCGTCGTTGAACGCGGCCTTCGTGCGCAGCGTGAGCACGAGCTCCTTGAGCTTCGCGTGCTCCTCCTCCCAGCGCCGCAGCAGCTCCTCGAGCCGTGAGCGTCGGTCCTCGCGCGCCTGGTGGTAGGACGCGAACCCGCCGCCGTGCACCCAGACCGCGGCCCCCATGACGCCGGGCTCGAGGGTCGCCACCTGCGTGGCCACGCGGGCGAGCATCTCGCGGTCGTGGCTGACGAACAGCACGGTCTTGTTCGACGCCCGCAGCCTGTCCTCCAGCCACCGCTTGGTCGGCACGTCGAGCGCGTTGTCCGGCTCGTCGAGCAGCAGCACCTCGTCGGGGCCGCGCAGCAGCGCCTCCAGGACGAGCCTCTTCTGCTCGCCGCCGGACAGGGTGCGCACCTCGCGGTGCTGGGCGGCGTCGAACGGGATGGACAGGACGGCGTCGGTCACCCGGTCCCAGCCCGCCTCGGCCTCGTAGCCGCCGACGTCGGCCCAGTCCACGAGCGCCTGGGCGTACCTCATCTGCGCCGGCTCGTCGTCGGTCTCCATGATCGCCAGCTCCGCCGCCGCGAGCTCGACCGCGGCGTCCCGGACGGCGGGCGCCGCGAGCGAGGCGAGCAGGTCGCGGATCGACCGGTCGTCGTCGATGCGGCCGATGTCCTGGCGCATGATCCCGAGGCCACCGCTGCGCCCGATCGATCCCGCGTGCGGCGCCTCGTCCCCGGCGATGATCCGCAGGAGCGTCGTCTTGCCCGCGCCGTTGGGTCCGACGAGCGCGACGCGCGCGCCGTCGGCGACGCGGAACGACACGTCGTCGAGGAGGGGGCGTCCGTCGGGCAGGAAGTACCCGATGCCGCCGATGTCGAGGTGGCCCATGCGCCCAGTGTCCCTGCCGCCCGGTCGACGGCCCATCTCATTGCCTGTGGCACGGCGCACAGCCTCGCTGCCGAGCGCGGGTCCGCGGTCTATCGTCGGAACATGAGCGACACCTCCGGCACCAGTCCCGACCCCGAGCTCGACAGCGAGGGCGACACCGACCAGCTGTCCAGCGAGGACACGCTGATGGACCGCGGCGTCGAGGACCTCCTCGATGAGGGCTACACGGTCCCGCTGCGGCCGCGCGCCAACCACTACGGCGAGACGGCGTGGGAGGAGGCGCACCGCGAGACGATCGACCAGCGCATCGGCCAGGAGGAGCCCGAGGTCTGGGAGGCGCGGCCGCGTCCCGAGCGCGAGGAGTTCCGCGCCGGCCGGCTCATCGAGGACGACGGCGCCGTCGAGGCCGGCGGCACCGACGGGTTCGCCATCGACGCCGGCATCTCTGGGGGCGCCGCGAGCGCCGAGGAGGCCGCCGTGCACCTCATCGAGGAGGAGTACGTCGACGACCGCCGGTACCGCGACGACGTCGACGACTGACCTGGAGCGCCGCGGAGGGTGAGGGGCGCGGAGCGTCACTCCGACCAACCACCGACGAGGTCTGAGCCCGCTCAGCCGCAGCAGTCGCCCGCGCCCGGCGGGTGCTGCAGGTCCTCGGCCGCCCGTCGCGCACGGGTCAGGACCGCCCGCGCCGCCAGCTCGTCGTCGGCGGGATAGCTCACCTCGTCGAGCATGAGCCCGTGCGCGGCCACCACGTGCACCCCCACCCCGCGGCGCCGGGCGGCGAGCAGCTCGGCGGGCCAGCCGGATGCCTGCCGCCCCTCGCCCACCGCCAGGCTGGCGCCCACGAGCGAGCGCACCATCGAGTGGCAGAACGCGTCCGCCCGCACCGTGGCGACGACGAGTCCTGCGTCCGGCCCGTCGACCGGCCTCGACCACGCGAACGCCTCGAGCGTCCGGATCGTCGTCGCCCCGGGCCGTGGCTTGCAGTACGACGCGAAGTCGTGCCGACCGACCAGCGGCTTCGCGGCCGCCGCCATGGCGTCGACGTCCAGGGCGCGACGGTGCCACAGCACGTGCGTGCGGGACAGCGGGTCACGCCGCGCGGAGTCGTCGCAGATCCGGTAGGTGTAGCGCCGGCTCAAGGCCGAGAACCGCGCGTCGAAGCCGTCCGGCGCGCGCCTCAGTGCGTGCACGACCAGGTCCGAGGGAAGGATGCCGCCGAGCCGGGTGAGCAGCACCTCGTCGACCGGGCGCCGCGACCGGCCGCGCGACTTCTCGATGAGCCCGGCGGGGACGTCGACGTGCGCCACCTGACCGCGTGCGTGCACGCCCGAGTCGGTGCGCCCGGCCACCGTCACGCGCGGTGGGCCGTCGGTGCGCAGGACGGTCCCCAGGGCGGCCTCCAGGACACCCTGGACGGTCCGCAGGTCCGGCTGGATGGCCCAGCCGGCGAACCCCGTCCCGTCGTAGGCGAGGTCCAGTCGCAACCGCACGGCGGGCGGCTCGGCGGGTGACTCGGCGGGGTCCAGGCGTTCGCTCACGGGCCCACACGGTACTCGGCGCTAGCGTGGGCCCGTGTCCAGCAACCCGTTCACCCTCGCCGTCGACTGTGGTGGCGGAGGGATCAAGGCGTCGGTCCTCGACGCCGCGGGCACGCTGCACGCCCCCGCCGTGCGGGTGCCGACGCCGTACCCGCTCCCGCCGGAGCGCCTCGTGGCCACGATCGCGGACATCGCCGCCGGGCTGCCGGCCGCGGACCGCGTCACCGTCGGGATGCCGGGGATGATCCGGCACGGCGTCGTCGTCGCGACCCCGCACTACGTCACCCGCGCCGGCCCTCGCACCGCGGTCGACCCGGACCTGTTCACGGCGTGGGCCGGCTACGACATCCGGGCGGCCGTGCAGGAGCGCCTCGGTCTGCCCACGCTCGTCCTCAACGACGCGGAGGTGCACGGCGCCGGGGTCATCTCCGGGACGGGCATCGAGCTGGTCCTCACCCTCGGCACCGGGCTGGGGACCGCGCTGTTCGACGGTGGCGTCCTCGCGCCGCACCTGGAGCTCTCGCACGCACCCGTCCGGTGGGGTACCACGTACGACGCGTACATCGGGCAGGTCGAGCGAGCCCGGCTCGGTGACGGCCTCTGGTCCCGGCGGGTGCGCCGCGTGGTCGAGGGCTTCCGCCCCGTGTTCGTCTGGGACCGGCTCTACCTCGGCGGCGGGAACGCCCGGCAGGTCACCGCCACGACGCTCGCCCGGCTCGGCGACGACGTCGTCGTCGTGCCCAACCAGGCGGGGATCGTCGGGGGCGTACGAGCCTGGTCGCTCAACGCCTGACTGCGGCGCGACCCGCACGCTCGCGCTGCTCGACCTCGTCGACCGCCTCGAGCAGCACGCGGGTGAACCGCGCCGGCGCCACGAGGCTCACCAGGTGCGTCGCCCGCGGCACCACGACGAGCCGTCCGTCGCGGCACGCGGCCAGGAACCGTCGCTCCTCGCCGCGGAAGTGGTCGAACGCCCCGTTGACCAGCCAGACCGGCGCCTCGATCCGCGCGAGGTCCTCCAGCGGCGTCGCCACCATCATCTCGCGCAGGACCTCCCGCGTGGCGTCCAGCGCGAAGCCCCCCGCCGCGACGTCCGTGGCGCCCTCGAGCGGCAGGACGCGGTCGACGAAGAACTGGTTGAGGCGCGCACCTCGGTCCGGCAGCCGGGCGATGCCCTGGGCGCCGACCGACCACCCCGCCAGCAGCACCCGGTGCGGCTGCGTGCTGCAGGACGCGGCCACGAGGCCGGCCACCTGGTCGGGGTGCCGGGCGGCGTGCCGGATCGCCACGTACCCGCCGAGCGAGAGTCCGACGACGAACGCCCGGCCACCGACGCCGTCGATCGCCCGCGCGACCGTGTCCACCGCCGAGTCCAGGGTGAACGGCTCACCGATCCGGGTGCCGTGACCCGGGAGGTCCACGGCGATCGCCTGTCGGCCCACCCGTTCGAGCGCCCGCACCTGCGCGCGCCACATCGTGCGAGACGTCCGCAGCCCGTGCACCAGGACGACCGGCAGGCTCATGCCTCCGACTCTAGGCGCGGGACGGGACGCGAGAAGGCCCGGGACCA